>JBCBJQ010000035.1:0-51828 GCA_038523235.1 Cyanobacteria bacterium J06626_4
GAGTAGCCGGTCGCGATTGACATTCACAAAGTGATCGTGGTGGGCGACTGGGCCATGGCACACGTCAATTTCCGGAATTTGGACAACGACAGCCCCGAGGATAAGGGGATGGCTGCTGTCGACATGTATCTTTTCGACGCCGACGGCAAGGTTGCCGAGCATTGGGATTCCCTGCAACTTGTGCCAAGCCATTCCCCCAATCCGAATGGCATGTTCGTGACCCTCTTTGCAGGAGAATGACCCGATGAAACTCAAAACACTTTTAGCGAGCACTGCTGCACTCATCACTACCATTCTGTTGCCAGCGCCGGCCCTCGCAGAAGCCCCCCCTGCACCAGCAGCAGACCAGGAGACCCCCTTTTACGATCGCCACAAGATCGACATCAGCAACCTGTTTGATTTCTACGAGGGTCTGTTGATCTCAGACGCGATGATCCATGCAGACGCGATGTTTGATGCTGAAACCAAGTGGCGGCTGACTCTGCGCCAGATGGTGCTCGCCGGCAGCGGTCACCATACCGCACGCAGCGCCTACCAGCTCTCCCTGATGGGTGTGCCGCTGGAGGAGATCCAGGCGATCTTCGCACCCGATTACACGGAGACTTTGGAGGAGCCGCGCCTGAAGGCCGCGTTCACCTATATTGACGTGATGGGCAGCTATCCGATCACGTCCTCTGCCGATATCCATGCGCTCCTGCGCACCCATTACCCAGATCGGCAAATTGCTGAGCTGATGCAGCTCGGGGCGATCAATAACGCTATGGCCACCCATGATGCCGTGCTGCCAATCGCCACCGATCAGGAGACGCTTGATTGGGCTATTGAAAACCTGTCTGCGGTAGGTTGGGAGCCTGGCCACAACGTCGCCACCTCGCCTGAAGAACAGCGCACCAACCCCTTCGTCGGTAATGTCCTGACGCAAGCGGTGGCGGAGATTGATGCTGGTTGGGTCCGCGATGATTTGGGCGCGGTTGATCCGGTCTTTGAGACGGACTGGATCAATTACATCACCGGGTATGACATCCCCACCATCACCTTCGACGGCGACCAAGACGGGATTGAGGAGCCTTTTGACGCCTTCCCAGTCACGCTCCTTGAATGGGAAGCACCGGGGTTGCGCGAGGCCAACCTGCCGCCGGCAGGCACGCCGCCCTTTAATGTGGCCGCCTATGACTATGACTTCTATGACGGTCCCCAGGGTACCGAAGCGAGCGTGCCCTATAGCGATCGCAGTCGGTTTGACACCTACTGGGCACGGCAAGCGGCGTTCGGCACCTTGACCATGGACGAATACATTTTGCAAACTGAGCGCACGATGGAATTCGCCGAGATCTGGTCGATGTTTTTCGTCTATCAGCTCGCCAGTGGCTGCGTTCATTGCCAGGCCCATGGTGCCTTTGGCATTTACGACTACACAGAAGCCGATTACTTCCAAGCCGAGATCCCGCCAGAAGATCGCCCAGAACTGATCGCATATATCCAATCCCTGATGGATTTCGAACGATCCGAGTTCGTCGAACCAGCGCAGAAGGCGGCCCTGCGGCTCGCGCGCGATGCCGGTCGTCTGCCGACGCGGGTGACGGCGGCCCACATCGAGGAGCTGCGTCGGCACTTCACCGATCGAGAAATCCAAGAGATCCTGGCGATTCCGGTGGTCACGGCCTGGCTCTCTGGCAGTATGCAGTCGATGGCGGTAGTGACCGATCAGCTCAGCATGAGCTGGGCGATGCGTAATCTTGGCCCCATGGGCTGGACGCCTGGCGTGCACATCGGTTTGCCCAACGAGCAGCGGCTCTACCATATGTCTCAGTTTTTCGATTCGCTTGTGGCTGACATGAACTCAGGCAAAGTGCCAGACGTTGCAACAGAGTGGACTGGCCTACCAGTGCCTTTGGCCTTGGATACTGATAGCGATGGGGTCGAGGATGCCTTTGACGGTTTCCCCAACGACCCCAGCCGCTGGGCGGATACGGATCGCGATGGCATCGAAGACTCGTTAGACGATGACATTGACGGTGATGGCATTGCCAACGCCGAAGAGATCGCTTTAGGGATCTACCCCTACAAAGCTGATTCGGATGGTGATGGCGTTGATGATCCAACCGAGCTCAATGCGGGCACTGATCCTGTCGATCCTCGCAGTCTTTAAGATTAGGACTTGCGCATTCGCCTTCAAATCCTCCAATTCTGGGGGATTTAGAGAATTTGGTCACTCCCAAGAATTAAGGGCGAGAGGGCCATCACAATAGCTCTCGCCATTGACGCTAGGACACTGAGTCAGGCGATCTTGCTCAGCCCATACCGAAATGGCGTCGCCGCCTTGCCCTAACCGGATCTGGCGGCGGCGATCGATTCAACTGCGCAAATCCTGACGGATTAACCAGCGCAGCATCAACTCTGCAAAACGTGTAGGTAATAGTGTGTGATGAAGCTTCCTCTACTTTTGGCGTGTATTGCAATTTTCCTCAGAACATTGCCGGTGCTGGCGCAGACAGAAGCCGATGGTGCCCATAACACTGCCGAAACGCCGCGTGAGAGCAATGTTCTTTGTGCTCCATTGGAGACTTACCTTATCGACGGGGGGGCTATAGACGTGGAAATTCAGGGGGAGATTGTTCCCTTGACAACAGCAGAGTGCGATCGCCAGGAGCCGCTGGCGCAGACAGAAATTAATGGTGTCCATGACGATGCGGAAGCGACTCACCCTGAGAGCGATGCTGATACTCTTTTGGTCGAAGCGTCTTCGACGCTGGCGCAGGAAAACGTTGCCGATGCCGAAACGTATCCACGCATCGGCGGGGATGTGCTTTTTCGCGTTGCCTATGATGGGGACTATAACGCCGAAACGCCGCGTACTGACAGCCATGATCTGTTTTTCGAAATGATCGCCTCGCCGGAATTTCACTTTACAGAGAGGTTTTCACTCAATGCAGAAATTCGGCTAGAGAACGCTGGTCCGCCAACGGAAGACCGCTATTTCGAAGATCAGACACTCTTCGTTCGCAAATTGTTTGTGAACTATGACGTGAGCGATCGCCTGTCGCTACAGGCAGGCAAATACACCCCAACTTTTGCCTTTGCGTCCCTGGCCACGCCGGGCATGTACGGCAACAGTTACAACAGGGAAATCGAGTTGATCGAACGCATTGGCTTGGGGGCCGAATATACTTTCCTGACTGGAGCGTTGGGGAGGCACACACTCAGCGTCAGCACCTTCTTTGACGATACCAGTTTGCTGTCCGACTCCCTTGACCTAGGTGGACGGCGGGAGCGCAATCGGTTGTCCGATGGGGGTGCGAGCAACACGGAGTCATTTGAATCTTTTACAGTTGCGCTTGAAGGTAGCGAAATCAGTCGGCTACCTGGCTTCACCTACCGGCTCGCCTATATCCACGAAGCAGCAGGTGAGGGGGACGTGGCTGATGAAAACGGTTTTTTGGTCGCGGCCATGCAATCGTTTCAGTTGGGTGACGGACAATCGCTGACCTTGATTGGTGAAATTGCCCCTTTATGGAACTTTGAAGGAACCGCCGACAATATCATTTATGCCAGTGCCGGGGTGGTCTACCAGACTAACCCGTGGACCATGACTCTTTCCGGCACAGGTAGATGGAGAGATCTCGCAAGCGGGGGTACCTTTGACGATTATTCTGTGCAAACAGCGGTTGGATACGATCTCGGTCGTGGCACTACAGTCGAATTAGCCCACGAATTCAGTCGCGATCAAAACGCGAATAGCAATCAAATTGGATTCCGATTCATTCAGGTGTTTGATTTTGATTGAGCATGTCAGGTCGGGGCAGCCAGCTCGGCAATTCTAGAGGCCGATATCGCACTATCGTTTTGCTGGGCTTTCGGTGGTCACTCCAGGCCGTTCATCATGGGTTAAAGGTGCTTCCAGACTGGCTTGATACGCGATCCATTGGGGTCTGCCAATGGTGATGCCGTGCGTCTCAAAGGCTCTCCTGACCCGAAGACGATATTCGCGCCCCACGGCCCACTGCTGCAGGGGGGCGGTCTTTAACCAAACGCGCATCAATATACCCGCATGAGAGAGTTGCTCAATGCCCAAAACTTCCGGGGGAGCAGGCATCTTGTCTCGCCACTCAGGCGATCGGTACAGCTCCTGGGCAATGGTATTCAGCAGCGTTAAAACCTGGTCAGGATCATTGTCATAGGCCACTTCAATGGTGAAATCAACTCGCGACCACAATCGCGTAAGATTCCTCACCTCAGCAATATTGCCATTGGGAATCGTAATGAGTTCTCCCTCTGGGTTGCGCAAACGAGTACTCCGCAGATTCATTTCCTCAACCAAACCCGACATCGAACCAATCGCAATCACATCACCCACGGCAAATTGATCCTCCAGCAAAATCAAGCAGCCGTTGATCACATCTTTGATTAAGCTCTGCGTCCCAAAAGAAATCGCGAGTCCTAACACGGCCCCCCAGGCCAACACCGACTGCGTTGACAACCCAAAGGTGGAAAAGGTGAAGACGACCCCAGTCAGGACAATCAGCACAGAGATTAATCCTTCTAATGCGCCCCCAATCGTATTCATCCTCAGAAACTTGCGCTGGGCTTCATTGGATTGGATGGTTGGCAACTTTTTGTGGGCTTGAGTCCGACGATAGGCGAACGCTCGATTGATGCGCAGGGCCACCCCGACCGCAAACCAAATCAAAAGGATTTTGAACGGCTCTCGAAACAGCGTCGTTCTCCATGCGGTCACGATCGGCAGCGTATAGGTCAGCCCAATCAAACTGCCGTATACAGACAAGATGGCTAACCAAACCAGCAGCCATTGCAAAAACTTCAGGGCGTTGAGTTGGTGCTCTAAAGGCGGCTTCTTTTTAAGGATTTCCAGAAATCGGGCACGTTCGGCAAGTACTCCCAAGCAGCGACCTAGAGAACGGGACTCGGTTGACCGGACAGCATCCATCTTTTGAGCTGGTTCTATCGGCAGGGCTGCGTAATGGGATTGAGCGTGGGCGGCATCCGTCAAGGGTGCGGCGGGGCTGGCTGTCGCAGCGATCGCTCCCTCACGGTACATTTGTAGCGTGCGGGCTTGACGCCTCATTAACCAAGACAGCAGGCTAAAGAGCGAGAGCACGGCAATTAAGCCCACGACAATGGCCAGCGACCATTGCAGCCCTCGCCGGGCAGTCGCTAAAGAGGCCAGCGCCTCAACCTTGTCAATTTCCCCCTGAACAATCGTGCGCCACTCTTCAGACAGCACTTCGGGCGTTTCACTATAAAAATCGATATCGGTCTGGGTAATGGTGATGATGGTGAGTGGACGCGAGCGGTCCGAACTCTTGATTTGAATGACTGGACGATTATTGAGGGTCGCGGTGATCACCTCAGCCGATCGCGGGGCTGACCAACCCGTATCCCACAGACGCCACTGTCTGGCCAGGCGGTTAAGAACGTTGCGATGAAATCGATCAACTTCAATTTTCAGCAGGGCTTCAACACTCTGTGCTCTGATCTCAACGGGAAAATCCTTAGCGCTCAAGTTGCTGCGGTCGGTCACTGTGGGTGCCGCCACTTGAAAAAGCCGCTCACCGTCCAGCGGCGATCGCACCCAAGCCGCCTCGATACTGCCATAGCGGATGACGCCTTCGGGGAGAATCGTGCCGGTCTGGCGGTCAAAGACAGACAAGCTTTGTCCAGAAGCGATCGCGGGCTGCATCAACACCCAAACGCAGGCCAAGAAACCGAGATACAAGCGTCGGTACACCGCAGGACACCGCAATTGAGATTGCAATCTCACGAACCTTTACCCATGTTCAATCACAAATTGAGTGGAGTGAGCCAACATCAGTCACGCCGCCAAATTTCCTGGTTTTCTTAATAATTATCTTGCGAATGAATATTGATCACAGTTGATTATTAACACAAATTTTTCTTGGCTTAAAATATTTCAAAAATCAAGATATTCGAGCAGGAGAAAATCATAGTTTGTCGCGAAACGTCCGATTTTTTTCGTCTATTGTCCTTGTCAAAATTGCTGGAGATAACGAAGATTGCTGCATATCTCCCTAGATGACTCGGCTATTCTCAATGACTTCTACGAAACATCAGCAAGGCTTAAGAATTCGATTTTTCTGTAGCGCGGCTTACAGAGAGAAAAGTTTTCAGAATGCTTATCTGTGAATACTGAATTTCCGAAAGTATAAGATCCAGATTTCTGCATGTTTATTAAATTTATGTTTTGAGAATTTAAAGACTCGAATAAGGAGCGACTTAGCATTGGGACGCTATTAGCCTAAGCGAGTTTTAAATCCATTCATCTACTGCAGAGGCACTCGATGATGAAGTCTAACGAATCCAGTTCACCTTCTCCCCCTCCCTCCGATTCCCAGACTCCTTCAGAGTTAAATCATCAGAATTTAGCCGCAAATCAGGCCGATCATTCCGGTCAAACCGGCCTTGCCTCCAAATTCAAAGGCTTTAACCCCAAGTCGGCTTGGCCCATTGCGCTTCTGGTTTTGCTGGCCGCTTGCGGGAATATCGGCTTTCGGGTATTTCAAAGCCTGCGGTCAGATGCCGGAGTGAGTGAGGCAGCGATCGCGACCTCCCGACTGCAAGTCAAGACTGTTCGGGCTCAAACCAGTTGGCTCAGCAGTGGGGCTTTGATGAAGGCATGGTGACTGCAACCCACGTGGCCAGCGATCGCCTGCGTCCCATTCGACCATTGTTGGCCTGCTCCCCCTGGCCTTTAGTGAGGCGACTTGGTTTGGCCTCTGCATGGCGATCATTTTTGGCCTCATCTCCGCCACCTTGATTGCCTTACTGGTCGTACCAGGGCTATATCTACAGCTGACGCCGAAGATTCCAGTTCTTGATGAGGGATAACCCGATGACGAACAACTCAAAAATGGCCTTGGCGGCCATTATCCTGCTGTTTTTGATGCTCTGGGCACCGCTGGGGCAATACGCCTTTCTCGTCGAGCATTGGATGAAAATTGGCACCTATGCCATACCGTTCATTCTGTTGATGTTCTTTGCTTCGAGAACAGCCCCAACGGTCTCAGTTTTCTCTGATGTGAAATTGATGGCGGTATTGCTTCTAGTTGCTTACATGACTCATCAATTTGAAGAGCATTGGATTGATCTCTTAGGCCAGCAATATGCCTTTTATAGTGACGTTAATCAACTACTATTGGGCGTACTCAATGCTCCCGATCAAGCCATGGGTCCCTTGACGCCCGAGGCCATTTTCATCATTAATACCTCCCTGGTTTGGCTCATTGGTGCTGTGGCGATTTGGCGGAGTCCGGGACATCTATTTCCAACTCTGGCGATGGCCGGAATTACCCTGGTGAATGGCATCAGTCATATCGGTTTAGGCATCGCTAAGCAAGCCTATAATCCAGGACTGCTGACGGCCATCTTAATTTTTCTGCCGTTAGCGATCGCCTTCTACAGAACGGTGCTGACCACCAATCCTGCAGTCAAAGTGCAGGTAATCGCGAGTATCGCTTGGGCGATTCTGGCGCACCTGATCATGGTGGTGGGCTTGCTCGCAGCCAACTGGTTCGAGCTGATTCCTGAAACTGCCTATTTTGCCCTGCTGATCATCTGGTCAGTCATCCCCACAGTTCTCTTTACTGTCCCTAGTGATGTCCCTCAAGTGGTAGGAGCAACCCATGGAAATTGAACGTTCAAAGGCCCCAGCCCTGACTCCTAAAGAAGTTCAGCATCTGGAAAAGTTAAAGGCCGTGGTGGCAGCTGCGCTGGCGGATGGGGTACTTAGTGAGGACGAAATCACTCAGATCAAATCACTCATCTGGGCTGACAACCAAGTCACCTATGAAGAACTGAGAACCGTGCATGAAACCCTGCAATCTCTAATGGGAGATGAGTTGCCGCTGCTCGATTGGCGGCGCAATTAAACCAGTCTGATTGCTATCAAACAACAGAATCTCACTCAGGATTAAACAATTCCCATGGCCAACTCGACCCGAAAAACGATTTCTATACTGCTGAAAATATCCGCCATCCTTTGGGTGATTTGGGGATTGGTTCATGCTTTCGCCGGGGTGATGACCATCTCCGGCGATACGGCGACTGCCACCGCCGGTATTGCGGATGCTGTAGACCCTGCCACCTTGGAAATGGATTACCCAGATGCGGTTGGGGCCATCATCAATCAGCACGGTTTCAATTTACTTTGGGCTGGCGTTGTGACGGTCATTGGCGGCATCTTTATCTGGCGCAAAAGCGTTGCCGCCATCTTTATCACCGCCCTGGTGGGAGGGCTGCTAGATCTTGGGTATTTCATCTTTATCGACCTCGGCGGCTACAACCATTTTGTCCCCGGAACCGTCATGACCATCATCTCAGCTACCGCGATCGCCCTGAGCTTTTACGCCT
Source organism: Cyanobacteria bacterium J06626_4 (assembly GCA_038523235.1). Taxonomy (GTDB): domain Bacteria; phylum Cyanobacteriota; class Cyanobacteriia; order Phormidesmidales; family Phormidesmidaceae; genus Halomicronema. Next base: position 8,386 of record JBCBJQ010000035.1, read on the forward strand.
ATTTTCAGAATAAATAAGTTGATTTTGATTAACCGCAGCGATCGCTTCTTCGTTAACCCCTTTTGTATGACGACATAAGCAAATAATGATGTGTGAAATCGGCAAAATCGTCGCTTTTCACATGTAGTTGCCACTATCTAACGATTGTTCTTAGCCCAGTTCTACAAATTACAGCTACACAGACAAGTCGGCTTTCTCCCTAAGGGAGACGCGATGCGTTGGCCTTGCCTGCCCTTAGGGCTTACGACTCCGCTCAGCCGACGTTCCTTGAGCGGAGTCGAAAGGAAGATTTGTAGTCCAATTTCAGAGAACTGGATATTACTCAAGATGAGACGCGCTCTATGACGTTGAATCAATTAGCAACAGACCTGGTAAATACGCTTAAAGCCTTAGCGCCAATTGTCACGAATGCGCTCAAAAGCGGCCAGTTGTTCAATCCTCGATGTGAACTGACTGACGCCGACCCCGATATTTTGTGCGAGTACGATGTCGAAATCCCCATGAGTGAAGGGTTTTGTTTAACGGCTAATATCTACCGCTCGAAGCAGACGGCTGAGCAGAACGCACCTGTCCCCGTGGTGATGTGCGCTCATCCTTACGACAATCACATCACCCCCGCTCTGGGCAAAACCCCGCTCGGAGGAGCCCCGCAGCAGTACCGTCTCATTCCCCAAGTCGGCAAGCCCCAGTTTTCTAAGCTGACCAGTTGGGAGTCGCCGGACCCGAATTTCTGGGTGCCCGCCGGTTATGCCGTCGTCAATGTGAATCTGCCAGGCTATGCCAACAGCGGTGGACATCCTTCCGTATTTTCTGAGCATCAGGGCAAATGCTACTACGAAGCGATCGAGTGGGTGGCCCAACAGCCTTGGTGTACGGGCAAAGTGGGACTGAATGGGGTCAGCTTTTTAGCGATTACTCAGTATCACGTGGCCGCTTGCCAAGCCTATGGCGGGCCGCCGCCATCTCTGGGCTGCATTTCGCCTTGGGAAGGGCTCACCGATCCGTATCACGATACGTTTACGCGAAGCGGACTCACGGAGCTAGGATTTCCCGCCTTTTGGTGGGCCACTGAAGTGAAGACCGCGATTAACGGGACCCCCGCCGATTTTGTCGAAGTGGAAGGGGCAATTCCCACTAATTTTGTCGACAAGCATCCTTTTTACGATGATTTCTGGCAGGAGAAGGCGGCGAAGCTCGACGAAATTACCGTGCCGATGCTGGTGTGTGGTTCCTTCTCCGATCATGGACTGCACACGATGGGCAGCTTTCGGGCATTTATGAAGGCGCGATCGCAGCATAAATGGCTGTACACCCATCGCACCGGCAAGTGGGACGCCTTCTATTCCCCGGAAGTGCAAGAACTGACTCGACGCTTCATGGATTGTTTTCTCAAGGGGGAGACATCCAATGGTTTTTTGGACAAGCCCCCTGTGCGATTGGAAGTGCGCACCAGCCGTGATGAGATTCACGCCGTTCGTGATGAAAACGAATGGCCACTCGCCCGCACCGACTACCAAACGCTTTACCTGAAAGAGCAATCGTCTTTATCTCCCAACTTGCCCGCAGCAGCTAGCGAAATAACCTACTCCGCCACCCAGGGACAGGTGACGTTTCGATATATGTTCGCTGAGGACACTGAACTCACGGGCTACATGAAGCTGCGGTTATGGGTGGAAGCGCGGCCTGGACGGAACCCACGAGACAGTCCCGACGATATGGGGATCTTTGTGGCCATCAATAAGCGCGATCGCCGCCAGCAGTCAGTGCCCTTTTACGGGTCCGTAGGAAATCAACAGGACATGGTCACGCGGGGCTGGGGCCGGGCTGCTCGTCGCGAACTTGATCTCGTCGAGTCTACCGAGTGGCATCCCGTTCTCAAAGCGGCCAGAGACGAAAAGCTGAAACCGGGCGAAATTGTGCCTTTGGAGATTGCGCTGTATCCCAGCAGTACCTTTTTTACCGCAGGCGAAGCGATCGAGCTGCTGGTCAGTGCTCAGGCCATTATTCCTTCGCCGCCTTATCTAAAAGATGTGTCTTTTAATCGGGGCATTCAGGTCATTCATTTTGGTGGCGACTTTGATTCCCATCTGCTGATTCCCCAGGTGGCGGTCGGGTGAATACCTTAAAACATCATCTTGGCAGACTAATCGCGGGTGGGCTCATAGAGTTGAGATGACATTGTGATTGCAAACTCTTTATCTATGAATCGTTCAGTCCCGCCACCTCAATACACCCACCTCCTCAGCGTCATTGTGCTGAGGCTGCTGATTGTCCCCTTTGTGGGGTGGGGAGGAATTCTCAGCGAGATCTTGGCATCTTTCTTGTTTTTCTACATGACCCTGTTGATTATTCAGTCCTACCGACTGCCGCGATCGCTCTTTGTGCTTTTTGTGGCGATCTCCTCAATCGGGTTCGCTCTCGACATGATTCTGACTCTAGGCTGGACGCCTAAAACGTTCACTCCGATACTCATTGTGCAAGTGATCTATAGCCTCTTTTTTAGCTCTGCCGCCTGGTTAATTCTGCAACGCCTTCTCCAAACTTCCAGGGTCACGATGGATACGGTGAAGGGGGGCATCTGTGTTTACTTGTTGTTGGGATATACGTGGTCTTTACTCTACGGCATCGTCTATACCTTGGACCCTAATGCCTTTTCCAGTGCTCTAGTGACAGAGGAGGGCTCGTATCTAAACATGCTGTATTTCAGCTTTATCACCCTGACGACTCTGGGCTTTGGCGATATCGTCCCCGTCAATGAAGTCGCATCCGTGCTCACCATTTTGGAGGCCTTAGTCGGGCAGATTTATCCGGCGATCTTTATGGCCCTGCTGGTGAGTACTTATTTAGCTCATCGACATTTACCAGAAACGTAGGTTTGAGCCTGCCCTCAATCGAGCCATCCTCCCGTTCGTCACCCTATAACCCTCACCCCCCTAATGCCCATGCGTTCCCCAACGGTTTCCCAGAAATTCACCCGACGACTGCTACAAACCACGGCCATCAGTCTGTTATCTGGCATCGTCGCGACCTTACCGGCTCGCTCTGCCGACAAGATTTACTTTGACTACGGCCCCTTTGGGCGATCGCTGCCCGTCTCATCCCTAGAAGCCTTTGCGGCGGATGGCACCATTGATGCGGACCTCGCTCCCTATATCAATCGATTGCCAGACGACAGACAGCAGGACTTTCAGCGTTTTTTGAGTACACCTTTAACCACTCTGAGCCCCAATATTCCGGAAGCCATGGGCGATCCCTTTGCCCTGTCTCAATGGCTGTACACACCCATTGGCGAAGCTGTCTTGACCGGGTTCGGCCAGATGATTGAAACCGAGAGTGGTGGGAATGGTCAGCGGGCTATTCGAGCGGCTGTCCTGCTAGCTGCCGCCGATCCTGATGGCCTGTCGCTGCTGAACATTATCCGTCACTATCCCACCGGGGGGTTGCGGTTGGATCTGCAGCAGATTCAAACCGTGGCCAGATCGGTGACTGCCAGTAGGGAGACCACTGACGAGTTGCTCAGTGCTGCGGCCCAAAGTTCACAAGCGGCGGCCGCCGCTGAGCCCACGCTGGACTACAGCGCCCTACCCTTGCTAGCCGACAATGGTCAATTTGAAGTGCAGCAGAGATCGCTACTGCTAGACGATCGCCAGCGCGATCGCACCTATCCTGTCGACCTTTATCTGCCGGCCAACCTCAGTGCCGTCACCGGCCCCATTCCAGTCGTGGTCTTTTCCCATGGGTTTGGGGATACTCGCAGCAATCCACAGGCCGTCACTGCCGCCCGAGAGCTAGCATCAAATGGGTTTGTGGTGGCGGTGCCAGAACATATTGGCAGCAATAAGACCTATCAAAATGGCTTGGCTCAGGGGCTGCACTCAGTCACGTTCGAAGCCACAGAGTTTATCGATCGCCCGCTAGACATTCGCTTTTTACTCGATACTCTAGAGCAAAAAAATGGCTCAGAGTTTCAGGGGCGGCTGCAATTAGAGAACGTGGGGATGATCGGTCACTCGTTTGGCGGCTACACCGCGCTAGCAACCGCTGGGGGCACCGTTGATATTAATTATTTACAGCCGCAGTGCGACTTAGAAGCGGAGCTGGGTTCAAATGATATCAATGTCGCGCTGTTACTCGCGTGCAGAGCCTTAGAGCTAGCCGAGGTGCCCGGGGCGATTCAACAATTAACCGACGGCAGTTTGGGCGATGACCGGATTGGTTTCGTATTCGCCCTTTCCCCAGTCAGCAGTCTCTTTGGCGACACCGGCCTCAGCACAATTCAGATGCCAGTGGTGCTCATGGGTGGCGAAACTGACATGGCGACTCCCGTTGCCTTAGAACAGCTGATTGCTTTTCAGGGGCTGACGACTCCAGAGCGCTACCTATATCTGGCCGAAAACATTTCTCATTCCCCAGAGCTGACTCGACTGGTCTTAGATGTCACTAGTTCTAGCAACAACATCGTCGAGCTTTTCGACGAAAATGAAAACACGTTTTCTAACCTCGTGGTGTCTTTAGGCATTGCCCATGGGAAACTCCACTTGCTCAATGATGAGTCATATCGCCCCTATCTCACCGCCGCCTACGCTGAGGCAGCTAGTGTAGAGCCGGTCAACCTTTATCTGCTGCGATCTGTGCCAGACGGGTTTTAAGCCGTAGCCCCCTCCTTCCGCAGGAATACTCACAGCCTGTAAGGTGTTTGAAAACCGTGAAGCGTCTCCTGAGCCAACAGCTTGGCGAGGCTATTCACGGTTTCGTCGTGCTCTTGGATTCGCCCCCTTAATCGTTCTCGGGGTGTTCAGCGTTGGCAGCGCCAGGGTGAACAGAGAGGCGATCGAGAATTTCGGGCAGCGGGGTCTGCTGCAAGGCGGTTAAAGGATGGGCGTCAATCACCTCGTTCCAGAAAGGCAGTTGGCAAACAGCAGATTCGAGCAAAATTCTAGGCTCAGAAGATATCCACAAGGGGTTTTGAGTCAATGTACTGCCCCCTCAATGTATGAGACGGCAAACAGAATTGTTGCGAGGCTATTTTGATTTTCGAACTTTCAGGCAAGAACCGTAACGGAATTTTGCAGGATTAATACTACTCGACGCCTTTGATAAATCCTGAGAACGCCATCGGAAAATTGTCCCTTGGCGGTGTATCTAAGGGCAGCATGACCAGCAACCCGGTTATTGCCATCCGACTCGGATTCTCCTGCAACCATGAAATTGCTGCCGCGCGATCGCTTTTCCATCCAAACTCATCAGCCGCGATCGGTGATTGTCAAAACCCTAGAACCTCACATCGAAGCGCCTCGGCTGCGATGGGGATTCTCTCGCGAACATGCTTCTTACACCGGTACGCTGTCTGATTCGGGCTTCGAGATTCGCCGCATTATTCACTACCGCAACTCCTCTTTGCCTCAGATTTGCGGTCGGTTTGAATCGGAGTCTCAAGGCACAACGGTTCATATCACCATGGGCTTACACCCGCTCGTTTTGGTCTTCTTAGGGGTTTGGGGCTCGATTTGGTACAGCCTCACCATCCCCATCGCCCTATCGGGAGCGCTCACCGGGGATGTGCAACCAGAAATCCTGGTATTTTTAGGGGCTCCGTTAGCCGTGCTCCTCATCTTTTGGGGGGGCTTTTGGTCTGAAGCCCAGCGCAGTCGGCGCGAACTCACCCAAATTATTCAGGGTGACCTCCTACCGGCTTCTCCCCCTAATCACGGCGGATGGCGACCCCTCAAGTGGCTCATTGGGGTGATTGTCGCCGCCAATCTGGCCATACTGATGCATCAACAGCTCCTGATGCCGGGCGGCTCGACCCCATCACCGGCAACGCAGCTGTGTACTCAAAGTCCGCCCCCCTCACCCTATTGTGAGTTGGCTCGGATGCAAACGTTGACCGACCATCCCGCGGCTACCCAATTGGCCCTGAGCCCGGATGGTCAAACGCTGGTCAGCGGCGGCTCTGATAAAGCCATTCGGGTTTGGGATTTAACCACCGGTACGTTGAAGCAAACGTGGCCGAGTGATTCGGGCCTGATTACGGCGCTGGCGATCGCCCCAGATAATCACACGGTCATCAGTGGGGCGGGCGATCGCATGGTACGCATCTGGGATGCGACCACTCCCAATCAGTCGCCGCAAATGCTCCAGGGCCATACTACCCATGACCTCAGTTTAGTGAGGGTGACTGCTGACAACACCACCATTGTGAGTGGTGGCTACGGCGAGGTAAACCTGTGGAATCGGGACACAGGAGACCTGGAAACGACCCTACCTGAACCGGGGCCGACCGAATTTCAAATTGGGCCAGTTACCGTCGTCAATAGCCTGCCTTACTTTCGTCTGTTAGATATCAGTACTAATGGCCAAAAGCTGTTAGTCGATACCAGAGGTCGGTTACAGATTTGGGATTTGGCCACTAACGAGCAAACAGAGTTACCCCGCCAGTGGTTTACTAACCTCACCTCGGCCCACTTCAGCCCGGATGCTGAAACCGTGGTTACGACCTCCTATACCCAGCCTAAGGTGCATCTCAAAGCCTGGAACCCAGCCACCGGTGAGCTGCAGGCCAAGATTTTGGTGTCGAGTGCGCGGGAAAGTTGGGGCTACGGCGATCGCCTAGCGCTGACGAATGATGTGGTGATGGTCAGCACGGCTGACGGGCTGAAGATTTGGGATTTGCAGACTGCAGAGCTAGTCGCCGTGTTAGATCCGGCGCCCATCTCCCAACTGATCGTGAGCCCGGATGGTCGCCAACTGATTGGCCTTGCCAATGACGGCGCGAACAACACTCAAATTAAAGTCTGGCAACGCCCCTAATTCACCCACACAAAAAGCCCTCCCATTGGAGAGCGCCTTGAGATTCAGGCTCAGCGAAGCAGATGTACTGCAGCAGAGTGAGGCGTTTCTCAGACCAGGACTTGAATAATTCAGCTCTGGTCTGAGATTCCACCCCTGGAACGTTATCCCTTGACGCACATCACCTGCTTGAGCGTAGCCACGACCTCAACCAGATCGGCCTGGTTGGCCATCACCTGCTCAATCGGCTTGTACGCACCCGGAATTTCATCCAGGACACCGGCATCTTTGCGGCACTCGACACCCGCCGTTTGCTGCACCAGATCATCCAGCGTAAAGGCCTTCTTTGCCTTGGTGCGAGACATTTGACGACCCGCCCCGTGGGAGCAAGAGCAAAACGCCGCAGCAGCCCCCTTGCCCTTCACAATGAAGGATTTCGCCCCCATTGAGCCGGGAATGATACCGTAGTCGTTTTTCTGCGCCCGCACGGCCCCCTTCCGAGTCACGTACACATCTTCGCCAAAATGCACTTCGCGCTCGGCGTAGTTGTGGTGGCAGTTGACCTGCAGTTCTGGCTTAAAGGGCTTGCCACCCGCCAACTGCGTTTCGACCACCCGCTTAAACCGGGCCATCATGACCTCTCGATTGCGCAGGGCGTAGTTTTGCGCCCACTGCAGATCGCGCCAGTACGCCTCAAACTCCGGCGTGCCCTGCACAAAGTGCGACAGATCCGGATCAGGCAGCTTCAGGCCCGCCAGCTTCGCCAGCGCTTTGGCTGACTCAATATGGCGCTGGGCCAGCATGTTGCCGATATGGCGGCTGCCAGAGTGCAGCATCAGCCAGACCTGGGCGTCGGTATCCACACACAACTCGATGAAATGGTTACCGCCGCCGAGGCTGCCCATCTGCTTTTGAGCTTTATCTTGGAGCTTTTGCACTTTAGGGTGCAGCTCCTTGAAGTCACTCCAGCCCTGCCAGTTGGTGACGTCTTTATCAACTTGCTGGTTTTGGTTAAAGCCAACAGGAATCAGCTTTTCAACCTCGGTGCGAATCTGCTTGAGTTTGCCGTCGAGCTGATCGGCGTGATACGGGGTTTTGACGGCGCACATGCCGCAGCCAATATCGACCCCCACCGCCGCTGGCACGATCGCTTCCTTCGTCGCCACCACCGAGCCGACCAGTGCCCCTTTACCCAAATGAACGTCGGGCATCAGGGCCACATGCTTGTGGACAAAAGGCAGCGAGGCCACATTTTGGGCCATCTTGGTTTCGTTAGCACCCAGCTCATGCCCCGCCCAAGACAGCACGGGCACCGCTGTTGATAGATCTAATGGCATGTAAGGCATAGCTTGTATCCTTTTGTGTTTGTAAAAATTTCCCCGTTCAGGAAACCATCAAAGTTTCATCATTGAAGTCTGCTCGCTCAGGAATGAGTGACTGACGTTGATCGCCAGTTTTCCCCTTACCCAACCCTCACTGATTCGATAAATCAATACGCGGTAGTAAACGGTTACAGTACCCGATGCGCTTGTCACAATACTGGGCGTGATTTGTAAATGGGATTTGAACCCATCTGCACTGCCCCAGTGCAACCAGGGGATCGGTGAACAGCCGATGGATTCCAACTTGATCCAGTTGGCGGATTCGTATTCGCCTTTATCAAATCAGCTACCAACTCATTTCCCTGGAATGGATTGAGGGCCACTGTTTAGCGACCCTCAATCCTCCGTTTTCTGAGCGGACTAACCCTTATCCAGATTCAGACCTGGAGTTTTTGCCGCCGATCTAACCTCACCGCCTGCAGCACCTCTCCTTAATTAAGGAGAGGTTGACTCACAGTCTGGTCAAAAGTCAGGTTCAAATTGAACAAGGACTCCGGTTCCTCTCTTTGATAAGGAGAGGTCAGGTGAGGTTTGTGCCATCGCTCAAAACTCAGGTTTTCGACTTGACGGTGGTTTATGCCTCCACCAGATCCGTGGCCCAATTAAGCGCCTGAATCTGAGCGTCTAACTCACGATACTCGCGCGAAAGCTGGTCGATCTGGCGTTGCAGTTCAGCCACATTCACCGTGCTCACCAGCCGTAATTCCGATCGCATGTACCGCTCTTGCGAAATCGCTGCTGCCCCGATGAGGCTGTCATAGGCGGTGCGCTTGAGCCGTAGCGTATCTCGGGTGGCCAATACATCAGACAACACCCCAGCTTGAAACGGCGTAACCGAGTTGGTGCGATTAATTTGTTGAATCAACCGCGTCAGCTCGTCGGTGGTCGCTTCTAACTCTGCCAGCAATACTTGCGGATCTTCTGGCGGCTGCTCGCCTTCTTGCACCCGAGCACTCCGCATCAGTCGCTGCCGCAGTTGAGCCACCCGCTTTTGGGCATCAGCTCGCAAAATCAAGGCTTCTGCCAACTTCATCACTCTCACCTCCTGTTCGTAAATTTTGTATGGGGGAGCCGCATCGCGGCCAGTGCTAATCCCTAAAAGTAGTGGTCGCGCAGGCTGCCGTCGTATCGCCCGCTATTGCGACAGCATCGCTTGAAAGCAACGTCCCGAACCGCAAGGACACAGGTCGTTGTTGCCGAGTTTTTCCTGCAGTTCTTTATCGCCGTGCACGATACGGACACCTCGTTTCACCGCAGTTTCAGATGGATAGCCACGACGCCGTTTGCTTGAGCGAACAAAAGCCAGCGGCGGTTTCGTCAAAGTCTGCCGAGAGATCTTCGAGGTTGATTTTGGCGTTGGGGTTAAAGCGTTTCATGATTCTCACCTCCGGTTACATGGATAAGCGCAGTTACTTTGACTGCTGGGCTAACTGGTTCTTGATCAGCCGAATTTCCTTTTTATTGCACTGCTGTTTGCTCACCGCATAAACTTTGCGTCCTGCGATATATTCAGCAGTCTGGGCAGAGACCTGACCCTGCAAAATATCGGTAACCGGGTCGATGCAAATTGCTGGAAATTCAGCAAACGTCACCCGATACCAAATGCCCTTGAGTTGGCGATACTGATGATTAGCATCGATCGCTAAGACATCGGTCGGGGGAGTGGGTTTTGGCTTCCGACGTTTTTTCTCCACCAGACAAAGCAAGCCTGTTTCTGGATGGACGTAGAAGCGATCGTGATAACTACTTACTAGGGGAGCAAAGCTGCCCCACTCTGGCTTTTCATATAGAACACCCTCAATGATTTCGGTGTGCCGAACCACGTCATCCCAGACATGACTGAGCACATGCTGTCCCGCCAAGGTGTTGGTATTCAACTGGCGGCACAGCTTGCTGTAAACGTCGTTCCAAGGTTGACCGACGTGCGATCGCAAAAACCGTCGCAGTGGCCCTAAATGATCAGACAAATACTTAGACTTGTCTCTCGGCTTAATCAAATACGGACTGAGTAAGCCATCCTCACTGGCCTCCTGGGTGAGTTTGTGCAAGCGCTTTTTGACACCCTTCAACTTTCGAGAACTCATCCGCATACCACTCCGAGGACGTTCAATGACAATTTCGCTCAAACGATGCTCGCTCATAGATTTGACTGTGCATAAAGTTGGACTGCGATCGTTGGGTTGTGATGCGAAATGACGTCATTGAACTCACCTCCGAGAGAAATTTAGAACTGCAAAAATCGCCCAAACGCCACAAAGCATTTGGGGTGACTGACGGGACTCTAACCCGCTAATACTGGTGTCACAAACCAGCGCCGCGATCGCTTTGGCTAGCCCCTCCGGGGCGGCTTCGCCAACAGTCACAGTGGATTCGGTGGGAGTTGAACCCACAACCTCCTGTGTGCAAGACAGGCGCTCTCCCAGTTAGAGCTACGAACCCAAGAGCAGGCGTGGCAGGAGTTGTTCGCAAAGCGTCTCCGGAGGAGAAACCTACACAGGTCGATTTAGAAGACCGATGCCCTTTCCATTAGGCGACACGCCTATATCTGGTAGTCCTGGTAGGAATTGAACCTACAACCTCTCGTTTGTAAGACGCTTGCTCTACCGTTGAGCTACAGGACCACCCAAGCGAGTGATGGGAGTTGAACCCATGCGCTGAGACTGGCAGACTCAGATGCTACCGCTACATCACACCCGCATTGATTGGAGCGAAAGACGAGATTTGCACTCGTGTCTCCTGGTTGGAAGCCAGGGATGCTAGCTGCTGCACTACTTTCGCAAATGGGGCTGGTGACAGGAGTTGAACCTGCAACCGACTGTTTACAAAACAGTTGCTCTACCGTTGAGCCACACCAGCTTGTGGACGCGGGGGTGAGAATTGCACTCACTGATTTGAAGGGTATGAACCTTCCGAGCCACTGTTGCTCCATCCCCGCATACCCCTGACAGGAGTCGAACCTGCAACAAACTTGTTTTAAGCAAGCCATGTCTACCAGTTGCATCACAGGGGTTAAGAACCTTAGTTTGACGATGCTAGATTTCAAATTGTGCAAATCTAAAATTCAAAATCGTCAATCTAAAATCCCATGGGCTGTATAGGACTTGAACCTATGCACTGCCGCTTAAGAGGCGGCTGCTCTGCCAGCTGAGCTAACAACCCGTAAAATTGAAAATTCAAAATTTTCAATGCCAGTGGGTCGCCCAGGGGTTGAACCTGGATCTCTCCGCTTAAAAGGCGGCTGTATATCCGCTCTGCCAGCGACCCAGACAAGTGGTACACCGAGCAGGAATCGAACCTGCTATAACGCACTAATCAGGTGCGCGCGTCACCATTTTCGCCTTCGGTGCTTGAGCCTTCCCATCAACTCCTTGACCCCAAGCAAGACTTCTGACCACTGAATGACATCCTGATTGGTACTCCTACTGAGAGTCGTATGTCCTTCAGACAGATTGCGTCCACGCGTCAGTGTCTCCAAAGGAGAAACCCACACGTAGGCTATTTCTAAGGCAGCCGCCTCTGTAGACGGGCAGTCCACAGTTGCTTGTAATTGGTGTGACCGACGAGAGTCGAACTCGTTAATACTGGTTTCACAAACCAGCCCCGCCACCACTTTGGGTTCGGTCACCATATATTTTGATGAGAATGGTCGGGATGGTAGGATTCGAACCCACGACTCCTTGGCCCCAAACCAAGGCTTCTGACCACTGAATTACATCCCGATTGGTGCTCCTGGTAGGAGTCGAACCTACACATGAACTGTTTCTAAGACAGTCGCCTCTGCCAGTTGGGCTACAGGAGCATGAACAGGAGGATAGAGCGTGGCTAGGCCACAAGCTCATGCCCCCCGACAGGGAAGGAAGGAATCGAACCCTCAAACATCTGATTCAAAGTCAGATCGCTTTGCCAATTTGCGTACTTCCCTATATAACGCCGACCAAATCGCTGACTACACCGAGTAAAGTTGAAACCTTTGCCATAGAAGCGATCTGGCTCGCAGTCTGGTCCTAACTGGACTGGCGACTGCGATCAATGGATGCCGAGGCTGGATTTGTTCGCGCAGCGTCTCCGTTAGGAGTTACCAGCATCTCCGTGATTCAGAGTCACAGTGACTTTCCAAGTTGTCCACTCGGCAATGAATGGCTGCCCCAGTAGGACTTGAACCTACAACCGTGCGGTTAACAGCCGCCAGCTCCACCATTGAGCTATGGGGCAATGTATGGGAAGTGACAGGATCGAACTGTCATCTCGCCGTCTTCAGCGGCACGTGAGCACCAGCTTCACCAACTTCCCATTTGGCGGAGAGTAGAGGAATCGAACCCCTAGCTGTTAACTACCCTGGTTTTCAAGACCAGTTGCCGACCATTCAGCGGTACCCTCCATGAAATGGCGAGAACGGAAGGATTTGTTCGCGTGAGCGTCTCCGTTAGGAGAAACCTTCAGTCTTCGGTTTCGTAGACCAAGATGTTTTCCAGTTACACCACGTTCTCATCAGGCGGAGAGCAGTGGACTTGAACCACAGACGCCAATCCCATCTGTTTAGCAAACAGCGCCGATCGCCTGATCGGTTTACTCTCCATAAATTTAGACAACATCAGTACGGGATAAGAGAGAGCCTACCTGCCTAGTCGATGTTCCCCTCTCGGGAGGGGTTAGGGGTGGATTTCCGGCTCATTGCCAAGGGGTTGACCCACCCCGGCCTATGGCCACCCCTCCCATGGAGGGGATATTTCAGCCAGGTTTCTTTAACCCATACTCAGGTTAGACAGGTGGGCAGGGAGGGACTCGAACCCCCAACGGTCAGGGACGACTGGTTTACAATCAGCCTGCTTCAGCCATTTGCATACCTACCCATTTGGCAGTGCTGATGGGAGTTGAACCCACAAACATCGACTTGAAAGATCGACGGCTTTACCAATTTGCCTACAGCACCGAGAAATTTCTACGACGTCCGCCGTAGAACGCACAGACCAGGATTTGAACCCGGACAAAAGGTTTTGGAGACCTTTGTGCTGCCGTTACACCATCTGTGCTGGTCGCAGCGGCGGGAATCGACCCCGCACCTGTCGGCTTATGAGGCCGCAGCTCTACCGTTAAGCTACGCTGCAGTGGACTCCAGGGCGGGAGTTGCACCCGCGATTGCTGGTTTTGCAGACCAGCGCCTTGCTAACTTGGCTACCTGGAGATTTGGTGGAGACGTGGAGAATTGAACTCCAGTCCTGCAGCCGTCCATTTGTCGGTTTCGGAGCAGTCAACTCCAGTTGCGTCCCCACGCACGAGGATGACCTGCTTCTGAGCAACATCCTCAACATGGAAGCCTCGACGGGAGTTGCACCCGCTGCTCTGTGACTGAGAATCACAGCGACTTATCTATTCGTCCACGAGGCTATCAATAGCGGTGGCGGGACTTGAACCCGCGAGTTACCCGGCACCTTAAAACGCGCTTCCCCAACCCACATCTCTGCTTCGTCAGGTGCACTGCAAATTCGGCGATCCGGCTGCCCCTTACGTGTAATACCTGGGGGGCTATCCTCCAGCTGGTTCAACGTTTGCTGGCGCTCTACCTCCTGAGCTACACCGCTATACGGGAATGATGGGATTTGAACCCACGATCGCTCGTTCGACAAACGAGTGCTTTGACCGGACTAAGCTACATCCCCAAGGTGGCAAATATTTAGTTTTCAAGGTTCTAAGGGCAGATTGTCAGCGCTGGGTAAGAGCGTGAAATCTTTATACTACAAATGTAGTATACATACTACAAAAATGTCAAGCGAATCCTTTGACTTTTTGGGAGAGGGCTGAGCAGGGCCTGGGCATAAGGGCTGAAGACCCTACTCATAGATGGGGCTCAAGCGGAAACCGGAGGCTCGCTGAGCTGCCACAGTCGATAGATGAGTGATTCGGCCCGCTCACCAATTGCCGCTAAAAACATCCCCTCGTGAGCATCGGGGTTGGCGGCAATCCAGCTGCCGCTGAGGCTGATTTCGACAAACTGGTCGTCGACAGGCAGCACTGCGGCACCGCGATCGGGCTCAGCTTGTAGTACGGTTTGTAACTGACCCAGCTCAGCAATTTGAGTGGGTAGCAAAAAGCCAGCGTGGCCCGGTTCTACATGCAAGGTCTGGGCCATGCCCAGCGTCAGCAGTACGTGCTGAGCAATTACCCGCTCGGGAGCAGCCATGAGCCACTCCATGTAGAGTCCAATTTCGGTGTAGTTCAGCTTCAACATGGGTAAGACCTCCGAGAATGACAACTTAGTCAGGGGGATGTTCGGTCCAAAACTGTTCGGCAAAGGCCATGACCGGGTGCATGGGGGCTTTGGGTTTGGTTTTGAGGGTCAGATTGGCCGTCGGTAACAGGCGATCGCCCTTGGCGCTATTGCACGGGGCGCAGGCTGTGACGACGTTGTCCCAACTGTGGGAGCCGCCCTTAGAACGGGGTATGACGTGGTCAATGGTGAGCTGTTTGGAGCTGCCGCAATACTGGCAACGGTGCTGATCCCGGCGAAAGACTTCCCGGCGCGTCACTGGGGGCACTTTCCAATGCCGCTCACGATGGCCGCCCACCAAGCGAATGTGTTCTGACACCTGCAGGACGAGGCTGGGCGATCGCACCTCCCACTGTTGAGTAGTGCCAAACTCCAGAGCCTCAGCCCGTTCGGTCACCAGCAACACGACGGCTCGCTTTAAGGTGATCCGCGCCAGGGGCAGGTAGTTTTTGGAAAACACCACCACCGGATTTTTGAACCGGGAGAGCGTTTGACTGGCTTGTTGTGTAGGCATCGCTAAATTCCTCAAAAAAATAACCCCCGCTGCTGATAGTCAGTAGCGGGGGTTGGGGAAGTTGATACGTTTTTCCCTATATCGGTGCTCGGCTCAGCTGCCTGCACCGCCCGCGCGGTAATGGTTCTTCGGGGTTGAGCCATTGCTCAATGGCCATACCCGGTCTGTTGCCGGTGGATTTATCACTGTTAAATCGCGACTGTGCAGCCAGCCCAAAATAGGCCGCTGTCTGGCCTATCTCCTGAGGGAGATGGCTTGACAGAACCCGATTTAAGGTGGATGGACAGTTGAAATACATGACCGGTTGATCCGTTACTTGAACGCGGATGATTTTAATACTACACATGTAGTATTTTGATGTCCACTTTTTTGGATGATGTTCTCGTAAAGACAACAGGGTAGGGGCGATCGTTTCCGGATAATCCGTCGGCGGAACGGCAACCCGCTACAGTGTTGACGGCACCGAGTCATGGCTCCTCGCTGGCACGATCGCCCCCTCACAAAGCTCCCAATCGCTGGCCTACAATACAGAAAAGTCTTTAGTCAAAAGCTGCGATCACCCATGAAACCTAAGCGCCTCGGACATGTTGCCATTTGCGTGCAAGACATCAACAAAGCCGTTGAGTTTTATCAAAGCCTCGGCATGGAAGTCGCCTGGCAGGATGCCGATTGGGCTTATGTCAAAGCCGGTGATGATGGGTTGGCGCTGCTGAGCCCCGGCTATGAGCAAGCAGGCCCACACTTTGGTTTTGTGTTTAGTGATCGCGCTGAGGTCGATGCCGCCTACGATCGCCTCAAGGCCGATGGCGTCTACGTGACTCAAATTCACGACCACCGTGATGGCACCGCCTCGTTTTATGGCAAAGACCCTGACGGCAACTGGTTTGAATATCTCTACGAGCCCGCCCCTGTCGCCACCGCTGCGGCCCACTAAACTACCGCTGGGGGCGCAGTGATCGCCGTGTTGGTAGCGGCAATCACTGAAAATGAAAAGTCCTTGAGTTAAGAAATCCTCAAACTACACGGTTTAGTGTAAATTCCTGAGGGCTTACTTGATAATCTGGTCGAGTCTGCCTCCTCTCTCCATACTCTATGGGTTCGTCCGATGACCACTAACCGTCCGCAATCGTTGCTCAAAGGTAAACCACTTTGGTGGCTGGCCGGGGGGCTACTCTTGGCGGGCGGGCTGTCGTTCGTTGGGGTGCGATCGCTGCTGCAGGCCCGCCAGGCAGAGCAGGCGGCCATGGTGGAGCCCGTGCCGCAGCGGGTGCAGGTGGCTGCCCTGGGGCGAGTGGAACCGGCAGGTCGGGTGGTCGATGTAGTGCCGTCAGAAAACGGTCGCCTCAGTCGCTTAGAAGTGGCCGAGGGTGACTCAGTGCAGGCAGATGAAATTTTGGCCTATCTCGATATCTATGACGTGCGGCGGGCTGAGCGCGACTATGCCGCGAGTCAATTAAGCGAGGCTCAGGCGCTGCTCACGGCGCAAACCCAGGTGGGTGAAGCCAGCATTCAAGAGGCGGAAACGCGGGTGGCTCAGGTCGATCAGCCGCAGCTCGCGGCGATCGCGGCACAGGAAAAGACCATCGCTAGCCTGCAGGCTGATTTGGGTATTGCCCAGGCCGACTTAGCCCGATTTGAACAGCTCTATGGTGATGGCGCGATCGCCCTGCAAGAGGTGGATCGCCAACAGGCCACGGTGCAAAAGCTACAGGAACAGATTCTCAGTGCTCAGGCGCGCCAGCGCGAGCTTGAAGTAGCCCGCACCAGCAATATGACCAACGCCGCCGCCCAAGTAGAGGCCGAAGTTGCAGGGTTGCAGCTGGCGCAGGTGCAGGCCCAAGTCGATTCGGCGGCGCAAAATTTAGCCTTGGCGGAGGCTCGCCTCGACCAAGCGCTGATTCGAGCACCCCAGGCAGGGCAAGTGTTGCAGCTGTATGCGGAACCGGGGGAAGCGGTGACCACGAGCGCCCCGATTTTGGCCTTGGGTGACACGGCGCAAATGTATGTCGTGGCGGAAGTGTATGAAACCGACGTAACCCTAGTCGAACCAGGGCAGCGGGCCACGATTACCAGTCGCAACGGAGCCTTTGACCAGGCACTGACGGGCACGGTTGAGCGCGTGGGGCTGCAAATTTTCAAAAACGACGTGCTGGATGATGATCCGGCAGCCAATGCCGATGCCCGCGTGGTGGAGGTAATGGTGCGGGTCGATCAGAGTGCGGTGATTGCGGGGCTGACCAACCTGCAGGTCGATGTGGCGATTGATGTGGAGTCCTAAATGAAGCGGACGCCCCTGGCCGTGCTGAACCTCTTGCACGAACGCACTCGACTGCTGGTGGCGATCGCTGGGGTGGCGTTCGCGGTGCTGCTGATTTTTATGAACCTGGGCTTTCAAGGGGCGCTGCTCAAAACCACGGTCACCTTTTATGACCAGATCCAGGCCGATATCTTTCTCACCTCACCGCAGTCTTTGGAAATCAGTACGACCAAGGAATTTCCGCGCACGCGCCTCTATCAAGCAGCGGGGGTAGCGGGCGTTGAGCGCGTCATGCCGCTGTACCTGGAATATTTGCTGTGGCGCAATCCCGAAACTCGCCTCAGTCGCGCCATGTTTGTGTTTGGCGTCAATCCCCAAGATCCCGTCTTTGCCATGCCCGAACTGCAGACAGCTGCAGCCCGCGCCATTTTGGTGCAGCCCGATACGGTCTTGATCGATCGCCTCTCGCGAGCAGATTTTGGCCCGCAAACCGTAGGGCTAGAAACCGAAGCGAGTCGTCGTCGCGTCACCATTGGCGGCCAATATACCCTGGGCGGCGGGTTTGCCGCTGACGGCACGCTGATCATGAGCGACCAAAATTTTGTCCGGTTTTTTTCGCCGCGTTCCTTTGACCAAATTAATCTAGGCCTGATTCAGACGAATGAGGACGCGAACGTGCAGGCGATCGCGGAGCGGCTGCGGCAACAGCTGCCCGCCGATGTGCAGGTGATGACGCGGCGCGACATCATTCAAAACGACCTGCGCTATTGGCTCGAAAACACCGCGATCGGCTTCATCTTTACCCTGGGCGTGATCGTTTCTTTCATCGTGGGCACTGTCATCGTCTATCAGATTCTCTACACCGACATCCGCGACCACCTGAAGGAATATGCCACCCTCAAGGCCATGGGCTACAGCGGTCGCTATTTGTTTGTTGTGGTGCTGCAAGAAGCGTTAATTCTTGCAGTGGCTGGTTACATTCCCGGCTTCATCGCGGCCTTTGGCCTGTATCGACTGACCTTTCAGGCCACGAATTTGCCCATGGTGATGACGCTCAATCGGCTGATTTTGGTCTTGATCCTAACGGTGATCATGTGCAGCCTCTCGGGGTTGATTTCGGTGCGACGGGCAGTGACGGCAGATCCGGCGGAGGTCTTTTAGCATGTCGATCTTGGGGATGAAACGCACACCGCTGGCCTGGCTCAATCTGACCCACGATCGCCGCAAATTCGCCACCTCGATGGCGGGGGTCGGGTTTGCGGTACTGCTGATGTTTTTGTTTACGGGCTTTAAAAATGCCCTGTATGACAGTCAGGTGCAGGTGATTAATCGCCTCAACGCCGACATCGTCATCATTAACCGGCTCAAAAACAATATGTTTGTGCCCGCGCCCTTTGCCCGACGGCGACTCTATCAGGCCCGCGCCTTTGACGGCGTGGCCGCCACCTATCCGCTCTATATCAGTGACGTTCGGTGGAAAAATCCGGTTACAAAGCAAACGCGCCCCGTGCGGGTATTGGCCTTTAACCTAGCGGATCCGGTGCTACCGCTGCCAGGGGTGCAGGCCAATTTAACCGCGCTCAAACTGCCCAATACGGCCTTAATCGATACCCGCGCCCGCCCCGAAGTCGGCCCGCGCGAAGCTGGTGTCGTGACGGAATTGGCTGACCGGCAGGTGCGCATCGTCGGCACCATCAGTCTGGGCACTGACTTTGCCTCGGGCAATGGCAATCTGATCATGAGCGACCAAAACTTTTTGCGATATTTTGCCGATCGCGGCCCCGAAGAAGACGAGCGCAGCTTTGCCACCGCCGACATTGGCCTGATCAAGGTCGAGCCGGGGGCCGATGTTGATCGCCTGGTACAGCAGCTGAGCGAGTTTTTGCCCAACGATGTCAAAGTGATGCGGCGCTCTGGCCCCGGCAATAGCTTTGAGGCGCAAGAGCGCGACTATTGGCGCGAGAGTACCAACATTGCTTTTGTCTTCTCGCTATTGACGGTGATGAGCTTTTTTGTCGGCATCATTTTGGTCTACCAGATTTTGTATACCGACGTGGCCGATCACTGGTCAGAGTACGCTACGCTCAAGGCCATGGGCTATAGCAACCGATTTTTGCTGGGCGTGGTGATTCAAGAGGCGGTGATTCTCTCCGTCTTGGGGTTCATTCCCGGTATGCTGATTAGCCGTTTGCTCTACACCGGGGCCAGCAATGCCATTGGTCTGGTCTTTCTGATGACGCCAGAGCGCATCGTCAACCTCTATCTCGCTACCTTTGCAATGTGCCTGATTTCGGGGGCGATCGCGGTGCGCAAAGTCCAATCGACTGATCCCGCTGAGGTGTTTGGCTAATGGCTGCTTCCCCTTCTTCCCCGGCCACTGAGACGAGCCCTGCCAGCAGCGCGGCCCCGGCGGTACAGATTCGTCACCTCAACTACTTTTTCGGCACCGGCGAGCTGCGCAAGCAAGTCTTGTTCGACATCAATCTCGATCTGCCACGCGGTCAGATCGTGATCATGACGGGGCCATCAGGCTCGGGCAAAACGACCCTGCTAACCCTGATTGGGGCCCTGCGCACGCTCCACGCCGGGAGTTTGCAGGTGTTGGGGCAAGAGCTGATGGGGCTGAGCAGTCGCAAGCTGGTGGGCGTGCGTCGCAATATTGGCTTTATCTTTCAGGCGCACAATTTGTTTGAGTCGCTGACGGCCACTCAAAATGTTGAAATGGCAGTGGAACTGCAGCCCCAGTTTCATGCCAAACGCACCCAAGCGACAGAAATTCTAGGTCAGCTCGGGCTCGATAATCGGGTGGATTACAAACCGGAATCGCTCTCAGGTGGGCAAAAGCAGCGGGTGGCGATCGCCCGTGCCCTAGTCAATCAGCCGCCGCTAATCTTGGCCGACGAACCCACCGCCGCCCTCGATAAAAAGTCGGGCCGCGATGTAGTGACCCTGATGCAAAAGCTGGCGAAAGAAGACAATCGCACGATTTTGATGGTGACCCACGACAACCGCATTTTAGATGTCGCCGATCGCATCATTAATTTAGTGGACGGATATCTCGAATCGGACGAAACTCTCGATACCTTCAATACCACCCATGATCCTAAAAACCTGGATCAAAAGATGTTTATCCTCTAGCGTTGCAAAATTCAAAAGGCGTTATGCCGTTGCCACGCTCATGAGGCGTTGTATCGTAACCGACCAGTAACGTATCAGGCATCTACAAACAGGTCTTCGCCGTCTTGTGTAACGGTAAAACTAGCCGCGTCAGTTGGGGCTTTCCCCATCGACATCACTTTCTTCGCGACACCGGGCAGCGGCACACCCACAAAAGATTCCACCCATTCGACATTTTTGCCCGTACACACTTCAAACTTAGAACCGTGGAAAGGGCAGGTAATCACGCCATCTTCAAATTTACCTTTAGCCATCGGCAGCCCCAGGTGAGGACACTTGTTCGCGATCGCGCAATACTGATCACCCACTTTGGCCAACAGCATCTTTTGACCATTTGCGCTGGTTTTGAGAACCTGATCAGCACTGACATCAGACGCAGCCGCGATTTTGGTTTTAGTCATGATAGAAGCCGCCTAAATTCTGTTGAAAGACTGGGAAATTTTTAAAAAGCAATTACCAGATAATACAGGATCAAGTAGCAAAGTCAGACAAGGGGCTTGATTCACCACAACATCACTTTCCCAAAAAGCCTGCTCACTAACATGCATGTAGAAATACACCTTGAAAAATTAACGAAACTAGATTTATTCTCAACGGAGAAAATAATCACTTAAGTACACAGAAAACAACGCAAAGAAGGGGATTATTCAACGAGAAAACGACTTGGAGCTTTTGATCTAAGATTGGCCTTTTAAGCTGTTAGGCCATGCTGTCATCATTCATGCCCAGTGCTGGACGTGTCTCGACTCCCATTGCCTTTATTGTCTTGTCGATGGTTTTGTCGATTTTAATCTCTCAGAAGAGCCAAACAGTCAACTGTTTTTTGCCCTTGATCCGCCGTGCCTCTGCTATCCATTAAGCAAAACAATTTTCTCTGAGTGTTTACAGAGAGCGTTCATATGGATCGCTGTAGCGTCGATACCCGACTTTTTCAAAGGTAGAAATCATCGGCACGTTGTTAACATCCGTGTCACAAAACACGCGCCAAACACCGATCGCTTGCAATGTCTTCGTCCCTGTTAGTAAAAGGTCGATCGCAAATCCCTGCCGGCGGTACTGGGGCAAAACGCCCATGTAGTAGATGGTGGCTTCTTCCAGTCCATCCTTACCGTAGCCCTCGTAAATGACGGGCAGGACGAAGCCCACGATCGCACCGGCACGATTGATGCCAACTTTCCACCAGTCGTCTTGATAGGCAAATCCGTCCTTCGCCTCGGCGATAAACTTTTGGGCGGCTTGGGCAGCACCGTACTCTGAGACCTTCTTTTGGTCACTGGCATCCAGCGATTGTTCTATCACCTGAGTCACCAGCGAGATCAAAATACCGTCAGCCAATGTTGGAACAGCTTTATAGTTTAGCCGCTCAGGAACCTGGATCGGTGGTCTCGGTTCTTCCCAGGCAAAGGGTTGTTTCCAGTAGGATGCCTTGCTCATGTGCTCATCCTGTAGGGGTTTCCTCAAAAACGATATGCTCACCCTTTCAGTTTCCGCAAGGGTGCTCGCGATCGCCGCTTCCCATTTGCTCAAGTACCTCAGAAAACCAGTCGGGTAGGCTTCCTGGCCTGCCACCACCACCCGTGTGCTCAAAAGTGCTGAACGACTCAGGACGGCCAAGATGGCCATCGAACAAGAGCAGACTTAACCCCATCGATGCCAGGGCAGAATTCAAAACCCTACAAAGGTAGCTCAGGTGACGGGCTGGGAACCTGATCGCTGCTGACACAGCCGCCGCATCCAGACAAAAGCGCCGATGCCCACGAGCAGATTCGAGACCATAGCGGCGGTGAAAATTCCCGTGGGGCCAGCCACTTGACTGCCCAGGTACGCTAGCGGAATGTAGAGCCCACACATGTGAATGCCGGTCATGACGATGGAAGGCAAGGGTTTGCCCATCGCATTCAGCGCGGCACTCGAGACTTGAATGATGCCGATCGCGCCATAGCTAAACGGCACCAGCCACAGATACCGGGTTGCCACTGCCACCACCGCCGGATCGGGGTTAAAGAGACTGGTGAGAAAGGGGCTACTAAAGGCCAGGGTAATCAGCATCAACAGTCCCCAACCGACACAAAAGAGATAGCTCTTACGGAGGGCAAGCTGCACGCGATCGAGCCGTTGAGCGCCCCAGTTTTGGCCGACAAACGGGCCGATGCTCGACGAGGTGGCGATGATGGCAATCAACGCCAGGGATTCTAGCCGCGACGCAATACCAAACCCCGCCACGGTCGAAGCGCCATACACCGCTAAAAAGCTGGTGATGACGCCGACTGAGATGGGGCTGATCATACTGGCGGCAGCGGCGGGCAGCCCCACGGTTAAAATGTCGCGCCAGCACCACAGGGTTTCCTTGAGATCAGGGATCTGACTGGAGAGCAGCTTTTCTTGAAAGCGGAGTATCAGCAAGGAGGCCACCAGAGCGATCGCCCGCGCAATCACCGTGGCCAGTGCCGCTCCCTGCAGTTCTAATCGCGGAAAGCCGAAGGCACCCGTAATCAGCAGCGGATCGAGCAGGATGTTCGTCCCCGCTGAGAGGGTCATGATAATGCTGGGCGTCAACGTGTTACCCGCCGCCCGAATGGCACTGTTGCCCACCATCGGCACCACCAAAAACACCATGCCGAAATACCAAATCCGCATGTATTGCTGGATATAGGGCATCACCTCTGGCCCTGCCCCCAAGGCCCGAAATAGCGGATCGATGGTGAACAAACCCACGGCCACAAAGAGGACGACTGCCGTGAGAGCCAGGGTCAGACTATTAGTCGTAAAGCGCTGCACCCGGCGCATGTCGCCTTCACCAATCGCCCGCGCAATCACCGATGACGTGCCGATGCCCAGACCAAAGGCCAAATTACCCAAGGTCATCACGACGGGAAAGGTAAAGCTCATGGCGGCGAGTTGGGCCGTCCCAAGCTGGCCGACAAAATACGTATCCACCAGGTTGAAGGTAATCAGGGCAAAGATGCCCCACACCATCGGCAGGGTAAGCTTTACGAGCTGCTGGCCCACCGGCCCTTCGGTTAATCGCTGCGCCATAGATTGAGTCCTGATGGGGATGGTTCTCAGCGGACGTCGGGGTTAATTCCGGTGCGCTATTGCTGAGCATAGCCCACTCAAGCAAGGCCAAAAATGCCTCAGCGAACTAAACCACCCCCAGCGATACGGACAAGCATGACGGTCTGTGAACGGCGTCCTCCACCCCAGAAGTGACGCTACCCTGTCAGATGACCGTTCCTTTGCTCCTCCATAACCGCAAGATCCTGCTGGGAAAATTCGCGATCGCCCACTCTGGGCTCTGTCTGATAACGGTTGCGCAACTTCTCCAACCTGGTATAAGTCCTACAGGACAGGAATTAACTTGTGAATGGCCAGCCCCTATGAAAAATATGAAACAACTCAGACGTCTCTTGATCGCTGTGGCGTGCATAGCCATGCTGTGCCTCGCCGCCGCTGAACTGTATGCTCCCGCGCCAGCGGCAGCCACCGCCCCGGTTCCAGGCTTGGTGCCGTTTCAGAGCGATTTTTCAGTTGCTGAAACCGGCGATCGCCTCGAAGCTGCCCTCGCTGAGCGCGATCTCAACGTCTTTGCCCGCATCGATCACGCCGCCAATGCGGCCTCAGTCGATCTAGAGTTGCGCGATACCGAGCTGGTGATCTTTGGCAATCCGAATGTGGGCACCCAGCTAATGCAGTGCAACCAATCGGCAGCGATCGATTTGCCGCAAAAAATGCTGATCTGGGAGGATGAAACGGGTCAAACCTGGTTGGCGTATAACAGTCCCGTTTATCTGATGGAACGCCATGCTTTGAGCGCCTGTGAGCCCGTCATCAATCGCATCGGCGAAGTGTTAGAAGGTATCGCCCAGCAGACCATTCAGGCATCGTAATCACGATAGGGGCATCGTTCAGTGAGGACGGCACGAGCAGTCCTCAAGGTATATGGAGCGGCCTAAAATCCCTCACGGGAGGGGTGTCCAAGGCAGGGTGGGTATGGGTTATCTATACTCAGTGTTGATCAACCCACCCTTCAGCCCTTCCCAGGCAAGGAAATATCGGGCTTCGGCTTTAACTCGAACTGACCCATCACGGCGATCGCAAAAGCCGACAGATTTTCCATCACGATAGTTGTTGCCTCGAGCGATGTTGTCTGCAGCATTGGCATTGGCAACCACAACAGCAGATACCAAAATCCCCCACGATGCGGCTCAGCAGATGCAGGCTACCGGTCACATCATGAGGGATTGGTGGGTGGGTTATCGAGAGCACGCTTGCCCTGCTTTACCCATCACTGTTATCAGCCTGGTACTGGGCGACATAGGCCGCGATCGCATCGGCTGTGATTTGTGACATCGGTCGGCCTTCTTTGGCGACCGCAACTTTTAAGAGGTCATAGGTATCGGCATAGACCCCAATGCGATGGCGCTGGTCTTTTTTGCGCGGCTGGTAGGTGGCCGGGTCGTAGTCGGCGGTGAATTTGCGCAGGGCATCAAAGCCAACGCGATCGCAAAAATCACCAAAGCTTTCACCCGTTCGCCGCTGATCGCGGAAAAAGACAAACAACGGTTCTAAGAAGGTTTCCAGCTCATCAACATGCAGCCGTTCCGTAAACGTGCGCGCCAACCGCGTTTGATTGGGGCAGCCCGCGAGCCAAATCTGGTAACTTTCGGGGGCGCTACCTACAAAGCCGAGTTCGGCCATGTAGGGGCGAGCACACCCATTGGGACAGCCCGTCATGCGAATAACAAAGTGCTCATCGGGCAGGCCCACTTTTGTCAAGAGCGATCGCACTCGACCCAGAATGTCGGGAATTACCCGCTCTGACTCGGTCACGGCGAGACCGCACATCGGCAGGGCTGGGCAGGCCATGGCATGGCGCACCAGCGGATCGATGTCTTGCGGCTGCGTGACGCCGTGGCTATCGAGAATTGCTTGAATGGCGTCTTTGTCTTGGGGCTCAATCTCGTAGAGCACCACACTTTGATTGGCCGTAATCCGCATCGGCACGGCAAAGCGTTCCACAATGGCGCGCAGCGCACTTCTCAACTTGAGGGTGCCATTGTCATAAATGCGGCCGTTATCCACATTGACGCCGACAAACCAATTGCCATCGCCCTGTTCATGCCAGCCCAGGTAATCTTCAAACTTCCAGGCGGGCAGCACTTTAAATGGTTTCAGGGGCTTGCCGAAATACTGCTCAAGCTGCTGCCGAAACTTCTCAACACCCCAGTCATGCAGCAGATATTTCATGCGGGCATGGCGCCGATTGTAGCGATCGCCATAATCGCGCTGGGTAGCCACAATCGCCTTCACGGCATCGAACACATCGGCTTTATCCACATAGCCGATTTCATCCGCCACGCGGGCAAAGGTCTCTTCCTTATTGTGGGTGCGGCCCATGCCTCCCCCTGCCAAAATGTTGAACCCCTCCAGTTCGCCTGCTTTATTCGTCATCACCACCAGGGTGATGTCCTGGGTGTAGGCATCTACGGAGTTATCGCCGGGCACGGTCACCGCGATCTTAAATTTGCGCGGCATGTAGTGGGTACCGTAAATCGGCTCCTCACTGTCATGCATGAGGGTCCCGTTGCCGTTGCGTTGGCGGGCCGCCACCACATCGGGGTGCTCTTCGGCGGTGACGGCCTTTTCGCCATCAAGCCAAATTTCGTAGTAGGCTCCGGTTTGAGGACGCAGCAAATCAGCAATCTGATCGGCGTAGTCCCGCGCCACCAGATACTCAGGCTTGTGCTTAAAGGGGGCCGGTGGGGCCATCACATTGCGGTTGAGGTCGCCACAGGCGCCCAGCGTCGAACCGAGATTGCGAATGATCGTGGCGATCGTCGCCTGCAGATTTTCCTTCAGAATGCCGTGCAGCTGAATGCCCTGTCGGGTCGTCGCCCGCAGGTTGCCATAGCCGTAGCGATCGCTCAGATCATCGAGCGCCAAATACAGCTCCGGTGGAATAAAGCCCCCCGGATTCCGCGTCCGCAGCATCATGCGATAGTCCTTTTCCTGACCTTTGACGCGATTATCCCGGTTGTCTTGCTGATAAGACCCGTGGAACTTGAGGATTTGAATCGCCGGGTCAGTGAAGTGAGTCGTATCTTGATGCAGCTCGGTAACCAGCGGCTCTCGCAGAAAGTTGCTGCGCTCTTTAATGCCTTCTACTTTTGAGACTTTTTGACCAGCGGCAGCTTGAGAAGACGAGTTGGAACGGATCGGAGTCTGAACCATAGGACGCAGGGAAGGGAATGTATGGATAGAGAGGGTCTTAATCACCCTGGCAGCTCGTAAGCAACCCGATAGCCAGCGGCCATTGACGGCATTGTCCGGTAACCCGGTCGGGATTTGGGTGAATCATGCTGATTTTAACATTGGATCCCCGACAAAATTACCTCACAGCGCCAGATTGTCACGATCGCTCATCTAGTCAGCGATCGATAGGCTAGTCATGCCCCTCGTCGCCAGAGTGGCAGATTTGAGGGAGGCACCGTGATGCTGGTGAAGGTCAGCGACACCCGACCAACATCACCGCGTAGCGGAAAGCGCTAATCTAATTTTTTTGCGGCGCGAAAATTTATAAGCGATGGCGGCAATACCATGGCCGACCTGGCACCATGCGATCAGCAAAGCGGGAGCGGCTAACACCGATTCTCTAAAACAAGGCTCCCCTGCTCCTTGGCTCCCCTGCTTTCCCAAGACTGCATCGGAAGTCCGATCACTGAGAACTGGTATAACGTCTCAAATCGATTAACCGTGAACCGGATGGAGCGGGCACAGCCGTCACAAAGTCCTCAGGAGAACGCCGCGATCCGGCAACAGTTTTCAGGCAGTCGGTTGGGCTGAGGCAATCACGCTAACTCAGCAACGCGCTCTGACCAGGCTCAAGGCCAGAACGCTTTACCGGCCACTGCAGACCTTGGCTTTCAGACAACACTCGACTTACTTCAGTAAAAAGTGCGTCATGATGAACGGCTCTTTGGCATCAATCCTCAGAGTGGTGGCATTGCCGGTACGGAGAGTGATGCCTTGAGTGGGATACTTGGGATCGGGGGCGCTTTGCTCCACCGGTGTCGCGGGTGAAGCGATCGTATTGACCAGGGCTCGGCAATGGCCTTGAGCATCTAATAAAGACAGGGCGACAGGCTGACTGCTAATCAATCCAATTTCGATTTCGGCGACGGCCTCACCGACGCTGATCTTTATGCCCTGTTCGCAAGGGGCCGGCATGAGGACAATCGAGCGATCATCACCGTGAAACTGCGGATTAGAAGGTCGCACTGCGATCGCCGATTCAAACCACACCTGATAGGCCGCAAACTGGCGATCAACCCACTCAAAATTGTTCAAAGCTTTGATCGGCAGGCAGCGCCAATCTCTCGCGGTCGGCTCCGAGGGTGGCTTAGCCGCGGGCAAAACGGGTGACGTTAGAGAACCAATTCCTGAAAGGGGCATGGGTTTTAGGGAGGGCAGATAGCCGGTAGAGTCTCCATGATCTACATCCACCACCTGAGCGATCTCGCAGAAAGCACGGGCATCTTGTGACAGTTGTGAGGCTGGCATAATGTTTGATCCAATCCTGCAGCAAGAACAGACACGATGCGGCTTCTGGCTTAGCTTAGCTCAACTGGTCTTTACAGTGAGTTGATGCTATGTGAAGTCGCTTTGTCTTTTCTTTACAAAGCCTGGGCTGAGTCTCCGGAGAATTTCGAGGAAATTTCTACCTATCATCAAATCATTTTAGATTTAACTCGCTGTAACACCGGTAGCCACGGCATCGGCAGGAATATTCACGTAGCTGCCAAAAAGTTTCAGGGTTTCCACGCAGTCTTTCACCGCTGCCAGGGTTGCTTGAGTGTGTGCTGACGCGAGGCTGGCCTCTAAGTCTAAGAAGAAGAGATATTCCCCTAGGGAGCGCTTAGTCGGTCGCGACTCGATGCGACTTAAGTTGATATTGGCTTTAGCAAAAATTTCGAGGGGGCGTAGCAGCGCCCCTGGGGCGTTAATGGGCAGGCTAAACGCTAACGAGGTGTAGTTGCCCTGCGGCGATGCCGACTGACTCAGCACCCAAAATTTAGTGCAATTGTCGGGTCGATCGTTAATGCCCTGAGCGAGTACGGGCACCTGATAAAGACTGGCAGCCCAGGCCGAGGCGATCGCCGCTGTCGTCGGCGAGTCTTCGAGATGCTGGAGTGACTCGGTGGTGGAGCGGGTGGGAACGAGCGTGGCCTGAGGACAGTGGTGGCGAATCCACTGCTGACACTGCCCCAACGCCTGGGGGTGAGAATAAATCGTCTCAATCGTCTCCACCTGCTCAGCATGGCTAATCAGCGTGTGGCGAATCGGCAAAATCAGGGCCTGTTGAATTTGCAGGGTGTCGAGCTGCCACAGGGTATCGAGCGTGACCGCCACACTGCCTTCGATCGAATTTTCAACGGGCACGATGGCCAATGTGGTGTCTTGATCATCAGCGGCTTGAATAGTCTGCAAGATGCTGGGATAAGCTTGCAGCGGATTCTCTTTGCCCAACCACGCCTGATAGGCTAGAGCGGCCTGTTCTGAATACGTCCCTTGGGGACCAAGATGGGCGATCGCTGCTGGCATAGTCTAAAAATCACACTTTCTAATAGCCACTAAGGCCATTAGAGTACAGTAATTTTCAGTTGAGAAATTTAACGAGCGTCAAAGATGACCTCGGGCTAACGCTCATCTTCAGCTGGGGGCAGCACTTCAACCGTCACCTCGACCGCTTCATCGGCGCGATCGCTGCCGGGAGTCACATCCACCGCATTCACCTCAACGGTGCCCTCTGGCGTAAAGCGGGCAAAACCTTCACGGCTTACCTGCAACGGCGTTCGGCAGTTGGGGCAAACCATCTGAGCCTGGTTTAACCCGGTCAGCGGCGTATCACACACGGGGCAGGTGCCCTCAATCAGGTTACGGCTGAGCCACCAGCGAAACCCAATAAACGCTAAAACGGGCGTTACGATGAGCAGCCCCACCAGCACAAAGATCGATTTCACAATCCACCCGAGGCCCACGGCACCTAGCAGCCAAGCGATCGCAATGACCGTCAGCCAACAGCCCAGCCCCGAAAAATTAATTCTGTAATTATTTGATCCTTGGGGATACACGCTCGTGCCCTCATGCCACGTTAGACGTCTGGTGTAGACGCGATTGACCGGCTCGCAATGCTTGCGCCGTACTTGTTCAGCGGACTCACTGCACTCCGTCGATGACTCTAGCCTAAGCCACATGTCTGCTCAATAGGCGGGGTGATGTCCGAACGTAAACTGGGTCTCGATAAGAGTGAGGAGAGTTTGGAGTTCGGAATTTGGAGTTCGGCATTCGGAGTTCAGAATTTTGCCTTGCTGTATGCCGCATTCTGCGTCTCCTGCGAGCAGGGCAGAGCCTGAGGGAGTGCGGAATTTTGAGTCCTCTAGGGCACGGGGAGAGCGCGACAGAGTTTTGCATATCCGCCAGCAACACGCAGCTTTGCGGAATTAGCCCTGAATGAGGTGGAAGATCTCAAGGCAGCTTCTTGCCGAATTCCGTCTGCTGAGTTCTAAACTCCGCCGGTTGCTGGCGACAGGCCAAAAGTTACACTTCATTACTAAACCTAATGGCTTCTCTGCGTGCGGCAGCGATCGCTCCCACCGTTGAGTAAATTAGGGAAAACACGCTCCCCAGAGACTTTTTTTATGGCGGCTGACGCATCCATTCAAACCAATAACGTGCCCTGGCAAGTGCGACAGGGAGGCAAAAATCTCTCGGAATGGATTCAGCTGCAGCTGTCGCGACGGCAACCGCGCGAGTCCGAGCCGTTCAGCTTTGACTGGCCCCCTTGGATTACCGAATTGATATTGTGGCTGGTGATTGCGGTAGTAGTCCTGTGGGTCGCGTGGTTGATCGTGCAGTCGTTAGAACGTTATCTGGCCTATCGCCAGGGGCAGCAGCCTCAGCCTCAGGCTCAGACCGTGTCTCCGGTGCGCGATCGCAGCGCCGCTGATTGGCTGCGTCAAGCCCAACAATTTGAACGCGACGGTGATTGGCCAGCAGCCTGTCGTGCCCTCTATATGGCCGCGCTACAGGTATTGGCAGATCGTGACTGGGTATCTCACCTGCCGAGTCGCACCGACGGTGAATATTTGCAGGCCGTGCAGCCTTTGTCGCGACCACGACCGCTGCAGCTTTTGATTCGCACCCACGAGCGATCGCTATTTGGCGGCGATCGCTTAACGGCGGAAAACCTGCAGCGCTGCCGCCGGGCCTACGAGGAACTCGATAAACGATGACCCGCACTTTGCTCACTAACCGCTACGTTCGCTTGACCCTAGTGGCCTTGATACTCCTCTGTGGTTTATTGGTACTGCTGGCCCCGGCAACCGGCCTCAAAACCAGCGGCTCTACCTACAGTCGCGCGCCTGAGGGCTATATGGGGTGGTTTGACTACATGCAAGCGCAGGGCACCCCCGCACAGCGCTGGCGACGCCCCATTGCGGAACTCCTGGAGCAGCCCACGGCAGAGCCCCAAACCCTACTGCGCATTTATCCAGGCCTGGTTAATAACTATCAAACCAACTATGACGCCGGGATTCAGGATTGGCTCAGCGCTGGCAACACGCTCATTGACCTCGGGCTAAATTCAGAGATTACGGCAGCCCCGTTTACGACTCAACAGTCAAGTCCGTTTGGGGCGGTCACTATCAAAACTCGTCGCCGTCACAATTTACCCATCAACAGCGATCGCAATTTGCTGGGCGACAGCTATGGCGCGATCGTTTGGCAGCGCGCTAGTGACCAGCCAGGCCAGTCGCTAGTGGCAAATACCCCTCACCTGGCAGCGAACGCTTACCT
This sequence comes from Cyanobacteria bacterium J06626_4, assembly GCA_038523235.1. GTDB lineage: Bacteria > Cyanobacteriota > Cyanobacteriia > Phormidesmidales > Phormidesmidaceae > Halomicronema. Next base: position 39,624 of record JBCBJQ010000035.1, read on the forward strand.
CGATGCGCCCGGCAACTACGCCTTTTTGGCCGATCTAGCCACTCAGGGAGGCGGCCAAATCTGGGTGGATGAATATCTGCATGGGTTCAAAGAGGCCGATGTCATCGTCGCCGAAACCGTCAATAACTGGGGCTCTTATCTGGCGCAAACCCCCGTCAAGGTCGCGGCCATTCAAATCGTGATTTTGCTGGGCATCTTTTTGCTGGCGCAAAATCGCCGGTTAGGCAACTTAGCGACGGTTAAAGCCGCTGAGGTCGATAATAGCCAGGCCTATATCGAGGCCCTGGCAGCGGTGTTGCGCAAAGCTGAGAGCACCTCATTTCTAATTGATATGATTGCCAAGGCTGAGCGATCGTCCCTGCAAAAAGCCCTGGGGTTCAACGAGGCGACGACGAACGAGGCTGCCCTCAAAGCCGCTTGGACCCAACAAACCGGGCAATCAGATCAGATCTTGACTCCGCTCACCCAGCCCCCCAAAACGACAAGACCGCCGAGTGAAGCCACCCTTAAAGCTTGGCTAGCGCAGCTCGAGCGCATCCGCCAAACACCCATTCGCTAATCTGACCGCGTACAATCAATTGTCTCAATCAAGGCCACCCCAATGAATGAACTACAAGGGCACATCCGACAAATTGGCCAAACCCTGGGCCAAGTGGTGGTGGGTCAGGCCGAGCTGATCGACCAGTTGCTGGTGGCGCTGCTGTCTGGCGGGCACGTCATCTTAGAAGGGGTCCCCGGCACGGGTAAGACCCTTATGGTTAAGGTGCTGGCGCAGCTCATTCAAGCTGAGTTTTGTCGCATTCAGCTGACCCCTGATATCTTGCCGTCCGATATTTTGGGCACCAACGTATTCGACCTCAACACGCGCGACTTTACCCTCAAAAAAGGGCCGATTTTTACTCAAGTGCTGCTGGCCGACGAGGTCAACCGCACCCCACCCAAAACCCAAGCCGCCCTGCTCGAAGCGATGGAAGAGCAGCAGGTCACGTTGGATGGCACGGGTCACCGCCTGCCCGATTTGTTCTGGGTCATCGCCACCCAAAACTCACTGGAATTTGAGGGCACCTACCCATTACCCGAGGCGCAGCTCGATCGCTTTTTGTTCAAACTGGTGGTCAACTACCCTGACCCCCAAGCCGAAAAGCAAATGCTGAAAAATACGCAGTCAGGCTTTGAGGCGCGGCGCGTTAACATTCAAAACCTCAAACCTTTGATTGAAGACAAGGCGATTTTGGCGGCGCGCCAAGCGGTCAAACAGCTCAAGGTTGAAGAAAATATTCTGGATTATCTCTTGGCCCTGACCCACAAGACGCGGCAATCGCCGGATCTTTCGCTGGGGGCCTCGCCGCGATCGTCGGTGAGTTGGCTGCAGGCCAGCAAAGCCCACGCCTGGCTCCAAGGCCAAAACTATGTCACCCCCGACAATGTGAAAGCGGTGGCCGCCCCACTGCTGCGCCACCGCTTGATTCTAGGAGCCGAAGCTCAACTCGACGGCCTCACCACCGACAAGGTCATCAACACGTTGCTCAAGCAAGTTGCCGTGCCCCGATGACGCGATCTCTGATTAACTGCGCCAGCCTTCAATTGTGGCTATGACCACCTTGGCATAAGCGTTCTCAGGACGTGGTTCCACGTCGCACCCATCGAAAAAACTCGGGGTTTCAGACATTCGTTTGACTTCACCCCAAACCCAGTTAAGGAGAGCAGCGATGACTCCAACACTTAAGTTCTATGGCCTGCTGGCAACCGGGGGCGTCGTGGCCACAGCCCTCAATGCCCTGGCACCAACCGAAAACATATTCTCGTTTCCCCTAGAGGGGATGCTGGTGTTTGATGGCGTCATGCTGCTGGTCATGCTGGTGGATTGGGCACAGGTGAACGGTCGGCAGCGGGCGATCGCCACGCGCACGAAACTCCCCCGTCTCTCCATCGGTCGCGATAATCCCGTCACGATTGCCATATCGGCTCCCAAAGCAGCGGCCAAGCTCCAGATTTTCGATCGCTACCCAGTCGACTTTGATGAAGTACCGATGCCGTTGACGGTCGATCTACCCGCCAAAACCGCACAAGAAATCACTTATCACGTATTACCTATTCAGCGGGGGGAATATCAGTGGGGCGACCTGCAGTTACGGCAGCGAGGGCCTTGGGGGTTGGCTTGGCGCAGTTGGACGGTAACCGCCGCGCAAACCGTGGCCGTGTATCCCGACCTGATCGGGTTGCGATCGCTCTCAATCAAGCTCGCGATTCAATCAACGGGCAACATGCGTCAGCGCAAACGCATCGGCATCGGCACCGAATTTGCTGAGCTGCGCGAATATGCGATCGGCGATGACCCGCGCTTCATTGACTGGAAAGCCACTGCCCGCCGCAGCACTCCCCTGATTCGGGTGCTAGAGCCCGAGCGAGAACAGTCGCTAATCATCTTGCTTGATCGCGGGCGCTTGATGACTGCCAACGTTAAAGGACTGTCGCGGTTTGATTGGGGCTTGAATGCGACGCTATCGCTGGCCTTAGCGGGGCTGCACCGAGGCGATCGCGTCGGCGTCGGCGTGTTTGACCGCACCCTAAGCACTTGGGTGCCGCCCACTGGTGGGCGCGCCCACCTACAACACTTGCTTGAAAAATTGACACCTTTGCAACCCGACCTGCTGGAGTCTGACTATCTCGGCGCGATGACCACCGTAGCAACCCAACAGTTTCGCCGCGCCTTGGTGGTTGTCATCACCGACATTGTGGATCAAACCGCTTCGGCAGAGCTGCTAACCGCCCTTACCCGCCTCAAAGCGCGACATCTGCCCTTTTGTGTCACCCTGCGAGACCCCCAAGTGGATGATCAGGCCCATGCCTTTGCGGATGACGTGACGGGAGCCTACAGCCGAGCCGTTGCCCTCGATTTGCTTGCCCAGCGTCAGGTCGCCTTTGCTCGCCTCAAACAAAGTGGCGTGCTGGTGCTGGATGCGCCTGCCGATAAAATTTCGGAACCCTTGGTAGAAGACTATCTGCGCATCAAAGCTAGAAATCGCCTATAGAATTCAGTCAGACCAGTTTTTTAGCAGTGAGACAATCAGGCGGGCATCGTTGATGGCCTCACAGCTGTAAACGGGTCGAATACTGGCGATCGCCCCCAAACAGCACAGACGATGAAAACAGATACCCTGCGACTACCCAACGACGAAAACTCGGGAAGTGGCGGTAACACTTCCCGAGTTGGATGGGTCAATTTCTCACTCCTATCGGGAGCCATCAGGCTCAGATAGTGTGGTCTACACGACTGAGTCGGTTAAGGCATCTTTGTCAAGATTTTCGCGACGCAGCTCATCGAAATTGGCGGCATCCTTATCCAAATTTTCGCGACGTAACTCATCGAAATCCACGCCTTTCACCTGCAGCTCCACGACGGCATCCTTATCCAGGTTCTCGCGACGCAGCTCATCGAAGTCAACCGCATCTTTGTCGAGGTTTTCACGACGCAGTTCGTCAAACTTGCTGCCTTTCTCTAGATTCTCTTGGCGCAACTCGTTAAGGTCGATCGCATCCTTATCCAGATTTTCGCGACGCAGCTCATCAAAATCAACGCCTTTCACCTGCAGCTCAATCACGACGTCTTTCTCTAAGTTCTCGCGACGGAGTTGATCGAAGCTAGCGGCATCTTTGTCTAAGTTCTCTTGACGCAGTTCATCAAAGTCCACGCCTTTGACGTAGATTTCAAGCACCGCATCTTTGTCCAGATTTTCGCGGCGCAGGTCATCAAAGCGAATCGTCTTGACTTGAAGCTCCGTGATAGCGTCTTTCTCTAGGTTCTCGCGACGGAGTTGGTCAAAGCTAGCGGCATCTTTCTCTAAGTTCTCTTGGCGCAACTCATCAAAATCGACGGCGGCATAGCTAGCGGGCGCAATGGCGAGGGTAACAGCGGTCAAAGCAGTCAGAGCGAGGGCAATGCGTTTCATGGTGTGTGAACTCCTTAAAGGGGATTAGTTGTTTCATCAGCTTGATTTCCATAGTGCGGCCCGCCCCTGAGCCCTACCTGACCGCAAAATAAGCCTGACTTAATTGCTGCCTGAGAAAACTGAGTCTTGACCTCAATAAACCTGAACCCCTGTGAGGGCGATCACCAGCGCTTCAAAATGCCATAAAAAAACCTCCTGACCATTGGTCAGGAGGAAGACTCGCTGTCGTTGTTCTGTTTCAGGAAAGAAGTTGAAAAATGATTTAGCGGCGATAACGAACGCCGCGATAGATCAGTTCAGTTGCAGGCTGCTGTCGGTGACTGAGGCTGAACTGCTTTTTGGCCGACTGCTTGCCGAGAACAGTATCCGTTTCAGCCGTTTTGGTAGCTTCCACCACGGGGGTAGAGGTTTCGTAAGATTGACCGCGAAAAGAGAGTTGCATGGTGCGTGACTCCAGGAAGATTAAGGGGGTTAAGCAAAGGAACTTGGGACTCAGAAAGGATGGCTTAGACCGCAGAGCGATCAGGCAAGACCCACAAAACAGCGGGACAGATTACCGCCGTTGACACAGAGATCGTTAGGCAAATCCATAGACCTTGCAGTTGTTCGGGTGTCATGGGAGTTCTCCTTAGGGACTAGGGGGTTTCTTTGAGTTGAATGGACTGTCAGGCAATTAGGGTGGGTGAGCGAGCCGTTAGCGGCTGTAGCGCACGCCCCGGTAGACCAGTTCTGGAGAGGCTTGGCGATAGTTCATTAGTGGCTGCTTGATGGCATAGCTTTTGCCCAGGAAGAGGCCGCTTTGCTCAGTTTCAACGGTGGGCACACCAGCCACGAGGGAAGTAAAGGAGACGCCGCGATAGGTGAGTTTCATGGGGGCAGGGCTTTGTGTGTGTTTGCTGTTAATAGACACAGCCCTGATCGATAGCTTCGCGGTTGAAAATGTGTGCGCTTCACCGCGTCAGCCATAGATTTAAATCACGTCTCCCCTGTGATGTCGTCATGTGGCTGACGTCCGCCGGGGCAATCGTGACGCCTGCCATGTTCTGGCTGGCTAGACAGCGGGCACTGTTGATGCTCGACATCCGTCACCAAGCTGCCCATGGCTTCAGGGTTTCCTGCTGTGCCGATAGGGCATCGGGTGTGCGATCGCTGAGAATGAAATGATTGTTCACCCTCACCTGCAGAAAACCGCTATGGGCATGCCGTGCGAAGTCAACACGATTCTCAAGCTCAAACCCTCACAAGGCTACCCGGCGCGGCTAGCGATCGGCGATCGCCACCACATCCACAAAAATGGCTACCGCATCTTTCCACTCGATGTGCCGCTGTGCCTGGTAGATGAGCACTGGCTGGCCCACGCCGATATCGTGATTGAAAAGCTCACTTGGGAGCAGCAGACTACTCACCTACAGTTCAGAGTGGCGCGCCTTTATCCCGCCCCCTTTGCGACGAAATCAGACTGACTAGCTCGGCTTTAACTGTGAACCGGCGTTGGCTCCTGCAGCCCTAAAACAGATGTTCCATTCCCGGAGACGATCCGCTACGGTAAGGAGTACTTGATCGTTCACAGCGGAGCGGCTGATGGTTCAGAATCTCGATTTTCAGGGCTATAGCGATCGCCTGCCGCCCCAAAACGTGGATGCTGAAGAGGCCATCCTGGGCGGGTTGCTGCTTGATCCAGAGGCGATCGGGCGCGTAATGGAGATTTTGAACCCTGACGCCTTTTACATCAGCGCTCACAAAACGATTTACCGCGCCGCCACTGAACTGCACGCGAAGGGTCTACCCACCGACCTGATGACGGTCACCGCCTGGCTCAAAGATCGCGAGGTGCTGGAAAAGATTGGTGGCCAAAGCCGCATCGCCCAACTGGTCGACCGCACCCTCAGCGCGGCCAACATCGACCAGTACGCCACCCTGGTGATGGAAAAGTTTGTGCGGCGGCGACTGATTCAAATCGGCGGCGAAATTTCGCAACTCGGGTTTGAGGCCGAGCAGCCCTTAGAACTCTCCTTGGACGAGGCTGAGCAAAAGCTCTTTGCCATTACCCAAGAGCGGCCTCAGCAGGCCCTCACTTCGACTGCTGACATCCTGATCGAAACCTTTGCCGAGATCGAAGAGCGGGCCGAGGGCATCGTGCTACCGGGTATTCCCTGCGGTTTTTATGATCTGGATGCGATGACCCAGGGATTTCAGCGGTCTGACCTGATTATCGCAGCAGGGAGACCATCAATGGGCAAATGCTTAAGCGCCGATGCTGAAATTTTGCTGGCGGACGGCAGTCTCCAAACAATTGGCGAGATTTATCAGGCCCAAACTGCCCAATTGCTAACGTTGGGAACTAATTGGCAGTTTCACCAAACTCAACCTAGCGCCTATGTCGATGACGGCATCAAGCCCGTCTACCAAGTTAAAACGAGTACCGGTCGGGTGATTGAAACGACCCTGAGTCATCCCTATCTCACGCTATCGGGCTGGCGATCGCTGGGCGATCTGCAGGTCGGCGATAAAATTGCGGTTCCCCGGCAGCTCCCGGTATTTGGCACCGAAACGCTCCCAATTCACCAAGTCAAGTTATTGGCTTACCTGATTGGTGACGGCTGCTTAACGCAAACGGCTCCCCAGTTCACTAATGAGAATCCTCAGCTGCAGACAGATTTTATCGAAGCCGCGTTGAAGTTTCCTGGGGTCAAGATTCGTGAGGAGAATTCTCACGGTCAACGCACTTCTACCTTTCATGTCACGGCTGACAACGCTGAGGTGCAACAGCAGCGGCAGCACTTTGGCACCGCCCTGCGCCAACATCTGACGGCCTCTCAGAGATCGGCTCGCTGGTTAGCGCAGCAGTTAGATGTCAGTCCAGCGCTTGTGACCTTGTGGCAACAAGGAGCCTGTGCACCGAATCCTGATACCTTTGTACAATTGTGCGAGGTTTTGCAGGTGCAGCCCGAGCAGTTAGCGCTACAGGGGCTCGCCACTATTCGTTGGATGAGTCAAAACACCCTCACCCTGTGGCTGCAGGAGGTCGGACTGTGGGGCAAATCGGCTCACACCAAAACGATTCCGGCCCGAGTCTTTCAGCTAGAGCAATCCCAGCTTGCCCTCTTTCTTAATCGCCTCTTTGCGACTGATGGCTGGGCCACAGTGCTCGCCAGTGGTCAGGTGCAGCTAGGGTTTGCGAGCGTCAGCGAAACGCTGGTTCGACAGATCCAACATTTACTGCTGAGATTTGGTGTCATTGCTCGCCTCAAGGCCCGCTCTATCAAATATCCAGCAACTCGACAACCCGCTTGGCAACTCGATATCACCGACGCTAATGCCATCAAAACTTTCATCGCCGACATTGGCATTTGGGGCAAAGAAGAGGCCCTGCAAAAAGCTGCCGATGCCCTTTCGGGTCGCCGCTATCAGACTAACCGTGACCTAATTCCCGTTGAAGTTTGGGAATTGATTCGAGCGGCGAAAGGTTCGGAAACTTGGCGATCGCTGGCGACTCGAGCCGGATTTCAGAACACGAGTAATATTCATGTAGGCAAGCGTGCCTTGAGCCGCGATCTCCTCTTTGCGCTCGCCACTGCCCTCGAACATGAAGAACTGCAGGTGATCGCCACCAGCGACGTTTATTGGGATGAAATCGTGGCCATCACTCCGCAAGGAGCCAAGCAAGTCTATGACCTGACGATTCCTCACACGCATAATTTTGTCGCCAATGATATCTGCGTTCACAATACCGCCTTCGTTCTCAATATTGCGCGGAATATTGCCAGCACTCAAAAACTGCCAGTGGCAATCTTCAGTTTGGAGATGTCGAAACAGCAGCTGGTTTATCGTCTGCTCTCCAGCGAATTAGCCTTAGAAACCAGCCGCCTCCGCACGGGTAGGCTGAATCCGAACGAGTGGACGATTCTCGGGCAGGGCATCAACCAGCTCTCGGAAATGCCAGTGTTTATCGACGACACTCCCAACATTACGGTGAACGAGATGCGCTCTAAGGCAAGGCGACTCCAGGCCGAACAGGGCGGCGCCTTGGGGCTCATTCTGATCGACTACCTGCAGCTGATGGAAGGCAGCAGTGACAACCGTGTACAAGAACTTTCGAAAATCACGCGATCGCTCAAAGGTCTGGCTCGCGAACTCAACGTCCCCATCATTTCACTCTCGCAGCTTAGCCGGGGCGTCGAATCGCGCACCAATAAACGTCCCATGATGTCCGACCTACGCGAAAGTGGATCGATCGAGCAGGATGCCGACGTCATTATGATGCTGTATCGCGAAGAATATTACGATGCCGACACACCTGATCGCGGCATTGCCGAAATCATCATCACCAAACATCGCAATGGCCCCACCGGCACGGTAAAGCTGCTGTTTGAACCACAGTACACCCGCTTCCGCAATTTGGCGCAGGCTCCTGCTTAGATCTGTGACCGAAGATGCAGGAACTAAGATAAACACAGACTGCAACATTTGGGAAAGACCATGACGGTTGCCTCCTCTCAAATTCACTCAACCCCGACGACTGAGCGTGAAACAGAAACGCGGATACTGCTACAGGGTGTCAGCTGGGAAACCTATGAACGCTTGTTAACAGAAACCGGAGAAGGGCGCAATCAGCGATTGGCCTATGACAATGGACGTCTAGAAATTATGGTTCCGTTAGAGGGACACGAAAAACCGACTCGACTGTTGGATGATTTTGTCGGTGTTTTTGTTGATGAACTTGGGTTAGAACTCCGCAAACTCGGTTCGCTGACGATGAAAAACCCTGCTCAAAACAAGGGATTAGAGCCCGACGGCTGCTTCTACATTCAGCATGAGTCACTGGTGCGGGGCGTTAACACGCTAGATTTTGCAATTCATCCGCCCCCTGACTTGGTTGTTGAGGTGGATAACAGCAATTCGTCGCTCAACAAATTACCGATTTATGTGGCGCTGAGAATCCCTGAAATCTGGCGATTACAGAACGGTGTGCTGACGATTTACCAGTTGAACCAGACTCAATCTGACTATGCCGAAACTGAGCGGAGTTTGACTTTTCCACAATTGCCCATTCGGGAACTACCGCAGTTTATCGAACAGGCCAAGCTGATTGGCCAGCGAGCGGCGGTGCGATCGCTCAAACAGCGCGTTCAGCAAGTATTGGCAGATTTAGAAAGCGCTTAGCGGATAGAGAATAGGGTCAATTACGAGTCGTTACAGAGATGTTCGGATGAAATCGTCGGGTTCCTACTGGAGCCTGGCAACTTCAACAGCTGTCGCCATCAGCGCCATCGATCACCCAATCAGCTTGCGCTTGCGGACGATAGTCTCGCACGTATTGATCTTCTTGGGGCATCCATTCATCTTCCCAGAGTGCCCGGGCACTCTCGCCGTCGCGTTCGAGGCCACGGCGAAGTCGCACCGCTCGGGGACAAGTCACCCAGATGAGCCGATCGTAAAAGCAGGCGAGTTCTGGGCGGCTCGAATAGACGCCCTCGACACAGACAACGCCGACTGGTTTGATGTGAAACGGCTCGCCCATGAGGGCATCGGTGGCCCAGTTATATTTTTGATAGTTAGCCGCGTTGCCCTGATGCAGTGGGATCAGAACGCTTTCACGCAGTCGTTGCCAATCGAAGTTGGGGCCGATCGCGCTGGGCTCCGCCAACGCGACCGCCTGCCGTTGAGAAGAGGGTCGGTAAAAATCGTCAAAATGCACAACCTGAACGTCAATGCTGAGCGCCGCTAGGGCCGTCTTTAAGCGACTCGTTAGAGTCGATTTGCCAGCGCCGCCACAGCCATCAATCGCAATCAAAGTCACCGGGCTGGCCAAGCTTAAGGCCGCAATGGCAGTCACCATCTGATCAAACGTCGTCGCCGAATCAGCCATCTCATCTAACCAGCTCTATTCGACTCTAGCGCGCAGGCTCCGCGATCGCCGTTTTGGAGGATTCAGCGGCAGCGGCCTCAGCTGGCAGCTGGCCCAAAGAATTTGCGAGAAGACCAGCAGAAAGATTTGGGTGGGGCACCGTATCAGCGATGAGCACTGTTATCACAATCGCCAAAACCAAACGACCGAGCTTAATCTCTTTAAGAACTTGCATGAGTCTAGTCTCCTTGGGGGCGTGAGGTGAACTGAACCTGATATCGCCAAGATAAGCTGGAAACTAGCGGCAAAGAAGGTCAAAACGAGTCATGGGCATGGCCGAAACCGGCAAGGTTGAATTCACGGAGCGGTTGGGGGCTACAGCAGAGGGTTCAAGGTGCAGCGATTATCTTGAAAGTCAAGGGAACGGCTCAGAATATTGACTGTCGCTGACCTCAAAAGGGGTTCTCAGGCTGGCGCATAGCGAGCGGTGACGAGTTCGTTTTGCCACGGGGTGCGAGCCTTGAGCATGGCATTCAAACAGGTCAGGAGTTTTCTGGCACAGGCAATCAAGGCCACTTTCTTTTCCTTACCGCGCTCAAGGAGGTGCTGATACACGGTCTTCAGGGGCGGATTATGACGCACGGCTACTAGCGTCGCCATGTAAAGCGCGGAGCGCACCGTGGCGCGACCACCCCAGGTTGTGCGTTTGCCTCGGTAGCGACCACTATCGCGATTGAACGGGGCTAAGCCGACCAAAGCTGCAATTTGTTTGCCGCTGAGCTGCCCCAATTGGGGCAGCTCAGCGAGCAGGGTCGTGGAAACCACGGGGCCGACGCCTTTGACCGAGGTCAGCAGCGCCTCATCTTCACGCCATGGTGACGGTTGTTGGCTGAGCTGCTCAATCGTCTCGTCCAGTTGCGCAATGCGGTCTTTGAGCCACTCGATATGAGCCTCCACTTCGTCCGTCAGGATGGCTTTGTTGCGGCCTTTGAGTTGCTGGAGGCGATTCTTTTCGCCACTGAGTATCTCGACGAGTTGCTGCCTGCGCCGGACCCAATCTTGGAGTTGTTGCGCTGTCTCAGAGGCAAACACCGTGGCGGACGGCTGGAGCAAACGGCCGAAGCGAGCAATGACTTTGGCATCGATGGTGTCCGTCTTCGCTAAGATGCCGCTGGCTTTGGCAAAGTCCCGCACTGGCCTCGGATTGACCACACTCACCCGACACCCATGAGCGGCGAGGGTCGTGGCCACCAGCATTTCATACCCCCCACTCGCTTCACAGACCACCGCCCAGTCCGAACGATTTTGCAACGCTTGTCGCAGTTGCCCCACACCCTCACTATCGTTGTCATAGCGCGCGGACAATTCTTGCTTCAAGTCATAGATATCCAAATACTCTTTGCTGACATCAATACCCAAACAACGATAGTCCGTTTCTGGAGTCGACATGGAAAGCACCTCAAGATCGCGTCTAGAGAATTGGATTAAGCGCTCCATCCACTGCACTCATCCTTGCGCGATACGGTCTCCCAAGGGGACCAGGCGTTGAGCTTTGCTCTGCCGCAGGCTTATGTTCGAGTTCTCAGGGGATGAATCATAGCGCTGAGCCACGCTGCACCACGGAGTATAGCTGAGCCACATGCCTAGGGAAGACGGTCTAGCGCTACTGCTCTCAACATACAAGGGAAGGGCCTTGCCGCAAGCGATCCGGCGATTCAAAGTGTCCAAACCTGATTGCGGCTCACTACAGGTTGCCGCGCAGACGTCACCCCAAAACAAAACCGCTGCTTACGTAGTAAGTAGCTGGCACGACTTGGCAATTTACGAGCAGAGAAAATTAGAGGCTGGCGATCGCCCAATTAAGTGGGCATGAGCACCTCCATCATCTGAGCGATGGAGCGCCCCTGAGCCAGGAGCCCCTGCGTCATCTCCAGCAGTTGCTGCAAAGCTTCGCGACCCAAAGTGTAGAGTCGTTGGCCAATGGTTTGCTCGTGGTTTTGAGCAAAGTCAAACCGTTCCGATGAATGCCCCGAGCCCGACGTCGCTTGGAGTAACGACTGCGCGACGCAACTCAGGCAGAAGTGGCGTTTCACCGCTTCCTCCTTGCGTAGCTGAGCCGACTCAAAGCCGACGAGGTGCTTGGCAAACTCATGAAAGGTCTCAATCGGCCAGCGATAACTCCAGATGGCAAAGGTGCGGGCACTGTCCTAATGCAGGGCATCGGTCAATAGAAAGCGGGGAGCATCACTGAGCTCAGCGGTTTCATGGACGATAACGAGTCGTTTCGAACCCTACTTTTTCAACCGCACGGTCTTAGTAAAGGCCCAAATTTCCTGTTTCTGGCCGTTACGACAGGTGAGCACTTTGGCTCGAAAACTCTCAGGATGTTCTAGGCGCAGCGTCTGGG
>JBCBJQ010000036.1:0-51702 GCA_038523235.1 Cyanobacteria bacterium J06626_4
AACACAGCGCCATCAGCACTGTAGTCACGAAAAAGTTCGTAATCGCGGCGCCTTTCAGCTGGTGAACAACTGCTGCATAAAACCCAGTGGGGACGTCGCCATCCGACAGTTCTGTTCTTGATATTGGCCTGCTCGGTAAATGGCTTTTCGAATCAAATCGTCGGCACGTTTTATCACATCCCGGCTGAGCCAGCGCCAATGGTTTTCTTGGCCCTGGCGGTGCTGCTGCCGCTGCGCTGGCCGCTGCATCTGCTGTCTCAGGCGCTGCCGGTGATCTACTTTGGCGTTGTGCTGCCGCTGCTAGGGATTACTCATGTGGGCGATATTGCGACTTTTGACAGCATTTTTATTTGGGCTACTTTTGCCAACTTGGCTTGGGTTTGTGTGATTTGCAATATCGGCGTATGGGTCTACGAGCGGCTGCAGATCTCAGAGTTTGAGTCGCGGCGACAGCAGCAGCTCTTGCTGCATGCGGTGTCACACGATTTGCGTAATCCGGTGACGGGAACGCTGATGCTGTTGAACAATCTGCTGTTGGGAGGCGAGAAAGTTTCTCTCGATCGCGCCGTGATTACTCGCATGGCGAGAAGTCAAGAACAGCAGCTGCAGCTGATCAATTCGCTGTTAGAGGTGCATGGCCAAAACCTGAATGGCGTTTCATTACAGCTACGATCGCTCAGCCTGAACAATTTGGTCAAGGATATTACCGAGGATTTTGAGCTGCGGCTCAAACAGGCGCAAGGCCAGATGGTGGTTTCATTGCCTGCCGATTTGCCACTCGTCAGTGCTGATGCGCTACAGCTGCATCGCGTTTACGACAACCTAATCTCGAATGCCTTGCAGTACAACCCGTCTGGCGTGTGTGTTACCCTCGATGCCAGTCAGCAAGGTGACTACCTGCGCTGCACGGTCAGCGATGACGGTGATGGCATTCATGAGCTGACGAGCGATCTCCCGCAGTCAGCTTCCGAGCAACCGTCACAGGCCGACCCCAACCAGTGGATTTTCGATCGCTACAGCCGGGGACGCAATCATCACCAACCGCTACACCTGGGCCTGGGCCTCAACATTTGTAAGCAAATTGTCGAAGCCCATGGCGGACAAATCGGCGTTGAGAGCACTGCCAACCAGGGCACCACGTTTTGGTTTACCCTGCCAACGGCTTCCCTGACCTGAGAAGGAATGATTGTAATTCTTAGACGCTGATTGATTCTGAAGGCGATTCATCGGATTAGGCGCACAATCGACCATCTTCCATATGCAGACTACGCTCAGCAATATCGAGAATGCGGTTGTCGTGGGTGACCATTAGGACGGTGCAGTGTTGCTGGTGGGCCAGTTGTTGAATCAGGTTCACCACGTCGCGACCGGAATGACTATCAAGGGAAGCGGTGGGTTCGTCAGCGAGCACGATTTTGGGTTCTGCAACCAGGGCACGGGCGATCGCGACCCGCTGTTTTTGCCCACCCGAAAGCTGGTCAGGATGCTTGTGACTGTGTTCCCCGAGTCCCACTGCCGAGAGCATGGCGTGTGATCGCGATCGCCGCTCTGATTGGGAAATCTTATGCAGCTTCAGCGCCATCTCCACGTTTTCTGCCGCCGTCAGACAGTCCAGCAGGTTATGGGACTGAAAGATGAAGCCAATTTGATTACGCAGCTTGACCAGCCGCCGTTTCTTCGCGCCTTTCAGCTCTTGATTGAGAATCTGTAAACTCCCTTCCTGCACCGATCGCAGTGCCCCCATCAGCGTTAGCAAGGTCGTCTTGCCGCTACCAGAGGGGCCAGTAAGCAGCACAATTTCCCCTGGATACAGCGCCAGCGTGATGTCGCTCAGGACAGTGCGGCGCAGGTTGCCTTTGCCGAAGGCGTGGTTGAGATTGTTGATGGTGACGGTGGGATGCATTTGGGAGTGTGACGGTGGGTGATTGAATGGACGGGTCTGTAGGGGCGAGGCATTTTGGCTGTAGCTGACTGGGTTAGAAAGTAGCGTTATCCACCAAATGCCTCGCCCCTGCGAGATAACGTTATTTCGAGAATGCCTCGCCCCTGCGGGATATTGAATGACCTATCCAAAATCGCCAATCCAAAATCCCAAATCAAAACACATCGGCAGGGTCGGCGGATTGGAGACGGCGGATGGCGATCGCTCCGGACGCACCACACATGACCAGGGTCAGCACAAACACCTGCAGGGCCACGGCTCCCTTCATCGCAAGGGGGATGCGGGTCATGACCGTCAGCACTTGATACAGTCCGACAGAGGCGGTAAATCCGGGAATGAAGCCCAAAATTGCGAGCAGCATGGCTTCCATCAGCACGACTCGCAGCAGCGCGCTATCGCTGTAGCCCATGGCTTTGAGGGTGGCGTATTCGGGCAGGTGGTCGCTGATATCGGTGTAGAGCACCTGGTACACAATGACGATGCCGACAACAAATCCCACGGTGCTACCAAAGCCAAAAATGATGCCAATCGGATCACTCGCCGTGAAGCGCTGCTCTTTGGCGATCAGCTCCTCTTGAGTGAGCACTTCGACAGTTTCGGGCAAATGGGCCTGCAATTGGGCTTGCACAGTAGCGCGATCGCTGCCTGGTTCCAAAGTGAGCACCCCTAAGGTGACTTGCTTCAGACTGTTGTTGCCGTACCACCGGGTATAGGTCAGGTCACTCATGACCACGGTGCCTTTTTCGATCACGGTGCTACCCAAACTAAACAGCCCCACAACGGTCACACGCCGCCGCGCCATCAGGGTTTGCACGTCTCCTGTTTCCGTCCATTGTTGGGGGATATCGCCCAGCGAGGGCTGGGAGAGTTCGTCAAACAGCACGGTCTGGGGGGTGCTCAGGCGATCGCGCTGCGCATCTACCCCCGGTAAATTCAGCACAGGCTGAGCCGGATTAAAGGCAATCACCCGCACCTGAGTGCCAAAGAGATCGCCGCCCTCACCAGGCTCCATAGCCGCATCCAACTGCTGGGGGTTCGTCCAGGTCGCCATACTCAAATACAGCGGCGCGGCCGTCGCCACCCCATCTACGGCATTGGCCTGCAATAGATAGGCCCGTGGCAAAGTCGATGGAAAGCGCAACGTCGGGCTAAAAGACGACACCAAAAATAGATCGCCCCGCAGGTTTTCATGCAGGGTGGTGGTGCCGTCTGAGATGAGCGCCTCTAACCCCATCATGGTGAACATGAGAATGTTGGCAAAGCTCACACCGGTCAGCGCCACTGCTAAACGTATCTTTTGATGAGATAGCTGCGCCCAAGCGAGGGGTTTAGGCAGGCGCGAGAAGAGGAGTTTGAACATGATCTCCTTGGCAACTACAACAAATTCAAACTGGCCAAGCATCTTCGAGTGATGGCTTGCCTAGCTGGTAGATCAGATTCATCTTGAATATCGATGTTGGTGGCAAAGAAATAAACATTGTCATTTTGTTCTAGATAGCCGACATACCAACCTACGTTGCTAGCTAATGCCCAACCCGTTTTTGCGCGCATGGTATAGTCTGGCGTTTGCTCCACAATCATGATGTCTTTAACGATCTCGATCGTGCTTTCGGAGAAGGGCAATTCGTTCTTATACAAACGCTGTAAAAACTGAATCTGTTCCTGCGGGGTAATGCGGAGGTCGCCGGTCAGCCAGAAAGTGTCAACATCTTCAGCACTGCCAATATTTCCATTTCCATAACCGATACTGGCCACCCATTCTTGCATCCGTTCATGGCCAATGCGGCGAGCCAAAACCTGATAGAACCAGACTGCCGAAAACTTAAAGGCCAATCGAATATTGAGGTCTTGGTTCCAAACTGGGTAACTTCTCACAATTCCATCCCAAGTTAAAACAGAGACGTCGCTCTCAATGACTCTATTCTCTAGAGCAATGAGCGAATTAGGGATTTTGAAAGTTGAAGCAGGTAGAAAAGGAGTGGTGTTACGTTCAGGGTTGTATTGATGTATGAGGCTCTGATTGAGATCAAAAATTAAAATGGAGCCTTCAACATCTAAGTCTTCGAAATGTTGAGAAAAGTGAGTATTTTCCTGATCGGTTGACTGAGAAATACTGGGATTTAAAATTTGAAGGTTGGCTTCAGCGAGAGCGATTTTTCCAGAGAGAACAATACAACAGCCACTCAGGGTCATTAAGCTAATAAGACGAGCTACTTGGTTCATTTTTTGGATCGAATCTGTGTTTGACTCTATTAATAATGCAAGGGTTTCAGACTAATTCCAAACGTCTTGAAGGCTGGATCGCCAACGCGAGCCATGGCTTGGTCGCCAAACGGCAAGACAGCCACTTTAACTGTCTGCCGCCACCTCATCTTCAATGGCGATCGCGACTCTTACCTGCATTCCCGTCAGTGCGGCTACGGCCTTGCTGGCTTCGTCATCCAGACGCACTTTAACCGTGACCACACGGGCGTTGACATCCTGGGTGGGGTCGGCGTCTCCTTCCCCAAAGGTGGCCGTGCCAATTTGCAACCCAATCTGATCGACGGTGCCCATGAGTTCCTGGGCGGTGCCGCCGTATTCGCTAGTAACGGTGACCGCTTGACCAAGACTGACCTGACGAATGTCGGTTTCATACACTTCTGCCAGCACCATCATCTGGTCCGTTTGAGCCAGCTCCACGATGCCCTCTTGGGTATTGACCTGCTCGCCAATCTGGGTGTTGATTTTGAGGATTTGTCCGGCGACGGGGGCGCGTACGAGCACGTCATCCAGGTCGGCTTGCCGCTGTGAAACTTGGCTCTGGGCCTGTTCGAGCTGGGCTTGAGCGATCGCGATCGCCTCTGGCGTGGTCTGTCGCAGTTCGACCAGCCGGGCTTGTTCTTCCAAAATTTGCGATCGCACAGTGGTCTCTGTTTCATCCAATGCTGCTTGCTTCTGGGCCAACTCGGCCTGAGCCGTTTCGTAGTTGCGTTGGGCAATATCCAACTGCGAGCGGCTTTCGGCCCCCACGGCAGCGAGTTCTTGATACCGCTGATAGTTGATCTCGGCCTCGCGTAGGTTGGCTTGAGCTAACTCGATATCCGCCTGCCGCTGTTGGGCTTGAGTGGTGAGTTGAGCTTCTAGCCGGTTGATTTGGGCCTGCTGGGCCTCTACCGAGGCCGCCTTCACACTACCCGTCTGAATTTGGCTCAACTCCGCCTGTCGCTGTTTCACCAAAGCATAAGCCGCTTGCAGATCCGCTTGACGGCGCTCGGCCCCTTGCAGCACGGCGATGACCTGTCCGGCCTCAACGCGATCGCCCTCCGCGACGCGAATTTCATTCACCCGACTATCGGCAGCGTTGGGCACCGACAGGCGAATTACCTCACCTTCTGGCTCGATGCGACCTAGTGCCACGACGGCGTCCAGCTCCACAACAGTCGGCATCGCCTTTGTCTCCTCTGTTTGTGAACCTATTGGCAAGGTACAGCCGGTTACCGCCAGGGTGACGGCTGAAACAGCGACAGTAAAAGCAAGGGATAGTCTACAGAACATGATCACACTGCTCATGATTGGGAAAAACTGGCACTAGCTCTCACTGATGCAGGTGCGACCTTGAACCGGCGCGGTTTCAACACTGCGGACGATGCAGTTGGGATTAGCCGCGATCGTCGTTGCCAGCGATCGCTCTGGCTGTAATGAGCGGGTCGCGGTAGATGTTGGCAAAGGCTGCGTGTATTTGAGCATGTCCCAAGCCACGACGAGCAAGACACTGCCAGCAACTAGGATTAGTAGCACCGCCTCGGCGATGAGCAGACCATGCACCCATTGCCCATAGCGCGGTCGCCGCACCAAATTGGCCGCTCTTGAACGGGTTGCCATCACAAATTAGGAATTCGACCTTTTGAAGATAGGCCGCAGGACGAGCGCTGCCCCACCTGCAAGTGGGTAGTCATCTAGAGGGGGCGTTACTCACCTAGTTGGGTAGACCTACAGCAGGAGGCTAAGGTTTTGACGCTGACTTAAGCTGCAGAAATAGCTATTTAATAGCCGTTCTTTTTGTTTGTACCGGAGTACATTGATGGCATCCGAGAGCTTCCCA
This sequence comes from Cyanobacteria bacterium J06626_4, assembly GCA_038523235.1. Classification (GTDB taxonomy): domain Bacteria; phylum Cyanobacteriota; class Cyanobacteriia; order Phormidesmidales; family Phormidesmidaceae; genus Halomicronema. The sequence continues at coordinate 6,027 of JBCBJQ010000036.1, forward strand.
ATCGTCAAAATCTAGGGCCCCCCCTTGAGCTGTCTTGCTCGTGCCGATTGGGGGATTTTTGATCTGTCCGTTTTGCCGGATGGTCTGCTGACCTGTAGTACTTGATGGCGTAAGTCCCAATACCAATCGGCCCTCATCCCCCAGCCCCTTCTCCCAAAACTGGGAGAAGGGGAGCGTGCAATGGTTTGAAGTCCCTCTCTCAAATTTGAGAGAGGGATTTAGGGTGTAGACGCGCAGCGACTTCTCACAGAGGGGGTAATGGGTGGGCAAATTTACGCCGTGCGGTAGTCGACATAAGACGGTGCTCAGAATAGCAGCGGCTGCTATTCAATGGGGTCTGACTCAATCATGGAGTTCACGACTCGCAAAAGCTCATCCTGTGAAATGCCCTCTGCTACCGCCCCCAGCACATACCCCGTCTGATCTTGCTGCCAGGCAACATAGCGGATTTCGCCCGCGCCATAGTCAACGGAGAGGTAGTCTCCCGTAATGTTGCTAGACAACGCTACCGAGGTCAGATCATCTTGGTGTCGCTGCTGCCAGTCGGCAAAGGCAGTCAGATGCATAACAGCCGCCCCGCCGACGGTCAGACAATCTGGCTGCACGCCGCGATCGCAATCAGGATCAGGCGATAGATACACTACCAGGCCCGTATCGCCGACATCAACCGAAGGGTAGAGCGGTTCTGGCTGCTCGGGTACATAGCTCGGCAGTCGCATCTGCAAGTCACCGGGTAGCTGCCGCTGAATATCTGGCAAGACGGCATCAAACAAGGGCGCAGGCGCGGCCTGGGCGGCAAGAGGGGACAGCAAGGTTCCTAATAAAAGGAAATCGCGCAGTCTGGTTTGCCAAAAAAATCGCTGCATCGAAGCAATTCCTAACGTAATGACGTGAACGCTCATCACTTTAGGGAGGTCGTTGCCCTCACGGGACTACCTGGAGTCATCTCATAACCATGACTCTAGTCATCACGGCGATCGCCACCGTCGCCGTATTGTACAAACATTAGGACTTACGCATGGCCCCTTTGCGTCCCCCAAAACCGGATGCAACGGCGTAAGTCCTGAAATAGCTGATTTCTATCTCGTTGCTGGCAATGGCTGTATCCACCTGCTCATCTCAACTGCGCCGCACCCTCCGCTGGGTGGAATGGTTTCTTTTAGGGGTGAGTTTGATTCAAAATTGGCTCGCTTCTCACCTCGAAACGCAAGCGCCGCCCCTGCTATGGGCCTATCTTTTGGGGGGCGTTTTTTGGGTATTCAGTCTGAGCTTTCCCATCTCGCGATCGCTCTGGCAGCGGCGACTCTACGTCTTCCTACAGCTCGGTTTAATTCTGACGGCCTTCGCTTGGGAGGTGTGGTTCGAACTGTTGCTCTACTTTGTTTTGGTGAAGAGCTGCTTCCTGCTGCCTCGGCGCGAAGTCATTATCGCTGTCCTAGTGGCCGGTATTGGCGAAACCGTCATTATCGCCCAGTGGATTCCGAACCGAATCGACGACATTTTGGCCCAGATTCAGGCCGGACAAGCTGAGTCAATCTACAACGTTCAAGTCATTCTCTTTAGTAATATCGTGAGTTATGTGGGGATCAGCTTTTTCGCGGTGTGCTTTGGGTTCATCATGGTGGCCGAACGCCAGAGTCGGCTGCGGGCTGAGACCCTTTCTCAGCAAGTGGAAGCCCAGGCCGTCGCGCTAGAACGCACCCGCATTGCCCGCGATATCCACGATGGGTTGGGCCATTCTCTCACCACCCTCAGCGTTCAGCTTGAACTGATCCAGCGGCTCACCCAGCAAGAGCCCGTCGCGGCGGCGGGGGCTTTAGCCACGGCGCAGCAGCTCACCCACCAGTGTTTGCAAGATGTGCGGCTGTCGGTACAAACCATGCGGCAAAGTAATTTTGATCTCAATCAGGCGATACGAGAACTCATTGACCAAATTCACGCGCTCCATACCCTCAGAATCGATTACCAACTGCAGTTCCCGGTGTTGCCGCCTCAGGTGGCTCATCAAATTTATTGCATTTTGCAGGAGGGGCTAACCAATCTTCAAAAACATGCCCAAGCTCAGCAGGTGCATTTGCACGGGTACGCCACAAGTACAGATATTTGGCTAGAGCTGCAAGATGATGGCGTGGGGTTTGACTCGGATGGCGTGTTGCCAGGGTTTGGGCTGCGAGGTATGCAAGAGCGCACCCAACTCCTCAAGGGGCAGCTCAAGGTGCAGAGCCAGATCGGCAAAGGAACCTTTATTCAGGTGTGTATTCCCCGATGATTCGTCTGATGTTGGCTGATGATCAAGCGATGTTCCGTCAGGGACTGGCGCGTCTTCTGAGCTTAGAGCCGGATATGGCGGTATTGGCTGAGGCGATGGATGGTCGCGCGGCGATCGCCCTGGCCGAGCAACACCAGCCCGACGTCATTTTGATGGATATGCGCATGCCGCAGGTCGATGGCGTGGCCGCCACGCGCGAGATTCATCAACGACTGCCCTGGATTCGCATTCTGGTGCTATCGACCTTTGACGAAGATGACTATATCCAGGCGTCGCTCCGGGCGGGGGCGTTGGGCTATTTGCTCAAAAGTACGCCTTCGCCCCAGTTGGCGGCGGCCATTCGCACGGTTTACCAAGGCTACGGCCACCTCGGCCCCACCATTGCGCCGAAGGTATTTACTCAGCGTCGCCCAACTTCCTCTGCGACAGACTATCAGCATCTATTTACCCATCGCGAGCTCGACATTCTGCACCTGCTGCGGCAAGGCCACACGAATCGCGAGATGGCCACGGCCCTTCATCTGAGTGTCGGCACCGTCAAAAACCACTTGACCCGGATCCTCTCGCAGTTAGGGGTGCGAGATCGCACTCAGGCCGCCCTATGGGCCCACCAACACCTCACAGATTTCCCCACCGATGCTGGGCATGACTAACGTCATAGCGATCGCTGACGTTAGTCCCGGACGACTCACCCTTCACCTTCCTATGATGGCTCCGTCACATCGATTGGCGAGGCCGTGGCCGATCAACGTGACGAACTGATTGATTCGGTCACACCCCCTTGAAATGGAGAACGAACCATGCGAATTTTATCCATCCCTCTAGCACTAGGGCTGAGCAGCTTGTGCCTGTTGAGTGTCACTCAGTCCTCTGCCAACGCCATGCGATTGCGAGATTGTCCGGGGGTGACTTGGGAGTCCCAGTTTAGTGACTGCAAGATAGTGGACTTTCATGCTGCCCCACCGCCTGTCGAGGTCTTTGAGGTGAGCATGAGACAGTCATTGTCTGTGACGATCGCCCAATATCAAACGGACTTTGCGATCGCCCATGCGCTGCCGCAGCGGGCTGGTTTACTCGCTTTGCAATACGAGACAGACAGTGCGCCGACCAGTGTGCAGGTGAGTCAAGTGCCGTAGCCATCATGAGGGCGGCAATTGGCAGCAGTCGGCTTGCCCAACTACTGGGTGAACCGTTTAGCAGGATGTTCACACTTCAGCCTTGGCGATCGGCTAGGTCAGGACGGTAAATCTACCATTTTGGCGATCGCCCCCAGGCTCAGTTCAACTGGGTGCTAGCGGGGGATATCTAACGGCAGAATTTCACTCCGAACGCTCTCACCCGAAATGGTCAGGCGGCCAACGGCGATCGGCAGTTTGAACCGCCTTGGCCCAGCACTCCCTGGATTGAGGTAAAGCGTCCTGTCTTTTTCGGCGATGTTTGGTTGGTGCGAGTGGCCTGACACCACAACCCGGAAACCGGCTGCTTGCGGGTCCAGATCGAGCGCTTTCAGGTTGTGGAGTACATAGATCAGCACATCGTTGGCCTGCACGACTTCCGTCTCGGGGAACGCTTCGGCCCACGCTGCTTGATCGATATTGCCGCGAATCGCTTTAACGGGGGCGATTCTCCTGCGGAGAGGCTACGCCAACGCTGCCAACTGCTCAATCACTTCCAAGCGACCAATATCACCCGCGTGAATAATCAGGTCGCTCCCCTGCAGAGCAGAAACGGCTTCAGGTCGCAGCAAGCCGTGGGTATCTGAAATCACTCCAATAGTTTTACGCATACAAGTTTAGTTTTACTATGGAGTCAATTTTATAATGAGCGCTTGGCTGCATTTTCGATTAGATATCGCAATCCTTCAAACGTCATTTCATCTGGAGAGGGAAGCTCGGGAAAATCGTCTTTCTCGACGCAGAGATCGTAGGCAGCTGTGATAGCGGTGAGAAGACTTTGAAAAGCGGTTTGCCAATCCATCTCCGAGACGCCATCTGCCCGACTGTCTTTGAGATGCCCTTGCAAATAAGAGTATGCTCTTGGGTCACTTTTTGGTTGTGTGATAGTTAGACCAATATAAGCAATTGCTCCCTGCCCCTTTATAAAAGTCGGATCGTTATACGCATCATAGAGCGCTCGAAAATTCACTCCTAAGTTCGCAAGTGCAATTCTCGCATTATTATTATTGGGTTTAGTCTTCGAAGCTTGATCGGTGAGGGAAATAGCTTGAAGCAAGACGGCAAAAGCTTGATTCTTGACACTAGATTCTGCTGTCCCCCACTCGACAAAGAATCCGCGATTATCCTGAATCTCGTTTATCTTTTCTCGAAAGAGTAGAATAGCTTGATTTGGCTCTCCAGCTATTCGATAAATATTAGCTAAGTTCACCAAGAGCTGATGATTGCTTGGATCTCTTTCTAGAAACGCTTTGCCAATCTGAATCGCTAAATCGGGTCTTGCCGAATCATTAAAGTGTTTTGTTGCCTCGTAAAACCAACGGTGTAAATCTGGTACAAAATCATCTTTTAATCTGGCTACGATTGCTGCTTTCGCTAAGTCAACATATAACTCATCAATATCCTCTTGCTCAGTCAAAATTTCTATCGTCGCTTCGGCAATGGATTTGTGGCGGGTAAAAATAAAGTTCCTCGCTTGAGTGGCGGCAGCCTCTTTGCCTAAGGGAACGAGAACCTTGGGTTTTAAGGCACGCCCCTCTGGCAAGCCCAAAACCTCTACGAGTACGGGTTTGGAAAGAAACATCAAACCTTCCGAATGCATGGCGGCAATGTATCCAAAGGCTTGTTGCAGATTACCTCCACCTGGAATCTCTCGATGGGCAAAACGATTGAGCATCTTTCTAAGATGCTCTTTGAGTTGATCCCCAATTCGCATTTTTAGCATCGCTCCAAAAAAAGCACCTTCTCCTGTAGTGGCTTCTTTTTCCGCCGATTCCACCAATAGCTGCGCTGCTTCTGTCAGAGACTTATCGGAAAGTTGTCCTAAACCTTTTTCACCATATTGTTGCCAAGCCTGTACCACCAGAGTTGAATCTTCTAATGTCAAACCACTAATGGATTTTTTATGAAAATGAGTAACAGTTGACCAGTCGCGTTTTTTTTTGGCTTCCTGCTCTGCGGCAATCCAATCAGTATCTCGACAAGTCAACAAGAATTGAACATCCTGCCGCCCATCTCTTTGCAACGCACGGGCAACTTGAAAAACATCTTCGGCAATTAGATCTGCATCGTCGCTAGTAATCAACCACTGATAGTCTCCTTCGGGTAGGGCAAGAATATCATCAGCAGAGAGACCAGCTTCAGGATCATACCGCCAGATTATTTGCCAGGAAGGATCGCCATTTACTAAATCTACAATTGTCTGAAAAACAGCAGTTGATTTACCTTCGCCACCAGCTCCCAATAATAAAGCCACGGTGGGCTTATTTTGACTACGCCCCCCAGCAATCGTATCTTGCAGCTCCTGAACGATAGCTCGCCGAGGAATAACTGGAGACAAAGCAATTCGCCAATCGGGTGTGCCCCCGTCAAAATATTGCACCGCTTCTTGCTCAGACAATGCGTTTTTGGCAAGCGCAGCCCTCCGACTCGCTAAGGTACTCAGATTTTCATGATTCCAACCTTCCGGGAGTGTCACCTTTAGCACCTGGGCTTTTGAGGCACTAGTTGAGTGCTGTTGACCAGCTTGAGATGTTCCTGGCAAGGCAAATTCCCACCATTTACCATCTTGCGCTTCTCGTTCTGGAGAAAATGCGTCACTGCTCATCACCCACCCATCATGATCCATAGACCAATGTCGAGGCTGCAGCCGTAGTTTTTGCTGCTCCAAGTCCAACTCGCCCCACAGCAAGCCATTTCGCCAAACTTCATCATCACGGGCCTGAAAAGCAGCTCCAGCCTGGATACTGAGAAAAGGTTTACCTGCACTATTCTCTTGTCCTCTGGCTCTAGCGCGGTGGAGATGCCCGTGGAGGTAAAGAACGTGATGCTTACCGAAAAATTGTCGGATGCGGTTAGCCTCTTTTTCGAGAAACCAATCCAGTGGATGATGGCCAAGGACAATCCGCAAATCGCAGTCAGGCAGACCTTCTAAAGCATCTTGAACGAGGTTAAGTCCTGGTGTGAGGTTGCCTTTGTCTTTGTCATCTTTAGATAGCCAGGCCGTGTTAATTCCTACAATGCCAAGGCTGACACCATGAATGTCCACAATTTCGGTAAAAGTTCCAGTAGGGGTGTCCAGCCAGTTTTCTGCAGCATGACTTTCATCATTTTCTATATAAGCCTGGACCCCACTTAACACAAATGTTTGCCGAGTCGACTGACTTTCTGGGGTGACATCGAACACCATCGCATCTTGAGTACCCATCGCTTCGCGATCCAAGAATTTGACACGAGAGCGATCAACGTCATGATTTCCAGGCACAGCAAAGATCTTTCCTTGCCAGTCGTTTCCGAAAATGGTTTCAAGTTCTGCCAAGAATTCATAGTTGAAGATGTCATACTCACTGGCCTGACCTCGGTTAGCAATATCACCAGTGATAAAAACCAGGTCGGGCACCCAACCGTCTGCCTGCTTTTCCCTGACGTGGTCAAGAATCGCTTTGAAGATTTTGCGCTGGGCATAGTCGTCTTTGCCGACATGAAAATCTGAGAGGTGCAAATAGCGAATCAGGTATTCCATAGCTACGAGGCTCTTTGACAGAAGATCAACGATTTCTACCTATACTAGTTTGGGAATCTCAATCAGGCGCTATCCTGCCCTGCCTTACTTTTCGACACCAGATGTCCAACGTAAAATCTCCACACACAACATCACCAGAGTTTGAACTAGGCCTGCTTAAAGACGAATATTTCTTTCTGCAAGCCACGATTGAAGACTACAACCGGCAAATTTGGATCATCAAAGCCCTGGGTATTACGGGGACAGGGGCGGCAATTGCCCTTGCATTTCAGCAAAAGCAAGATCTAGTAGTACTACTCGGTTCAGCGATTCCTCTATTTTTCTGGATCCTCGAAAGTCAATGGAAGCACTTTCAACGAGGTTTCTATCCACGTGTCGCAGAGGTAGAGGAAATTTTGCGAAAGGATTTTCATTTGAGAAGTCCAGCTGTATATGGTGATTGGTGTCGCTCCTTTAAGCGAAATACAGCTTCTAAACGCAGAGGTTACCTCTGGGACGGCTTATTTAACCCCAGCGTCTTTGTCAGTTACATCCTAGAGATCATCTCTCTCTTACTCATGTGGAAGTTTGTTCCCTTCACTTAATTATTTATTTATCTAGCTTCTCAATTCTCTTAATAAGGATGCCAAAAGACATAATCGGCATGTCTATCAGGAGCAAATGTAGGTGTTTGGGGGCAGAACAGTCTCATAGGTCATGTGATGAACCCTGCGCTTAATCCACTAAGCCGCGACGGACGGCGGCGACAGCCGCTTGGACGCGATCGCTCACCACGAGCTTATTCATAATCCCCTTCACATAGGTCTTGACCGTGTTGGGACTGAAGATAGAGTTTTTGACCGATTTCGGTGTTACTCAAACCTTCGACAATGAGTTCCAGGACTTCGTGTTCGCGATCGCTCAGCTCATTGAAATAGGCCACGAACATTCAGCAATGACTATTGTGATGAAACTTGGGCCTCGATTGTGGCAGCAGCATCGGAGTCACCGTGCTGGGTTTTAACCCACTTCAACCGTTTAGGCCGAATTGCCATGCGGCTAGTCACTGCCGCGACAATGACAAACCAGTGGGTCATATAAATCATGCCGCGCCCAGTTTGCACCCAGAGGGAAAACGCCGAGGCCTTTTGGGTTTGCTTGAGCCCCTGAGCCATGCTCACCGTCGCGAACAACACCGCCACGCTCGACAATGGCACCAGCATCGGCAAGCGGTTGCGCGCCAGGGCCAGGGCAAAGTCGGGAAAAGCTGCCGTGGGTAGACCGTACTGAATGAGCCAAAAAATGAGAAGATCAAAGGTTTTGCCCCAGCCCAAGCGTTTGGGCGTGAGCAGTTGCCAATAGTCAAGGTATCGTTGGTAGCCGCCCTCGGCCCAGCGATTGCGTTGATGCCATAGCGGCAGGGCTTTGACAACGCCCTCTTCCCAAACGGTGGGCGTCATGAATAAGGGGACATCCCAACCGTTCACGTGCAGCTTGAGGGTGAGGTCGAGGTCGTCGGTAATGGTTTCTTCATTCCAACCACCGCACTGTTCCAGCGCTGCCCGGCGCACAAATTGACCGTTGCCGCGCAGTTCGCCAATGCCATTCACAGTGCCGCGCTGGCGCTGACAGTTGGCGTCAAAGGCCATCTCTGCCACTTGGCTGCGTGTCCAAAAGTTATCGGTGCTGTTGGCGATCGCCTTGCGTAGTTGCACCGCCCCGACCGGCGCTTGTTCAAACATCGGCACCACTTGCCGCAGACAGTCGGCAGAGATCTGCGCATCGGCATCAAACACCAGCAAAATCGACCCCGCAGTGGTGGGCCAAACCTGATTCAGAGCCCCGGATTTACCGCCAGTCGCCGTTTGGTCACGATGGACGACCTGTAAATTGGGATGCTGCTGGGCCACCTGATCCATCAGTTGGCTGGTGCCATCAGTACTGTGATCATCAATCAGCCACACATCAAAGCGCTCAGCGGGGTAATCAATGGCCATCAGGGAATTGGCCAACCGTTGGATGACGCTGACTTCATTTTTCGCCGCCACCAAAATTGACACGTAGGGCCAGTGGGTCAGATCGGTTCTAGCCTGTTCTTCCACCGCCGTGTCGTGCCAACTGGGCAGGGCTGCCGGGCGGCGCTGGGGCCGGGTCAGCAAGAGTCGCAACAGATGTGCCCCCATCATGGCGGCTAAACCATACACCACCCACTGCCCCCAAGCCAGCAGGTGCACCGCTGCCGTACAGGACCAGACGCCCGCCAGCGCGATCGCGGCTTTCAGTCGTCGTCGCTCATACCGATGGAAATCGTCAGCCGCGAGGGGTAATAAATCAACCGAGTCTGTCTTGTCCCCATTGAACATCCGCTTACCACCTCGCCTCTTGCTGCCGGTTGTGAATATCTCTACGCTCGTTGCTCTGGCTGGCGACTTTGTTGATGGCTCAGCAATGAACCTGGGTATCCTCAAAGCACTGCAGCAAACCCATCAGCGCTTGCCGATGGCCGGGTTAGAGCCTGTCCCTAAGGGCTTCCTAGCGGTCACCTTTAAGCGGGGTCAAACGGTTCGTCGGGCCGGGGGGTTGCGGGCGGTCGCCAGTTTACAGCTCTTCATCATCCTAGCTGCTTAAGGTCGATGAAATGGCAAAGCGACGTCGGCAAACGGATTTGTTGTGGTATCACTGAGGGCACATAGGGCTCTGCTCTGGAGAGCTGCTTGTGCCGGATGTAGAGGCTTCAGGCCGCTGCGCACGCTCATTGATTGGGTCAACTGATTTCTATTAGGTGCTATGTCACTGACTTTTGAAGAGATAAAACCTGTCAATAAATCCGACATCGGGGTTTATTTGCCTTACTACCAGGGCACCAAACGCAATGCTTTACCGTATGCGATCGGTCTCTACAAGCGCGGGAATTTGGAGGGTGAACGAGCGATCGAAGAGGGCGAAAGTATCCCCTTTATCGCCACGTGGAATGTATCGACTTTGCCAGCTGATTTGACGCGCTGTCGCCTACAGTTTGATGATGATGCCGATCTCAGTTATGAGATCACCATGGCCACGTTTGAATTCGTCGACTTTTTGTTTGATGTGGTCGTGTCTCTGCGCCACAAGCAGCCCGCCGATTTTTCTAAGTCTTTCTACCGCAAGCTTTTGCGTTTAGACGATTGACAGCGTGAGGCGGCGCATCGTCAAGTAGTGGCAGAATGGGAAGGGCAATCCACCATACACCCACCGGTAAGGAGCTAGAGGAGTGCCCAAAACAGCCAAACACCTGATCATTGGCTCAACAGAAGCCTACAGCGGTAAATCGACCCTTTCAATTGCCATTGGTAGTCAGCTGCAAAAGCTGGGGTTTCAGGTGGGCTGGGGTAAGCCGCTGTCATCAGTGGATACGTATGGCCATGGCCTAGAGCACCTTGATAGCGACTTGAGCTTTGTGCCCACGACGCTGGCACTGGCCTCCGAACACCAGCCGCCCAATCTGCTGTCTTTAGATAGCAAGACCCTGGTTGATCGATTGCGTCAAGAGGCAGTGCAAACGCTGGACGACGCCCTCAAGCATTATTGGGAAGATGCCCAGGGCGACATTATGTTGCTAGAGGGGCCATCGACCTTGGAAGAAGGGGCCTTGTTTAACCTGTCTTTGCCCGAGATGGCAGCCGCCCTCGATGCTCAGGTCATCTTGGTTATGCAATTTGACACTCGTCGCATGGTAGATCAGCTCGTGGCCGCGCAAAAGCGGCTGGGCCGGGCGCTAATTGGCGTGGTGTTGAATGGCGTGAGTGAATCTGACGTTGCCCTCATTCAAGACACGATCGCCCCCTATTTAGAACAGCAGGGCATTGCGGTGATCGCGACGTTGCCGCAGCTATCGTTTTTGCAGGGCATTCGCGTATCGGAGCTAGTGCGGTATTTGGATGCTGAGGTGCTCTGCAGTGCCGACCATCTCGACTTAGTGGTCGAAAGCCTCAAGATCGGCGCGATGAACGTCAACTCAGCACTTCGCTTTTTTGGTCAAGGCCATCATCAGGCCGTGGTGACGGGGGGCGATCGCCGCGATTTGCAAATTGCCGCCTTAGAAACTTCGACCCATTGCCTGGTGCTTACAGGGCAGATTGCCCCCACCCGCGATGTGTTAGATCTGGCGAAAGATAAAGAAGTGCCTGTGTTATCGGTGGCCACCGATACCCTGACCACCGTGGAGCGGATTGACATGCTGTTTGGGCGGGTGCCGCTGAATAATCCCGATAAGATTCCGCTGATTCAAGCGCATTTGGCCGATCAGGTGGATATTGAGCGGTTAATCGCGCTGGTAGGGCTCGAAAGACCGGCGATCGCACCCCGGAGCTAATTTTTTCCACCTTGGCTGATACAATGGGCGCGTTCATTTATTCGTGTATCTCCGTTGAGTCAGTCCATTGATTCCCCCTTGGAATCTTCCAAGGTTGATGTCTTTCTGCAAGAGCTGGCTGCGATTCAGCAGTCGGGAGACAAACGCATTGCCATTTTGGGTTCCCGCCACGTGCCGATTACCCACCAGCAGATCATCGAGCTGATGACCTACGCCCTTGTGATCGGCGGTAATCGGATCTTGACCTCCGGCGCGACTGGTACCAACTCGGCCGCGATTCGAGGTGCCCTCAAGGCTGATCCCAACCTGCTGACGGTGATTTTGCCCCAAAGCCTTGAGAAACAGCCCCGCGAGTCGAAAGATCAGCTCAATCAGGTGATGCATTTGGTCGAAAATTCGACGAATGATGCGCTGTCGCTCGCCGAAGCCAGTGCGATTTGTAACCAAGAGATCATTTCGCGGTGTCAGCAGCTCATTTGCTTTGCCTTTCACGACAGCCATACCCTGTTGCGTACCTGCGAAGATGCCGAAGATCAGCGCAAGATCGTCACGCTCTTTTACTTCGACTAAGGCAGTTCGCCAACATCGCGTTCTTGATTGCAGTGGTTTGATACGGCTTCACCCTCACAGCAGCAGTTTTTGTCCTGTGGATAGATATGATTGAGGGGCAACGCCCTCAGCCCATCTTTCGACTCAGCTCACCCTGCGAGTGCTTTTATGAACTTCTTGACTCGTTTGCCGATGCCAGCCGCCTTACTCGTGTGTATCGTCCTCGGTGCGGTGTTGATCTACGTGCCTTTTCTATTGGTGGGGGTAGCGCGCCTGCAGGTCGGTTATGACATGTCGGCCCCGCGCACGATGGTCGATAAGTTTCCGCCCTATGCGAAGCGGGCCAATTGGGCTCACCAAAATTCTTTCGAGTCGTTCACGCTGTTTGCGCCGGCGGCACTGATGGCCTACGTGACCGGTCAGGATTCACTGCTGGCCTTGGGAGCCGCGATCGCCTACGTGGTAGCCCGATTGCTGTATAGCCTGTTCTATATTCTCGATATTCCCCTGTTGCGATCGGCCATGTTTGCGGTGGGCAGTTTGAGTATTTTTACACTGTTTGTCATGAGTTGCCGGTCTGCCTTACTGTAAACATGCCTGGGCAATAAATCGCGCTGGGGCAGTGATCAGAGCTGTGCTGACCTCCAACCCAGCTGAACAGAGCTGTTTTCTGGCAGGGGGTGGCAGTGCCTAACCCTGGTGAGCGGGGAAGCTCCTTTGAGTCCTTCCTCTCTGCCTCAGTCTTGGTTAGCTGACGGTTAGCGGGCGACGCTAAACACCAACTACGGAAAAACGTTCCGTTAATTTAGACCCTTTTATACCTAAAAATTTTCGTGTATGGCTTCTACCTACTCCTTCGATATCGTCAGTGAATTTGATCGTCAAGAACTGGTCAATGCCATCGATCAGGCGCGTCGGGAAATTACCACTCGCTATGATCTTAAAGACAGCAAAACCTCTCTAGAGCTGAATGAGAGCACGATCACGATTGAAACTGACAGCAATATGACGCTGCAGTCGGTGCAAACGATTTTGCAAACGAAAGCGGCCAAACGAAATCTCTCGCTGAAGATTTTTGAATTTGGCAAAGCCGACTCGGCCAGCGGCAGTCGGGTGCGACAAGCGGTCACGCTCAAGCAGGGCATTGATAAAGAAATTGCCAAGGACATCTCTAAGTGCATCCGCGACAATCTTAAAAAAGCCCAGGCCTCGATTCAGGGCGATATGGTGCGAGTCTCTGCCAAATCAAAGGATGACCTGCAGGCCGCGATTCAACTGTTGAAATCGACTGAATGGCCTGTAGCTCTCCAGTTTACCAATTATCGTTAGGCCGCGATCGCGGCAGTAACGCCGCTATTTTACTGCGCCAATGGGCCCGCCCCGGTGCCCTGAGACTCACCTACTAGCAATAATCTCGGGGCGCTAGCGGTCTCGGGGCGGGCGAATATCATTGGCATTGGCGGGACTGTCGATGGCTTGGCCTTGCCAATCGCGAATTCGCAGTTGGGCCTCGGCATAGGCATCGGTGCGAGGCGGAATCTGGCTAGCTATGGCGATCGCCTCGTCAAGATTACGAGCGGCCGTTGATTCGGCGACGCTAAGCAGATCCCAACTCCACTGATTGGCGGCCTGTCGGGCGAGCGTCCAGTCGGAGCTTGAGTCTGGGACTCCAAGGGCCAACTCAATCGCCTGAGCTAAGGCGCCGACGGTGCCAGAGTCGGCCACGAGCAGCGCCTGCTGATAAGACTGGCGACCGCTTTGTTGATCTTGCCAACTGGCGATCGCGGTTTGCGCCTCGTCATACAGCGCCTGATTGGGCGGAATTTGTGAAGCGACAGCGACGGCTTGACTCAACTGGCCGTTATCCGCCAGCTGCTGCGCCTGGGTCAGCATGGGCTGGTTATCGAGCCGCTGGATCTGCCAGCGCCAATCGGCGATCAAGTCTTGCGCTTCGCCATACAGGGCGCTGCTGTCTGGCACCTGCCCCACCTCCGCGATCGCCCCTTGCAAACTGGCGCGATCGCCCCCAAGGGCGGCCAGTTTAGCACGATCAATAAAGGGCTGATCTTCAATCAGGGCGATGCCGCGACGCCATTCGGCAATTTGTGTTTGCGCCTGATCCCAGCGGGGGTTGTCAGGGGCCACTTCTTCGGCTTCGACGATGGCGGCCCGCAGGCTTTCCACCGTGCCTGAGCGGGCGACCTGTTGAGCCCAATTGAGTTGCGCCACGCCCTCTAGTTCCCACTGCCATTCACGTCTTAGGGCCTGCGCTTTGGCGTAGAGGGGGCGATCGCTGCCTAGGCTCTGCAGGCGGACAATTGCAGCTTCATAGCCCGCTGTGGTGCCGCCCCAGGTCAACTCATAGGCATCCGCCAGCGTTCTAAAGTCCGCGACCTCTTGTTCAAGCCTGGCTTCCGGGGGAATCTTGCCCAAAATTCGGAGCGCTTCGGAGCCGTCCTGATTGGCGAGGGCCGCTTCGGCCAGGTCGAGTAAGTCATTGCTCAGGTCTTTGAGCACGGTCTGAGCTTCCGCGTAGACGTAGCTCTCAGGCTCGATGGCCGCCACTTGCTGCAGCGCTTCGAGAATATCGTCCACGGTGCCGCGATCGGCAATACGCTCGGCGCTAGCCAGCAGATTGACTTCTTCACGCGTGCGGCTGATCAGGCTCGTCAGCTCTTCATAGCGCTGATTTGCCCAAAACTCGTTATCGACCGATCGCAGCTGAATAGCGGCGCTAAAGGCATCCCGAAACTGAGATGCCCGCAGATGATCTTCGGCCTTGCGAAAAATCGACTCCGCCTGTTCCCAAATGGCGCGCCAGCGGCGCAGGCGATCGCTAACCTGTTGCGCCGCGGCGGTGTTGGGGGGAATTTTTTCAGCAATGGCGATCGCCGAGTCGAGCTCGCCCTGATTAAAGGTCTGATCGGCAATGTGCAGCACTTCATCGGCCCACAGTTCGACCCGGTCGTTAATGTCTGAGCGCAGGGGATGATCGGCAGGCAAGGCTTCGACTAAGGAAATCGCCGCCAAGAGGCTATCGACCGATCCCTGATCGGCGTAAGCATCGGCGCATTGCAGTCGCGTCGCCGCTGAAGCCAGGGGCCAAAAAATGGCGCGGCAATTGGGCAAATTGGGAATGCGCAGCAAACTAACGGCAGAGGCGCCGGCGACGCCCCCGAGGGCCGTCACCAGTAAAAACGCCCACACCATCCAGCGGTTAGATCGCTGGCGCGAGCGCCGAGGCGACTTAGCGGCCTTGGCAGGGGGCATAGAGGGGGATAAACCAGTCGCTGAACGCGTTTGACTAGGGCTGGTATTGGGGGCGTTGGGCTGCCGTCCGGCAGGCGATCGCGGCGATTGCGGTCGGGGCCACTGGTCACGCTTGGGGGGCGGCACCGCTCCGGGCCTCAAGGGGGAACCGCGTCGCGGCGGAACGGAACCTGAGGGCCGATTGGGGGGAAGGTTGGAGGAGCTGCTCATAAAATCCCTGGCACCAGTCTGTGGATAGATTATTTAGCGTCATTCAGCTCAATTTGAGCCTAGCTAACTCTACACCTAGCAATATTGAGTCAATGATTTGCGTTTAGACAGTATATCGATCCAATCTGAAAGTAGCGCATTCTTGCTAGATCTATCTCGATTGCGGGCCAGTTGTAAACTCTGGCAATCGGTTTGCCGTGCTCAGGTCACGCTGAACTTCATCCGATTGGCAGCGGTCAAAGCGTTTTTGTATTGACGAAATAAAATTCCATCACTGGGGATGCCTGGAGAACGACTCGGCTTGCTGTCGTCATGGTTAGGGGCCGCCCCGCCGCGCTCAGTCGGGCTGTAGCCTAATAGAGGAAACCTACGATTGCAGAGAAAGTTTGTGAAAGTCGCATTTATTGGGATGGGCACCATGGGGGCACCGATGGCTCTGAATCTGTTGCAGGCCGGTCATGATGTCATCGTTCACAATCGCACCCGCGATCGCGAGATGGCCGTGGCGGCAGCCGGTGCGCAACGGGCAGCCTCACCCCAGGCTGCCGCGATGGCGGCTGAGGTGGTGATCACCTGTGTGAGTGACACCCCTGATGTTGAAGCCGTGATGCTCGGGGCTGAGAGCGTCGTCAGGGGCGCTAAACCAGGCACCATCGTTATTGATATGTCCACGATTAGTCCAACGGCCACTCGACGGATTGCTGGTGACTTGGCAACTGCGGGTATTGCCATGGTCGATGCGCCAGTCTCCGGTGGGTCTGAAGGGGCCGAAAAGGGGACGCTCTCGATCATGGTGGGGGGTGAGGCCGAGGTGGTTGAGCAGGTGCGACCCCTGCTCGCAGCCATGGGACAAACTATTACCCACGTGGGAGGCATTGGTGCCGGTCAACTAACGAAGGCGATTAATCAGATTATTGTGGCGGGCACCTACTGGGCGATCGCTGAAGGGCTGACTTTGGGCCTGAAAGCGGATCTGGATATGGATCAGGTGGTGGCAGCGGTCAGCGGTGGGGCTGCCGGTTCCTGGGGGCTCGACCATCGCTCGGGCAATATGCTCAATAATGAGTATCCCTTGGGCTTTCGCGTGCGGCTGCATCAAAAGGATCTCAACATCGCGTTAGCAACCGCCCGTGAATTGGGCGTTACCCTGCCCATGGCAGCCTATGTCGAACAAGTCGAGACGGGGCTAATTGGTCGGGGCTTTGGCGATGAAGACATCTCTGCGATCGCTCGCAGCGTGCGCCAACAGTCAGGGCTGGATGATTAGCGCCAGTTTGCCGGTTTTTCCGCCTCGGCGCTCCAACTCTCGAAATCGCGGGGGGAAGCTGGTGGTGGCTCCTCGCTACTCGGTGGGGTCGGCTGCCGGTGGCTGGCAGAGCTCGCGGGTGTCGGCATCGACCTGCTGGTTGTGCTGCAAATAATCGGCGAGCCAGGCACAACTGCTACGCAGCAACGCATCAATATCATTCATGCCATCCCGATGCCAAATGAGGACCTGTGAGTCACTGCTGGCCGAGACGAGATAATCACCCTGGGCATCGATCACCACATCGCGCACGCCTTGAGTATGGCCCGAGAGCGTGGTAATGAGCTCGCCCTGCAAATCCCATACGCGAATAGAGTTATCATTGCTCGCCGTGACGATTTGCTGACCGTCGGGGCTAAAGGTGACCGCTAAGACGCCATCTTCATGGCCTTCAAGCGTTTGCAAAAGCTCACCACTGCTGGCTTCCCAGAGGTTGACCCGATTGTCGTAGCTGGCCGTGGCCAACAACTGGCTATCGGGGCTAAATTCAGCATCCAAGACCCACCCCCGGTGATTTCTCAGCGCCTGGGGCTCAGCCATCGTCTCCCCATTGATAATTTCGTCTACCATCCACAGTTGAGTGAGATGGTCCCACCCGGTGGAGACTAAGTACTGCCCATCGGCACTGAAATTTACGCCAAAGGCTCCGTCTCGATGGGCTTCTAGAGTTTCAATCAAAGTGCCGTCGGTTTGCCACAGGCGGAGCGTATGATCGTCACCCACCGAAGCTAAGAGTTCGCCGTTAGGGTGAAAGGCGACATCGTTGACGCTGCCGACATGCCCTTGCAGGGTGACTGAGGATGGCGTCGAGGTCAGAAAATCACGCCAGAGACGAACGGTGCCATCGGCACTGGCGGAGGCGAGGCGATCGCCAGCGGCGTTAAAGTCGAGGCCGTTAACCGCCCCCGTGTGGCCGGGCAAAGACGCCACCAAATCACCATCTTCATCCCACAGGCGAAGGATGCCATTGTCGCCCCCGGAGGCGACGACTTCACTGTTATCGGGTGCAATGGTGATGGCATTGACCGCCCCGCTGTGCCCCCGCAGCACATGCAGATTATCCCGCTGTAAATCCCATAGGCGCACGGCGCGATCGCCCCCTGAGGTAGCAATCATGCTGCCATCCGGACTCAGGGCCAGGGCGGCAATGAGCCCAGTGTGGCCCACCAGGCTGGCATAGGGGGTGCCATCTAACTGCCAAATTTTGATCACTTTGTCATCGCCGACGGTGATCAGCTGCTCACCATCAGGGGTAAAGCGCACGTTGTAAATCGGCCCTTCGTGAGCCGTGAAGGTGCGAATCAGTGTCTGGGTAGTGCGGTCATAAAGTCTGACCTGACGATCGACCCCCACTGCTACCAGCAGTTGACCATCGGCGCTAATATCGAGGGCGGTCACCTCAGACGGTTGGCTGGCTAGCGTCGCGATTTCACTGCCAGATTCATCCCAGATATAGATGCTGCCCTTTTCATCACCGGCAATGAGCTGGCCCTCAGGGGTCCACAGCAGCGCTTGAAAGCCGCCAATGTCACCCCGGAAGTTGGTAATAAGTTCACCGCTTAAGTTCCACACCTTGACAGTGGCATCTTCACTGGCCGTCGCCACGTACTCACCATTGGGGGAAAACGCCACCGCTCGGGTCGGTTGGCGGTGGGCCTGCCAGGTAAATTCAGTGCTGCCATCGCTGTTCCACAGATGCACTGCCCCATCGGAGTCAGCCGCCACGAGGGACTCACCATCGGGTGAGAAGTCAACGTCTAATAGGGGCGTGCCCTGGCCGGCCAACATGGCCAGCTCGGCCCCGTCTAAGCCCCAGAGGCGAATGCTGCCATCGGCACTCACCGACGCCAGGGTTTGGCCATCGGGACTGAAGGCCACCTGCCAAACGGTGCTGGTGTGTCCTTCTAGGCGATTACGCTCTTGTACCCAAAACAGTGATTGCTGCAGCGAACTCAAGACCTGAGCCTCAAGTTCAGGCGTTTGTTGTTCCGGCTCAAACGCTTGAAATACTTGCCCCGCGCGAGTGGCTGAGAGTAAAGATTCAAATCGGCGATCGGACAAAAAGAGTGCTTGGGCTGATTGGTTGAGGGCCCGAAGTTGAGCCTGCTCGGCTAACTTTTGGGCTCGGTGGGCCTGACGCGAGAGCCCCCAACTGGTGATGCCCATTGCCACCGCAAGCACAGAAACTGCCGTGACAAGCTGCAACCAGCGCTGTTGTCCGGCAAGTTCCGCTTTTTGGCGTCTCAGCTCACTGGCGCGAACGGCGGCTTCGGCTTCGGCACTGGTGATGACGTATTGATGATGCAGGGCCGTGGGCCGGGGTTCCTGGTCTTTGCCCTGGGTGAGATAACGATTAGCGCGTTCGAGGTCGGCCCCCCGCAAAAGATAACTCTGATCGCGGCTGTTGCGTTCCCATTCCAAAGCCCGCACCAAAATGCGGGTGTGCGTGCGGACATAGTCCAAGTCCTGATCGAGCGCCTCTAGCAGGTGATTAAACCCTGCTTGAAAGTCATCTTGAGGTCGCAAAAAAATCCAGTTGAGCCGCGCGAGTTCCGGATGTACCTGATCCGGCTGCACATCTTCAAAAACCACCGGCACCAAGCGTTTGTTGTGCTGCAGTGCTTCTTCAATCTCTTGCCCACAGACCTGAGAGGCGACCGAGTCGGGGCTGAGGACAAACACAAAGGTGTCGGCCAGCTCAATGCCGAGTTGAATCTCTTGCCACCAGTCAACCGCGACGGGAATGTTTTCCCAATCGACCCAGACCTCTCGCCCAGTGGCGTCTAGGGCACCGTGCAATTCCTGCACAAATTCTTTGTTACGCCGCGAATAAGAGATGAAGACGTTGGCCTGCTGGGTGTCTTGATCTAAGACCTTCCAGACGTCTTTGGGCATTTGCCGTCCCGACTTGGGCGCTAGCTTGACTCGATAGTAAGTGACGCCCGCTTTTTCCAACGTTTTTAAGAGGCCGCGACCGAGCAGGCCATCGAGGCTGGCTTGCACTTGGTTGAGATCTTGATGCAGGCTCTCGGCAATGGTGGGTGAGGGAGCTTCATAATGCCGCAGGAGCCAGTTGACCAGAGACTGTTGCTCAGGTGGCATCATCAAAATATCGGCAACTTTTAAGCCAGGGAGTCGCGATCGCCGACCGCTGGATTTTCCCTTTAAAAGCGCGTCTAACGCATCTTCACCCATGAGCACTCCTGACTTTGCACATAACTGACAGCTGGCTAATCATCTGACAGTTGCTGATGCGCTTCTCTTCCCATCATATCGGAGGGAAGAATTGCGAGGTTTCGGTTCTTCCAGAGGATATCTAACCGAGCTTAAGCAATGCTGAGTCGGCCACGAATCGGCCAGTAGACCGCTGTTCAGTCCGTCAGCAATAGCTTGAGATCTTGAATAAAATCAGCGGGCCGGTTGTCGAGATCGATCGCGGTGAGCAGCTCATCGGACTTGTCGACGAGTTTGGCAATCCGGGGGTCTTCAGTTGTCTTGCCTTCCACCACTTTGTATCGCAGGGCTTCGACAATATCGTCAGCCACGCGGCCCGAACCGGCCACGATCACCACTTCTCGCCCGGCATTAACGCTGGCATAGGCATCTTTGACCGTGACAGAGCCGCCATTAATTAAAATCGTCATCGATTCATGAGCGTCGGATAGATGGGTGGCGATTTCCGAAATCCACGGCGACTCGTCGCCCCATTTTTCACCGGGGACCAGAATGCAGTGGGTATGGTTGGGCTCTAGGGTCGAAGCATCGGGATGAGACACTGAGTGATCGGGTAAGTTGACCAGCGATCGCGGGGCCACTCCAATCAGCGGAAAAGTGCCGTTGATCGACGTGCGAGCTTGGCCCATCAGCCGCATCACCCCGGCATCGGTACCGCCATCGACGACGTAGAGCTGCAGGTCTTCGGCGAGGGGAGCCAGCACCCGGTGAAACAGGCCATTGAGCTGAACTTTTTGGTCTTCATCCAGCCCACTGGCACCGCCCACAATGACCAGTGTGGTGCGGGGCTCAGATAACCCGGCCGTTTTGAGATAGGGTGCCAAATCCGCCTGCTCAGCAATAAAACCAACTTGGACGCCCGGATGATCGGGGCTCTCGGGTTCTCGCAGTTGATAAACCTGAACGGGGGATGGCATAGGTTATAGATTGGTGCTCAATCAGCAAATTATGAATGCCCATGGTCACGATACCGCTACGCTGGGCGGCATTGTCATGAGCCGGGCTGCCACTAGGGGAGGCAAATTACTCTCAAGATGCCCAGTTTAGGGAAATGAAAACAGATGTGCACAGGATACATGGAGATCTAAAACCCAACAATATCAACGCAGTCTTTAAACATGCCATTGACAATTACAACATTTTTGTCCACGAGGCTGGCCGCCAATCATGACACTCTGGCCAGCCACCGCCGACCGCTGATACCCCCATAAGCGTAAAGGAGCAGCCAGTCTAGCGGTCAGTTCGCAGATTGGCGGGCTGACCGATGACGGTCTCTTGTCGCTCCCCTTAAATCGTGGTTTAGGCAACCATCAGGACTAAGCCGAGAAGCGCATACTATGATGAGAATGAAAGCTTAACTTTTGTAAATCATTTTGACTTCGGTTGTCAGACATCCCCCAGAGCTGCCCTGTCCGGCTACATGGTTGGCGCTCGATATTCTGTGGCAAGGCGGCAGTTCGGTCGTTAAACGGGGGCTCCCCCACGATCAGCTTTCTCCGGCCTGGCAAATTTTGCTGTTGGGCGATGGCTCCCCCACACGTCATTTGCAACTGCTCACCCGTGAGCGCACCGATGTGGACGTGATTGACATGTCAGCCATTGGTCAAGCGCCGGATCAGGCCCCCGAGATTATTCAAGCGGTACCGGGGCCGCGCTTACGCCGACAAGTTTGGCTGCGCACCGCATCGGGACAGCGTTTGGCCTACGCCACCTCGTGGTGGGAGGCCAGCCATGTCGATGAATATCTGCAAAATAAGTCACTGCCCATTTGGGCCAGTCTGTCGCGCATTCGGGCGGAACTCTATCGCGACATTCGCGGCATTTACTACGGTCACTCTCAGCCGCTAGAGGATGCTTTTGGTGAGCGAGGGCCGTTTTGGGGCCGGCACTACCTGTTTTGGCATAACGGCAAACCGCTGACGTTGATCTATGAGGTGTTTTCGCCCTATCTCACCCGCTACCTCGGTCCGACACGGGCCGAGATCAGCCTGGAGGAATGAGGTCAGCGGGGGCGAATTCGGAATTCCAGAAAGCCTGCGGCTTGGGAACTTGCGGCGATCTCTGAGCCAGCAGATATCGCCAGCAGCACCTCGATTAAGTCATATAGCGAGCCGCAGTCAGGTTTGGACACTTTTAATCGCCGGATTGCTGGCGGCAAGGCCCTTCCCTGCACCTTGAACCCAGCACCTTGCTACCCTCTGCCATATCAAATTCGGATGCTTGCCCTTTACATCGCGATCGCCCCCGCCCTTTAACGCAAACCGATGTCGGCCATGAGCTGCCAATGCTTCTTAACCGGCACCAACGTGTTGGCGGTGATGAAGCCGCTCGCGGCCACGGCAGGCAGACCAATACCGGGAAACGTGGAGTCGCCACAGCACAACAGCCCGTCAATCGGGGTTTTGGGCCCCGGAAAGAGGGCTTTGCCCGCCGCGATCGCAGGGCCGTAGCTGCCCTGATAGCGTCGTAGAAAGCGGGCGTGGGTCAATGGCGTACCCACCAACTCTACTTCCACCCGCTGCCGCACATCGGGAATCACCCGTTCGAGCGCCTGCCACATCACGGCTGATCGTTGGGTTTTGAGCTGGTGATAGGCGGCACCGCGGCGATCGAGTCCCTGCCACAGGTCATAGGGCTCATTGCCCGGCGTGTAAACATGAATCGTGGCTTTGCCGGGCGGGGCGAGGGTAGGGTCAAGCTGCGACGGCATCGAGATCAGCACGACGTTTTGCGCGGCAGTAACTCCAACGTCCCAATCGTTCACCACAATGTGGTGGCAAGCCAGGTGCTCTAACCCAGTCGTGTCAATGCCCAGATGCAGATGCATAAAGCTGGGACAAGGCGGGATGGCTTGCCGCTGCCGCCGCAGGGTGCGGGTCGCGGGGTGATCCGGGAGGAGTGGCAGCGTATCCCAAATGGAGGCGTTGGAAATCACGGCTTGCCGCGCCTGCAGCGTCTCCCCCGTTTGCAGCCGAACGCCGGTAGCGCGATCGCCCGCCATCATAATGGCATCCACGTGAGCCCCGAGGCGCAGCGTGCCCCCCTGCTTTTTGAGTCCGCGCACGAGGGCCGCGACCAGGGCCGCGCTGCCGCCGACCGGGTAGTCGAGCGTAACGCCGGGGCGGTACCAATCGGCAAACATGAAGGCCATCTCAGCGGTGCTCGTGCCAGTAGCGGGTAGCCCCGACAGCAAAAAACACAGCAGATCGAGCCAGTGCCGCAAAAACGGATCGCTCACGGCGCGATTCATTAGCTGACTGAACGGCCCAGTGAGATCCGGCAGCCGTAGCGCATGGCCCAACATTGACCCGATGAAGGGCGATACGGTCTGCAAGCAGCCCCAGTCAAACCGGAGCGCCGCTGGGGGCAGGGCGATCGCTGCCTCGCCATAGGGCTGCATCAGAGCCTGTAACTGCCGCCATTGTGCGATCGCCTCTGGCCCCCGCAAGGTCGCTAGCACCTCACAAAACTGATCCGCACCAACCTGAGTGGCAAAATCCCCCTCGGGCAGACAGCAGCCCCAAGTGTCGTAGGTGTGCCAGTCGGCATCTTCGCCAATGGCGTTTAAAACGTGGCGCAGTGGATTGTTGGAGCTGCGGTCAGACAGGCCCGAATATAGGGAAGGGCCGGAGTCAAACTGAAAGCCCTGGCGCTCGAATCCATGGGCGGCACCGCCTGCGATCGTATGACTTTCACAGACCACTACATCGAGGCCGTAGCGGGCCAGCACCGCACCGCAGCTGAGCCCGCCAATGCCACTACCGATGACGATCACATCCGTTTTCATAGCCTTCGCCATCCTGCATTTTTCTCTAGGGTGCGTCATCAATCAAGCTCGAAAGCCTGACGGTATGGGCATTGCCGCGCCCACTCTGTAAAGCTCTCTAGCGGCTAAATCGCTTTCAGCATCAGGACTCAGCCGCTCAATGATGACAGCCTCTAGTGTTACGAAAAATGCGGCCAGCGGCTACCGGATGGGCTCACGGGTTGAAACCCGCAGGTAGTCTGGGCGACGAGAACGCTGCTAAGGGATTCTGATCAGCTGCGATCAATTCCCAGCCCCTTAGCTCCCCAGTCCCCTGGCGCTTGTATACCTAACCTGAGTTCGGGATAAGGGCATCAGGCACGCTGACCTGCCGGTTGAGGCAAAAATCTCCTCTCGGGAGAGACACGGGAGTTGGCTTAACCCGCACTGGCGTTACCCAGCCCGATCGCCACATGGCCGCGACGATTAGGACGATAGCTGCCGGTTAATCTGCTGCAGATCAAATTTGTCAGGGTCAAAGTCTTCCAGCCAGTCGAGCAGTTCTTCGTATTCCGGGTCGTCGGGATCATTGAGTCGTTCTAAGAGATCTTCATAGCCCCAAACACCGCCACTATCTTCCGGCGGGCAGGCGCGATCGCCCGCCAAGCAGAGCGGTGCGGCTGGCTCGTCGGTAACGGGCTGGCTGGCTTCTACGGTGATTTGATGTAGCCAACCATCGCCAAAATCATAGGTGTAGGCAAACTTTTCATTCACAGAGAATTGAAAGTCGGCCAGCGTTTTAGTCGTGGCATCTAGAGTGCCTTCTAGAGGGGGCGACTCGGGGTTGGCATAGTACTGGCCCCTCACTTGAAACTGATGCAGGTGACTATTTTGCCACCCCATCACGGCTTGCAAAATGGGATGCAAGTCGGCCAAGAGCGTGCGATTGCTGACTTGAAACTGTCGCCAGATGGGGGGATCGCTGTCGACTAACCAAACGTGGCAGGTCAGAACTCGGGAGCTTGCCATAGAGCCTTACAAACTGGAACTGGTGCCGTACTCATCGAGCCAGTCTTGGCCGAGACGAATCGTGATATCCGAATCGAGAATGCCGGTGCTTTCGACCCGGACTTCCCCTAAGCCTAAAAACCGCTGGAGGGTTTCGGCGCTGGCCAGATCCCCATTTTGAGCGACGACACGGGTGATGGGCAATTCTTCATTCCAGTCTTCTTCGATGTAGACGTTGTAGTAGCCGCTGTCGTACAGCGTTTGCACCAGGCTATCCACCGCGATCGCATCGCCAGTGCTGTCTTGAATCGCCACTCGCAAATATTGCGGGTCTTCGGACGCGGCGACCTGCCGGGTGCCATAGCCAAAATACTCTGACACCATGCCGTCAATCTCGCGCAGATTGGGCAGCCAATAGCTCAGCTCATAATCGCTGGTGCTGCTGAAATCGCCCGGCAGCATCAACATTTGCGTGTTGTAAGAATTCGTTTTTGAGGCATACCCCGCGAGGGCCAACAGTTCTTCAACGCTGAGGTTCGTGTCCACATGGGACTGAATGACCGACAAAATCTTGGGCAGCCGCGCGATCGTTTTCGGATTCAGCGCTTGCTCTAAGACCGCCCGCATCATCATCTGCTGTCGCTGAATCCGCCCAATGTCGCCGTGGTCGTCATAGCGAAAGCGTAAAAACTGCAGCGCCTTGCTACCATCTAACCGCTGCTCACCGGCCTTGAGATTGATGTAAAGATGCTGGCTGTCATCCTGATACTTCATGTCTTTGGGGACGTTGACCTCGACCCCACCCAGGGCATCAATGAGCTTCTCGACCCCTTGTACGTTGATGCGAACGTATCGATCAATTTCGACCCCGCCCAGCAGATCACTTACCGACCGTGCGGAGAGGGCTGGCCCCCCTTGCTGGTTGGCCTCGTTGAGCTTAGTCATACGGCCCTGCACCAGCGTGCGCGTATCGCGCGGCAGCGAGAGCACTACCAACTGATCAGTATGGGGATTAAAGCGAATCAGCACCATTGTGTCTGACAGCCCGTCAAAGGAGTTGACCAGCGCGTGATAGCCCAGATCCTGCGCTTCTGGCGGCAGGTCGCTCACGTCGGTGGTGAGCACCTTCATGCCCAAGACCAGAATGTTGACTGGGCGCGTCAGGCGCGGCACCTGCAGGCTATTGCCTGCGGTAATTGGCTCATCTTGATTAAAGAAGGCTGATTCTTCTTCGGTCAGGCTGCCCTGCAGCAGTGGCGTACTGTTGAGCGACACCGCCAAAAAAGCCCCGCCAATGGCCGAAGCACTGGCAACGGTCACCAGCGCCACGCCCATCCCTAGCCATTTAGGGATACGAAAGCGGTGCGATCGCTGAGCAGACGGGTGAGGCTGGTAGTGGCGAATCGGACGAGAGGATTTTTTGTTAGACACGAATGACCTCAAACCACGGAGATTAGGCAATAGCGGCAGACCACAACTCAGTGGCCTTAACCGACGACATCAAGATGCTAGCCCCAAACAGGGGGGGCCCTGGTTCAAAAATCAGTACAATTGTTTCATACTTGTCGATTTTAAGGAACCGGGCGTTGGCTGTTGGAAAAGGGAGCGATCGCCTTGGCTGTTCATCTTAAGTGGCTGAAATAGTAACAGCTTTTTTCGCGAATGAACCCCATGCCAGCAGGCATTTTGCCCTGAAATCATCCGTATTGTAGTGACGAATCGAAAAGTTGCTACAGATTGCCGCCTTTTTTCACGGCAGGCGATCGCCAAGTTTGCTCAGGCCGGGCAGGCGAGGACTGCCCCCCTGCAGGAGGCGCAGCATCAGCCAAAAACTGGTCATAAAGTATCCTGTCGTGGCCAGTAGGTTGGTCACCAGCAGCCGAGTTGAAACCACATCCGCGGCTTGACTGCCCGCTGTCGTGAGCAGCGACAGCATTACCCAGGCGAGCGCTAAGGTCACTGCCGTCTTGCTCACAGTGGTTTCTCGCCGTGTGCCCTGCTTAAAATACAAACTCCACAACGCTGGGAAGAAGCCAAAGATCGGCACTAGGTAGATGACAAGCTTTAATGTCTCAAGCTTGGTCTCAGGATCTGATTGCTGCGCGCGCATAGCCGATAGCCCGTGAGGAACGATTGCAGTAAAGCTAGGCTAGCAAACCTCCTTGCCCTCAGTCGCGATCGGCGACAACAATTCACGGCGGGAGGCTACAAAAACAGCCTCTGGATGCTTAAATGCAGGGGTAGCCGCTGGATCAACAAGTTCTATCCTCGTGGCTTTCAACACAGTTGTTTCTAATTTTTCTGGTATATTGATGCCGAAAAATAAAGATACCTGCTCGAGTTCAAGGAGCCATTTACATCGCGAGTATGCTGCCTGACGACGCTGATTTTTAGGAGCCTTTAAATGGAAGATCTTGGCCTCAATAATTATCTTGTAGTGATTCAAGATTTGGTAACCCGCTTTGGCCTCAACCTGCTGGCCGCGATCGTCATTTTCTTCATCGGTCAGTGGATCGCCACCTTTGTGCGGCGGTTAGTCCGCGGGCTTATGAGCAAAGCCAATGTAGATCCGACTCTCGCATCTTTTGTGGGGAACTTGACGTACTACAGCATCCTCGCTTTTGCCGTGATTGCCGCCCTGAATCGACTCGGCGTGCAAACGGCTTCCCTGATTGCGATTTTGGGGGCGGCTGGCTTGGCGGTTGGGCTCGCCCTGCAGGGCTCCCTAGCGAATTTTGCGGCGGGCGTGTTGATCATTATTTTTCGGCCTTTTAACGTCGGCGATCTGATCGAAGCCGCTGACGTATTAGGGGAGGTGTTAGACATTCAGCTCTTCACCACGACCCTCGCCACCTTAGACAACAAACAAGTGATTGTGCCGAACTCGAGTCTGACAGGCAGCAATATTATCAACTACACCGTCCGCGGTAAGCTGCGAGTTGATACGGTGATTGGGGTAGCTTACGAAGCCGATATTGACCAGGTAAGGCAGGTCATTTCTGAGGTGCTAGAGAGTGACCCGCTAGTCTTACAAGAGCCGACCCCGACGATCGCGGTGATGGAGTTGGGTGACAGTAGCGTTAATTTTGCGGTGCGTCCGTGGGCCAAGCCAGAAGATTACTGGTCGGTTTATTTCAACGTTCACGAAAATGTCAAGAAGAAGTTAGATGCCGCCGGTATTTCCATTCCTTTCCCGCAGAGAGATGTGCATCTGATTCAAAACAACTGAGCCACTCTCGCGTGGCATCAAACGTATTTTTGAGCACATATCAGGAGCGACTTTGTAGTTCTTGGCGCGTGATGTTTGAGAGGTTGAAAATTATTCATCAGCATCCAGATCAGGGGCTCAAAGATAGCGTCCAGATGGCTAGGTCTTGGCACTGTCAAACCCATCAAAAACTGTTCGATTCCGGAGCAGAAAATAGACTGCAGCATCAAGCTATGGTCTCTAAATTAGATGACTTTACTGGTTTAGAGACCGTAGCCACCTGAAAGTAGGGTATGCCATCGCCTAGCGTGAAGCACCCAAGCCGGCCATGGCGGTGAGTTGAGCGATCGCCGCAGCACTTTGACGGCCTTGTCATTTGGTGGATTGGGCAAACTCTTGTCGAATCAGCTCAAAAATCGCTCTCATCCCCATCGCTTCGCCCCCCTCAGGGCGGCCCGGCAGGTTACGGACATTCCAAGCCATGACGTCAATATGAATCCAAGTCGTTTCGGGCTTGACGAATTCTTGCAGAAATAGGGCGGCGGTGATTGCACCGCCAAAGGAACCGCTGGAAATGTTGGAGAGGTCAGCAACTTTGCTGCTGAGCAAATCGCGATAGGGACGGTGGAGCGGCAAATTCCACAGGGGATCGGTGGCCGCCGCCATCGCCGTTTCTAACGATTGAACGATTTTGGACTGATTGCTAAAAAAGGCCGGTAGTTCAGTGCCTAAGGCAACGCGGGCGGCCCCCGTCAAGGTCGCAAAATCCACCAAGAGCTCAGGCTGCTCGCCACTGGCTTCCCACAGAGCATCCGCTAACACGAGGCGACCCTCAGCATCAGTGTTGCCGACTTCGACAGTGATGCCTTTGCGGGTTGGCAGCACGTCTAACGGGCGCATGGCGTTGCCCGCGACGCTATTCTCAACGGCGGGAATCAAAACTCGCAAGTAGACGGGGAGATGGAGCTTCATGATCATGGTGGCCACGCCTAAAACCTGAGCCGCCCCCCCCATATCTTTTTTCATCATCAGCATGCCTTTGGCGGATTTGAGATCTAACCCGCCGGAGTCAAAGCAGACGCCTTTGCCCACCAGCGTGACTTTGGGGGCATCGACATCGCCCCAGCGCAGATCGATCAAGCAGGGGGGCGTGTTGCTAGCCTTGCCCACGGCGTAGATCATCGGATAGTTTTGGGCTTCTAAATCGGGGCCCTGAGTGACGGTCACGTCAGCGTCATAGGTGACGGCCAACACGCGAGCCGCCTCGGCCAAGTCGCTAGGCCCCATATCGTTGGCGGGGGTATTGACTAGGTCGCGGGCTAAAAACGTGGCTTCTACGGCGGCTTCAACATAAGCGAGGTCAGCTTCGGCGGGCACCGCTAGCTCAGCGATCGCGCCGGGTTGAGTTTGCTTATAGCGATGAAAGCGATACTGACCAAGTCGCCATCCCAGGGTGATTGCAGTGGCTTCAGCGGGCGTCAGCTCACTGGCTAGGGCGTACTGGCCCGCCGGTAGCTGCTGCGCCACCGTGCCCAACAGCCAAAGGCTAAGCGTTTTACCGCGTCCGACGAGAACCTTGGCTAGGCGCTGATCGGGGCCGGGGAGCAGGCAAAACGTCCCGGGCTCTGCCTTGAAACCGGTAGCCTCGATCCAGCCTTTTTCTGCTGGAAAATCTTGCGCTAATTGCTCGGCAGTAACCAGCAGAATCGGGATGGGCATAGAAGATGACATGCGTATATGGGCTCAAAAGGCAATTTGCCCCCGCCTTGCCGCTATTGAGTTGACCGCGTCAGTCGGGGCAGCGCGATCGCCCCACCTGAGCCTTTCAGTTGAATCAATACTGGCGCAACAGGATGACCTGGCTAGTGTATCGCTCTTTGTCTGCGTTATCCCGGCTCATCTGCATTGGGGATAACCCGCGCTTTGTAGTGATCACGCAATGGTGGACTGAGCCGCTCGGCGAGGGAATGAAGACCGCCGCGATCGCCCTGCGAGAATATTTTTTGCCGACTGGGTCGGGAGCTAACCGGCTGCCAGCGTCAGCAACCGAAGTGTCTTAACGCATAATAAAAGCCCCCGCCAAATTGGCGAGGGCTAGAAATCAGGGTGCATCTACCATTCCTCTCTACTGAGATTGCGCCCTGCGTCCGGATAAAATCATCCCCATATTTGCCAACGGGTCAGACTAGCGGGGGCCACCGCCCTCAGGGCCAGGAAACTCACCGGTTTCAATAAATTGGATTTGCTCTCGCAAAGACTGAGCGGTGAACGGATCGCCTTCGGCTTCGTAGAGTTCTGCCGCTCTGGCGAAGTCAGCCACGATCGCCTCCCGCACCTCGGGCGCTAAGTCGGTGGGGTCTTCCAAAAATTCACCCTGGGCTTCGAGCGCGAGCTGAGCCTGACCAAAGTAGGCATCGGCCCGGCCTAAGAAAGCTTCAGGGTTGCTGTCATCCAGCTCGATCGCATCAGAATAGGATGCGATCGCCCCTTCATAATCCTGGTTTTCAATACTGACTTGAGCTTGGCTAAATGCCACCTCATAGTCGGTGGCGGTGCGCACCTCAATTGCAAAGTCGCCGCCTTGACCATCAAACGACTTGGCCACAATGGTGTAACTACCTGCCGCCTCGGCATTGTAGACAATCCGCGAATTCAAAGTGCTGCCAAAATCATCATTAAAGGCAACCTCTTCGCCAGCGGGGCCGATCAGCGTCAGCACCGTATCAAAATCTTCGCTAGTCATGATGATCGCCACGACATCCCCAGCTTCCATGTCTAAGGGATATTCTTCTAAGGCTGGGACGATCGTACCCTGCTCTTCAAATATCGTTTGGGCATTCGCCACACTGGCAGTTCCCACCAAACCTGCCCCTAAAATTGTGAGAACTGCAGCCAAAGGCCCAACAGTTCTAGAAAATAAGTGCTTCATTTTGAATGTCCTTGTCTAACCACAGTCAGGGTATCGAGTAATCTGCCCTTCAGCCCCGTCTATTATGCCGCTTGTTCAACCCAAACAAACGTCCGTAGCACACCCCCACACCAGGATGACGGCATCACCAGCCTAGAAGATCTAGATGTTGTCTTGATCGTGCCAGTTCCCGTTGGGCATAACTAAACCCTACCGAAGGTTAACCAGACCGCTGCCACAGGCTCACGTCTGGTGGTCACAACTTAGTCACTAATGAACCGATTAGCCGACTGGCCGCCCCGTTTCATTCTCGTCCCCTTCCCCCTTTACCTGGTGAGGAAGGATGACGCTGGCGATTCAATCAGGGTAAGCTCTTACCAAAACCTAGATACTATTTCAGTCAATAAGTCTATAAATCGCGTATATTTTGTTACATAAGTTTGCGTTGATCCTGGCACAATTGGCTGAGCCATGTGGGTATTTGCTAACGACATTCTTAAAAACAAGGAGGCTGTGATGGCTGAAATTCCTAAAGGCGGTCAAATGCTCTGGAAATTGGTGGGCGACGATCGCGTGTTGCACCTACGCCATAATCCCTCTGAGCCTTGGCGTTACTACGAAGAGTTTCCAGAGTACGTTCAGCCCGATCCTCAAGGGTTTTCCCAGGGGATTGCGACCTTCATGGCGTTACTCAAGCAAGAGTGGACGACCTTCAAGTCTTAAGCTGAGCGCGCTTTACTCTCTGGGTATGCCGCTTGATCCAGACGGTTGCTTAGGCGATAAACCGTTAGTTGATCAATAATGTGCCTGCCACTTTCAGACAACGCTCAAACTAATTGGCAACGCTTAGATGCGATGAGCGATCAAGCCATCGATTTATCGGACTGCCCAGAGGTAACACCAGACATATTTGCCAAAGCAGTTGTGTGGCGGTCTCTGCCATCGACAGGGGCGACTTCTCAAGTTAAGCTTTGCATCGATAGCGATGTACTGAATTGATTCAAGTCTAAGCGGCAGGGCTATTAAACGCAGATAAATCAACTGCTGCGGGCGTATATCATCACCTAAACAGCAACGCCGTGAGAGGTCACTTAGCAAACCCAAGATTCAGGCTTTATCCATAGACGATAGACAAATCTTGAACAGATTTAGCTGACTTTAAGGCTGGATTAGATTAAACCCAACCCATCGAAGCTGCTGAGAGGGTGACTAGCGTAAGATCGTTAGCACATCAACTAATTGACTTAGGAGTAAGTTTGCGACGCAATGCCTGATTCGTCTTCAAAGGCCGATTTTCTTCAGCAATGGCATCATGCTCTCGCACCTTACAACATCGGGTACAAGGTCAAACTAGTGTCCCAATTGATGTATCGAGATTTCCTAGAGCGATTAGAGCCATATGGGCTGACTCCATTCCACTACCTCGTTCTATGTTGCTTGTGGGAGGAGGACGGTCTTTCAACGTCTGGAATTGCCGATAAGCTCAAACAGTTGGGAGCAACCCTAACCGGAGTCGTTGATCGGATGGAAGGTCGCAACCTTGTCTATCGAGAGCGTGATCCTGATGATCGCCGAGTCATTCGCATCTGGCTAACTAATGAAGGCAAGCAGTTGAGGGGAACCCTTCCGTCTGTTGGTGCGGAGACGATTGAGCGAGCCACCGCAGGCATTTCCAAGGCAGATCGGGAAGTTCTTTCAAAGCTATTGGAGCAAATCGTCCACAACATGGCCTGATTGTTTCAGCGATTAGAGCTAGAGTCATAGCAATTACTTAATGTATTGACTGTTTGTACGCTGACTGTTAGCGTATTGATTGAATATCGGCTCTACTCTCAAGCAGGGTTAGGGCTGGTGCGACTCGCAGAAAACCTGGTGCCGGAGTAAATCATGCCGAAGATAAGTATTCAGCAGAAAAACTGGTTGCTGACCACCCACGTTGGATTTGCGGCGCTTTGGAGTGGAGCCGTCTTGAGTATGTTTCTTTTGTCCCTGCGAAATACAAAAGCCTTAAATGCGGAGGCCCTTTATGCGCTTAACTCGGCGATTACCCTACTGGATGATTTCATTGTGATTCCCGCTGCAATTGGTTCAGTGCTGACAGCAACGTTACTCTGCTGGACAACTAACTACGGGTTCACTAAGTTTTACTGGGTTATCTCAAAATGGTTTCTGACGACTGCACTAGTCGTATTTGGCACGTTTTGGCTATTTCCTTGGGGAAATGGAGCAGAAGAAATCTCTGCGCAAGAAGGTTTGCAAGCGTTCACTAATCCTGTCTACTTGTTTAATGCCAAAGGAGTTTTAGTCGGTACTTTAGTTCAGGTTCTCTTTCTTGTCGTCATCATCGGCATCTCAGTGCTCAAGCCTTGGGGTAGGAGAGCAAGTCCCGTCAAAAAACAAACCAACACTAGTGATTAGAGGCTATCGACCATGTAACAACTTGCTTGGAGCTGACTGCCTAAAGATTTTAAGACATCGAAAAGAATTGTTCAGCGGCTCCAGCCATCTGTTATGTGAAGGCAATCTTAAGAGATCGCTATCGAAATTGCTTCTACCCGGCATAAGAATCGGCATTGGGAAGCTCACTTTTCAAGAGCTTGGGATTGACTTGCTGGAGGGATGGGTAAAACATCTCTAGTTCTGATTGAGCGGCGGCGGTGGTGACGTGTTCAAACAGGTTGGTCTGGAGGGACTGCTCGATGATGGGGGCGGGGGCTATCCATGTATTGAGCACCGAATTCGGCGGCGGCGGTGGGGTTTTGCTGAATCCAGTCGAGGGGACAACCAAGGGGGTGGGGCAGTGCCCACCACTTCTATTTCAGTTACTTCTGCTGTTTGACCCAGGCTCGAAGGATTTGTTCTGCCTCAATTTCATCCTGCCGGGCCAAAGTCAGAAATTCATAGAGTTTGGTTTTAGGCACAAAGGGAAAGGTCGGGCTGACTTCCTGTTCCTCATAGTGACCATTCTGAAGCTGGTAAATCCGCCATTCTTTGCCGTTGAAACGCCAGAATTCGGGGACCCCCAGGGCCGCATATAGGCTTAGTTTGTCTATGTCAGTGTGGGTGATATCCACCTCTACCACCAAGTCCGGTGGGGGATCGTCCTGAAAATTGACCGTGCGTCCGGCCACCCGAGGCTGATTTTGGATATAAAACGCATTGTCTGGTTCTGGACTGCGGTTCAGATCTTCCCGCTCGATGGTGGTAGAGCGCATGGATTTGATGCGTTGACCCGTTTCAAAGACCAAAATTCGGATAAAGAGCCCGATGAGTTCCGCGGCGAATTCGTGTTCTTCTAGGGGCATAGTGATTTCTAAAATTCCCCGGTCGTAGGTCAGGCGGGCCGAGCGAGATTCACCCAGGGCTTGCAGAATTTGCTGGTAGGCCTGCCAGTCAAGGTGGTGAAAAGCCACACGCTTTTCGCCAACGGGTTGGGGAACGGTAACATTAGCAGCAGCAACCATAGGCTTGCCCGATGACGGTTGTTTTAATCTTAATCTCCCTACGAAAAACGCATCTGGATCATCAGACACCGCTGGTATCGCCTTGAGGTGTTTTTAGACGCACTGATGGCCGCGATCTCGCACATCCGCGATGCCTGA
Source organism: Cyanobacteria bacterium J06626_4 (assembly GCA_038523235.1). GTDB lineage: Bacteria > Cyanobacteriota > Cyanobacteriia > Phormidesmidales > Phormidesmidaceae > Halomicronema. The sequence goes on from JBCBJQ010000036.1 coordinate 40,361, forward strand.
GCCGACAGTTTTAGGCAGGATGTCGAAGATGAGATGAACTCGCCAGTCGTCGGACTCGTTGTAAGCTTCGTGGGGAGCTTTGTTGTCGAACCACCAGAATTCGCCAGGCTGCATGCGAACCCATTCGTTCCCTGCGCCCAAGATGCTGCCCACTGAACTTTGCAAAACCAGGTGGTAGCGATCGCGAATTTGATAATACTCCCCTTCGTCAATGTGGCGATAAACATGGCCCTTTGGGGCTAATCGTACAATTGTGGCCCTTCCCAGTTCGCCACCAACCTGATAGGCAAAGTTTGCCAGCCATTCCATGACTTTTGGGAAATGCTGGGCCAGTTGCGTGCGGTCGCTAGGGTGAATGTCGTTGCCACTCACGCCGATAGGAAAGGGTTTGACAGCGCTGCGGAGATAAATTGTTTGGGTTTCACGCTGCACCTTGACCTTGGTTTGACGGCTGGTGTTGTGAAGCCATAAATCCGCATGGGCGGCAATTTCATCTAGTAAGGGCTGAATGTTAACTCTGGCATCGAGTAAGCGAAAGTGCTGTAATCGGTCAGCCTCAGCGGCAGTCGCGATCTGCAGCGGTTGAGGGAAGGTTCCGTGAGCAGGCGCTGACATCGGCGGCTGCCCCTGCCAAAATTCCGGCAGGGTGGTCAGCTTCAACAGGGCCATGAGGCAGTGCTGCACATTATCGACGCGGATAACGTTGTTGTAGATAGTAGTACGCACGGCTCCGTAAACGGGCGATCGCTGTGACACGTAATACATCTCTGCCGCTTCGCAAAACTGGAGTTGACGGACACTCCGCAAGCCGCGCCAGATTACCGACTGGTAACGTTGGGCACGATCGCGGTCGTCCGCCTGTACGGCAAGCCGATAGGCATCGACCAACCCTTCCAAATAGACCCCAGTCGAGGAAGCGTGAGGCGGGCCATAATCGGCATAATCGGGATGGTAAAAGCGCCCTCGCAGGTCGTCATAGGGGACGCTTTCCCACTGCTGCATGGCCAGCAGCCAATCGTTCATTTCAAAAATCAGGTCGAGCCAGGCGCGATCACCCGTCGCTTGATAAAGCAGCGCGTAGGCTTGGGTATGCCAGGGAACGAACGCCGGATTTCGCTGTTGCTGGTGCCAGGTGCGGTAATAGGCGACGCTTTGGCGACAGCGTTCGAGCAGTTGAGCGTCTTGGGTGCGGCCATACAGGGCTGCCCAAAAAAGCAATGCTTCTCCGGGGTAGAAGTTTTGGTTGTCGTTGCGATCACTCGGCTGCAAAAAGGTGCGGAAGGAACCATCTGGTTGCCAGAGGTAGTCGATGGTGCGGCAGAATCCGGCAAAGTGTGAGGCAAACGGGGAATTATTGACGCTCACTGCGGTGAGGTCAGCATGCTCCAAAATGGCGAGGGCGGCGAGGGCGATCGCCCCCAGTTTCACCTTGCTGTTGTACGCGACAAAACCCAGGTCGCCCTCGGTGTTGTAAAACTGCGCCAGATTGTACGTCAGGTTATGGGTCGCCAGAACCTGTTGGTCCGGACGTTCGGTGTGTCGGGCATAGCGCACCATGGCTAGGGTCGCCATAAACTGCCGAATCAAGTTATTGCTGCTAGCCTCTGTGCCGCGACTGGGGAAATATTGGTAAATGAGTCGCCCATCTGCTTGCACCTGCCGCAATAGCCACTCACCCATCAGGGTGGTCATCTGTTGCAGCACATCTCCCGATAGCGCTGCCAACGGCACGAGACCACTGCCTCGATGTAGGGTCTCTGCCTTGACGGTGGGGTGCAAGGTTATCAATACTTGCCGGGCCTCAAACGCTTGTATAACGCCCTGTTTGAAAAAGGCTTGCTCAGTTAGATCAACGTCTTGCAAAAAGCTGGCAAGTACCTTTTGAAAGGTCAAATTGCGCGCAATCAGAGTTGTCGGCGCGTAACGCACAATGCGATCGCGGTACTGCAGCTCGATGCCGCGTATGCCCCGATGAGCGTTTGCAAAGACTTGCTTAAACTGTTGTGCTGTCACCTGGCGATAGCGGTGAGTGAAACAGACTTCTAACGTGTCGATGACTGGGCGGGAAGCGGCAGGGGCAATTGACTTATCGGCAATGCCCTGAAAAATTTCTCCTAAGTCGGCAGGGTAGTGCCAGTGCGATCGAAGTAGATTACCGCCGCGACGCAAAGCGACATAGGTCGGTCCTAGACAAAATACGGCTGCTAGCTGATGAATGTTTCCATCTATTGCCGCTTGCATCATTTGAGCAATATCAGCGTCGTCGATAGTCAAGATAGTTGGGGTCGTCAGAGCCGTCATAGCGTTGTTTCCTTGAGCTACGCTTCGTGGTGTGTGTAACCCAGTACATATTCGCGGAAGCTGTTTGGTGAGCTAATGCTCGGCTGAGCAATGGCAAGCCCAGCCGAGCAGAGTTCATGCATCAGTACTAAAACTGATATGGATTATGCGATCGCGACAGTCGGCAATTGCATGTTAGACCTAGTCGCCATCACCGTCGCCATCGCCATCACCATCGCCATCGCCGACGCCATCGCCATCACCATCACCGTCCCCATCACCATCGCCATCACCGTCGCCGTCGCCGTCGCCGTCGCCATCACCATCGCCGTCACCGACTCCGGGGTCAAAAATGCGTCGCTCGGGTAATTGCCAGTCATCATCGCTGTCGCCATCACCATCACCATCACCGTCGCCATCGCCGTCGCCATCACCGTCGCCATCGCCATCACCGTCGCCATCGCCGTCGCCATCGCCGTCGCCGTCGCCATCGCCGTCGCCGTCGCCATCGCCATCGCCATCACCATCGCCATCACTATCACCGTCGCCATCGCCATCACCGTCGCCGTCGCCATCGCCATCGCCGACTCCGGGGTCAGAAATGCCTGGCTCTGGGATTTGAGCCAACAGACTTGTGTTGTTTTGCTTGGCATCTGCTGCGGCTAAATCAGTTTCTGAGGCCAGGACGACCTCACGGGCCTCGTTCATCTCCACCAGAGACTGTTGGGCGATTGCCCGTGAAGCCGCAACACCAAATAGCGAGGCGATCGCGCTAAGCATAAGGAGCTTTTGCAACATGATAAATTCCTTCAAAAATTGAGAACTTATTGAGCATTAGCAGCGTCAAAACTGACAAGGCAAACCGATAGACTCTCAACAATTTGAGCCGGGATAGCGGATTGGTCAGCTTGAACCCCGGTGCTATCGGTAGTGGGCAATGCACCCATCAGGGCGATCGCTGACGATAATTTCGCCTGCGTTTTGCCTCCACTTTAAATGGATTTTTACGCTGATGAGCAAATTGACCAAAAACGGATAAAGAATGTTTCTGTTCGGCAGTGTGACTCACATAGAGAAAATTTTGGATTAACGTAGATACTTATAAATGAGGGCTGGCAACCTACATCTTGCCATTTTAGATAGCAGCATAGTTCTGAGAATAGACCTAATTAAAAAGAGCTTAATGCTCTGCAGAAAGAAAATTTAAATCGGATTGTGGCAGCAGTATCTGACTAATCTCTATGCAACTGATGGCGTAGAAATGAGATGCGATCGCGCATATGTTTGCCATTAGTTGAATTTGCCAAAAAGGCGGTATCAAACTTTATGCCTATACCCTCGTCATGCTCAACTTGTATAGAAGTCAGCATTGGGCAGCTCACCTTTCAAAAGCTTGGGATTGACTTGCTGGAGGGATTGGTAAAACACCTCTAGTTCCGGCTGGGCTTCAGCGGCGGTGACGTGTTCAAAGAGATTGGTCTGGAGGGACTGCTCGATGATGAGGGCGGGGGTGTCCATATATTGGGCACCGAGTTCGGCAGCGGCAGTGGGGTTTTGCTGAATCCAGTCGAGGGAATTGCGCAGTTCCGTTTGAATCAGCTCCACTACGTCGGGATGGTCGTTGACCAGGCTGTTCAGAACGGAAACGCCAGCTTGGGGAAAGCGGGCCTCTTGTCGCGTGACCTCACCCCAGGCGGCTTTGAAATCCAGGCTGTAGGTGAGGGGAGAGCCCTGTTCTTGCGATCTGGCGACGACGTTGCTGGCGTGGGGTTCGGCAAACACACCGGCATCAGCTTCCCCAGTAAGCAGCAGTTGGGCGGTGCTCTGAAAATCTTGGGTGGACTGGATGGTGACGTCTTGGTCGGGCTGCAGGCCGGACTGCATGGCGAGGAAGCGGAAGATCATTTCCGGCATGCTGCCTTTGAAGGGAATCAGCACCGTCTTGCCGCGCAAGTCTGACCAACTCGCGATCGCCCCTTCTGCTGATAACACATAAATATTGCCCCAAATCATCACGTTCAGCAGCTTCAGCGGCACCTCTTGTTGGTAGAGTCCTGCCGCGAGCAGAGTAGGGTTAGCGGTGATCTGTCCCTGTTCGGAGGTCAGCAGCGCCTTTATCTGCTCGTGGTTGCGGACGGTGAAAAATTCGATATCCGCGATCGCTTCTGGCAGGCTGCTCATTTCCATCAGGTAGGCCAGGGGAATGGTCAGCAAAATCGGCGAGCCGCCAATGCCAAGGGACGGCAGCGTACTGCCCACGGTCGAGGTGGTCTGACCACAACCCGCGGCAATGGAGAGACCCAAGCTCGCGGTCATGAATTGCAAAAACTGACGACGGTGAAAAGTCATGGGGTGAGGCTCCGAGAAGTTTCTAAAGGGGGATTGAGGTTGAAACTGGCAGCGATTTCGGGTCGGGTTTGCAGGTCTGACAGGGTGCGGTAGACGTAGGCGGGGTCGCGTTGGGCGGGTGGGCGATCGCTGTGCCAGCAGGAGACGATGCGGGCGGGGCAGGGCGACAGTACCAGGAGGCGATCGCCCATTACCGCTGCCTCTGCGAGATCGTGAGTGACTAAAATCGCCGTGGTTTGATGCTGCTGTACCCAGGCCATTACGAGCTGCTGCAACTGCTGTCGGGTGCCCATGTCCACCGAACTAAAGGGCTCATCTAGCAACAGTAGTTGGGGCTGAATGGCAAAGGCGCGGGCCAAATTCACCCGCTGTTTCATGCCGCCGCTGAGTTGAGGCGGATGGAGATTGACTGCCGACTCTAGCCCGACGGACTCCGCCAGCATGCGGGCTCGCTGCAAGCGTTGGCGTCGCGCCACACCCTGAGCTTTTAGCCCCAGAGCGATGTTCTCCAGCACGGTATACCAGGGGAATAGGCGCGGTTCTTGAAAGACGTAGGCGATAGGGGTGGCCCATTGTTCGACGGTGCCTGCCGTGGGCGACAGCAAGCCCGCCAGCAGATTGAGCAGCGTGGTTTTGCCGCAGCCCGACGGCCCCATCAGCGCGACCAGTTCGCCAGGAGCTGCCGCTAGGGAGATGTCCTCCAAAACTAGCCGTGCCCCATAGTGGTGGGAAATCTGGTGCAGTAGTGGCGTCATCATGGTTCACCCTCCTCCACTGCTAGACGCCGCTTGCCAGGGCAACAGCCGTTCCTGGAGGCGGCGCAGCAGCGTATCGGAGGTGAGCACCAGAGCGATCACGACCGCAATCCAGGCCATGACTTCAGCGGTATCTAGGTTGGCGCGAGCAGTGTTTAGCTCCGCCCCGATGCCGTCGGGGGTGGCGAGCACCTCCGACATGATCGCTACCCGCCAGGCCAGTCCCAATCCGGTCACGAGTACCGGCAGCAGTCGCGACATCACCTGGGGCCAGTCGAGGGATTGCAAGCGGGCGTTCCCCTCCAGGCGGTAGACCTGGGCGACGGCCACCAAATCGGGATCGAGACCCTTAACTGCCTCCGCCACTCCGGCAAACACCAGCGGCCCAGCAGTGACCGCGACGGTGAAAATCGAGTTGGCGTGGCCCAGGCCAAACCACACCATCGTCAGCACTAGCCAGGCGATGGGCGGTGTGCCCAACAGCGCGACAGAAATCGGTGCGAGGGCCGGTTGCACCCACGGTTGCCGTCCAACCAATAGCCCTAACAGGCCCCCGATCGCTAGCGCCAAGCCAAACCCCGTCACCACATGGAACGTCGTTGCCGCGATCGCCCCCCACAGTCGGGGTTGACCCCAGAGCGATCGCAACGCGCCTAACACCTCTCCTGGCGCCGGCAAAATGACGGGGGTATAACGCTGCGCCCCCCACTGCCAGAGCCCCAACAACAGCGCCAGCATGCCCAGAGTCAATAGCACCGAGCGGAGCCGCGATCGCCCATCTAGAGCGTTTGACCGAGTTGTAGATGCCGTCTTGGCGATCGACTGGCGAGAAACCATCGGCCTCCTAAAACTCAAAGACAGTACGGAAGCTGCCGACCCAAATAGTGTCGTTGGCGCTGTTGTTTTCGGGATTGACCAGCACAAAAAAGCCGGGAATTAGCGAAATGTTTTGATTCACCCGATAGCGATAAAACGCCTCAATGTGCCAGGTCGAGTCGTCTTCGTCGGCACCGCCATCATTGCTCAACACCCGTGGCGGATTGCCCACCACCAAACCGCCTAAATTGCCCTGACCGCCTAAGTTTGGCAGGCCCAGCGTGACAGCCCAATTCAGCAGCGTGGCATCGTCACCCTCATTCACTAACCCGCGATCTGATTCTGCCGTGGCCAAACTCAAACCGGCCCAGCCCGACAGGTTCGCCCGGCCCAGCTTCACGGTGGATTGCACTCCAAAGTGATTGGCCGAGGTGGCGACATTGCCGCCAAAAGGCGCGTTCGACAACCGACTGCCCGTCCCCGCCGACACCGCTACATTCCCTGCCGGATAGTAAGAGCGGGCATACACGAGGCCCAGCCCCCAGGTCTCAGTGGGGCGATAGTCGAGCTGGGCCAGTGCCGTATAGCCGCTGCCAAACAGCCCGCCGTCATTGGGATTGTTAGAGCCAGGAGCCCGCGACAGATACCCCGCGGAAAAGGCCAGATTGGGAGCAATGTCATACACCCCTGTAATGCCCGTGCCCAACGCCCCCTGATAGTAGATGGGGTTAAAGCGGCCAAACCGCGACACCACCCCCGAAATCGGACTGGCTAAACCGGGGTTAAACGTGCTAGAAACATTGGCCTGGTAAGCGCCCCGCGTAGCGTCAATATGCACGGTGAGGCGATCGCCGACGGGAAAGCGATAAAACAACTTGCCAATATCTAAATCGTTATCGTTGGTGCGATCGAACGCCAGCCGGGTCATGTTGGTGCCCGTAACTGGGGCGTTGAAGCGATTGGGCTCCAGGGCGTCAAGCCGAATTTTGAGTAAGTCGCGGCCGGTAAAGCTGGTGTTGAAATTTAACCGAGCCCGACTGCCAAAGACCGTTTGCTCAGGCAAATCATCACCGCTACCGTTCGCTTGGTCGCCGCCAATCAACTGCTCTAGGGAAAATACGACCTCGCCCCGCAGCCGCGTCGTGGTGGAAAAAGCATTGGCCCGCAGCTCAGCGGTTTCTGCTTCAAGGATGTCAACTCGATTTGTAAGTAAATCAAGTTCTTCTCGAAACTCGGCCTGTAGTCGCTGTATCGGCACACAGTTGATAGCAGTGATCCCAAACGGATTTTCGGCACATGAGAGTTCATAGGCCTCCGCTGTTAAAACCGACAGGCATTTTTGTAAACCGGCGGCAAATTCGTAGCGGGTGAGGGAGCGATCGCCCCGAAAAGTTTCATTGGGATAGCCTTCAATGCAGCCATAGTTTTCGACCAAATCTTGCAGCGCTCGATAGGCCCAGTCGTCGGGCGACACGTCGGAGAGTTCCTCAACGGTGGTGACGTTGGCGATCGCCTCGGTCCTCTCTATTTCAGGAGGCGCTACTGGTTGCTTCACCGCGACCGGTGCGAAAGCTTCAGGTTCTAATCTCTGTGGGATGAGCTCGGCCAAGCTAGCATCATCAGCAAAGAGAGCGGAAACAGCATGGTGGGAGAGGGCGATCGTCTCAGACGCAGGCAGAACGGTCTCTGCGACCTCGATATCTGCCGCGACCTCAGCGCCTAAAGCTGCCATCGACGAGCTGGCCGCATCGAGTTCAGCTGCGTCAACCTCTGCCGCCGCCCCCCTTTCCTGCGCACCCAAACTCAGCGTGACGCCGATCACGACACCCAGGAGATTTCCATACTTCATACGTTTGCTCAAAGAGAACACCTGTGGGTCTAGGGCACACTCATAACGATTGGTTCAAGGCGGCAATCTCAAAGGGGTTCTACCGCTGAGCTTGAGATGCTCAACTGGTAAATGAAACTGACCCTCTCAAGCACTGGTTAGGAGTGTAGAGCTTATATTCAAAAATCTCTAGCAGGTGGAGATTTGTTTTAGATCTGCTGTTGCCAGGGTTTTATCAATGGTTCGATCACGTATTTGGGTTGAATGGAGCCGCGATCGCATTAAGTCGATGCTCCTAGCGATCGCTTAATCACGGCTCTCTACTGACCTGCCGACTGAAGCGCTCAACGGTGCCAGGTCGTTATTGAGTCCTGGTTCGCTGGTGTCAAGGGCGGTACGGCCGTCTTCATCCCCATTCTTTGGCCAAGTCCTACGAATCAAAAGGGTTATATCGGGAAAGGTAAATGGGTGGATGACCGCATCTGTTGTTGACACCCCGTCAATCAGGATTAATCGGGTTTTGCGGGGAAATGCGATTGCCTGGCTAACGAATGCCCAGAGAGAGCGCCTAAAATCGAATGAGGGAATACAGGGGCGTCTAGATAAACTCCATGACTCGTGTGTTGCTTCACGAGAAATTTCTGTTGTGAGATTGATCAACTATGACCGTTGCGAAAACTGCCTCGCCGATGTATCCTTCTGCGGCTTCCCCAGGCGTAGAAATGGAGCGGGCTTTTAGGCAGGCCATTGCCGAAGCATCCCTCAGTAATGAGCGCAAAATAGCGTATGCCCGATTTGGCATGTTGGGGATTGCCAGCATCCTCGACGTTTTGGTGTTTTTCTTTCCTAAAACCCTGATTGATGTCGATTCAGTATCGCCAACTATCGCAATTTTTTCTTTTATTGTCTGCTGCATATCAGCTAGTTTTTTGATTGTGTTGCGACGGCCTAATGCTTGGCAAAATCTGCTCACTTTACAAGTGATTATTCCAGTATTTGATGGTATTTTAGTTGCTCTGTTTACCACCAATATTTGGCAAGTACTCGCACCCACGAAGCCCGAAATCATTACTAACATTGCGGCATTTTGTTGTTTTTTAGCTGTGTCAGGTGGGATTCGGGTAAAGTCGCGATCGTCCATCATCAGCACGAGCTTAGCGCTGGGGAATTTTGTTTACGCAGCGGTTTTATTTCAGCTCGACTTTGCGGTTAGCTTATTTGCCCTGTTTACTATTCTGGGCACCGGCTTTTTAGGCATGCTTACGGCGAGTATTGTGCGCCGCCAGGGTAAAAACGAAGCGGGCCGCTTGCTGATGCGACAGTTTTTGCCGGAGAGCGTCGTCGAGACTGCCTTCGAAAGCCCTGATCGATTGCTGGAAGACGCCCAGGAATGTGAAGTCACCATATTGGTAACCGACCTGCGAGGTTTCACCCGCTATTCAGAAAGTATGAATCCTCTGGAGGTGCTCGATTCTCTGAATCATATCCAGAGCTTTTTGGCCGAAATTGTCGAGCAGCATGGTGGCTGGGTCGATAAGTTTATGGGCGATGGCATGTTGGCGGTGTTTGGGGCACCGCGACAGCTCAGCAATCATGCTGAGCAAGCCCTTAAAGCGGCTCAACAGATCTTGCGTCAAGGCAAAACTCAATGCCCTTTACCCATCGGCATTGGTTTACATTCTGGCCCAATTGTGGCGGGTTGCCTGGGGGCCACTGGTCGCCTCGAATTTACTGTCATTGGCGATACGGTGAATGTTGCTTCGCGGTTAGAGTCCCTCACCAAAGATTGGTCAACGCCACTGTTGATGAGTGGCTCGACGGCTCGTCAGTTGCGATCACGACCGGCGCTCACCGCCTTGGGTTCGGTTCCGATTCGCGGACGAGAGCAGGGCATCGAGATTTTTACCCTGCCGGAGGTGGGCAACCCAGAAAAAAGCATGAGTACGGGGGCGGTGTGAACGCCGAACGAGAGCCCATTTCCCTCGCTGATCTCTAGTGTGGAGGAGTACGCTCGCTTGACGGCACAGCTGGATGAACGTTTCTCCGTTAATCGCAGCGCTGCTTCCCCATCGTGGCTCAGTGATGGGAGCGGCCATGATGGGATCGTCTATCGGCGAGTTCGTCAATGATGTGGGCGATCGCCTCAGCCCTCCGCTATTAAAATGTTCGCGCAGGTGCATTTAGGGGCCAACATCGAGTTAACAGTTGCCTCCAGCGTGATTGCTACTCTGACTGGCTGAAATTTAGATGGCTAGTTTATTGGATCTCGTCCAAAGGACGATCAACACGCCTTTCTTTCGAGTGGGGAATGCTGAACTGACGCTCAACGCGATCGCTCAGTTTCTCCTTGCAGTCTTGCTCGCAATCGTCTTTGCCCTGATTTTTAAGCGAGTTTTGTCTGGTTTGATTTTGAGCCGCCTCGGTTTCAAACAGGGCATTCGAGAATCCATCGCCACAATTACCAGCTATAGCTTAGGCGCGATTTTTTGCCTGATCCTCTTGCAAACCTTAGGCATTAACTTTGCCTCGGTCGCCGTTTTAGCGGGCAGCTTGGGCATTGGTATCGGCTTCGGCTTTCAAGATCTCATGCGCAATTTTATCAGCGGAATTGCGCTGCTTGTTGAGCAGAAACTAAAAGTCGGCGACTTTATTGAATGGGAAGGATTGACCGGGTACATTACCGAAATTTCCTTGCGATCGACCGTTATTCGCACCATTACTCAACGCCATATCGTCGTTCCCAATAGCGCGTTAGCGGGTCACAAAGTTATCAACTGGACCTACAACGACCCCAAGGGATGGGTACCTATTTATGTCAGCGTTTCCCATGAGAGCGACTCAGTTTCAGTGATCGAAGCCCTCTTAGATTCGGCCTCTTTAGAAGAAAGTGTCCTCTACGAATATCCGCCGGAGGTTTATCTAATTGGTTTCGGCGAATATTCTTTAGACTTTGTGCTGTGGGTATGGATTCATCGAGTAGATCTAAAACATAAAACTGAGAGTTCGCTGCGATTTATTATTGACCAAAACCTGCGCCAGCGTCAGATTCGCCTGGCTTCACCCCGCTACGATTTGTGGCATCGCAATCCCAATATTGTGGTTCAGTCCTCCGTTGAAGAACATCAAAAATATACCGACTTGCAGGAGGTGGCTCCGTCCTTTAACGAAGCGCTTCCGCAGCCTGTTGCAGTACGCAATTTGCTCAAAAGCATTCCCTATTTCAGCCAATGTAGTGCTGTTGAGCTGCGAAAACTCGTTGAGATTGGCTATCGTCGTCGATTAGAGTCGAACGAGATTTTGTTCAAAATTGGTGA
>JBCBJQ010000037.1:0-50569 GCA_038523235.1 Cyanobacteria bacterium J06626_4
CTTCAATATCAAAAGGTTTACGGATAAAATCGTCAGCCCCGGCATCCAGACCTTCCACCAGACTCACATGGTCGTGAGCCGTGAGCAGCAGGATCGGAATATAAGGCAGCTGGGTAGACTGGCGGATTCTTCTCGTCACCTCATAGCCATCCATCCCCGGCATCATGATGTCTAAGAGGATTAAGTCGGGTGGAGATTCCTCAATCCTGGTTAGAGCTTCTTTGCCACTTTTAGCGGAATCCAAGTGATATTCATCGTCATCCAAGACTGTTTCAACCAGAAAAAGGTTGTCCACAGAATCATCGACGGCAAGATTTTTTTTGGCCTGCGTCATATCATTCGTCATCTATTATTCTTAAGCTGATGAATTTTGAAGTTAAATTAAGTAATGCTATACCTTCTAACGCTCACATAAGTCTGGAGTTTTGGCCTCTGACTTTCGAATGATTTTCCAGAGGATGATTCAAGAACACTTGTTTTCTAGCGATAGTCATGACCTAAACCACTTTGGTGTGGCTATCGGCGGGATAAATTAATTTTGGCAAGCCCTGGTGAAATTAGAGCGGCTGAAATCCGTTTCTCCCTGATTTCAGCAACGCCCAAAAAGGTTACACAGTGATGGCATTTCAGGCCAGCGTTGCACTCACACCAGCTGCAGATTTAGGCTCATAGGACACCGGCTTTCAAGAGCCTTAAACCTTCGTTCCGCCCGATCAGTAACCTTTATTCCTGCAACAACGCCACTGCAAACTCCGAATTCCCAACTTCGTGGAACTCTTCTCTTCTCACCGGGCACCCCGAACTCCGAACTCCAAATTCCGAACTCCGAACTCAGTGCGGCGACAACACCGCTTCCTCATTCACCTCAATTCCCATCTCCACCGCATGTTCCCAACCCAAGCCTTTGCGTTCAATTACCGGTGCTTCTGGGTCAGCCAAATTCAAGATGGTTGAGAGGCCGTAGCCCAATTCTTGATCATCGTCGATGATGAAATCAACGCGAGGGCCGACTTGGTCAAACAGATCGGCTTTTGACGACACCGGTGCGGTCTCTGATTCCACTAGGGAAAGGGCGGAGGTCGAAACAATGGGATTATCCAGAGCTTCGATCAGCGCTAAACAGATGGGGCAGTCAGGGACGCGAATGCCGGTCGTCTTACGTTTGGGGCTCATCACCAGCTTGGGTACCAGCTTGGTCGCCGGCAATAAAAACGTATAAGTGCCCGGAATCAGGTGACGAATCTTGCGATAGGCCGGGTCACTGACCCAGGCATATTCCGCGATGTTAGACAGCGACGAACACATGAATGTCAGCGGCTTGTCGTTAGAGACCTGTTTGAGCTGCTGCACGCGCTGTACTGCTGATTTCACCGTCAGATCGCAGCCGATCGCGTAGACCGTATCAGTGGGGTAAAGCATAATTGCGCCCTGCCGCAGCGCGTCACGGATGGTCGCAATTTTGCGCGATTGAGGATTTTGGGGATGGACTTTGTAGATTGTCGTCATCGCTCGGTCTCCTGCATTTTCCTGCGAAGGTTGCCTGCAACGGCGTCTTCATTATGGAAGATGGAGAGGACGCTGCGGAGACCTTGTATGAAGACTTTAGCCTTTCTGGATTGTCCGACGGGCATTTCGGGGGATATGTGTTTGGGCGCGTTGGTCAGTGCCGGGGTGCCGCTGAGCTATTTGCAAGCCCAAATCGATCGCCTCAATCTGCCAGAAACGGTCAAACTAACGGCGGCAATCGCCCGCAAAAACGGGATTGCGGCCACGAAAGTTAACGTTGGACTGCCCCACGAAACCACTGCCCAGACGCCACCGCCACCGCTGCGTCATCTGCATGACATTGAGCAAATCATTACCGCCGCTGACTTGCCCGCCCGCGCGATCGCCTGGAGTTTGGCCATCTTTCGGCGGTTAGCCCAGGCCGAGGGGGCGATTCACGGTATTGAGCCGCAGCAGGTGCATTTTCATGAGGTCGGGGCAACCGACGCGATCGTTGATATCGTCGGCACCTGTCTGGGGCTCGACTGGCTCAACGTGGATGAACTGCACTGCGCCCCCTTACCCACGGGCAGGGGCACTGTCCGCGCGGCCCACGGTCGTTTACCTGTGCCGGCTCCAGCCGTGCTCAAACTGATGGAAATGGCGCAGGTGCCCATCTACAATGCTGGGTTGGTAGGCGAACTGGTAACTCCCACTGGGGCCGCGATCGCCACCGAACTCGCCGCCCAGTTTGGCGAGCCTCCGGCACTGCAGCTGCAAAAAGTGGGCCTCGGTGCTGGCAGCAAAGACCTGGCACTGCCGAATATTCTGCGGTTGTGGCTGGGGACGACGACCCCGCCAGTCTCGACCCCGGTGCACCATGCCCATCAGGCACCGAGCCTCCCAGCTAAATCGACGGCGACCCATCATCATCCCCACGAACATTCGGCCCCCGAATCCGCACCGTCGCATGATCGCGCAGCAGTGCCTCCAGCGGCAAGTCATGCTGCTGCGTCAGCTCAAGCGGATGATATTGAGCGGCGAGCCGGTCAAGAAACCGTCGTGGTTCTAGAAACTCAGGTGGATGACATGTCTCCTCAAGCGATCGGTTATTTATACGATCGCCTGCTGCAGTCGGGCGCGCTGGACGTTTTTACCCAAAGCGTCACGATGAAAAAATCTCGCCTGGGCCACCTGATTAGCGTGATCGCCTATCCCGAAACAGCGGACGATTGCGAACACATTTTGCTGCAGGAAACCACGACTTTAGGCGTGCGGCGATCGTTGCAGCAGCGTCTCCGCCTCCGACGAGAGATTAGATCCCTCACGACGCCCCTCGGCCCGATTCGGATGAAGTTGGCCTTTGCCCCCGGTCAAGACCACCCCCTCAAGGCCCATCCTGAATATGAGGACTGTGCCGCCCTCGCCCAGCAGCATCGCCTCCCCTGGCGTGAAGTCCACAATCAAGCGTTGGCGTGCTGGCAAACCCACCTCAACCAGGTGCAGGAGAGCTAGCGTGGGTGCTGGGTCTTCCCGCATTATCTCGATTTCTTCGGACTTAGAAGATCTCTCAGTCCTCGCCAGGTTAGGCACCGCTCAACGACTCAGGAGCCATTTGGTAAGTTATATAGAGCCCAGTGTCAACAAGCTATGACGAGTATGTGCCAGGTGAGTGTAATCGGGGTCGGTGTCTGCCTCGGACTGAGTCTTTGGGTCGGTGATGCCGTGGCTTTGCCAGACCCCGAGCGGATGGAACCGCGCCACATTACGCAACTGCAGCTCACCGATCAGCCGGAAACCGCGATTGATTGGCTCCTTGATGCGGTCGAAGAACAGCCTAAAACAGCTGAATCGTTTATCCTCGCTTACCCTGACCTCACCGCTGAGCAGCAGCAGCAGATTCAAGAAATCTATGCCCGGTATGACCGTGACTTACAGATTGCCGTCGAGGCCTACCTGCAATCCGTCAATTTACTCACCAATTTGGTCAGTCCAGAGACGGCCAACGAAGCGATCGCCTACGTCCGGAGTGAAATGCTAGCAAACGAACAGGTGGTTCACGACCTCTTGTTTCAGCGGACGATGGCCATTCGCGCCATTCTGCCGGTAGAACAACGCACGCCCCTCAACCAACTGCTGCGATCGCTGCTCAATTTGGGCACGCCCATCGAGGCTTCGACATTTCCCTTCGACCTGATTGGGCAACCAGTGGCATCCGTGACCGATCAGCTGCTAGAGCAAGGCTGGAACCTGTCGGTACAAACGCCACGCACCCTATTTTTTGATAAAGAGGGGCAAATGCTCGACCTCATCATCAACGGCGATCGGCAAGTTGCAGAGGTGCAGCTAACTCCCTAATGTGGATATTTTCCGGCCCGGCGTTCAAGCCCGTCTCATAACAAACCTATTTTCTGCCGAAGTTTTGCTGCCCAATCCCGGCGAGCGCTGCCCCATCTTTGAGCCACTTTCTCAGGATGCTCTAGATTTTGGGGAGAATCTGTAGACCGTCCGCCCTCAGAACACCTGATTCCAGCCGTAGACCTGATAGTCCGTCCAGATGCCGTTCTCCCAGTAGGGATCCCCTTCCACCAGCTGCCGCACCGTCGCTTCATCGTCAGCCTCATAAATGCCAAAGACTTTCGTGTTATCGACGGTTGGCCCGAGGGCGACCAGCACTCCACTCTCTTTCTGCGAGGTTAGTCCGGCGAGGTGAGCGGTGCGGTAAGGCGTCCGCTTTTCCAGCGCGTTCTCACAGTAGCTGCCCCACAGGATAAATTTCGCCATTGATCGCGTTCCTATCGCTAGATGATTTCAAATTCTACGTGGAAGCGCGATCGCAAGTTGCAGGTTTGATGATCAACGACGTTGGTGTCGCTCAGCTCCAGGTTATAAAAATCCACCTCTGCCGCGTCAAATAGCGGCCCCGCATGCCAGGTGCCCACGTGCAGTTTGATGAAACAGTCACCGGGAATCGTGAAGGCACGAATACCGGCTGGCTCCGGCTCTGCAGCGGCTGACGGGGCAGCTACGGCCATCAACCAGGGAATGCCATTGAGAGAGCCTAAACATTGCGTGCAGCGCTGATGGCGGGTGATGGCGCCAAACTGACGGCCTTTGGTCGGCAGTCGCATGATGTAAAACCGTGGAATGCCCTGACTCAGGTCTAACTGGGCATCCTCTGGGCCATAGGCGGCCCCGTCTTGAGAGGCTTTTATTACCTGGCCAAAGGGGGCGAAGGCGTCGGGGGTTAGGGGCTCAGCCGTCAGCGATTTGAGGGTGATCGGGGCCGCAGTCATGGCAATACTCAAGCGATCGACTGCTCCCAATTTAGCGCCTGCCGCCCGCCTTCTACTGTTACTTTTTAGAGAGCGATGCGGCAGCAGCGGCGACTCGTCTAGTGGTCACAAAATAGCCAGCCCCTGAGCATCTATGGTGATAGGAATCCCTGGCCTTGGTGCCGCGATCGGGTTGACCAACAGGGCTGTCCCTCGTCGCTGCCTCAGTTCTCTGACGACAGTTCCTCTGATAGCGCTTATTCGGGAGACGATTCTTCTGAGGACGATTCCTCTGGGGACGCCTCTTCGGGGAGTGAATCTTCTAAGGGCAAGTCCTCTGAGGGCAAGTCCCCTGGGGTTAATACGCTTCTGGTCTCAGCATCCCAATAGCGGTAGTCTCGTCGCCAGTCCTGGAGCAGTGTTGGCGTCCACAGCCAGTTGTTCCACGTATGGGGCGATTCATCGATTTGGCTCACGGCTCGCGGCGTCATCCGTTCCAATTCGTCCAGTCTTTGCAGCGTCAAAAAATAATCTTGGGCCAGGGCCAGTTCGTTGGCCGACTCAACATCTAAGATGGCCTGCTCATCTTCGCTAGCCTGCTGTAAACCCGCATCTTCTTCCAATCCGGCAGGATTAATATTGCCCAGCGTCGTGTGGGCCATCACCAAACCCGCGTAGGCGTGCAAAATGGTCAGATCTGCAGGCGCTGCGGCTGGATTGGGTTGTCGTCGCCGCTGCTCATCGTAGAGGGTCAACGCGGCCTCCCAATTGGCGATCGCACTATCCCAATTGCCCATCGCATAGTCAGCAAAACCGCGAGCAATGCGGCCTTTGATAAAGCGATCGGGGGTGCGTTCCCAAGCCGTGCGAGCTTGCTGGGCAAAGATGCGCCCCTCATAGCGACTATTCACATCTTCTGGCTCAGATTGCATCAGGCTGCTTTCTTGCCAGGCGATG
Source organism: Cyanobacteria bacterium J06626_4 (assembly GCA_038523235.1). GTDB lineage: Bacteria > Cyanobacteriota > Cyanobacteriia > Phormidesmidales > Phormidesmidaceae > Halomicronema. The sequence continues at coordinate 5,718 of JBCBJQ010000037.1, forward strand.
CGCCCCTTGATGTATAGCAAATCGGGCTCTGGGGTATCGACTACCCAGGGCCAAATCGCATCGCTCACCGTCGTGGGGTCGGCATTGCCAATCAGGGCTTGGGTCAACGCCTGATCAAACTCGTCCCGAGCATCGGCGTAGCGGTTTTGCTTGAGCGCATCTTCACCCCGCTTAATCAGGGTAAAGGCATCAGCGTTAGCGGGTTGTGGTTCTTCCGATGGCAGCGAGGGCGTGGTGGTGGAGAGCACCGGAGGGCGGACACCGTTTTCTGACCAGCGAATGGCCAAGAGGCCCAGCCCCATCATGCCGACTACGCCCACGAGCCCCAGGGCAAACCAGACCAAGATGGGTTTCTCGGGAGAGCGCGGCAAATAACGGCGGCTGGCACTAGCGTTGGGTGTGGGTGTTGCGCTTTGATCTGAAGGGTGGGTGGTGGTCGATCTCGCTGGGGGCAAAGGCGAGGTGTGAGTGGGCGGCGGCACCTCGGGCAGCGTCTCATAGATTTCTAGACCGGCCTGCCGGGTCGGGTCGCTGACCAAGACCTCGCCCTGATCGGCAGGCATCGGCGGCTCATCAGGGCTGGTCGCGTTTTTAGAGAGCTGTTCGACGTAGCTGACCAGCAACTCATCTTCGTCGGCATCGGGAAGGGGGGCCGTTTCTAACTCCGTGAGCAGGGTGGCCGTGACGCCCTCAGCTAGGGGCACCTCAGGCACCTCGAGGATCTCGGGCACCTCGGGTTCGTTGACGAGGGGTGCTGCCGGGGGCAGCGGTACGGCGGCGGCGGGTGCCGGCTCTGATCGCGGCAGCGGTACCGGCGGGTTCAGGGGCAGCAAATCGGTGTCAAGTGACTCATCGGTGGCTCCCCCGCCCTGGGTCAGGTAACCATCAAAATCTGGCTGCAAATATAGGATGGGCAAGGCCCAATAATGCTGATCAGAGCCAAACCCGGAGATGAGGCCCTGCCGGGTGCGACTCAGGCTCATGTCGATCGGAAAGCCAATACGCAGGTTGTGATAAAACAGCCGCGTAAAGGCGATCGCCACCTCATCGGGAATCCGTTCGGCCATGGCGACGACCCCCGGCACGCCCCGATTGACCAGCGCCTGCACCAGGTTTTGCTGTCGCCAATCCATTTCGGCATCATCGGCGGCGGTGTGGCCACTGCGACAGGAGTTGAACACCGCCAGCGCTACGTGATTATTGACCAATAGACCAGCCAGATCATCGCCCGACAGCCGCTCAGTTAGGCCCGTCTGCCGATTGACTAGGGATAAATCGCCGCCGTTTTTACCAAAGTTGCTGTGGCCTGCATAGTGCAATACCTGATAGGTGCCCTGCTCTAGTTTCTGGGTGAGTAAAGCGCGATCGGGCTGCTCTAGCACGTCAATACAAACGGGAGTCGCCTCACCGGGCTGGCTCGTAAACAGTTCGCGAATGTGCCCTGCTTCTTGCAGCAGCTGCAGCTGATCTTGGTCTTCAGGGCCAGCGATAACCAACAGCACGTTGATCGACGTGCCGACTTCAAGGCGCTGAGGGGCACCGGCAGTGGGCTCCATCATCGGGTTGGCGGCGTACCGCGCAAAGGTGAGGTTTGGCCGGGTGGTCAGGGGTTGACCGCTGTGTTGCAGCACTTCCCAAGGTAGCCGCTGTAACCGACTCTCTTTTAACCCCAATCGCAAGCGCAAAACCTCATGGCGGTTTTGGGCAATGCCCCGCGCCCGCAGCCAGCTTTCGCGAATCGCCTCATCTTGAAATAGCGCATTGTAGAGTTTACTGCCCAGTTGAGGCAGGCCCGCTGGGCGATCGCTCAAATCCACCGTGCCCTGCAATAACCCCATCAGCGGCTCATCCATCGCCGGTTGCGCTAGCTGTAGCCACTCATCTACCGGCCAGTCAACCTGGGCTTCGGCGACGGGCACCCCCGCTGCAGCGTCTTCGGTGCGGATCAGGTAGCGATCGCTGCCCAGCGAGGTAATTGAGAGGTGAAATTCTTGAGTCACGGTGACAGGGGCGGTAACAGGGGCTGTCTAGAGCATGCCCAAAAGCGGGGCATTTGCAGAACGTTTCTCTCAGGGTAAGTCACCCCTCTGACAATCGGCTGTGGGGGGTGACCCCAATTGCTTTTGGCATAGGGGCGATCGCCTTAGGATAAATTCACTTGACTACCCCCTTAAGCTGACTATGAATCAGATCGTTTTCTTCTACAGCGGCTCAGAACCCCTGATTCGCATCGTTGTCGTGGGTTCCTTGGCCTACTTCAGTCTGGTGCTTTTGTTGAGAATTTCTGGCAAGCGCTCACTCGCGCAGCTGAATGCTTTTGATTTTGTCGTGACCGTCGCGATCGGCTCAACATTGGGGCGATTGATCACCGCCAAAGGCACCTCTTTGGCCGAAGGCATCACCGCCTTCCTAACGCTGTTGCTGCTGCAATATCTGGTCTCTTGGCTCACCGTGCGCTCATCTGCCTTTGCGGATTTAGTCACCGCTGACCCGTCATTACTCTACTTTCGCGGACAGTTCTTGCCGACCGCAATGCGGGCACAGCGGGTCACTCAATCACAGTTGCTAGCCGTCGTTCGACAGCATCAAGTGGTCTCTCTCTCCGCCGTCGAAGCGATCGTGATGGAATCAGCTGGGACTATCGCCATCATTCCCAAGGCCGCTGATGGGACACCTGCCGATGCTGTCGTATTAGGCAATGTTCGAGGAGTTAGTTAAAAGATTGACTTAAACCATATTTCTAGAACTGCCAACGTTTCCGTAAGGGTTGGGCCGTGCCAAACACCTGCGATCGGGAAACTATCTTTGAGCAACGATTCATGCGATGCCTCAAATTACGCAAACCTTAGGGGGGCATTTGCGCACCCATGCATCGAATCCAGGTGCTGTTCAGGCCAACCTCACCGCCTGCGACACCTCATCTTTTGAGCAAAGAGAGATTAAGGAGCATGCTGATTCCCCTCCTTGGTCAGGATAGGCGAGACGAGATTTTATGTTTAGGACAACTCTCTATTACCAGTAACCCTAGCGAGGCTGCTCGTTACCCGATGACCGGTTGGGAAAGCCCTTGGTGCTTGGTGCCTAGCGGCCTTACCGCCTAAACCTTGCCTGCTATCCGCTGAGCAAACATCAGCACTGCCTGCAGCACCACTGGCGAAATCTCATGCCCGATGTTGTATTCCTTGTAGGTCACATCAACGCCCTGTGCGGTGAGGGCATCGCGCGACTGATGGGCTCTGGCCAGCGGCACCACCTGATCTTGCCGACCATGCACCATGAGTAACGGCCCGAGGTCAGGATGTGGCGCTGGCGCACTGTGACTGTAGCCGCTCAGCACCAATGCCCCGGCCAAAGGCAACTGCAACCCCACATCCATCGCCATGGCCCCGCCTTGTGAAAAGCCGGCCACCAGCGTGCGCTCCGGTGGAATGCCGGTTTCCTCAGCCATTTGCCCCAGCCATGCTTTTAACAGCTGCCGACTCTCTTGCAAATCGGCCTGTTGTTCAAAATCATGGTCATTCTGAAAGTCATATCCCGTCGGAAAGCTATACCACATCCGCCCTCCCGGTGCTTCAGGATGGGGAAACGGCGCATCGGGAAACAGCATTTTGACCCCCGGCATCGGCATGTAGCTAGCCAGTGCGGCCAAGTCTTGCCCGTTAGCTCCCCAGCCATGTAAGCCGATCAGCAGTTTATCGGCCGATTCACTTGTCGTTTTGGCGATCGCGCTCAAACTCACAGGCTGACCTCAGTATCGTTTCCGCAGACGATTTTAACGTTTAACCAGCAGATGACAGCAGAAGCTGTGCCGTCAGAGTTCAGAGCGTGCCAGGACGCGTATCGAAGATGGCATGAAGACCTCTGCACTTTTTACTCCGAATGCCTCTACGCTCCCACTCTGAATCCTGAACTCCGAACTCCGAATTCCGAACTCCCAACTCCGAATTCCCCCCTCCCACCGCCGAACGCCAAATTCCCCCCTCAAACCGCCCTTCCTCCCCGCCACCCCGGTATATTGAGATTTACACGAGACGGAGACAATGGGCATGTCGCGGCTAGCACTACTGAGCGTATCGGACAAAACGGGACTGGTGGATCTGGCCAAAGCGCTGGTGGAATCCTTTGACTTTGAGATCGTGAGCAGCGGCGGCACCGCCAACGCGATCGCTGAGGCCGGTCTGCCAGTCACCAAAGTTGCTGACTACACTGGCTCACCAGAAATTTTAGGCGGCCGGGTGAAAACGCTGCATCCCCGCATTCACGGCGGCATTTTGGGTCGTCCGGCCCTGCCCAGCGATGCCGAAGAGATGACGGCCAACGACATTCGAGCCTTTGATTTGGTCGTGGTTAACCTCTACCCCTTTGAGCAAACAATTGCCCAGCCCGATGTCGCGCTGCCTGACGCGATCGAGCAAATTGATATTGGCGGCCCCACCCTGCTGCGAGCGGCGGCCAAAAATCACGCCTACGTCACCGTGCTTTGTCAGCCCGACCAATACTCAATGTATTTGGCACAAATGGCCGAAAACGGCGGCGAAGCCTCTCCTCAACTGCGGCAAGACTGTGCTCGGCAGGCCTTTTGGCATACAGCGACCTACGATCAGGCGATCGCCAATTACCTATCCGCCTCAAAAGTCGAGGCGACAGCCGGGGCGGCTTTGCCCCAACGATGGACACTCACAGGCACGCAGCGCCAACTGCTGCGCTACGGTGAAAATCCTCACCAAGCGGCCGCCTGGTATCAAGCGGGCAACGTGCCCTCGGGTTGGGCCGCAGCGGAACTCGTGCAAGGCAAACCCTTGAGCTACAACAACTTGGTCGATCTAGAAGCCGCGCGGCGTATTCTGGCCGAATTTCCGCGCCAGTTGCCGGTGGCCGCCGTGCTCAAACACACCAATCCCTGCGGTGCCGCCCAGGGAGATTCGCTCGCTGAAGCTTATCAAAAGGCCTTTGACGCCGATTCAGTATCGGCCTTTGGCGGCATTGTGGCCCTCAACCGCGCGATTGATCACGATACGGCAACGGCGCTCTCAAAGACGTTTCTCGAGTGCATCGTGGCCCCCAGTTGTGATGCCGATGCCCGAGAAATTTTGACCCAAAAGAAAAACTTGCGGGTGCTCCTGTTGCCCGACCTGTTCAGCGGCCCGGCTCATACGGCCAAGGCGATTGCCGGAGGCTTTTTGGTGCAGGCGGCTGACACGATTGAAGACGACCCCTCAGAGTGGGAAATCGTCACTGACCATAAGCCCGATGCTGACATGTTAGAAGAACTGCTCTTTGCCTGGCGCTTAGTCAAACACGTTAAATCCAACGCGATTTTAATCACCAAAAACCGCACCACACTAGGCGTCGGAGCTGGTCAGATGAACCGAGTTGGAGCCGTTAAAATTGCCCTAGAGCAGGCCAATGAGCAAGCTCAAGGCGCGATTCTAGCCAGTGATGGCTTTTTCCCCTTTGATGATTCCGTGCGCACGGCAGCGGCGGCGGGCATTAAGGCGATCGTGCAACCGGGGGGCAGCAAGCGCGACGAAGACTCGATCAAGGCAGCGAACGGGTTGGGGATAGTGATGGCCATGACCGGCATTCGCCACTTTTTACATTGAGCTGCACTGAGTACATTGAGCTGCACTGAGTACATTGAGTTGCACTGAGGGGGTGGAAGCCAGCTCAACTGCCCTTTACCCCACCGATCGCGTCTGGGCATTCCAGGGCCTGTTTACTCATCCCACCGGGAGAGCAAAGTCATATTCGAGACAAGGGCATGAGGCACACTTACCCGCCGGTTGAGGCAACAACCCGCTCTGAGGCTGGGCACCCAAGGCGAGGTGGGTATCGATCATCCCGCTGAGACCGGTTCAACCCACCCCATTCGTCCTTCACCAAAGGGGCAAGAAACAGGGTTTGGCTTAACCCGAACTGGCGTTCATTAGTCGTTGTGGCTGACAGAATCGGGATTAAAGCCTGAGCTGCCGCAATGCCTGAAATTAATTTCGTCGCTCAGCAAATCAGCTAGATTGATGTGTCTCACAACACACCGTGGCGGAGCGATCGCCCACCGAAATCAAACTAAATCCGACCTGGGTAATTGCTATCGTCCGAGTGAATCTGCATTGTGGAGCTGACCCAAACACGATGAATTATTTCTCGACGCTGATTACCTTACTGCGCGATCGCCCCAGCTTTTTAGAAGAAATTCGCAACGGCACCAAACTAGAATCGAAAATTGTGGCGCTGATTGTCGCCAGCTCCTTATTTTTTGCAATTTATGGCGCTATTGTCGGGGCCTCCAACGGTTGGCAGCAGATGTTGCTTTCGACGGTTAAGCTACCGGCTTTATACCTGCTGACGCTGCTGATTTGTCTGCCAACCCTCTACTTCTTTGACATTCTTTTTGGCTCACAGGCTAGCTTCAAGCAATACGCTGTTCTGAGTTTAACGACCGTTTCGGTCATTAGCGTGCTGCTCTTTAGCTTTGCACCCGTGACGCTCTTCTTCCTGATCTCAATTCGCGATTATCATTTCTTTCTGTTGTTGAATGTGGCTATCTTTGCGCTGACCGGCTTTATCGGCGTACAGCTCTTTTATCGCGGCGTTAAAAGCGTCATGAAATTTGACGAAAAGACCCCGCCAATCCGTCAAAGACTGCTGCTATTTTGGCTCGTCCTCTATGGTTTAGTAGGCAGTCAACTGGGCTGGACGCTCAGGCCCTTTTTCGGTGCACCCGGAGAGCCGTTTCAGCTGTTCAGGCCCATCGAAAGTAATTTCTACGCTCAAATCATTACCAGTATTCGCTGGTTTTTGTTCGGAAATTGAGTGCTCTCAAGTATGAATAACGACCGGCAAAGACTCTTATCAGCCAGGGTAGAACATGACTTTTCGATCTCAGTTTGCCAACTTAAATCGCGTATGAAATCTGATTTAGAGGATTTAATCATTAGTCAAGATCAGCTTGAGCAGCTCACAGAGTTAGAAGTCGGCAAGATATTTATCGGTGGCGTGGTCAGGCCGTCAGCGCTCCGATCGCCCGGTCAACTCGGTTCGTTTTTAGTGGCAGAATTTTCGCTCCTGGCGGTTGTGTTTATTGTTTGCTTGGGCCTTGGGTTAGTCATCGTCCGCAGTTGGGCCAGCTTCAGCAACCTGTTCGGGCTGATCGCAGTTGTAATCGGGGTGACGATCACGGTGGCGATCGCCTGGAATGGCTATCAGTGGCAGCGCTACAAAGCTCTCAAGACGCTGTCGCATCTGCTGGATGAAGTCGACCGACACAACGACATTGTGCAAACGATTCGAGTGATGGATGAGTTGCGCCTCGCCCAGTCGCCCGCCGCTGCCTCCAGCATGCTCAATCGCACCGAAATTATCGCAGCGCTACAGGCGACTCGCGACAGTTTGATCTCCGCCTTGATGACGGAGCGAATTTTGCGCTGCCATCGGACTGTGCTCCAGCAGGGCCGCGACCTGATGGGCAGCATTGAAACCAACTTGGCCGCGCTGCAGGCGCTCCATGTCAGCAATCAGGCGACCGAATATCAGCAGTTTTTGCAAGAAGCGCTGGAAATTGGGTTGGCAGTTCAGCAAGAGATGACCACTAAAACCGGTGCAGACAGTTGATCACCTCTCGTTCATCATCAGCGATGGCCTCATCGTCAGGCATCTGTACTTAGATAAGGTCTCGAGGATCGGCAATTTTCCGTAGAATCCTAACCCCGCAATTGGGGCAGCCAAAGCCATCGCAACTCTCTTAGCGGCGATGGCTTTGGCTGTTTTATAAATCCGCTAACGAGCGATCGCTTAGATAAAAAAGCGATTAAAGGCACCGGCATCCAGCAGTTATTCTTGGTCGGACATTGCCTAGGGAATTTCACCTGCTGTAGCCTCTGTCTCCAGGCATTGCTTCAGTCACTACGGTGTAGAAAATTGGCACAAAACAGATTTTCTACACTCGATGGTGGAAAATAACGGAACCATCATTGGTTTTGGTCACGACATCATCCAAGCCAGATTTGATTCGCAAACTCTTTAAGAACTTGTTTGTAACTTCATCAGGAGTCCGGGAAGGCTGCGTGTAGTTCTGATTATCAAGTGTCAACTTCTATACGTGGCTATTGAGGTGAGTCCTCAGGCAGTTGGTGAACCGCGTCGAATGCTCATCTTCCCTTCTATGGACAATGCTATGGCTAACTCAATCGCTGCCAGAATCAATCATCAAACCGCAATGCCCGGCATCATTGGCGGGGTCGGGCCACTCGCCCATATTCAGTTTGAGCAGATTTTGTTGAACCGCAGCTGCCAGCGCGGGGCCTGTCGCGATCAAGATCATCCTGAATGGATCTTGATGAATGCGACCCAGATTCCCGATCGCACCCAAAGCATTCAAGGGCTGGCCCCAGACTGCACGCCTTGGTTAGTCAAATATGGCCAGCGATTAGAACGGGCTGGTGCTGACTTCTTGATTGTGACCTGCAATACCGCCCACGCCTTTTATCCAGCAGTCCAATCTCAGTTAACGATTCCTTGGATTCCGCTGATGGGCGCGACATCGCAATGCATTCGTGAACAATATCCCCGAGTTCGCCGGGTCGGCATTTTAGCCACAGACGGGACGCTGCAAACTCAGCTATATCACAAAAGTTTAAGCCGAGTCGGTCTCAAACCCGTCAGTCCCGCGCTCAGCTCACCCATGCAAAAACGTGTCATGCAGTCGATCTACCATCCGGAATGGGGAATAAAAACCACAGGCGTGCAGGTGTCGAAAAAAGCGCTATTGGATTTGACTCATGCAACCCACTGGCTCAAAGATCAAGGTGCTGAAGTAATCATCGCTGGCTGCACTGAACTCTCGGTGGGTCTGGCGCAGATTCCCGATCTTCCCCTGCCGTGGATTGATCCCTTAACGGCGATCGCCGATATTACGCTTGACCTCGCCCATGGCAAGCGTACTGCTGAAGCCCTAATCGCTGCCTAATCGAGGTGACTGACCGTGCCTAGCTGTCTAGATTTCCAAGCCCTTCGCCCCCCCGAATTTCCCCTGCGGCGAGCCCTTACTTTTGTAGTTTTGACTGTCTTGCTCTGGGTCGGGATAGCGCTTATGGAAGTGGCTCCAGCCTATGCCCATGCAACTAGTAGCTCAGCAACCAGTTCTAAGAGTAGCCTCACAGCATCCACGACTCAGTCTCAGAGAGGCAGCAGTGAAGACGCGACTGCGACCGGGGCCACGATGCCCCCGGATATTGCTCAAATTTTAAAGCGCGGCAAGTTGGTGGTGGCCGTGTTGGGCAATGATAATGCCCCTTTCTTTATGGATACGGGGGAGGTGCAGCCCGGTGGCCTAGACATTCGACTGGCTCAGGAGATCGCCGACCAGTTAGATGTGAAGTTAGAGCTCAACCGCACTGCCGATACTTTCAACGGCGTCGTCGATACAGTTTATAACCGAGAAGCCGATTTAGCGATCTCGAAGATTAGCCGCACGATGAAGCGCGCCAGACGTGTGCGGTTTTCGCGCCCCTATCTGCAAATGCGTCAGGGATTGTTGGTCAATCGCCTATTGCTCGCCCAACAAACAACGAATGAAAATGTGGTCGAAGCGATTCGGCAACTGACGGGCGACGTTGGGGTGATTATGGGGTCTTCTTACGTGGGCTTTTTGCAACAGCGATTTCCCAAGGCCACGATTGTGGAGCTGGAATCTTGGGAAGATATCGTGGCCGCCGTGAGCAGCGGCGAGATTTTGGCCGGCTATCGCGATGAGCTAGAAATCAAAAAGGTGGTGCTGACCAAGCCCGATGCGGCCCTGCAACTGAAGACTGCCGTACTTACCGACACGCAAGACTCGTTAGCCATGGTGCTGCCTTGGGATAGCTCGCATCTCTTGGCCTTTGTCAATCAATACCTCGACACCTTAGAGACTGACTTGACTGTGGATGGCATCTTAGAAGAATTTTCATCCTATTGGGAGGCCCAAAAATCGGCTTCCTAGAAAGCTTTATCGTGATCGCGCAGCCGACCATTGCTCCTTAAACGCCTCGGCCCATGACCGTCTCTCCCTACCATCGCTGGACATCGCACTCACCATGACAACTTTTCTCAAAAGACGATCGCTGCCCCCCCTTTCACTGGAATGGTTACGAAGCCCGTGGTGCATCTCACTCAGCGTCGTTTTAGGTATTTATATTGGCACCTCACATAAGCCTTTGGCTGAGGCTATCACCCCAGTCGGCAACCTGTATTTAGGGCTGCTGAAAATGTGTGTGTTGCCGATTTTGCTCTCAGCGATCTCTAACAGCATTGGGCGATTGATGCAGAGCCATGACGCCAAGCAGTATGTCCAGCGAATTTTGGTGGTGTTTCCCACGGCGATGGTGGCCGTGAGTGGGTTAGCGGTAGTGGTCGCCTCCATCACCGGGCCGGGTCGCAACCTGTCGACCGCCACGCTAGAAAGTTTGGGGGGCTTAGTCAATCAGTCAAGCATCGACTTAGAAGTTTCTTTGAGCGGTCCCCTGCCGGTAGAAGAAGCGGGCCCCGACGTCGGCTCTTTTTTAGTCAGCATGGTGCCTGACAATATCTTCTCAGCTTTGAGTGAGGGCCAAACTCTGAGAGTTTTGATTTTTGCCATTGTTTTTGGCGTTTCTTTAGGGCTGATCAAAACCGCCAAAACGGAAGCCATGTTCGACGTTCTTGACAGCATTTATCAAGCCTTTAATCAGGTCATTCACTGGCTGACCTATCTCCTCCCAATTGGGTTGTGTAGCCTCCTGGCTACCCAGCTGTCGAAAATCGGGCTGGATGTGCTGTTTTCGATGGTCAACTTTGTGGTCGTGGCGATGGCGCTTTTCGCGGCTGTCTACATTGTGGGTACGGGCGTCATTTGTTGGCGGTCTAAACAATCGCTCTGGACCGTCTTGAGAGCACTGAAAGATCCCACCATCTTGGCGCTGGCCACGACCAGCAGCTTAGCCTGTCTGCCGGCGGCGATCGCCAGCCTGCATGAAGATCTGAACTTTGATCGTCAAACGACCGATTTAGTGACGCCACTTTCCATCACCGTGTGTCGCTTTGGCTCCATCATTTATTTCGCAGCGGCCACCATGTTTGTCATGCAGCTTTACCAAAAACCGCTCGACTTTGGCACGCTCTGGGTGATTTTGGTGGGCTCGGTGTTGGCGGGTATGGCCACGTCAGGGGTGACCGGTATTTTGACCTTAACCATGCTGGGGTTGGTGCTCGCCCCCCTGAAGCTGCCGCTGGATGCAGTGCTGGTCCTCTTTGTCGCGATCGACCCGATTATCAACCCCTTCCGCACGTTGAGCATTGTGCATACAGGCATGGCCACGACGTCCGTGATTGCGAACCTACACACCGAACATCAGCCAGTGGTTGCCAGTGCCTCTGGGTTTCCTACCGAGGCCGTCTAGGTAGCAATATCAACCCCGGCTTTCATGCGGACAGGACGCTGACAATTTTGAGGCAGCTTCCTGTTCGAGTTGAATGAATCTGAGCTAGGCTGGCCACTAATGCAATACCAGAGATAGCCCGATGATCGAAACCGGCAAAACCGTCAAGGTTCATTACACCGGCACGTTAAACGATGGTTCAGTGTTTGATTCTTCGCAAGGGCGTGATCCGCTCGAATTTCAAGTCGGCTCGGGCCAGGTGATTCCCGGCTTTGATGCTGCGATTCAACAAATGGATGTGGGCACGACCCAAACTATCAAAATTCCCAGTCAAGAAGCCTATGGTGCCGTGCGTCAGGATATGATCGCGCTGATTCCGCACGAGCAGTTTCCTAAAGATCTCAATCCTGAGGTGGGCCAAACGCTGCAGTTACAGACCCCTGAGGGAGCGCTGCCCGTGCGGGTATCAGATGTCAAAGATGAGGGGGTGATCATTGATGGCAATCATCCTCTGGCGGGTGAAGACCTGACCTTTGAATTGACGTTGGTCGAGGCCGCCTAGGCGAACCGGACGATGTGCTGCCGATGATTGCTGCAGGCGGCGGCTCTGAGGTGTGAGCCCGCAGGCACCCGGACGCACCTCAGACGTGCCAGCCCTTGGCGATCGGCCAGAGTTAGAGTATGGCGATCGCGCTTCATCAAATTCAGTTGCGATGATTGGCTGACAGCAGTCTCAGCAACAGCCAGATTTAGGATAAAGTTCTGTCACAAATAAAGTGGGTTGCGGAAAGGTTCTTTACCGTTATCTTTGTTCCTAAACCAGATCACTGTTCCTAAAACAAAATTACTCTGACTGTCGGCTAGAGATGAAACCATGGGCGAGTCTGAACAAATTCGAGTCGGTGTTGTGGGCGCTTCGGGCTACGGAGGTGTCCAGTTAGTGAGGCTGCTCAGCGAGCATCCCCAAGCAGAAATCACCTATTTAGGAGGGAGTCGCAGCGCCGGCAAACCCTATAGTGAAATTTATCCCCATCTCTCACTGCCGCTGACAGTTGAACCCGTTGAGGTCACCGCGTTAGCCAATCGATGTGATGTGGTGTTTCTCTCGTTGCCCAACGGCATTGCCTGCACCCTAGCGCCCGAACTGCTGGCCCGAGGCTGCAAAGTTTTAGATCTCTCTGCCGATTATCGATTTGCCGATCTGCAGATCTATCAAACCTGGTATGGCAGCGATCGCACCGATGGCGCGGTCAACCAGCAAGCGGTTTATGGCTTGCCTGAGCTATTTCGCAATCACCTGCCTGGGGCAAATTTGATCGGCTGTCCGGGCTGCTATCCCACTGCGAGTTTGCTGGCGATCGCGCCGCTGCTCAAACAGGGCTTAGCGCAGCCAGACAGCCTGATTATTGACGCCAAGTCCGGGACTTCTGGCGGGGGGCGTCAAGCCAAAGAGCACCTGCTGCTGGCTGAGGCCGATAACTCTCTAGCGGCCTACGGCGTGGGCAAACACCGCCACACGCCAGAGATTGAACAAATCTGCTCGCGCCTAGCCGGTCGAGAGGTCATGGTGCAATTTACCCCTCACTTAGTACCGATGGTACGGGGCATTTTATCGACGGTTTATGCCAATCTGCGTGATCCGGGCCTCGTGCGCGAAGATCTGCACACGATCTATTCAGCGTTTTATCGGCGCTCTCCGTGGGTCTCTGTGCTGCCCACGGGCACCTATCCTCAAACTAAGTGGGCCTGGGGCACCAACCGCTGCTACATCGGCGTTGAGGTCGATGCCCGCACGGGTCGGGTCATCGTGATGTCGGCCATCGATAATTTGATGAAAGGGCAGGCCGCCCAAGCCGTGCAGTGCTTCAATCTGATGTATGACCTAGATGAGCAGACGGGTTTGCCGCAACAAAGCTTTTATCCTTAGGACGCTGCTTCAAAACCGCCGCCCTGCGCGCCGGGATTTGACCCTGCTCAACTCTGACGGACCATTGTCTGCTCTGAGGTCATGATTGCAGCGCCGATCTGGGTCATTCATAGTCAGCCGCTACCACTCAGAACACCCTCCCGATGAGCCCTGGCCTGGGAAATAAACTGGCTGCGGGGCATCGCGGCGCGGCTGACCTCCGACGCTTTTCCTCATTCATTGGGGGTGTCGTGCTCGCGTCATGCGCCGTTGCTATGATGACCTTGAATAGCCAACAAGTCCGTCGTCTTGGCGGCTAGTATTGTTTGCCTGACGCCTGGCTGCTCAATCCTGTCCGTTTTCGATGATGTTGTGATGACTGATCTTTTAACCCTCGACCATTTTGCTAGTTGGATTTTGAGCCCACTCTTGGGGCTTTACACCCTGTTGTTTATCGTGCGCATCGTGCTGACTTGGTATCCTGAAGCGCAGGGCGATCGCTTTCCCTTCAATTTAGTGATGGTGCCCACTGAGTTTTTACTCATTCCCGTGCGCAAGGTCGTGCCGCCCTTTGGCGGGGTCGATATCTCCCCCATCATTTGGGTGGGGATCACCACCCTCCTGCGAGAAGTCTTGCTGGGGCAGCAAGGGCTTTTGCGCATGTTGGCCTAGCCAAGGTGGCGTCCTCTCATGGGGCACGCCACCTTGCCTGGTCATCGTCAACGTGAATGGGGGATGGTGGCGTCATTGATCCACTTCACAGTGACCAACGCTGCCCCCGCTGCAACGAAGAGAATGGCTGTTCCTCATTTTCAGCGATCGCTGAGACCGTTAACGCGCCAGTCTGTGGCGTCCCTGGTGGACTGATAAAACTTGTGCAACCCTCATGTTGCTGACCGAGGAGACTAAGACCCTCAACATTGGGCGATGATGAACTCCGGTTTTCTCCAGCATTGGCAGACAGCAGAAGGACTCGTGCCGTGTTGCCAGCAAATTAATGACAGGTGTATGAGTCACTGCCTTGCGACGAAGAGCTGCCGCAGGCGGCGAGGGGCTATCACTTGCTCAGGTTGCCTCTAATCACGCCGACCTGGCAACACCATGTTCAAAATCAGGGCGGTCAGCCCGCCTGCCGAAATGCCCGATGAGAAAATGTTTCTCATCAGCGGCGGCAGTTGCTCCAAAATATCCGGCACGTAGGTCACACCCAGGCCAATCCCTAATGAAACCGCTGTAATGAGCGATGCTCGCTTGGTGAAATTGACGCAGGACAAAATTTTGATGCCCGCTGCTGCCACCGTCCCAAACATGATCAGCGTCGCCCCCCCAAGCACCGGCTGCGGCATCGCCTGAAAGACCCCGCCCACAAACGGGCACAGCCCCATCAGCACAAAAATCACCGCAATAAAATAGCCGATATAGCGGCTACCAATGCCCGTCAGCTGAATCACCCCGTTATTTTGACTAAACGTCGTGTTCGGAAACGTGTTAAAGCAAGCGGCGATCAGAGAGTTAATGCCATCACCTAAAACCCCGCCCTTAATCCGCTTCATATAGCGGGGGCCGGTGATCGGTTGGCCTGTCAGTAGCGAAGTCGCCGTCAGATCTCCAATCGACTCGATCGCCGTAATCAAGTACAAAAACGCGAAGGGAATAAAGGCCGCCAGGTCAAAGCCAAACCCATAGCGAAACGGTATCGGCAGCAGAAATAGTGGCAACCCGGCGAGATTGTCGAAGGACACCAGTCCCAATGGCCAGGCCACCAAATAGCCCACCACCAAACCAATCACGATGGAAGACATGCGTAACAACGGGCTATTGGTACTGTTGAGCGCCAGAATCGTCAGCAGCACCAGGGCCGCCACGCCCAGATTTGCCAAGCTGCCAAAGGTGCCAGCATCACGCGCGGCAAATCCCCCCCCGATGCTGGTCATGCCGACATTGATCAGGGTGAGGCCAATCAGCGTGACGACAATGCCGGTAACTAATGGCGTGATAATTTGTCCCGCCAAATGTAAAAAGCGACTACAAAAAATCTCGACAAACGATCCCAAAAAGCACAGACCAAAAATCAATCCCAGCGCTTCTGTGGGAGAACTGCCGGCGGCGATCGCGCCCGTGCCCGCGCCCAAAATCGGGCCAATAAAGGCAAAACTGGTGCCTTGAATACTCAGCAGCCCTGACCCCACCGGGCCGATGCGGCGAGCTTGAATAAAGGTGGCAATGCCCGAAACAAACAGCGACATGCTGACCACAAACGCGGCATCGGCAGCCTCTAACCCGAGCGCGCCCGCCACAATTAAAGACGGCGTGATAATGCCGACAAAACAGGCCAGCACGTGTTGAATTGCCGCAAAAATCGCCTCTCGCAAGGGCGGGCGATCTTCGAGACCATAAATCAGCTCATGTTCTGCTGCGGCAACGGCTGCTGGGGCAGCAACTTCGCTGGTTACCGTGGGGGTCGGGGAAGGTTGGGGAGCATCATCCATGCAACAGAGGCAGACGCCGTCACCGGCGCTGTGTCGTAACAATATGGGGGAGTAACCGGCTGCAGTCGGTTACCGGCAGGCATCTAGAATAACTGTGGTAAGCTACCGAACTTTGGGGTGCTATTTTGCAGGCGTTGCTACAAACTGCGATCGCCCCCACCCCGTCAGTTACCTATCCGAGTTGTCAGCAACCCATTCAGTTTGGTGGATCAGCCCCGTCCTAAACCGGTTCACCCCACTCCCGTGCAGGCGTGCTGAGAAGTCTGCGCTTGAATAACATCCCTAGTTCTGCAAGGGTTTGGCATGGCCAACACCCGGCGATTAGGGAGGCTATTTGTGAGCAACTCCCTTGGCTGCAATCGCCGCTGTTGACTAAATACGGCGAGTTAAGGTTTTGCCGTGGGTGTCAGTGCCGCAGGTGCTCAGCAGGCCAAACTGCTGAGCCAGTTGCTGCATCGAGGGCGTCTTTTTTGGGCAGGGCCGCCAGTCTTTGGGGTTGTCGTAGGCGTAGTAGGCTTCAATCCCATCAATTCCATATTCGACGGCTTGGGCCACCAGCTCTTCGGCCGCTCGCCGATAGCGACAAGGATGGGCCAATACCGCCATGCCACCCGCTGTTTGAATCGCGTCAATGACCGCTGCCGCCTGTCGCTCCCCCCCCTGCGGCGAGTGGCGATTAAGGTAAGGCTGCATGGCGACATGGTTGGGCTTAAAGGCATAGCCCAAAATATGCACCTCCGTTTCCATCAGCAGAGAGGTGATTTCGACCCCAATCCATAACCGGGGTAAGCGGCGAGCGTGGGTGCGCCGATGGGGTGGCTGAATGGGCGCCGGATGCTTCCACTGCCAATCTTCTAAATGCTGCTTGGCTTTGCGATACCCGCTGACCGTATGATGGTCGGTGATTGCAAATTCGTTAAGACCCAGCTGAATCGCCTGCTCTATCAGTGCTTCTGGAGCGAGTTGCCCGTCGGAATGAAGGGTGTGCATGTGGAAGTTCAACTTTCCAGGACAGCTAAACTCGTTGACCGTCTCAAAAACACCTCGAAGCTCTAGAGCACTCCGAGCCGATGCCCTAGCCGAAACGCCAAGGTGGGCGGGGCTAGTTACCATTACCTATCTTCTTTGTCGCATCTACCACTACATTTATTTATCTAATATAGCGGCCCGCAAAAGTTTACGAATAACTGTTTTTGCGCAGAGAGTCCACTTTAAAAGGATTTTTAAGAAACGTGAGTCATCGGGGCGGCCCCGAGCGATCGCGCTAGAGCGCCCCCTACCGGTTACCCAGCACCACCTCAGGGCTCCGCCGCGCCCCGCTTATTGCCATTTTTTAGCTTTAGAGCCGTCGCCAAAGTCGTATCGCCACCTTTTTCTGGCCCCAATCTTTTAGCTTTATTGCAAACGAATCCCCATTTCCGCCGCCGCCGGTTAGATCGATGCCGGTCCGGCACGGTGAGCCGCATCTTCGGTGTTTTGCTGGATGACTTCGGGACTCAGGAAATTAGCCAATTAGCCGTCGTGAAGCTGACGGGCCAATTGGCTAATTGATACTGACATCCACCCATCAGAGCCGGTATAACAATAGCTGATTTGATGGCGTGATTTCACCATTGGCAGTTTCAGAAAGCCGGTTTTCTAGTTTCAGTTGAGAGCAAGTATCAATAGTGATAATATGGCTGCCAGCGATTTTAATCACACTCATTCTCAATTAAGGACGGAAAGTGGTAATGCACAAGTTGACCCGACGCTCATTTTTGGTTGCTGGTGGAGCTACGGTGGCTCTGACGGCGACTCAGCTTCGACGCCCCCGATTGAGCTGGGCGCAAACTGGCGAGATTAACCTTTATTCGTCTCGACACTACAACACAGACGATGCTCTGTACGAAGGCTTTACCGAAGAGACTGGCATTCGTGTCAATCTCATTGAAGGCAGTGCTGACGAGCTGCTCGAACGGATTTTGAGCGAAGGCAGCAATAGCCCAGCGGATGTCTTTATGACCGTTGATGCGGGTCGTCTCTGGCGTGCCGCCGACGCCGGTCTGTTTACGCCAGTGAGTTCGGCCATTCTCACTGAGCGGATTCCTGAGAACTTGCGAAATGCTGAAGGGTTGTGGTTTGGTTTCTCAAAACGCGCCCGCGTGATTATGTACAATCGAGATCGCGTTAACCCCTCTGACCTCTCGACCTATGAAGCCCTTACCGATCCTAAGTGGGGCGGTCGGATCTTGATTCGCACTTCCGGCAATATCTATAATCAGTCCCTGGTGGCGGGCATGATTGAGGTGAATGGAGAAGCTGAAACGGAAGCCTGGGCCGCGGGCTTCGTGGAAAACTTTGCTCGTCCCCCGGAAGGCAATGACACGGCGCAAATCAAAGCAGTTGCGGCCGGTTTAGGCGACATTGCGATCGCCAACAGCTATTACCTGGTGCGGATGGGCAAATCGGATGACCCGGCTGATCAAGAAGTGTTTGATCGCATCGGCGTCTTCCATCCCAACCAAGATGGTCGTGGTACCCACGTCAACATCAGCGGTGCGGGCGTGCTGACAACCGCCCCCAATCCGGATGGGGCGATCGCCTTTTTAGAGTATCTCTCGACCCCGCGTGCCCAGTCCTTCTTTGCCGAGGGCAACAACGAATACCCGGTGGTTGAAGGCACTGAGCTTGACCCGGTGTTAGCCAGCCTGGGCAGCTTCAAGGAAGATACTGTCAATGTCGAAGCCTACGGCCAAAATGCTGGTGAAGCCGTACAGCTGATGGATCGGGCTGGTTGGGCATAGATTCAGTTCAACCCTGGCAAGACCAAAACATGACAGCGGAGAGGCTGACTTGGCGGATTCGCAGTCAACCTCTCCGCTGTCTCTGTATCGCTGCTCGGAATCTAGATCACAACTCTGGCCTCCTAAGCCTGAGCTCCCCTGAGTTTTCCGGATGGTGTGGGGGCTCGCTCACGAATTATTAGCGTGGCCAATTCTAGCGTTGCTCCTGATAGGTATGGCACACCGTAGAAAGCGGCTGCGAAGACAGCTGGGATTGGGGGCAGCGTTGCGCGGACGCCTGCCGATGGCTCTGTCAAATCAGGGCCTGCAGCGATTTCGAGGGGGCCGCATCAGCCGATAGGTCTTCCTCGGAGACAATCTCGTGGTGCTGATCGACCCAAGTCAGTAGGATGCGCTGTACTTGGCTGCGTTCTAAAGCAACAATCGAAAAGTTGCGGGCACAATGGGCGGCTGTGCGCACGATGCGGGGTACACAGGCCGCATTAAGATAAATCGTGCCCTGATCATCGCGGCTCAATCGCTGGCGTTGTCGGTCTTGACGATGTCGCAACGCATGGTGCATGTGACCAAAGGTGACTAGGGGCACGGTTTTACCCTGCTGCTGAGCATAGACGATCGCCTCAGCCAAGTCAGGGTCCCCAAAATCGCCGCCAATGGGTGGCCAGTCGCGGCCACAGGGGGATTCCGGCGTATCGCCTAGCCCCGTAGGGCCGCAGTGCCCCATGAAGATCAGCGTGTCAAAGGCGGCATCATCCACCGCCTGCTTGATGCGAGCCAGCGATTCGGCAAAATTGTGTACGTTGTAGCGATCGCGATAAAACGCCTCATATTTCCACTCTGAACCGCCCCAGCTAAAGGGCCGCCCGCCAATGACCGTCAGGCCCAACTGCGGAAAATCGCGTTTGCCGTAGCCGACATCGGCGTCGCCCAGCAGCTCCATCTGCAGCTGTACCCAGTCTTCCTGGGCGCGATCATAGGGGCATTTTTTGCGGCCCCACGGCGTGGCTGTGTACCAGGCATCATGGTTGCCAAAGATCGCGGCTTTTGGCAAACTCAACCCCGCAATCGATCGCACCACGGCCACGGCCTCGTTGCCAAAATCACCGACAAATAGGGCCAAATCAATTTCTAAACTGTGAAGTGCCGCAATATCTGCCTCGTCCCACTGATCATGAACATCACCGATTACCGCAATCCGAAGCGCTCTATCCTGCATCGATGTATCTGTCATGGTTCATGTTTTTTAGGCCCTTTACTAAGATAAAGCGTGGACTCGCGACTTGACGAGCCGATCCCCTGGGTCAGCGATAACTCCCCAGCGCTTCGCCAGCGGCAAAACGGTGGTAATCAAACCTGAGTTCGGGATAAGACTGACAAGGGATCGGTGGGTCGTTTGAGGGGCAAATCCCCTCCTGGGAGGGGCTGATGGGGTGGGTTCAAGCCGTCGGAGCAACCCACCTCGTCCTGCGGACACCCCTCTCAGGAGGGGAAAGTAACAGATTTTGCCTTAACCCGAACTGACGTTAATCAAGCCGTGATCGGACGTGACGTTCTCACCTCGATACCCTGACAGCCGTTGTCGACAACGACCCGTCACGGGCAGCCATCAAGCCCATCCTGATTCCTGGGGGCTCTTGCCCCAGGCTCTCGCTGCAACCATTAGGCAATCGGCAATTCGGATCAATCAAAACCGACCCCTCATAGGATGATGAAAGCATTGCTCGGGAGCGGAAAATTATCATGACTGCGCTGATTGTCTTCACCGATCTAGATGGCACGCTGCTCAACGGCGAAAGCTACACCTATGACGCTGCTTTACCGCTACTTGAAAGGCTCAAACATCAAGGCATTCCCGTCATTCCGGTCACCAGCAAAACGCGGGCTGAGGTAGAAGCGTTAATTCAGCAAATCGGCCTCACCACGCCCTTTGTGGTGGAAAATGGCAGCGCCATCTACATTCCTCGGGACACCTGTCCGTTTGAGTTACCGGCAGGTGAAGACGATGGTCCTTATCGGGTGGTCGCCCTCGGGGTGGCTTACGTCATGGCGCGGGCGGGCCTGAAAGCGATCGCCCAAGAACTGGGGCGGCCCCTCAAGGGTTTCGGTGATTTGTCCATTGCTCAGGTGCAGCAGTTAACCGGCCTCTCCGCTCAAGCGGCCCAGCAAGCCAAAACGCGAGAGTTTTCGGAACCGTTTCTGACGCCCAAAAACACCGTCGCGGAAAAGCTCACCGCCGCTGTGACAGACATGGGCTTCAACGTCGTGGTGGGCGATCGCTTTTCGCATTTGATCGGAGGCGGCGCGGGCAAAGGGCTCGCGGTGCATCAACTGCTTGATCTCTACGGCTCTACCTTTGCGCCCGGAGAAGCGGTGGTGACGGTGGGCTTAGGCAACAGCCCTAACGACCTCGACATGCTAGAAAACGTTGATCACGCGATCGTGCTGCCAGGGGCTGACGGGCCGCACCCGCAGCTCAGCGATCGCGGCTGGGTAATGGCTCCGCAGCCCGCGCCTGAGGGGTGGGCGCTGGCCGTGACGCAGGTGTTGCAGTCCGTTGGTTTAGATAAGCTTTAACCGCCACCGCTGGGGACTTACCGTTAACTGGGGCTACCGGCTTAGGGATGCCTTACTGCGATTGCTCCGACGATGCCCAGAGCCCTTGTTGCACCATCACACTCAGCAGCCAGTTCGTCATGGTTGCCCGGCGCGTCAAACGCGGAACCAGCTGGTCGACGCTGTAGCCCTTAAAGCCCAACTCAGTTTTTAACAGCTGCTTGTTTGCTTTGGGAATCGAGCGGGTGAGCTGCACCGTCGCCGGGCGACTCTCGATAAAGTTCGGCGGCGCGGGAAATTTCTCGGCCCAAGCCGTCTCGACTGCCGTCGTATTCCAGGTCTGGCTAGCAGCCTCGTAGCGATAGCCCAAATGATCCCACACCAACCGGTTGACCGTGTCGTCATCCAGCTTGTCGTTAAGAATATCCCAGAGGGTCTCGGATGAAAGTGCCGGTAAATTTTCCATAGTGCGAGTCTCGACTCAAAACCAGACGAGTAAGTTTGACCAGCCAGCTTGCGGCTGCTATCTGAATCCTACCGCTGTTGGGGGACCGCAGTGGGGCCAGCGATCGCCCAGTAGTCTCTGATCCCCAACCGTCGATCACCCAGCTTCCCGGCGCTGCAGGCGATAGAATCGAGACTAACCGCTATCCTCCAGCTCTTAGAAACCTATGGTTGCTCACCTCAACGCTCCCGCCACTCAGCGCCACTGGGCTCCGGTCATTCGCGCCTTTGAAAAAGCACTGGGCAAGGACCGCGTCGTGCGCCGCAAGGAAGAGCTGCTGGTTTACGAATGCGACGGCTTGGCCAGCTATCGCCAGCGGCCGCCGGTGGTGGTGTTGCCCAAAACAACAGAGCAGGTCGCTGCCGCCATCAAAATCTGCAATCAGTTTGACGTGCCGTTTGTGCCCCGCGGGGCGGGCACT
The DNA here is from genome assembly GCA_038523235.1 of Cyanobacteria bacterium J06626_4. Classification (GTDB taxonomy): domain Bacteria; phylum Cyanobacteriota; class Cyanobacteriia; order Phormidesmidales; family Phormidesmidaceae; genus Halomicronema. Next base: position 27,768 of record JBCBJQ010000037.1, read on the forward strand.
GGCCTGTCGGGAGGAGCCCTCCCGGTAGAAGACGCCGTGCTGATTGTCACCGCCACCATGAACAAAATCCTCACGGTGGATTACGACAACCAGCGGGTGGTGGTGCAGCCTGGCGTGATCAACAACTGGGTGACTCAGGCCGTCAGCGGGGCCGGGTTTTACTATGCGCCAGATCCCTCCAGCCAAAGCGTTTGCTCGGTGGGGGGCAACGTGGCAGAAAATTCCGGTGGGGTGCACTGCCTCAAATACGGCGTGACGACGAACCACGTGCTGGGGGTCAAGCTGGTGCTACCCGAGGGGGAAATTGTCGAGATCGGCGGGGCCGTGGGTGAACAGCCCGGCTATGACCTGATCGGCTTGCTTGTCGGCTCTGAAGGCACCCTGGGCATCGTTACCGAAATCACCCTACGCATTTTGAAAGCACCCGAGTCGATTAATGTGCTGCTGGCTGATTTCACCAGCGTTGAAGCGGCGGGCGCAGCGGTGTCAGACGTGATCAGTGCAGGGATTGTCCCGGCAGGCATGGAGATGATGGATAACTTCAGCCTGAATGCAGTGGAAGACGTGGTGAAAACGGAGTGCTATCCCCGTGATGCGGAGGCGATTTTGCTGATCGAGATTGATGGCTTGCCCAGTGAAGTGGCGACCTGTCGCGATCGCATTACCGCCCTCTGCCAAAAAAATGGCGCACGCCAGGTCACTGTCGCTGCTGAGCCGGCAGACCGACTGCGATTGTGGAAAGGGCGCAAAGCCGCTTTTGCCGCGATGGGTAAACTCAGCCCTGATTATTATGTGCAGGATGGCGTGATTCCCCGCACGCAGCTGCCCTACGTGCTGCAGGAAATTGCCGCCCTGGGTGAGCAGCATGGCTATCGCGTGGCCAATGTGTTTCACGCGGGGGATGGCAATCTGCATCCGCTGATTTTGTTCAATAACCGTATTCCGGGCCAGCTGGAGGCAGTAGAGGAACTGGGCGGCGACATTTTGAAGCTCTGCGTCCAGGTGGGCGGCAGCATTTCCGGCGAGCACGGCATCGGGGCCGACAAGCGCTGCTACATGCCCGATATGTTTTCTGCGACCGATCTGGAGACCATGCAGTGGGTTCGCACCAGCTGGAATCCGAAAGGACTAGCGAACCCCACCAAAATCTTTCCCACGCCTCGCACCTGTGGCGAAGCCGCCCGAGCCACCCTGCCCCCAACACTGACTGAGAGCGATCGCTTTTAGCCCCGTGTGCAGTTTAGAATGCGTTACGGGTAACGGCGTTGGGGCACTGGCATGGGGGACAGTTCTGAGCGGCAAGCGCCGATGACGAGATACAAACCGTTATCGCCAACCAGCACGCTAGAGGAAAGGCGACAACAGGCCCTTGAGCAATGTGATCATTTGATTCGAGACTTTGCGCAGCGAGCTAATCGTCACAAAGCTCGGTACAAACGGCTGCAGGTGATGAGTGTGACGCTGGCCATCAGTACCACGATTCTGGCGGCCTTATCAGCGGGCCAAGGACTGGGGCAATGGGAGTGGATCGTGCCTGCCATGAGTGGATTAGCGGCCCTGGCAACGACGCTGCTCAGCCAAACCAGTACGCAAAAAATGTGGGTAGAATCTCGCAATATGGCTCAGCAATTTCAAATGGAACAGTTTCTCTATCTCCAGTCCAGCGGAGAATATGGCAAGATTCAGGACGAAGCCGAGGGCCTGAAGCTGTTTTCTCATCGGCTGATGCTGGTCTGGTCTCAAGCCCAAGAAAAATGGTCACAGCAAGCCACTGCCAAAAACTGACATGATGCCGGTCTCTTCCCAGTCAAAGTGGTCGCTCGTGGGGCGATCGCTCACCCCCTACCTCTTTCTGGCGCCAGCGCTCTTGGTGCTGGGGCTGACGGTCTTTTGGCCCGCCATGCAAGCGCTGTACCTCAGTTTCACTAGCTACGGCTTTGACGTGACTCAGCCGCCGCTGTGGATTGGTCTCGCTAACTTTCAGGAGCTGCTGAGCGATCGGACCTTTTGGACTACCGTCAAAAACACTCTGCTGTATCTGATTGGGGTAGTGCCGGTCTTGGCGATTTTGCCACTGCTGCTGGCAATTTTGGTGAACCGCCAGCTTCGCGGTATTCGCTGGTTTCGAGTGGCCTACTACACGCCTGTCGTGATTTCGATGGTGGTGGCGGGCATTGCCTGGCGCTGGCTCTATGCCGAAAATGGCTTTCTCAATCAGATTTTGATCGGCCTGGGACTCACTGACAGTGGCGTGCCTTGGCTCACGAGTCCCACCCTGGCGTTGCCCAGCGTCATGCTTGTCACGATTTGGAAAGGGGTGGGCTACTACATGGTGATTTACCTGGCGGGACTGCAGACGATCCCCCCTGATTTGTATGAAGCAGCGGCCATTGATGGCTCCGATGGCTGGCGCAAACATTGGGATATCACCTTGCCGCTGATGCGCCCCTATATTTTCTTGGTGACGGTAATCTCAGCGATCGCGGCCACAAAAGTTTTTGAAGAGATTTTCATCATGACCCAAGGGGGGCCGCTCAACAGTTCTAAAACCATTGTTTACTACGTATATGAACTGGCCTTTCAAGAGCTGGAGCTAAGCTATGCCTGCACGGTAGGGTTGGCGCTGTTTCTCGTGATTTTAGCCCTGTCGATTTTGCGGCTAGTGAGCGATCGCACAGAGGTGGTTTGAGCCGCCTTTCGAGAACAGATACACCGGTATTGTCAGGGCGGGGGGGTGATTAGCCTCGGTATCCTTTCCCTGTCTGATGAGGGACATTGTCAAGGCTAATAACGGACCTTTGTTGACCTGGTAGCGGTTAAGCCGAACTCCAAATTTGGAGTTCGGCATGCGGAACTCGAAATCAAAAAGCCTGTCGAATACGGTCAAATACGGCTGCTCACTCAGGCCAGTCTGTGACTTCAGGAAACAAGCAAAAGCCTGATTTGACGGTGATTACGGTACGGTTAGTTCGGTGTAAAAACCCTGCTTTCTATTAGGAAAGCAACACCTGTGCAAACGGCCTCAAGCTGACACAATGAACATGAACTTGAGCAGAGAACGCAATGAAGTTTTTATTCCGCACCCCTTTGATGAAATGGTTTAAGCGCCTAATTCGCAACCCCAAATATCGTTGGTTAGTGATTTTAGGCTCGCTGGTTTATTTGGTCAGCCCTTTAGATATTTCGCCGGATGTCTTTCCCGTCATTGGGTGGATTGATGATGGCTTACTCGCCAGCATTGTCGTCACTGAATTGACTCAGATGGCGATCGATCACCGCCGCAAAAAGGTGGATAAATTTGGTCAGACTGCCGTCGCCGACAGCGAAAACATCATTGATATCGAGTCTGTTACCGTCGGCTAAATTGACCTGTACTCGTCGCAACAACTAACCACAATCTGAGGAATTTCACCATGACGACATCTGTAAAAGAACGTTTGAAAACTGATCTACAGCAAGCTCAAAAAGGTGGCAAGCAGCGGGCCGCCAAGATCAGCGACATCTTAAAATCGGCTGCCTCGATGACCGTTGAGGAAATCAAAGAAGGATCGTCTGAGCTACATGTCCTCACGCGTAAATCACTTGCCGACCTGCTGGAAGAGCTGCATGTCAACTCCGATGAGGTTGATGTAGCTGCCACGGCACCGATCGCAGATACCGACACCGCTGACGAAGCGCCCACTTGGCCCGCCATCCTCAAACAGGCGCTGGCTATTGTGCGCGATCGCAAAGGCGACTGGCTGCAAGAATTCAAAGCGCACTGGCAGAAAAATGCGGCCAAGTTTGATCGTGAGATGACCGACGAATACGGCGATCGCTATCGCAAAACCAAATCCGTCTTTCGTCAAGTGTTCGATTGGGTCAAGTCTCAGTCAACCGGTCGCCAAACTCAGTCTCAGCCACCTCGACCGGTCACGGTAGAAGTCGTTGATGGCGACGATACTGTGGGCAACGCGGCCAAAACGATTAACTCATTGGATGCTGAATAGCCCCCGCAAAACTCTCAAGAGGCTTTGTTGCCGCTCTCTGCCCTGAGATAGTCAGGGCCATAGGTTCTTCAGGGGATGCTTTTGGCATCCCTTTTTTTGTGCTGGCAATTGTGGCTGCGGACAGATCATCCACCCGCGTCAATACGGCGATGGAAAATCTTGTGGAATCAGCCCCCCTAACTCCAGCAATATGCGTCCAGGTTAGTCCTGTCTATCCAGCTGCCAGACACCGACGCAAGCGGGCTGTGCCTGGCGACTTGCTCACGCTTCGGGCGACGATCCCATCGGCCCCTGGCGCTTTTGATAATACGTCTGTCGGTTAGACGCTATCGTCTCGGCCTCCCGCCAGTGAGGCTCAGCGTCATGATGCAGATGTAGGTAAACCAAATGAGGCGATCGGCATAGGGTGCGCCGTTGCCCGAGATAGCGCTCAATCAAATCTTGATCCTCGGCTCCCCAACCAATAAAGGCCTCATCCCAGCCCTGAATATCGATCAGACGCTGGCGACAAAAGAACGGCATGACGCCAAATTTTTCGCCGCGCAGCAAATGTTTGCGCAGGGCTGTCGGCTGGTCTTCGGGGGCGATCGCTGCCTGCTCGATCGCTTGGGGCAGCTGAGTCACGTCCAGATCAGTCTGGGGGCTCATCAACCGATATCCCGTAATCAGCAGCTCGTCTGATAACGTTGCCAAGTGATGGTGACAAGCCAGCGTCTCACCGTAGGGAATCAGGTCCACGTCTAGGGGCGCTGCATATCGTCCATGAGCCAGTTGCAGACCCCGATTGAGGGCACGCGTTTTGTGCAACGTGCCCTGGTTAGGCAAAAAGTCATACCGCACCTGGTGCTGCTGTAAGGTCTGCGCCAACCCGGACGTGGGGCGAGTATCCGCTTCGACCACAATCCACTCGTAGTGAGCGTGATAATTGGCCTGCTGCTGCCACCACTGCAGCAAGGTTTGTAAATGGTGAGCTCGGCGGCGGTAAATCGTCACCAAAGAGAGTTCCATAGCCAGTCAGCGGATTAACGACAATGCGGAGGAAAGTTTACCTGAATCTGAGGCCGCTGCTTAGGGAGCCTGGGCTGAGGGGCCAAATTGCCCCAAATCTGTCCCTTTTGGAGCGTTGCTAAACAGGTGATGATATTTTGGTCGCGGGTGGTGGTCGGCGCTAGGCCATCGTGGAATTGGTTTCGTAGCGCCTCAGCGTGAGACTGATGCACGACCTGACCGACGGCGAGCACGGGAAGATCCATCAGGCGGGCTCGCATGAGTAAATCCTGATCTTCCCAGCCCCAACCGTAAAAGCATTCTTTATAGCCCCCGAGTTTGAGCAATGTCTGGCGGTGAGCACAGACGAGGCCACAGCCGGGGCGTTGCGGCAAATGAGCTGGGGCTTCTTGCAGAGTAACCTGATAGCCCCGTTCGCTTTTGGTGACGATATAGCCATATTGCTGACGCGTCAGGGCCACGGTGGTTGGGGCAGTCTCACCCACATCAGCAATATGGCAAACCGCCTGAGGGTTGCCTGCAAGCGTTGCCAGCAGGGCATCGACGGCGGCCCCATTCCACAAAATGTCAGCATCAGACAGCAGAATTATGTCGGCCTGCGATTGGGCGATGCCGGAGTTGAGCAGTGTGGCTTTGTTAAACCCGGGCAGAGGTTGCCGCAGAATTTTAATCCCCTTGACAGCGGCCAAGCGCGACAGGGTGACCACCGTCTCTGGATGGGTCGATGCCCCATCGCAGATCAAAATAGTCTGCAGGCGATCGCCCAATTGCCTCAAGGAGTCTACACAACCGGCTAGACAACGATTTTTAACGGGGATCACAACATCGAGGCTGGGCATCAATTCAGACCAGAGACTCTCAGCAGGGGACAAAGTATCGTCATCACTGGATATCGCGGTCGCCCATCCGGTGAGACCAGACGGCAGACCAGACCGCTTCGCCGACTTGACTCGGTATGGTCAGCGGACTCAGCCCTATCTTAACGGGGGGCCACCCAGGTGATGCAGAGTCACCCGAGCCGCTCGACTCAGCGGTGCCAAATTTAAATCAGCCCGCCGCCGCGCCGCCTGATTGGCGATCGCGCGGTTTTTGAGCGTTGATAACAAGGCCTGGCGGGCGGGCGAGCCGAGGCCGGTTGAGGCCTGGGTGGTCAGAGAATGGGGGCGTTTTTGGCGGAAGTAAGCGGATTGAACATCATTAACGATCCGTCCGACCCAAACCGCCCGCAACAAAAACTCCGTATCCCCCCCGAAGCGAAGCCCCGTTGCAAAACCGCCGACGGCCATCACCAAGCGCCGACTGACCAAGCTAGTGGGGTGAAGCAGCGGATGTCCAGGTTTTTCGCGCAAAGCGGTATTGACATCCAGCGGATAGCTGACCGGTATGAGCGCACCGCTGTGGGCATCGACGCGAATTTCTTGCGTGCCGACCAGGTCAGCATTCATTTGGCGGGCCGTCGCGAGTAAGCGGGCCAAGCGATCGCAACTCGACCAATCATCGGCATCTTGAAAACAGTAATAGTCATAGGCGGTGTCTTCGATCACCTGCTGGATCAGCCGGTAAGGCCCCACATTCACCGACGACGCCAGGAGGGTGACGCTGGGGAAGTCGGCCAGTAGCGCTAGCGGCGGCTGGGCAGACCCATCATCCACTACGACGATATGGTCGAGCGGGCGAGTCTGCTGCATCAGCGAGGTCAGGCAGCGATGTAGCCACAGTTGACACTGATAGTGCGGTACGACCGCCAGTACGGAAGGCGCTGGCCCTGCCTGTCTGTTTGACAGGGGGCCATCGCTGGCCGCAAACACACGCCACTGAAACGCCACGCCGCGCTGCTCCAGCGCCTGGGCGATCGCCAATAATGCCCAGGCTGACGGCTGGCCCAGCGTGGGTAATACCGCCCTGATCAAGCTCGCCGTGGCCACCCAGCTAGATAGTTTAAAAGCCGCCGCTTGGGCCGTTTCTTGAGGGTAGTCTGGCGGCGGCATCCATAGGGCCAAAAACGGCGCTGCGGCCCCGTCAAATGCTGGGTAACGCAAGCTCAAAGCGGACGGCGAGGTCGCTAGCGAGATATAGCCAATCCACTTCAGGGGTGACCCAGACAGCTGGGGTAGCAAGTCGAGCCAGGTCGTTCTGGGCAGCCCACCGACGCTCGGAGCCGCTGGGTCTTGCAGCAACACACAACATTGCTGCAAGGCGGCTGGCCAGGTGTCGAACCCAGCTTGCAGTGTCTGCAGCGTCGCTGCGGTCGACACCTGACGACCGTCTAAAATCACCCGAAAAGCACAGTGCGCCTGGTTCATGCTGAAGTGGGCGGTTGCGGGCAGAGATCAACCAGCACCGACTGCTTTTGATTAAATTGCGTGGTCAACCGTTCAAAGGCTGACTGCTGGCGCGATGTGAGCCTAGCTGCCAGCAAGCAGCGATAGGCCAGCTCGGGTTGACCTTGTTGGTACAGCGGTTGCACCAAGGCGCTCACAATCGGTAACCAGGGTGTCAAGCTGGCGGGGCGATCCGTCGGCATTGCGGTCAGGTCAGCGGCATAGGTGTCAATGATGGGCAGCCATGCTTCCGGATCAAGCGGGACGTGACGCAGGATATCAAAATATCCCCGCTCGACCTGAAGCCGCGCTCTTTCTGCCTCCGAAACCGCCGCCGCCTCTAGCGCGGCGAAGTGTTCAACTGCGGTCAAGGGCTCATGAATCAAGGCTTGACGCCAGGATAGCCAACTCGCTAAAAAGGCCGGGGCAGAAGCTGCTGCCGTTGGTGGGTTCGCCGGGGCCTGCAGCAGCTCTGACCAGTGATGCAGGTGGGCTGTCGTCAAGTTAGCGGCCCAGAAGCTGAGATCACCGACGAGAACAGCCAAAGGAGGACGCAGGTAGCGTAGCGCTGGCGATCGCTGAGTCGGCGATCGCCGCTGTAGAGCGACCTCAAAGGCGGTGAGCAAATGCTGCACATGCAACGGATCCAGGGACCAGGTTTCTGCAGTGGCGGCAGTGGCCCCTGTGGGAGAGAGCACCGACGCGGGCAGATGCAGAGCGGGAATCAAGCAATCTAGTTGGAGGGCTGCATCTGGTGCCGTCGCAAGATTTTGCTGGCGAGCAACGGCTTGAGTGTAGAAATGGTGCGACGTTGGGCGATCGCGGATGCAGCTGCAGGCCAACAGCAAGATTCTCACTTTCATCGTTTCGACCGCCGGATCAGCCGCTGTAGAACTACTAGCTAAAGCCACAACCTGTTGCTGTATGACTTTGGGCAACTCCATGCCAATGACGTGAGGAGCCAGCAAGGCTCTCAGCACCGGCGCGAGTGGGCGGGCTTCGCCGGTGGGCAGGGCTGAAGTCGTTAGCCAGCCACTCAACGAGTTTTGAGTAAGGGTGGTCAGCCAGCGGTGGTCGCTCCACTCCTCGGGGGGCACCGCTGGGGACGCCACAGCGGCATGATGAGTCGTGCTGAGGGTGTCATTCCCAAACGTCTGGTTGACCCAGGTTTGAAGTGAGGCCTCTGCCACAGCGGCAGTCTGTGCAGACAGTGAATTATCCACCTGTATCTGAGCGGCGACCAGGGTAGGTGACTGACGCTGAATACGGTAGTGCAACAGGCCCGGCAGTGTTGGCAAGACTACCTCTCCTGGCATTTTAAGCCCGTGACGCGTGCCAATCCGATCTTCGCTGCGTCCCAACACCCGTACCGTCAAGCCGGGTCGACCGCAGGGACAGGGCGTTGCATCGAGACGAACGCGATCGCCACATTGGTAACGCACCAGCGGCATCGTTTCGTTCCATAGGTCAGTGGTGACCAGAGTGCCGTCAACAATTTCCAAAAAGCAAGACTGCTCGTCTAAATGTATCCGCCCAAACTCAGGGCAGGTAAAGCCGCGCACCGCCGCCTCGTGACAGCCATATTCATTAATGACCGGCGCTTGAAACCGCTGCTCCAGCAGCTCACGCTGATGCTGAAACAGCAGTTCTCCGGTGCAAATAACCGCTTTGACGCTGGGCAACGGCTGCGGCAGCAGGCTGGCAATTTCACAGAGACGACTCGGATAGCCCCGCCCCACCCAAGGGCGATTTGCCAAGTTCGCCCGTAGCGACTCAATAAACTCTAGAGTCACTGGCCCCACGATCGCCCAATCGGCCTCTCTTCCTGGCATAAGGCGGCTCGCCAGGTTCACAATCGGTACCGCTGGGTCGATGCCCCACCAGTTTAAGAAGTCTTGGCGCGAGCGCAAGCGTTGCTCATTCCAAGCGCTGTTGGCAAAAAAGGTATATGACCGACTGCGACTACCGCTGGTCGAGCCGCGATAGATGATATCGGCGACTCCGGCGAGATACTGCCCAGGAGCTTGCCTCACAGCCGCCTTCTCTAGCGGGGGGAGTTGGGCGAACTGCACCGGCCAGTTGGCGACCAGGGTCGGATGTTCGGGACCCCAGCGGCTGGTCTGAATCAGGCCCGCTGCCCGAAAGCGGGCCCGATTGCCGGGAGCCTGAAGGGCGGCCTGCAGCACCGCCGCCAATCGAGTCGGCAACCCGTGGGGCGCTGCCGGCAGCGTCACGACTGGCGAGGCGTTTGGGCAATGCGATCGCCCATCTGCAGCCAGTCTTCCTGAACGGTGTATTGCTGGGCGTCAGGAGCAGTCATTAGCTGCACGGCGGCCATATTTAACGACGGTTTTTCACAAAAATCACCCAGCGCGGCCAGATAACGACTGGCGACCCAGCCCTCTCGAAAGCTTGGGGCAGAGCCAAATCCAAACTCCCCAGGGTCGCCAAAATGGCTCGTAATCTTTGTCCAGTTGCCGGTCCCGTTGACTTCCAATACGACCACTGCCCACCCTTTGGGCACCGCGCCGATAATCCGTCCCCCCGGGGTAGCGCGGATGCGGAGCGGATCTTCCTGAGTGATGATCCGGGCATAGGCTTGAGGCTCTTGCCAGTCATACTGGCAAACGGGCGGCTCGGCCTGAGCGATCGCCGCCTCAGTAGCCACTGAGGGAGTTTCTGACGTATCTGAAAATTGCCCGGTATGAGCGCTCACACTCTTGATGCCGACCAAAGAAAAAATAATTCCCACACAATAAACAGCGACCCGTTTCCAATCACTCAATAAGCTCACTAGACTTAGGCTCCAGTAGACGGTACTTCTACACTTAGCAATCAAATTTACCCAGACCAGTCCAAGACATCAAAAGTCGTAACAGTTTTTACTCAACTTCTTTTACTTAACTTCGAGAGCGCCTCGGGGTCAGCGTTATGGCAATCTCCAGTCCAGTTAGGAGCAGCCAAGGTTCCAGATGGTGGAGTGTAATGTCAACGTCTGCCAGCGATCGCCCGCCGCTGCCGCAGTCGTTTGTGCCCACCATTACCCGAGCAACTAGTGGGTTTGAGGTCTAGACAAAACGCGATTATGTTTCGAGCAGCTACCGCAAAAGGCCTTGGTCAGGTGGCTTGGGCCGGTTGCTAGGCGATCGCTGAGGAGCAGAGCAGCTACAATATGCTTATTGCGACTCATTCTGCAACTCATAGGCGAATTAAATATGTAGGCACCACACCAAAAGCGATTTCGGGTGCTAGAATTTTTGTGAGATTGTTCAGATATCGGTTGCAGCATTTGTTCGAAGTACTAACGGGTTTTCGCGTTTTTTCATTGGCAAACTTCTCTCCGAAATTTCTCTCTCAACACTTCCTAAATTTTGGAGACAACTTATGTCAATTTACGTAGGCAACTTGTCCTATGACGTTACAGAAGAAGATCTTTCTTCTGTTTTTGCTAAGTACGGTTCGGTGAAGCGCGTTCAGCTTCCTACTGACCGGGAGACGGGCCGTGTGCGCGGCTTCGGTTTTGTCGAGCTGGATAAAGAGTCAGAAGAAGAGGCCGCGATTGAAGCGCTAGATGGCGCTGAGTGGATGGGTCGTGACATGAAAGTTAACAAAGCCAAGCCTCGCGAAAAGAGAAGCAACAGCTTTTCCCGCAACTACTAAGTCTTAAATGACTTTCATTTAGAAAGCTGTTATTAAATCAGGTTTTATCCTGACAGTTTTCTAAACTGTAAAACAGGTTTGAACGTAATGTTCAAGCCTGTTTTTTGTGCTTTTAAATTCTCTGCAGCAACATTGAATTGAGTAAACAAAGTATGTCTGGCCACAACGCTTTGTGATAGCTTTTGGTGACAGTATTGGTTCTAGTGGAGATCAGCCACTAGAGGAAACGGGGAAAGTGCAGTGAAAGTCTGCCGCTGTCCCGCAACTGTGAAGGAGGTGATACCTCCCAGTCAGAATGCCCGCCAATCCACCACTGTCCTTTATTCGTCTGCGAGGTACGGATGAATCACTACATCATTGCTAAAGTTGGGATTGGCCACTCATCGCGCCGATTCAAAGCCACTTTATGTTCGAGAACGCCCCTAAAATCGCCACCAGAATCGCCTTGTTATTGGTTTAGGGGCTGGCATCTCGCCTAGGGGAATCGTGCTTTCACCCTAATGCCAGAAAATTCTGGGACGGCGGTTTTCCCAGTCGGCTAGGTCGACATCCCTTAGGGAATGTCTGGTGGTCGCCTGAGGGTTACGAGCGGCTCGCCTGAGAACAAGGCCGCTCATGCCCCATAGCCAAGGCTTTTGCCATCACCATCGCCATTGATGCGCCACCCCCGCGAGGAGTCCAAGCGACTGCAGGCTGACGCTACTGCCGTGGATTGGGATGTGCTACCCACAACCGTAAAATCCGATCTCGGAGCCCCCTCGGCGAGCCCCATAATCGGCCACCCATAGCGCCTAGAGGATTGATCTAGGTGTCGATCGCCCCCGCTCTCAATTGTGGATTTAGCGAACCAACTGCCTGCCCTGGAACCGCTCCTTGGCCGGTCTCGGAGCTGCTAGCGCTGGCCGCTCTTCAGGCTGGCCCCATCATTTGCCCAATCAAAATCAGCCGCGAAATTAGCTATGAACCAAACCACGCTTTTTGTCTGTGCTCTCTGTCGTTTCTCCCCGACCGAAAAATCGCGGCAGGGGGTCTCTGGCGGCGAGCATCTAATTGCTCAGTTACGCACCCAACTCGCAGCCCGCAATCTATCCAGTGTCGTACAGCTTGAGCCCCTGCGCTGTATGGCCGGGTGCAGCCAGCCCTGCAACGTTTCGGTGGCGGCCCCTGGCAAGCTCACCTACATTCTCAGCGGGGTGGCTGCCGCTGAAGATGCCGCCACCGTGGCGGAGTTTTGCGCACAGTACAGCGATAGCCCCGATGGCCGGGTGCCCTACCGCGATCGCGCTGTCGCTATTCGTCAAGCCACGGCCTTTGTATTGCCGCCGCTCTCCGTCAAGGCTTAATTTCTGCGTTTAATTCATGATCCCTTCATTTTGGAGACTTTCTTACCGTGCATAAAATTCCGGTGACGGTGATTACGGGCTTTTTAGGGTCTGGCAAGACGACCCTCGTGCGCCATCTGCTGCAAAATCGTCAGGGCCGGCGGGTGGCTGTTTTAGTGAATGAATTTGGCGAAGTTGGCATTGACGGCGAGCTGCTGAAGTCTTGTCAGGTCTGCGATGACGAGGCAGCGGAGAGCGCTGCCGATACCAACATCGTCGAACTGGCTAACGGTTGCCTTTGCTGTACGGTGCAGGAGGAATTTTTGCCGACGATGCAGGCTTTGCTCCAGCGCCGCGAAGACATTGACTGTATTGTGATCGAAACGTCAGGGTTAGCCTTGCCCAAACCGCTGGTGCAGGCCTTTCGCTGGCCCGAAATTCGCACGGGCGCGACGGTCGATGGCATCGTTACGGTGGTTGATGGCGAAGCGCTGGTGCAGGGACAGGTGGTCGGTGACCTAGCCGCACTGACCGCACAGCGCCTGGCCGACGATAGCCTAGAGCATGAAACCCCGATCGAAGAACTGTTTGAAGATCAGCTCGCCTGTGCTGACATGGTGCTGCTGACTAAAATCGACGTGATTGATCGAGAGGAGCGCGATCGCGTGCAGCAGTGGTTAGCCCATCAGGCCCCGGCCGGCGTCAAGATATTGCCCTGTCATCAAGGAGCCGTCAATCCCGATGTGTTACTGGGATTTAACGCAGCGGTCGAAGACGATCTCGACAATCGCCATAGCCATCACGACCACGAAGCCGAGCATGAGCACGATGACGACATCAACTCGGTCTGCTTAGAGCTGCCCCAAGAGTTTGCGCCAGAACTGTTAATCGCTCGCCTACAAGCACTGGTACAAGCGCAGACGATCTATCGCATTAAGGGCTTTGTCGCAGTGCCGAACAAGGCGATGCGACTGGTGTTGCAAGGAGTGGGGCAGCGGTTCGACAAATTTTATGACCGCCCCTGGCGAGCAACGGAATCGCGAGCCACTCGCCTGGTATTCATCGGTCATCGTCTGGAAGCCGAGACCTTGACCAAGGCCATTGCCGGGTAAGGGAGTTGGGGGGTGGCAGTGCCAACCCCCCAACTAAAAATGTTGCTGGTCTCAGCCGTAATTTGAGCACCGAGCCTTTACGGAGCCGTCATCTCAAAGAGGTACGAGGGAGCCCCGGTAGGGTCTTCAATCATGGCGAAGAATCCCGTCTCTGGAATGGCGGTTTTAGGCACCACAATTTTGCCGCCGAGTGCCTTAGCCTTATCAGCCCACTCGCCCACTGACGGCACCGCAAAATAGGTCAGCCAGTGGGGCGGCATCTGAGGCACATCGGGGGGACGCTTGAGCAAACCGCCGACCTGCACACCGTTGCTTTCAAAACTGATATATTCCGTGCCGTTCATCGCCATGGGGGCAGCAAACTGCCAACCCAACAGCTCCGAGTAGAACGGCAGCAGAGGGGCTGGATCGTCAACCATCAGCTCCATCCAACAGATTTCACCGAGGCCGTTGCCGATCATATTCATGGCCTCCTCGTCTTGGGCCGGTGTGAATAGGTGAAAGGTTGCTCCGGCGGGATCACCGATGACCGCCGTGCGGCCGATCGAGGGAATGTCAAACGCCGGGACGCAGACGCTGCCCCCTAATTCCTTAGCGCGATCGCAGGCTTTATCCACATCCTCTACGACCACATAAGTCATCCAGTGACTAGGGCCAGGAAAATCCGCCTCTAATGGCACCGGATGGGCAAAACCGCCGCTGTCTGTTGCATAAAAGTCCGATGGTCCATGCCCAGGGATGTCCATCTTATCTAGCTTCCAACCAAAGAGCTGCTGATAAAAGGCCGTGGCCTGCTCAACATCTTTGGTCATCAAACTCCACCAGCAAAAACTGCCTATTTGATCCTTAAGAGCCATGAGGTTGCCCTCCAATAACGCCTTGTAGGACAATCGTACTATGCGAAAACAGCAGCGTCTAGATCATTAAGGCTTCTTACCAATCCGCTATCGGCTTAGCGTCATCCGCAACGTAGCCACACCATTGGACACTGTTGGAACCCTTGCCTCTGGCGGCATTTATGTTGTCTGAGTAATCCTATTCTCCGAAAATCGGCCAATGCCTGTCCTCCCTTTACCGACTACCCTCTACTCCCCACCCCCAGAATTGATAACCAGTACAAGAACCTCTCAGCCGCCGCTGACGGGGGGGATCAACACCACTTCGTCACCTGATTGCAGTGGCGTATCGGCTGCCACAAACTGCAGGTTGACGCCAAAGCGGGTGACATCGCGCCAGCGCTCTAGTTCTGGATGTTCGGCCAAGAGGCGATCGCGCACGGTAGCGACCGTCGCGCCCTCGGGCAGTTGCAGGGTTAGCTCGGGCACGCCGTAGGCTTCTTGGTAGGCGGCGAAGAGTTTGACGGTGATGGCAAGGGGAGACATGGGGGAAGGAGTGGAGGGTGGAGGGTAGGGAGTAGAGAGCTGGAGGGGCAGGGGAGCGGGGGGCAAGAAAATGGAGATGGAGGGTAGGGAATAGAGAGTACCCTGCGGCAAGGGTAAAGCCCTAGGGAATGCAAAGTTGGGTGGAGGGCGATCGCCGCTCGTGGCAGCGCTAACTCAGCACGGGACGAAAGTAAAATGCTAGGCCCAAAATGGCGTAGGTCGCGAGGAGCAAGGTGCCTTCGAGCCAATTAGAACGACCGTCGGAGCTAATCGAATTGGTGATGAGCACGGCGACGGCCACGGCCACGAGTTCCAGCTCGTCAAAGTTGAGATCCATCGGTTTGTCGAGCAGCCAACCGGCCAGCACCAAAATCGGCGCGACGAACAGGGCGATTTGCAGGCTTGAGCCCACCGCCACCGAAACGGAAAGCTCCATTTTGTTTTTCATCGCGACGGTGACGGCGGTGGCATGTTCGGCAGCGTTGCCAATGATGGGCAGCAAAATCACCCCGGTAAAGAGCGGTGACAGTCCCAGTTGTTCAGTAGCGGGCTCCAGAGCATTCACCAGCAGTTCTGACTCGGCGGCGACGATCAGGGTCGCGCCCACTAGCACCGCGACCCACAGCTTGAGGTTAGGCGGGTGCGCGGCTTCGACCGATTCCACCGCTGGTGGACCGTCGTTCGGGGTAGCGGCGATCGCGATCGCCGCATCGCTGTCGGCAAAATCAGCGGTGCCAGCGTCGTAGAGGTAGGTGTGAGTTTTCATCGAAAACAGCAACGTCAGACCGTAAACGCCGATCAGCACGATCGCCACGGCATCGGACAGATGTTGTAAGGTGCCTGCCGCCACCCTCGTGTCAGGAGCAAAGCCAACGGCGGTTGGTAGCAAAATGGCCACAACGGCCAGATTCATCGCTGAAGCATTAACCCGAGCCATCACGGGCTGAAAGTTTTGCTCTTTATATTTGATGCCGCCCAGCAGCATCGAGAACCCCAACACCAGCAGCAGATTGCTGATAATCGACCCGACAATGCTCGATTTCACTACGTTCACCAGGCCTTCATTGAGGGCGATGAGGGCAATAATCAATTCAGTGGCGTTGCCAAAGGTGGCGTTTAGCAAGCCACCCCAAGATGGCCCTAATACGACTGCAATCTCCTCCGTGGCTTGCCCCATCCACCCGGCGAGGGGAATGATGGCCAAGCCAGCGGTGATAAAGACGACCAGTTCGCCCCAGCCCAAATATTCAGCGGCGATCGAAATCGGGACGAATATCAGCAGCCCGTAAAAGATAAGGTTCTTGATCAACATAAAGTGACGTACAAAAGAAGATGTCAGAATAGCGCCACGCAATCGCTGCTAATCTGTCCAATGCGGACCAGCCTGCGAGCTTGACCGTCGCGATGGCAGCGGGGGGCTTTTTACGCCGTATCACCAGCGGACTGGCCAGCCTGATCACCGACTGACTGCTCCTCATTGTGAGTGGCCAAGTCATTCCACGCAAGGACATTGTGACCACATTCTCCAAGCCTCTAACAATTGCCATGACTGGATTTTTAGTGGTGCTCGGCGGCACCCTGCTCGCCGTTGGCGGGTTCTTTTTATGGGCCAGTTCGGGACGGCTTGCGGAGTCAGAGCTCGCCCAGCTCAAAACCACTGAGGGCATGACGACGCAGGCCGCAGCCGATGAGTTTACGGTGGTGGCCTACAACATCGGTTATTTGTCGGGGTTGACCAACAACCAAGCCGTGACCCGCGACGAGTCGCTGTATCGTCAAAATCTAGAAACCGCGATCGCGGCGCTGCAGACCGTTAACCCTGACATTTTGGCCCTACAGGAAATTGATTTGGATGCGCAGCGCTCGTTTCGCGTCAATCAGGTAGAGGCATTAGCGAATGCTCTGGCCTATCCCCATCAGGCGATCGCCGTTAATTGGGATAAGCGGTATGTGCCCTTTCCCTACTGGCCGCCGACCGCCCATTTTGGTGAAATTTTGTCGGGACAGGCGATTTTGAGTCAATTTTCCCTGACAACTCACGAGCGGCTGGTGCTTGATCGCGTGCCGGGCAATCCGTTTTATTACAACGCGCTGTATTTGGATCGTCTGGCTCAGGTGGCGACTGTGCAAATCGGTGAGCGATCGCTGGTGATCATCAACCTGCACCTCGAAGCCTTTGACGCCCCCACACGCCAACGCCAAACGGAGTTTGTGCTGCAGCTCGCCGAAACCTATGGGCAACAGCAGCCGGTTTTGCTGCTGGGGGACTTTAACAGCGCGGTGAATCGACCGGCAGAAGGCGAGCCGCGATCGATCGCGACGGTGCTAGACTCGCTAACCCTCGCCACAGCAGTGCCGCCCGAGCAGCTGACGCAGCCCGAGCAGCTCACTTTTCCCTCTGACAAGCCGCAACACAAGCTGGACTACGTTTTTTACACTCCCGATAGTTTAGAAGTGCTGGATGTGCAGGTGCTCACTGCCGCCGCCCAGGCCTCTGACCATCTGCCGGTCGTTGTGCGGCTGCGGTTCCGATGAGCCATTGTTTAAATCCTGACTGCGTCCAGCCCCAAAATCCCAGCGACCATCGCTTTTGTCAGCGCTGTGGCTGGCCGCTACGCCTAGGCGATCGCTGGGAAGCGGTCTCGCCGCTCAAGGGCGGGCAAAACAGCCGCACGTTTATGGGCCGCGATCGCACCACGCTGGTGCAGCCGCAATGTTTGATCAAACAGTTCACGCCCTATGGTGAAACGCGACTAGAACAAGCTACTGCTGCTGAACGCTGGCGGCGCGATGTGGGGCATTTAGCCACTGCCAGCCAGCATCCCCAAATTCCCGATTTGATGGCTTATTTTGAGCGCGATCGCCACCAGTTTCTCGTGCAGCAATTTCTGACCGGGCCGCATCTAGAGCAGATCCTGCAGGAAAAATTGGGGTCGTTTGACAGCGATGAAGTCTGGACCTTTTTGCGGGATGTGCTGCCCATCCTGCACCACCTACACCAAAACCGCATCATTCACCGCGACATCAAACCCACTAACTTTCGCCGACCGCTCGGTCAGCCTCACTGGTGGCTAGTCGATTTGGGAGCGATCAAACCGTTAACCGCCACCCGCCTAGCACAGCCCGGCACCGTGGTCGGCAGTGCGGACTATGCGGCACCTGAACAATTGCGCGATGAGGCCACCGTGGCGAGCGATCTCTATAGCTTAGGGGTGGTGTGTCTGCATTTGCTGACGGGGCTGCAACCCTTCGACCTGTTTAACAGCGGCCAGGGAGGCTGGCATTGGCGCAGCATCGTGCCTAATGTGTCGCCGAGTCTGGCGGCAATCCTCGACTCAATGGTGCAACCGACCCTGCGCGATCGCCTGGCGGATGTGGCCACGGCCATGGTGCAGGTTGGTTTGGAGACTCCCGTGATGGCGTCGCCTTTAATCGCCCAGCCCCTTGTCCACGAGTGGCGAGCTGCCCAAACGGTAGATCTGGCCATGCCAATATTGGCGGCGGTGTCGCTACCCCAATCCGATCACCTCTTGCTATTAACGGCAGCGGGGACGGTGGTCGGGCGATCGCTGAGTACCCTTGCGGAGTCCTTTCCGGCGCTGTCGTTACCATCGCCTCAGGCGACGGCCATCGCGGCACATCCCCACGATGGTGCCTTTATCATCGGCACGGCACGGGGGCAGTTAGCGCGGTGGCACTGGCAGGCCGAGAGTTGGCAGGAACAATCGGTGGGGGCGATCGCCCACGGCATTACCCAGCTGATGTTTGTCGCCGAGGGGCAGCAGTTGCTAATTGCCGATGACCAAGGTCACCTTTACCGATGGGATGGCCAGACCCATCAAATCGTCGCCACCTGGCCGGCCCATACCAGCAAAATCACCAGCCTCGCCTTGAACCAGGGCGGCACCGTGCTCGCTAGTGGCGACGACCAGGGACAAGTCACCCTGTGGCAGTGGCCCACAATGAGGCTGCTGCGAAAACTTAGCCGTCAGCCAGGGGCCATCACCGCCTTGGCCTGGCAGGCCGACGATCAAACGCTGATCACCGCTGGCTGGGATGTCACGGTGCGCTGGCGCTGCCCTCAAACGGGCCGCGAGTCTCAGGTCGCCCAAGCCCAGGGATTCTATTTGCCAGTGCGATCACTATGGTCTCACCCGATCCGACCCGACCTCGTCACCGGTAGTCAAGATGGCCATTTGCAGTATTGGCAAGGCAGTGACGATCCCGCGTCGCCGTTAGCGAATGTGAGCGCGGCTGCGATCGTCGCTGCGCCTGCGATCGCCCTGTGCCCTCAAACCAGGAATCCACCTTCTGGCTTCAGCCTGATCAGCGTCACGGCCTCTGGCCAGATTGCGCAATGGTTTTCACCCAACGGCGAGTCATGAATGCAGGAGAGGGTGGGGAGTAGAGGGTAGAGGGAATACGGGTGTTGCCGTGTTTTCGGAACCCCCAGTCGTTAAAACAGCGCTCCCACTCCCACACTCCAAATTCCGTAGAGCGCTGCCCTTCCTGCCGGAGACTCTCCACTCCAAATTCTTTGTTCCGAATTCCTCACTCCGAATTCCAAACTCTTAACCCTCTACTCCCTACCCTCCACTCTCCACGCAGACTTCCCACTCTCTACCCTCTACTCCCTACCCTCCACTCTCCACGCAGACTTCCCACTCTCTACCCTCTACTCCCGACTCCTGGCCAACATCAATCAGCAGTATCATCCGACTTTCAACCCTAAGAAGATTTTCTGCGTAGGTAAGAATTGTGTCATGATAAACCCTGAAAAGACGGACACAGCAGCGTTCGCGAATTATCGCCACAGCGCCGTCCAGTCAAGGGGCTAGGTGGCTCGATCGCAATAACTAGAGACGTTAAGCGATCGACCCGAGCGGATACATCACAGGTAGGCAGCAAGATGGCAAATGAGGAGCAGCTGGCGAAACTCCGCGCAGGCATTGATAGCTGGAATCAGTGGCGTCAAGAAGTCGAGACGGCAGCGATCGACTTGAGCCGCGCCAACCTGAGCAACGCTGTGCTCAACGGGGCCAATCTGAACGGGGCCGACCTTTCTCGCGTCAACTTTATTGGGGCTTCGCTCTCGGGGGCTGATTTATCTCAGGCTAATCTCTCTCGGGCTGATTTAAGTGGAGCCGACGTCAACAAGGCAAATTTAACCGGAGCCACCCTCACCGGAGCCAATTTACTGGGGGCTGACCTAGCGGAAACGATTCTCAGCCAGGCGATGATGTCAGGCGTCAATCTCAATCGCTCTGACCTCTCCAATGTCAACTTAAGTGAATGCAATCTCAGTCAGGCCAGCTTAATTGGCGTCGAGATGAGCCGGGCTGACCTCACGGCAGCCAACCTCAGCGATGCCAACCTTAAGCGAGCGGAGCTGCAGCGCACGAAGCTCATCAAGGCAGATTTATCCGGGGCTAATTTGGCCGACGCACGTCTATTAAACGCAGACTTAAATGAAGCGCAACTCAAAGAGGCGAATTTGAAGGGCGCTCGTCTCAACCGGGCCAACCTGGCCAAGGCCAACTTTCATGCGGCTAATTTGGCGGACGCCAACCTGTTGGGCGCTAATCTGATCGCAGCCACGCTGACCGCCGCGAACTTACTCAACGTCAACTTGAGTGGCGCTGACCTGACCTTGGCCACGCTGCAGGATGCAGACCTAGAGGGCGCTGTGTTAGAAGGGGCAACCCTCAACCAAACGGTGATGCCCGATGGCGCTGTACGCACTGAAGCATGATTGGCTTAGCAATTCACACCAGCAGTCCTGAACTGGGGTTGGCACTGGTTGAGTTAGCACCAGAGGACACTACTGGCGCGATGAAATCGCAGGTCTGGCCACTGGGTCGCGACTTGACGGCCTACCTGCACACCTGCCTGCAGACGTTTATGGCTCCCTATGCCTGGTCTGATCTAGCTTACGTCGCTGTGGCAAAAGGCCCTGGCGGTTTCACCGGCACGCGCATTGGCGTCGTCGTAGCGCGAACTTTAGCCCAGCAGTTGGCGATCCCTCTATTCGGGGTCTCCAGCCTAGACGCGATCGCCCAACATCATTTTTCCACCCTGGTTCCAGAGGCCGCTCCTCCCAGTGCTGAACCCCCCCCCTATACCGCTGTGGCCCTGCGCGCGCAGCGGGGTGAAATGTTTGGCGCAGTGTATCAATGTCAAGAGTCGAAGCTGCAAGTAGTGCAGCCCGAAGCCCTGTATGCCCAAACTGAGTGGGACTCCAAATTGGCGACCTGGCCCACGCGGCATCACTTGATTCAGGCCGAAGGGGGACAAGCCGTCGCCGTCACAGGCGTTTTATCGCTGGCCCAGGCTCGGTGGCTAGGAGGCGATCGCCCCGATTGGCAAACGGTATTGCCCTTCTACGGTCAACATCCGGTGCGATGATGAGCGTGCATTAAGCCGCTGTGGCGTGAACCGTCGGTAACCGTCGGCCATAGGCTTGGGTTTGCTGCAGCTGATGCATGTGCTCAAACAACTTCCAGCAGTAGGGCTCTGGCAATCCGCAGGTATAGGCTCCGCGCAGCACCACGCTGAAATACCAGTCGTTGGGGGCAATCTCTTGGTTAAGCTTTTCCTGCACGGTGTAAGTGCGAATGTTGGAGTAAACGCGGCCGGCGCAGCTGACGGTAATCGACTCGTGGTGATAGCCAATCTCGCGCTCATCAAGGGCCGCACTGAGACGTTGGGGCAACCGATAGAGCACGCCCTCCACCGTATGACGGGCATCTCTGACAACGTCTAAAACGCCGCAGTTGCGACGCTCTGATTTACGAAAAAAGCCCAAACGATACCCCGGCAGGGTAGCTGGCCCAATCACATAGGAGTGCGTACTTTCGCCCAGCGATCGCTTCAGATCAACCGGGCACATGCAAGACCCATAGGCAAAGTAATAAAAGCTCGATTTGTCAGACTCTTTCGCCAGCAGCATTGTCATTGCTATCAGTCACCTTTTCCCAGGCAATGGAGGGATTGTACCAAACTTTCTGCAGAATGGATCCGACCAATCTACTGTAAGACGATGGATTTACCGTGGATTAGCGATCGCCGCAAAAGTTTACGTCCTCACCCCGTTCATCCCCGCTCTTGTCGCAGCTCCTGTCCGCTTTGCCAAGCAGGGGGGATGGCGCGATCCGCCACGTCAAACGCTGAAAACCGTCGGAGGTAGATGTCCCCCGAGGCAGCGAATTCGGTTTGGTTTGCAGGCAATCCGGTCGTGTTAAACCAGGTGTTCTTTTTGCAGAAGCCGACCATTTAAAGGATGCAACAAGTCATTACTGATAAGTTGAGCAGGATGCAGATGCCGGGATGAGCCTCGCTCAGGCAAAGGTTAGGAAGCTGCACCTAAGTGCCTCCTTAGGACTGCCCATTGCTGTCGGGGCTTGATACCAATTGAGTTTTGATAATACTCAAATATTCTGAGGGAGACTTATCAGGTTCAGACCCATGAGTGGTGTCAGCAAAATTGAGATTCACGAAGCTGCCACAGAGCTGTTGCACCGGATGAAGTAGCAACGGCACTCAAGCTTCGGAGCCGTGTGCAAGCGGTGTATCGATTCAAAAGCGGTGCGGCCACCTCAGTGACCCAAGCGGCACGGATGGGCGACGACAGTCGGACAATGAGGCAGCGCTGGTGAGCGATTGATCGCGACGCCGGCTTGCCACGACTCCTGGAAATGCCTCACGGTGGCGGGCGTCCGGCGGCGATTCCGCCTTGGGCTCAAGCCCAACTCAAAGCCCGTCTGGCAGAGCCGCGCGGGTTTGCCAGCGACGGCGAGATTGTAACCTGGTTAGCCTCAGCATGTGGCATTTGGGTTGAGGACTGGGTGGTGTACGACCTAGTGCGTCACCACTGTAAAGCCTCACTCAAAACCTCTCGTCCCACCCATCGGCAACTGAAAAGTGAGGCGATCGCCGCCTATCGTCGCGTGCTTGACGCGTTTCCTGGCAATCCGGGAGCGCACTACAACCTGGGTTTAGCGCTCTGGGC
>JBCBJQ010000038.1:0-49251 GCA_038523235.1 Cyanobacteria bacterium J06626_4
CTCGGGTTGATCAATCTGAATTCAAGGCGGTAGATATCCATGAGGGTATCAGTAGTACCTTAATGATTCTGCCGGTGTCCGTTGGGCATTCCATTCATCTAAAGCATCGATAGCATTTGCCAGAATATTCATGAATACCTGGTTGAGGGGGCCAGGATAGCATTCAACCAGCGGTAATTCACCATAATCTTTGATCACCTTGATCTCAGGATATTCGGAACTTGCCTTCAAACGGTGCTGCAGAATCATTAAGGTACTACTGATACCCTCATGGATATCTACCGCCTTGAATTCAGATTGATCAACCCGAGAAAAATTACGCAGCGATAACACGATTTGACAAATACGATTCGTTCCTAGTTGCATCGAATCGATGATTTTGGCTAAATCTTCTTGTAGAAATTCCAAGTCGATCTCTTCAGCCGCTGCTTGAATATCGGCCACCGGCTCAGAATAGTGAGTTTGATAGAGTTCTACGAAATCCAAGACATCTTGAACGTAATTTTTGACGTGGGATAAGTTGCCATGAATGAAGTTGATGGGATTATTGATTTCATGGGCGACGCCAGCGACTAATTGCCCCAGGCTAGACATTTTTTCGCTCTGCACCAGCTGCACCTGCATTTTGTGCAAATCATCTAAAGACTGAGATAGTTCTTGAGTCCGATGAGCAACCTGGTCTTCTAACGTTTGCGTGAGACGTGACAGTTTGATGTGAGTTTGCACACGGGCAATGACTTCTTCTTTTTGAAAAGGCTTGGTAATATAATCAACTGCCCCTAATTCAAAGCCGCGTACTTTATACTCGGCCTCTGATAGGGCGGTAATAAATAAGACTGGAATAGCTTGGGTTTCGGGGTTGGCTTTGAGGCGACGACAGGTTTCAAACCCATCAATTCCTGGCATCATGACATCCAGCAAAATCAAATCAGGTGGGGCATATTCCACCTTTTGCAAAGCACTCAAACCATCTTGAGCAACGAGCACTTGAAAGCCAGCGTCATCCAATAGATCAAACAGGACACTCAGATTTGCGGGGGTATCATCCACCACTAGAACGGTGCCAGCTCCAGCTTCAGCAAGAAGAGACGGATTTGAGTGGATGGATTCAACAGGAGACATGAACTTAAGAGCCCTTATATTGAGAAATGAGTGCTAGCAATTCCTGTTCACGAAATGATTGCGCGATCGCCTGAATGCGGTCTGCAAAGGGAACCATCGTGCTGTCTTGTCGCAGCAGTTCCGCCTCTTTTAGGATGCCCTTCATATGGCCGCGCATCGCTAAGTCATACAGCCGCTCGATCACTGCCGGTGCCGGTGCCACCAATGGTGTTTTCGGCCTCACTTCCGCACTGCTGGAGATGGCCTGAGTCTCGCTATAGTCAGCGACAGTTGGGTCAGACTGATATTGCCACTCTAAGTTCAGCAGCTTTTCCAAGGTATTGCATAAGTCCACAACGTCAATGGGCTTATGCAAAAAGGCATCCGCTCCGGCGGTTTGGCAATCTTGACAGTTTCCTGAAAAAACATTTGCGGAGGACGCAATGATTGGGGTGTCTTGAAAGTCAGCCTGCTGACGCAACTGTTTGATCACCAAGATGCCATCAATATCGGGCAACTTAATATCCGTAATAATCAGATCAGGATGGAGGTTTTGGGCCTGCGCCAAGCCGCTGTGGCCATCTTCTGCGACTGCCAGCTGAAAGCCGAGGGGCTCAAGTAAATTCAGCACCACATCACGATTTTGATCACTGTCATCAATAACTAAAATCGTGCGGGGGGCTCCCTGATAGCCCACGATGGACCGCTGCGCGTCTACCAGGAGAGAGCGCTGCGCGATGGGCAGGGCTAACTCAAATGCAAACGTACTCCCCTGATCAGATTCACTGATAACCGTGAGCGTGCTATCCATCGCCTTCAAGAGTTTTTGCGTGATTGCCAGTCCGAGTCCTGTCCCTTCCGAACGACGCTCGACATCACCCACTTGCTCAAAGGGCAAGAAAATTTTCTCCAGTTGCCCAGGAGACATCCCAACGCCCGTATCCTGAATGCGGAAGCGAAGCTGGACCCGTGTGTCACCGGCATTGCTCTCAGGGTTAGCCGCGACAACGTCGGGATTCAGAACTTCAACGGTAAGACTCACTTGCCCCTGGTCGGTGAACTTGATGGCATTGCCTAACAGGTTCAACAGTACTTGGCGTAGGCGCTTGTCATCCACCAGAACGCAGGCGGGTAGCTGAGGGGCACTGTGGTAAGCAAAGGTAATGGCTTTTTGCTCAGCCTTGATGCGGCAGATTTCCACCGTGCTTTCTAGCAGGGGCGATAATTGCACTGCTTTGGGGTGCAACTCCATCTTGCCAGCTTCAATTTTTGAGATATCCAACACATCGTTGATCAGGGTCAACAGGTGAGACCCCGATTGGTGAATCACCTCAATCCCTTTGCGATCGCGCCCTTGCACTCCTTGAGACTGTCTCAAGATTTGGGCATAGCCCAAGATGCCGTTGAGGGGAGTCCGTAACTCATGACTCATGTTGGCCAAAAACTGACTCTTGGCCTGATTGGCGGCCTCGGCTGAGGCGGTTGCCTGCTCTAGCTCAACCGTGCGAGCGGCTTGCTCTTCTAAAAGTTGTTTAACCCGGCTGATGAGTTGGTTGAGCGACTTGGTTAGGATGCCGACTTCGTTTTCGGTGGTAATGGGTGCCTGCAAATCAAAGTTGGATTCTTGAGTGACTCGCTGAGCAATGTCTGTAAGGGTTTTGATGGGACGAGCGATCGCTTGACTAGTGCTCAGGGCTAACAGAATCGCGATCACTACCGATACACCGATGCTGGCTGTAATAATTTTCAACCGCAGGGCATCGGCCTGGATCAGTCCAGCCTCAGCTTGCTGCTGTTCCGCGTCTGCCGCTTGGGCGATGCGTATAAGCTCTTCAGAGAGCCGTTCAAACTGGGTGTCAAATTGCAGGGCTTCAGGAGCAAGAACGGCATTGATAATCTGTTGCTGCGCAGCAGACTCGCTTGTAGAACCGTAGATCGGATCAATTTGATCCCATAGGGACTGGATAAACTGCTGGTAAGCCTTGAACGTCCCAGCGTAGCCATCTAAAACACCTCGATACTCTGTCAAATCAGTCGAGACAAACTCAGGATGGTTATTGATAAATTCCCTCAGCTCAGCGAGCACTTTTTCAGTCTGCGACAGCCCGAGTGAAAATTCATTCGTTTCATATTGGAACCACACAGCGCCTTCCGCCGTAGCCAATAGTCGTTGGGGATGAGACCGTAAATTGAGGGACAGGTTTGATAATGCATTCAGCAAATGTTTCTGCTGATTCGCTACCAGTAATTGGGTTTCTGCTCGAGATTGGTAATACTCTCCACACACTAATCCCACGACCGTTCCAGCAACAGCAAGACTAATCGCACACACATAGCCATAGCCAATCCGTTGCGCGATGCCAAGGTTGGCAAACCAGGAGTTGAGCCCACCCAGGTGTGGCCTCTTTTGACCTGGGGATACACCCGGAAATTGGCTCTCCTTCGCCTGATTGATCTCTACCATGCCTTTACTCCAAGAGTTTGCCCTGGCCTATCGCTTGATACACTGGCGCATCATGTCATAGCCTGAATCCCTGCAATCAATCGATCTTGATTAGCTGATAGCCAGGATAAATAGCGGGAATCACGAAAACGTCCATTCTGGTGGACCTAAAGGTGAGTATCTTGCCCAGTGAGTCGATACATTTCACGCACCATGTCGTAATCGCTATCGTTTGCAGCGACTAACGTACCCCCCTGAAATTTCTGATTGGCCTCTGTTGCCAGCAGCCCTGCTATCAATTTGTCCTTCTGCTCGAGCATGCGAGATTGGATATCCTCCACCTCAGCTGGTTCCAATAAGCGATTGAGCACAAAAACATCGTTGGGAAGGGGGGCACCTTCAGCAATGATGGGAAACTCGGTTTCAGACACACCTGCAGCACTGAGAAATTTTTCATATCGGTGGGGAAGTCCGACCACTGCATCAACACTGCCATCCTGCAAGTTCGTCCAGATACCGGTTGAGCCCAGTGCAACCATCTCATAGTCATCGGTTGGCTGTAAGCCACCGTCAGCAAGGAGCTTGACACCTCCGATATGACCGCCAGTTTGGCCAACCTCGGTAATTCCAACCGTCTTACCCTTTAAATCTGCTAATGCCTGGATTCCACTGTCAGCCCGGGTCACAATCAGCGAGTGATAGTTGAGCCGGGTCAGGGACACAACCGGCAGCGCTTCTGATTTGGCTCGAATCACCACATATTCTGAAGGCCCAGCCATCACCATATCGACTTCAAAAGCATGGAGGGCGGCGGCGGCGGCGATGAGGTTTTCTGTGGGAAAAAACTCAACCGGTCGCTCTAAGACCTCTTCCAGAGCAACTCGAAAGGGCTCATAGTCGTTCTGTAATTCTTCCATCCCAACCACATCAGTGACCGCAAAGCGCAGGGTCTTGCGTTGATTGCTCGGAGCACTCATCTGCCCACTAGTGGTGGTTGCAGCACACCCTGCAGTAAAGAATAAAGAATAGGCAAGAAAATGGCGTCGTTTCATTATGAGAATCCCATAGAGCTATTAGCATGAAGAGGCCTTTAATTAGGTCGAAAAGAAATCAACGAAATCCGGCTTGAAATATAAGCTCGTTATTCATCAATCTGTGTCGTTGGCAGACATCACCCATCCCTTGAAGGGAATACCCAAGAAATTTCGTCGTTTCATGTTGTCGCCTCTGGAAGATTGTGAAAAATAACTGACCTTTGAGTAGAGACGTTCCTGCCGACATAGTTAAAGTTGCCCAGAGATCTGCCAAGGCAAACAAGCGTGAAATGATTTTTATTTTCCATTCAATATACTGAGAAGCTGACTCTCAACTCCCACTGGTCGCGATGGCCATTGCCAATCCTCAAGAGGAATCAGTGCTGCTTGCTTAGATTAGCTCCCCGCTTTTTTTGAGTTGTCAGGAGGGCTTTAAGGTCGGCTTCATTTTCCCTTATTTTGAGATGGCAAACGCCTGACATCGCTCATCGTGAATGCTGCAGTTCCTTTCGGGCATCTGTACAGAATTGAGATTACTAATTAGGGGAATAGGCTGAGTCTGCTGGCTCATAGTGTTAAGTCACTCAACGGCTGGGTAAGCTATGAATGTGGCCTATTGGTTCCTTTCACTAATAAGGATAAGAAGGCCTCAATATGGCATCTGTCCTTTCGTATAGGATAGCCAGGATTATTATTCCAGGTATGCAGAGTGTCCTAGGACTAGCAACCTGCACAAACCTCTGTTGTGATTGCGATAACGGTACCTCTTATTGCGTTGGTTTTGGTATGTTAAAACGTCGCGCCTTCCTAAAATACAGTTTGCTAGGGTTAGGCGGTTGCTCCCTCGCTAAAGGACCTTCTTTACCGCTTACTGGTCAGCAGAAACATCCGGAAAAGCTGAGGTTTGCTGTTACCGATCTGAGTGGCCTGGATACCCTTGAGCAGGATTTTGGCCAATTTCGAGAGGTGCTTGCCAAAGTCCTGGCGCTGCCGGTTGAGTTCTTCCCGGTTGAGAACTACACTGCTGCAGCACCGGCGCTGTTGGCCAACGAGCTAGACTTCGCTATGGCTGGTCCGTCTGAATATTTACTGCTAAGGGCAAGGGCAAACGCCGTCCCCATTGTGGGCGTGACACGCTCTAACTACTACACCATGGTGATGACGCGAGTGGGCAGCGGGATCCAGACCTTGGCCGATCTCAAAAACAAAACAATTGCGATGCGGACTAAAGGCTCGACCGCAGGCCACATCGTGCCCATGAAGATGCTGCTGGATGCAGGGGTATCACCTCAGGACTATGAAGTCCAGATGCTCAATCGAGAGGGAGCTGATGCGCTCCGGTCGGGGCAGGTAGACGCCTGGACAGATTCCTTCTCTCGCTATACAGAGTATGTGAAGGAGCCGGGACTAGAAGAGACTGAGATACAGGTAATTGCGAGTAGTGATCCCCTGCCACCCGATTTGTTTGTGGCAAACCCCAGCTTAGGAGACGAGTTTATTGAGAATCTGCAATTGCGAATGATCGAGTACAAAGCAGCACTCCTAGAAGCGTTGTCAGCTTCTGAGGCTAATGCTAAGTACATTACTTCCGACATGATTGCTGTGCAAGATGCCGATTATCAGGCCCTGCGCGACAGCTATTACGCAATTGGTCAAGGTTCAGCTATCGAGTAGTGCATCTAAGGATAGAACCCCAGTAGTGTTCGACCGGCTAGTTAAAATAGTGACTCGGTTAGGTAGTTGGTTCGGAATTCACCGCCGCATTGCCAAAAAATTGGCTTTGGTTATGCGTACGATGCATAGCCTTTAGTTGAGTGTCACACCGGACAGCTTAACCAGGTCTTTATGAATATTTCCAGTAATGCCATTGATGCATTAGGAACAGAGCCGCATTTAGAACATCGCACCATTACAGTTACGACTCGATATCCTTAGATCCAGGCTGGGTTGTCATACATGGCAAAGATTTGGTCTCAGTTTTATTCCTTGGGATTTTCTACTTAATGCTCCAGTACTGAACCCACCCCCAAGCAGCATTGTCAGCCAGCTTAAATCAATCTGGTGATGACAACGTGGCTGCTCATTACGCTGCTCAAATGATGACAGCGATATCAGTGCGATCGCTCAGGAGACCGTAATAGCACTCAATCTTGCGCCGGTAATGGTTAGTGACATAGTTGCTGTTGGTATGGGCATCAGTGAAATGAACAGCTTGACCCCAAAATGGGCCGACACCAGTCACGAGCAGCCACAGTCAGGAGAGCCGTTCTCTTCGGGTAGCCGGGGTGCGTTGAAGCAGCATCACCAGCAGGCAGAAAGGAAGAACAGTCAAACCGTTGAATCACTCGCGTCGGGGATACATGCAGTCTGAGCTAGCCCCATCATCCTGGTATCTCGTCTTGGGCCGATCGCCACAGCCGCTCTCTAACGTGGCCTGGCAAGATGAGGGGTTAGTTAGCCATTGTCGGCATTGCGCCCGGGGTGGGTGGTCAGGAACGGTGGGTGGTGGTCGGCGATGTGTGGTTGAGTGATCGCGACGGCCTCCTACGCTGGCTCGAACTTGACTCGGCAGACTGGCGGGGCACCGATATCGACATCGTGGCCCGCTGCTGGGAACAGTCGGGAGTCGCGGCGCTGCAATTGCTACGCGGCATGTTTGCGATCGCCATCTGGGATCGGCACCGTCAGGAACTGTGGCTGATTCGCGATCGCGTCGGCGCGCGCACGCTCTACACCGCTCAGATAGGGCAGACCTGCTACATCGCCCCCAGGCTGAGAACGCTGAATCCGGGGCGCTCGTCTCAGCTTGACCTGGTCGCCCTGCGAGACTATCTGTGCTGTGCTTTTGTGCCCGGCGAACGCACCCTCTGGCAAGACGTGCGCGAACTGCGCCCCGGCACTTATCTGCAGCTACCGCAGGGCAACGCTTCCTCCTACTGGCAAGCGCCGCCGCCGGAGTGGAGTGACGAGGCCGCTCCGCCGCTGGCGTAGTATGGTGAGCGGCTGCGATCGCAACTAGCGGCGGTGACAAAAGCCTGTCTACCCGCCGGGCAGCCGGTTGGAGTCTATCTGTCGGGCGGTCTCGACTCTAGCTGCATCACGGCGCTTGCGGCGCAGTTTCATCAGCCGCCGGTGCATACCTATGCTATTCACTTTGGGGCAGAGTATCCCAACGAACTAGCCTTTTCGAGCCTGGTGGCCGCCCATTGTCAGACCCAGCATCACGTGCTGGAAATTACGCCCCAGCAACTGTGGCAACGGCTGCCCGAGACGATGTCGGCTTTGGATGACCCGATTGGCGACCCGCTGACGGTACCGAACCTACTGTTGGGTCAGCTAGCGCGGGAGACGGTACAGGTGATTCTCAATGGGGAAGGGGGTGACCCCTGTTTTGGTGGCCCCAAAAACAAGCCCATGCTGCTCAATAGCCTGTACGGACAGGCCGCAACGCCGGAGTCGGATAATCCCCTGCTGACCGCCTATCTCAACTCGTTTCAAAAGTGTGCGTCAGTTTTACCGCAGCTGCTGCGCCCCGAGGTGTGGCAGGCGGTGCAGGCAGCGCCCTCAGTTTTTGCGGCTGACCTGCAGGCGACTGATGCCTATCTGAATCGGCTAATGGAGCTCAATATCAAATTTAAGGGGGCCGACCACATTTTGACCAAGGTCAACAATTTGACGCAGGCGGCGGGCCTGCAGGGGCGATCGCCCCTGTTTGACTCGCGCATTGTAGAACTGAGTCGGCAAATTCCCCCGGCCTACAAGCTGGCCGGAGCCAACGAAAAGGCTGTGCTTAAAGCTGCTGTTGCCGATCTGCTGCCGGCATCCATTGTGCATCGTCCTAAAAGCGGCATGATGGTGCCCGTGCAGGCTTGGTTTTATCAATTGTGGAATCGTCAGGCACGATCGCTCTTACTCAACCGCCGGGCCGCGATCGCGCCCTATCTCAATCAAGCGCTGATTCGCCAATGGCTGTCTTATCGCGGTGATGTGTGGCGGCGTTATGGGGCCAAACTGTGGCTGCTGGTGAGTCTCGAAATTTGGTTGCAGGCTAACTCAGACAGTTTGCGACATTAACTGAAACTGTTGAGGTCAGTCATAATCAGGACTCCATATACCCGTCCAGCTCAGCCGAAATCATCGCCATCAGCATCGATAAAAATGATGCCTCCGGCAGCGGTCTGCCAAGTGCGGTCGGCTTCGTCAATGTTATCAGCCTCCTCTCGTCGGCTGGGTTCAGGCGGCGATGCCGAGTCACGGGTTTCAGCTCGACGGCTGGCGGCAATGCTCTGCATCACAATTTGCAAAAGCGTCCGGGGGAGGAAAGATTCCAGTTCGACATAACGACGCGCTGCTAGCCAGCGCCGTTCATCGGCAGTCAACATCTGTTGGACAGCCTCCGGCAGATCTGACAGCGACACCGTAGATTCAGCCAAGTATCGAACAAACATCTTTGAGTGGCTGAAGACTTGATGCGGAGAAAGTCCCAGGTCGTAAATTTGCGCTGAACTATGGGCAAACCAGTCTGGAGAAGTTCGTAGCTGGTATGCCATGGCGACCCCCGAGACCGTGGCACTATGCAGGGCGTACACTTTAAGCTCTGGATTCCGCCGCAGCATCGTCATCAAGGTACTGAAGATGCTTTGTGGATAGCCGTGGATGCTCAAAACAGGACAGTTACGCTCAAAGTGAAAGTTATTGGCAATCAGAAATTGGGCGATCGCGTCACTATCACAAATCAAAACGCGATCAAAGCTATACAGCGTCAGGTCGGGAGCGATCTCGGCGGTGCTGGGGGGCGACCACGGCTGTGAGGCCAGCATCGGAATCGCCCCATTGACCAACTCCCACTGGCTCAAAATCGTCTCCAACCGAGCAGGGGCGATCGCGATACGCCTCACCGGTGGCCCTGGTGGTGGGGGCTCTGCCGACAGTCGAGCGGGTGCAGCGGTCGGTCGGGCCGGAACCGGACGCCTAAACTGATCCGAATTTAGCAAGAACAATAGCAGGATGGCTCCCGTAATCAGCAGCCACCACCCCATTGTGACTAACAAGGGGCGGCTGTAGTATCGGCCCGCCCAGAGCAGACCACTACCGACAAGGAGGGCGATGACGGACGACCGGCCCGGTATGCCGAGCGCCGCCAAGATGCCAGCTCCGAGTAATAATCCGCCCCAGACCATGTCCATCTGCAGCAGTCCTACTCCTAGGGTGATCACGCTGATGGCGATCACCGCCGTCCTCGTTGGTGCCAAAGCGGGTAGTGGTCGGGGGGCAGGCCGCCGGACGCGGGGCACAGAGAGGCGGTAGTTAGGCCCTTGCAGTCGGCGGTTGAGGTGATAAAAAAGCTGCTGGCGGGTAAAGCTCAGCGAGCCATTGGCTGAAATGTTCGCGATCGTGCGCTGAAAAAAGACATCCGTTAATCGGGGCGGGCTAGGCCGATTGGTGGCCCCCAACACAAACGGATGGCGACAGTTTTTGCAGCGCCCAGCATTACGAATGCGCTCTCTGAGTTGATTGTCGGTATTGCACTGCATGCATCTCATCACTCAAGTTCCTCACGGCTCAAAGACCTGATGGGTTAGCAAGGTGCTGTAGTCTTCTTGCTGACGAATCAGCCGCTGGGTCTGGCCCTCGACCCAGACCTCAGCCGGACGAGGACGATGTAAAAAGTGGGAAGACATGGCATAGCCATAGGCCCCCACTGCCAAAATGGCGAGCAGATCTCCCGGCTGGAGCGCTGGTAAAGCACAGTTGCGCCCCAGGTAGTCGCGGGAATAGGTGGTGTTGCCGCAGACATCGGTGGCATAGCGGCGGCCGTCTGTGGCCAAAGTGGGCGATCGCAGCGGCACAATCTCTCGATAGCCGCCGTGCACCGAGGGGACGGAGAGGTTGGCGACCGTAGTGTTAACACCGACGATCTGCTTCTCGCCCTGCCATTTGACGGCGATCACCTCGGCGAGCAGGGTGGCGCAGCCCGCGATCGCGGCTCGCCCCGGTTCAATCAGCAATTCGACTGGGCGGTCTTGTTGAGCCAACTACCGCGTCAGTTCGTGGCCGAAGTCTTCCCACGAAAATGCGGCCCCGCCGGACCGGTAGGGATAGCCAAACCCACCCCCAAAATCGAGGTAGGCCCAATCTGGCAGCTGTTGCCCCACGGCCAGCACCGCCTCAATCACCTGGGTAAAGGCGCGAGTGGCATTAGTGCCGGTGCCCCGATAAAAGTGCAATCCGCTCAGCCGCAAGCCGTGGTCACCCGCTAGGCGAGTCGCTGCCGCAAAGTCGGCTGGGGGCACCCCGATGCGGCTATCGCCGGTTAGCTCGGGCAAGTTTAGCCGCAGCCCCAGCCGGGGGGCCGGGCGATCGCCCGCCGCTTGATACACATCACAGAACAGCTGCAGCTGGGCCAAACTATCCCAGTTGAAGGTCGCGATGCCCCACGCCAGCGCCTGCTGCATTTCGGCGCGGCTGAGATTGCTGCCGCTGTAGACAATTTGGTCGGGGCGAAATCCGGCCTGCAGCCCCAGATACATGTCGCCCGGAGTGTTGGCGTGCAGTCCCCAGCCCGCCTGCCGAAACCGCTGCAGCAGATAGACATTGCCGTTCGTGACGCTGGCAAAGTGAAAGTGAGTATGGGGGTAGGGGACGGCCTGGGTAATGCGTCGAATTGTCTGCTGCAGGCGATCGCCCCGATACACATACAGCGGTGAGCCATAGGTTGCCATCAGCGCTTGTGCCTGCTCAAACGACACGAGAGACGGTGAAGCGCTCCCGCGACTCGGTTGCCGTCACCGGCGCGGCAGCTCTCTGTGGCCAATTTAGTCCCATCGATTTTTCCTCAAATAGCGCCAAAGGGCGGGGGGCATCCAGAAGGGCTGCTGGAACGATCGCGTCAGCGCGGTGAAGTGATCGCCCGCCACGGTCTCACCCAGCACCGTCTCACGCCACTGCTGCCACATCACCAGCAGCCACAGCAGTTCGCCCAGCCGCCGACCCGACAGGCTGCCCAGCTGTCCGGTGACGATGCGGGTGGGCAAGTCCGGCTGCCACAGCCCCTCCTGCTGCAGCCGGTGCGGATGCAGCCAATCCCCCAGGGTGTGCCAAAACTGATTGAAACACCAGAAGGTTAAGGGAACGCCCATGCCCCGCTTTTCTCGCCAAACAATCTCCGGCGGCAGCCACGTAGCGACGGCGCGCTTCAAAATATATTTCTCGCAGGCGTTGTGCAGGCAGAGCGGCCCGGCAAGGCGAAAGGTCCAGGCGGCCAGCGGCAGATCACAAAAGGGCGATCGCACCTGCAGCCCGTGGGCCTGGGCCAAACTTGTGGCGCGGGGCTGAATATTTTGGGCGCCTTTTAGCATCAAGGTGGCGCGGCGCAGGCGATGCAGCAGCCCGGCGGCATAGGTCGGATCAAGCGCCACTCGCACCCAGTCTGAGGGCGCCTGATCCGACAGCGCCGGCCAAACCGCCGGCTGAAAACTCTGATGCTCCCACCCATAAAAGCGATGAAAGGTCCGCAAATACTGTTGCCGCAAGTCTTCTGCACCGGTGGGATGCTCGTGGTTATAGAGTCCGGAAGCGATCAGTGGCTTGTTCGTCCAGCCGGCAAAGAGCTGATCGCCATGCTCACCGTTAAACACCACGGTCGTGTCGCGGCTCGCCGCCTGATTCAGCAAAAAAAGCGGCACCGTCACCCCATCGCCGTAGGGCAGATCGAGCGCTCGGGCCGTGGCGGCGATCGCCCCCTTGATTTGCTTCGGGCCAGCGGGCACCCGCACCAGCGGGATTTTGAGAAAGTCGGCGACCTGTTGCGCATAGGGCAGCTCGGACTCTTCTTCCCGACCGAAGTCGAGCGAATAGCCGCGCACGTCTACACCGGACTGCACCAGTAACGCCGCCACGATAGAAGAATCAAGACCACCCGACAAAAACACGCCCACTGGCCCCTGTGGCAGGTTGACCAGCTGCCGCTGCATCGCCGCCCGGAGCAGAACCTGCAGTTCCGCGATCGCCGCCGCTTCATCCGTCATGGTGGCCTCCGCTTCGCGCCACTGCCACCGCGATCGCGGCGTTACTTGGAGGGCTCCGGCGGCGTTTAGCTGCCAGCGCCGCTCGCTGCCCGCCGGTAGGGCATGAATGCCCCGAATGGGCGTGTGCGGCGTCGGCACATAAGAGCAGCAGGCGTAACCCCGCAGTCCTGCCAGGTCTATCTCCGGAGCTGCTGAGAGCAGGGGCAGGAGCAACTGCAGCCGTGAAGCAAACCAAATCACCTGAGCCTGCTGCAGCCAGTAGAGCGGCACGCGACCAAACGGTTCTCTGCCGAGGCAAAACGTTTCTGCCTCGATCGCGACCCAAGCATCGGGCCAATGGCTGCCGTTGGCCTGCGGATACAGATTTAGCCCTGACGCGGAGAGGGCGGCAATGAGGGGCACCTCGGGGAAGACCTCCGGCCTATCAGCAGGAGCCAAGCGGCTACCCCCCAGTGCAGCGCCGAGGCCGATCCGGAAGCGTTAGCGGCGCCGTGGCCCGAGCGATAGCTGACTGGATAAACTGCGTTAGCTTGCCCGACAGCCCG
This sequence comes from Cyanobacteria bacterium J06626_4, assembly GCA_038523235.1. Lineage (GTDB taxonomy): Bacteria > Cyanobacteriota > Cyanobacteriia > Phormidesmidales > Phormidesmidaceae > Halomicronema. The sequence continues at coordinate 13,151 of JBCBJQ010000038.1, forward strand.
CTCTAACCGCCGCTGTTCTGACTGCCCGGCAACGCCCCAAAACCCTACCACTTGAAGAGGTCTAGACATCGTGGCCTGTGCTGCATCTACGCGGTCAGTTTACTGCAAACGATTTTGTACTCAAGGGGCGATCGCCCAACTGCATCTGCACCGTCCACCTGCCAGGCTGAGCCTGAGCGCTCACGGTATGGCGACACCAGGTATTCCAAATGACGTTGTCAATCTTCTTGGTGCGATAGCGATTGCGGTGCTTTACCTGCCCAGTCGGATTTATCCACCGGCAAGACAACGCGAGCCGTCGCCCCAGCGGTGCCTGAGCCAACTTCACTCGATAAATTAGCTGTGGCCACTCTTCGCGATCAACGGTCTGCAGCTGGGTGGTTTTGTCTGCTGCCGAGCTGAGGCGATCGTTAATCACCGTAATCTGCGCCGTGATTTGTCGCTGCTGCTGCATCGCCCTAGCCGGAATCGCGATCGCCCCGACCAGCCCACCCACGAGCAACGCCGTCACCAACAGATCGCGCGATTGTACTGCCCACCGACTTTTGGCGGCATTGCCGGCGGTCGTCGTTGAAGATTCCCCCCGCAGCCGCTCAATGCGGTCAGCAGTCGACGGATGTGTGGAAAACAGATGCCTCCAGCCACTCCCTAGTTCAGCTTGATTTGACCAAGGGCTGACAATGAGCAACGGCGCAAAGGCCACGTTTTTTCCCACGTTGGCCCGGCTATTTTGCAATCGCTGCAATGCCGCTACTAGGCCCTGCGGATTGCCGGTGAGCTGAGCTGCCCCCTGATCAGCGGCAAACTCTCGACTGCGAGAGAGGGCCAGCTGTAGCAGAGTCGCGGCTAGCGGTGCCAACAGCCAAGTGGCGATCAACGCCAACGGGGGCAGCGCTCGGTGACGCTCGCCAGTGGTGGCGCGGCTCCACCGGGCTCCCTGGGAAATGGCCCCGGCCAGGGTGGCAGCAATAGTCTGGGTGAGCGTATCGCGATGTCGAATGTGGCTCAGTTCGTGGGCGATGACGCCTTCTAACTCGGCATCGGTGAGCTGATTGAGCAAGCCTGCTGACAGGGCGATCGCCCCATGCTCGGGGTCTCTGCCGGTGGCAAATGCATTCATCGCCGGACTGGGAATGACGTAAATTTCTGGCATGGGCAAGCAGGCGCGATCGCACAGCTGCCGCACCATCGGCTGTATCCGCAGGGCCTGCTCCAGCGTGATGGGTTGCGCCGCATACACGCCTAGGGCAATCCCATCAGAGCGATACCAAACCGCAAAGTTGAGCGCCGCGGCGACTCCCAGACCGACCAGTAGCCCCCAAGTACCGCCCACCACCCAATAGCCGATATTGATCAGCAAAGCGCTCAGCAAACCTAACAGGGCAATTGTCTTTACCTGGTTCATCAGACGACTCTCCTACAGCACAGACCGTACAGCAAAAGCTCAGACGCCAAAATCTTAATCGTGCTCTCGTTTTGAGCCGACAGGGAAAGCGACTCAGCTCAACTGACGAGGGCTCACTACCTATCTTATCCATCTGCAGAGTCGACAATTTTGCGGCTTGAGTCGCCCCGCAATCGCACCGCTGGTGGTGACATATCAGACACGGCCACCCACCCCGCCAGACTCACTGCACGGCCAGCCAAATCAAGATGTGGCCTGATTTAAAGTTCAGTCGCCAGATATTTACTGGCGCTCAACATCTGTTCGAAACTTAGTTTCCAGACTACTTAGGCGGCCAGGGTAATAATTTGGTCTTCGGCCACAGCATAGGCGGTTGTTGCGTGACTGAGCGCCACGTTGTAGCCGCCGGTAAATTCGCCAAACGAGGGAAGGGTCAGGCGCTGTAGCGATGCTTCCCAATAAAAGCAGGGCAGCCGCAGCCGATCGCCCCGCCCCCCTAGCCACACACAAGGATGCACGTGGCCACACACATTTACCCCTTGGCTGATCGGCAAGGGCTCGTGGCTGAGCACTAGCGATCGCAGCTCAATCGGGTCGGTGTAGCAGGTTAGTGACAGCTGTGAGAGCGTATCCATCAGGCCGCGATCGTGGTTGCCCAAAATCAGATGCGCGTCAAGCTGCGTCTCGGCCAAAAACTTGAGCCAGCCGTCGATCACCTCATCCACCAGGCTGGAGGGTGCATGAAACAGATCGCCGAGGATAAACAACCGCTCAGCTTGGGTGCGATCGCAGGCCTGCTTCAGCCGCTTGAGAGTCGCCTGGTTGACCTGGTGGGGAATCGGAATGCCAAAACGCTGAAAGGTTTCCGCCTTGCCCAAATGCACGTCAGAAATGAGCAGTGCGGCCTCATCCGGCAGATAAAGCGCCCGCTCAGGCAATAGCGTCAGACACTGCCCCTGTATCGATAACGTTTCCATCACGCTCTCAAAAGTTCGTCTTTCAATGTGACACAGCTCTTTCTATTTGGGGAGCAAACCAGCGTAAGAATGCAGAAGTACGAATGCGGACCTCCCAACTCCCAACTTCCGACTTGAGATAGCATTTTGACTAAAAACAGGACGCTCAAGCATGACCATGCTGCAAACCATTCCAGTTCTGAGTCTTCGTGATTTTGTCAGCGGGGAACCCCAGCGCCAACAGCAGTTTGTCGAGCAGCTGGGCCAAGCGCTTGAAACCGTTGGCTTTTTTGCGCTGACCGACCACGGTATCGAGGCTCCTCTGATCCACTCGGCCTACGCCACCGCTGAAGCGGTCTTTTTGCTGCCGGAAGCCGTTAAGGCGGGCTACGAAGATCTCACACTGAAAGGACAGCGGGGGTTTACCGCCTTTGGTCGCGAACATGCCAAAGATTCACCCGCTGCTGACCTCAAGGAGTTTTGGCATGTGGGCCGCCAGAACGTCGCCCCAAAAAACGTCTGGCCGGCTGAAGTGCCGCAGTTTCAAACGGCGATGACGGCACTATTTGAGCAATTAGAGCAGTGCGCCGATTCACTGCTTGAAGCCTGTGCCCTCTATTTGGGGCTACCTCGCTCGTTTTTGCGCGATGCTGTGGTGGATGGCCCGACGCTGCTGCGGGTGCTGCATTATCCGCCCGTGCCGCCGACGGTGCCCACCGCGAGCATTCGAGCCGCCGCTCACGAAGACATTAATCTCATCACGCTGCTCTGTGAGGCCACCACACCGGGGTTAGAGCTGCTGCAGAGCAATGGCGAGTGGCGACCCATTGCCGCGATTCCCGGTCAAATTATTGTCGATACGGGTGACATGTTGCAAAACATGACCAACGGCCTGTTCAAAAGTACGACCCATCGCGTGACCAATCCCAGCAGCGATCGCGATCGGCGATTTTCGCTACCTTTTTTCGTGCATCCGCATCCGGCGGTCGATCTGTCGCCTCTGCCGGCATGCATCAGCCGCACTGGGGGAGTCCCCCAGTTCCCCCCACTCACGGCAGGGGAATATTTGCTGCAGCGACTGCAAGAAATCGGCTTGGCGTAGCGTTTGGGCATATTAAAGCTGAGCGCAGTGTCGGGCGTGAGCAATTTCCTGCAGCACGGTAGAAACGCCCACCCGCGCCAGCGAATCGCTTTTAGAATGAGGGCGATCATTGGCCGTTGCTGCCTCGCGATTTTCGACTGATGTTGACGATTTGCCCGCTGATCTGAGTATTCTCGATGGTTTCTACCGATATTGCCCCCCCTCGGGCTAGTCAATTTTTTGAAGGACTGTATTGGCCACTAGCAGACGCCGAGGCGTTGAGCAGTACGATTCAGCCGGTGCCTGACACCGTGCAGCTAGCGGCTGATACGCTACTGAGTCTGATGGTGACGCTGTGTGCCGCCGATAGTGGCTGGCCCGCCGATCAGCCTCAAACTGCCGATACCCTCTTGCCCTATGTCGCCGATGAAGTCGAAGAGCTGCTAGAGGCCTTACACCAGTGGGCTCCAGCTGCCGTTCAGCCCCCGATAGCTACGCCGCAGACGCCACAGCGCCTCGCCGAGCTGAGTGCGTTTTTGCTGTGGACGATCGCCGCCAGCAGCCCCGAGGCCATGAAGTTGCTAGAGGGGCTGCCCACGGATGGCAGGCAGCGGTGGGAGACTGCTGGGGTCCGCCTGGCACCGATTCTCAAAGTTCAGCGCGATCACGCCAGCGACGAATTAGATTTAGCCGCTCAGACCCCGGTGGCAGCCGACCAAGCCTTAGACCCAGACGCGCTGCTGCCGCTGCCGGAGTTGGCCAGTCCGGCTCTAACAGTGGGGCAGTGGCAAGACCGGATTTGGCAACAGGCGATCGCCCTCGTACCTGCCCTCGCTCAATGGCGCAGTGGCCTGCCAGTGCAGCTGTTGCTGCCCGGCAGTGCATGGGGTGAGGCCAAACTTTTCCTCGCTCTGCAGATGGTCGCCGTCCCCCCGAGAGCCCTGCCCACCCCCCACCGGTCAGCCGTGTCAGCCCCACCGCCGCTGGGGGAAACCCTCTTTGACCCGGTGGGCACGCCCGAGATGCGCGTTTGGCCCGCAACAGAGGCGGCGATCGCCCCCCTCAAACCGGCGGCTCTGGTGCCCGATCACTCCCTGGAGGAAGATGCCCAAGCCTGTGACATCACGTTTATTGACATCACACCGCTGCAAACCGCGATCTTTGTGGCGACGATCTCTCGGGGGAGCCACCAGGTCGGGCAGGCTTCCGCTCAACCAACCGCTCAGCTCTCTGCCCTAGAACTCGTGCGACAAGCCCATCGGGTCATCAGCCCCACCGTCGTGACCGACTCGACAGCCGGCGGCACACCAACGCTATCACTAGTACCGCAAACGATGGCCACGCTCTGTGAGCAGGTGAAATGGCTGTGGATTCAGGCCAGCCAGGATTTTACCCCGCTGATGGAAGGACTCAGCGCTCGGCGTCTGCGTTCGGGGCAGGCTTGGACAACCGGGCGGGTCGCGATCGCCGGTCATTTGAGTCTGCTATCGGCGGCGGACTCACCCATTGTTTTGGACGTCACCACCGGGGAATGGCCCCTCCCTGAACTGCCGTTGGAAGCACGCGATATCTTGCACCTGAAGACTGCCACCGCGCTGCCACAGGAACTCTGGCAAGCGGCAGAGCTGACGACCCACATTACGACCTGGGTGCGGCAGCGATCGCCGCTGCTGGCCTGCTTACTCGACGGCCAGGCGATCACGTTGTCATCGCCTCAAGATGCGTTGTTTCCCGAGGCTGAACCGGCCCCTCGGCAGCTGTGTTTCCAAATATTACTGCACTGGTTGCCATAGACCGCCCAGTGCCAAGCTGTTGGGGTGCTCACCCCGCATGACAGCTCGGGGCGAGGTGAGCCATCATGGCCGTTTTAGGCTTTCATGGCGGCTCCCCCCATCTTCCTTGTTTTGAGTCCTGATTTCGTTGCGCCACCATGATTTACGTCTACGCCTTGTGCCCTACCCCCGGTGAATCCCTGTCCTTACCGCAGGGCATTACCCAACCCGTGCAGTTGCTCGTCGCCGAGGGGCTCGGGGCGATCGCCGAACCAGAGGTCGATGTGGCTCAAGTGCGCGAAGATGATGCGCAACTCATGGAGGCCGTGTTGGCCCACGATCGCGTCCTTGGCCAGCTATTTGCGCAAATGCCCCTGCTGCCCCTCCGCTTCGGCACGCAATTCAAAGACCGATCATCGCTGCAGACTTTTTTGCACAGTCACCAGCAGACCTATCTCCAGCGATTACAGGCCCTGCAAGATCGCGCTGAGTATTTGCTGAAACTCTCGCCCCAGCCCTATGTGGTCCCCGAAGTGGATGAAACCGTTCGGGGCCGAGAATATTTCTTAGCCAAGAAGCGCCGGTTACAAGAGCAGACGGCAGCCCTAGCTCAGCAACAAGAAGAACTCCAGAGTTTTCTCACCACGCTGACGGCAGCCCATATCCCGTTCGTGCAGAGCGCCCCGCAGGAAGAAGAAGAGCGACTGCACATCTTGTTGTCGCGGAATGCTATGACCGCCCAGACCTTGCTGGCTGAATGGCAGCGTCAACTCCCCACCTGGCAGCTCGTGTGTAGCGAGCCCCTACCGCCCTATCACTTTGCAACATAGCGAATTGGTAGAGCCGCTCTCCGGTTTGGGACGGCCTTGTACAGCAGAATTCTGCCTATAGAGTTCGGAGCCAAAACGGCCTGGGCAGCCCCATCACTCCGACTGAGGAATTACGCTGACAGCGGCTTCGAGTAGCGCGTCACGGTAGGGCTGCAGCTGATTATCGAGTGCTGGGGCAAACTGCGGCGAGGGTAAGATTGAGGCAAAAAATCGAGCGATCGCTAAATTTTCCCACCGAAAATAAAAATCTTCGGGATTGGGGCCATCGTCATGGCGCAGCAGCACGCCAAAACCTAGACGTTCGCTTCGCAGTCGGGTAAAAGGCACGGTTTCCTTAAGCCACTGGTCAAACGTTGCGGCCTCGTTCATGCTGTCGAGCAGAGCGGTAATTTGATCCGCCGGGGGCGCGGGTGAGGCCAACTGGGGGAGCCCCTCAACATAGGCTAGCCAAGCAGTTTCTAACCACTGGCGGCGATTAGCCCGATCTTGCCAAGCCTGCAGCGCAAACTTATCGGGACCGTCAGGTAATTCATCCATTTGGCTGGGGCGATCTTGAGCAATCGCCAACAGGGCCAGACTCACCGCATTGTTTGACTGCTCCCAATCCGCCAAGGCTCCCACATAGTCGTTGTCCCACCAGCGCCCGGCGCCCCGAATCTGATATAGAAATCCGGCGATCGCCTCGGGCTCAGGCGCGGCCAATAACTCACGGGTCAAATCCTCAAGGCGCGCCAACACCGCCGGTTTTAACTCAGTCAGCACCCCACCATTCAGCGGCAGGTTGGTCAATAGGGTCGGATTGCGCAGAATTTCTAAGGCGATCGCCTCAACGGCCAAATCCGTTTCACCGGCCAGATAGAGGCTATAGCCCAGACCATAGAACACGCCTTGCTTTGCAGGCAGTAGCTCAGCTGACTGGGCAAACTGAGCGATCGCCGCCGTCGGGGTTTCAGGCAGCAACAGCCAGCCTAAGTTAGAATGACCAAATTCTTGAAACGGGGAAATCTCATTGCCTTGCTCAAAGCTCGCGATCGCATCCCGCCGCAGCTGACTAACGATGTCAGGATCTTCGACCTGATAGCTCACATCCCCCAGCACCCAGCCCAACATAAACGGATAGTAAGGCTCCCCTGGGGCGAGCTGATGCGCCTGTTGCAAATCAGCGACAAACCCCGGCAGGTAAGCTTTTTGTAAGGCTCCAAAACCGCGCGCTGAGATCGCCCACGCCCGATGCAGGGGAATCAGCCAGAGCACCAGGGCCAGCACGAGGCCCAGCCCCACTAACACCAGCGATCGCCGCCGGCGTGGCGCGTCGGGGCGAAACATGCTCTCTGGCGACACGGGCCGCAGGTCAAATAACAGGACAGCGGTGAAAATAATCAGCACGCCCGCGATCGCTACCACATCGAGCTGATAATCCGTCAGGCTCAAAACGCCGTAGGCCCAGAGCCCGGCGATTAAGCTCCACCGCAAACTGCGGGGCAGGCGCGACTCATCTGGAGCTGCGGAGCGCATTTGCCACAGCGCCCAGCCCAACAGTACCGCTCCCGCGATCGGTAGCAGGATGCCCCACAGGCCCAGTTCGCCCCACAATTGAGCGGGCGTGCTGTGCAGCTGATAATGCAACTCAGCCTCGCGACCGGCCCAGCCCGGTCGATGGTGCTGATAAAACGGCAGCACGCTCCCCGGCCCCAAGCCCGCCCAGGGTCGCTGCCACCCCATCGACCAGCCAATCAGGTTGTTGACTAGGCGATAGGCTAGCTGGCCACTATTCACATCACCGCGACTGAGGGCGACTAGCGATAGGCGCACCCGCGGGTTGGTGAAAACGAAGAGGCCAACCAGAGCGATGCCCCCCAAACTAATGGGGACAACCCAGCGCGGGGCTGCCCGCTGCGTTAGCAGCAGCCCCGCGATCGCGGGCACCACTAACGCCAACAGGGCCAGCGTCGCCCCGCGCGAATTGGTGGTGTACAAATCGACTAGGCCCACGACCAGACCCCCACCCCACAGCCAGCGCTGCCAAGTCTGGTCGGTAAACGCCAGACCCGCTAACAACGGCAGCACTAGCAGCAAGTAACCGGCAACATAGTTTTGATGTCCTAGCGGAAACCAGTTTCGTAGGCCCAGGGTGTTGAGGTCGAACGTTTGCTGCAAGCCATAGGCTTCTAACGCGGCTAGTCGCTGCAGTTCGGGGCGATAGATGTTGAGCAGCCACCAGCCTAAACTCACCGCGACAAACACCAGTGACAAATAGGCCTGACCCTTCAGTAGCCAGCTCATTCGCACCAGGGTCAACCAACCCATCAGCCCGTACAAGGTTGCCCCACCGGCCAAACTCGCGATCGCATACCACAGAGCCTGCTGCGAAAAGTCGGCGGCCAGGGTCGATACCGCCAGCCCCACGATCGCCCCAGCCATTAGCCAGTCCACCCCCCACCCCAGACGAAACCGGGCCAGCGGCTTGTGCCAGAGCTGCCACAGCAGCCACAGCAGCGGCAAAATCATCGCGCCTTGCCATAGCGCCACCCAAGGCCACAGGGCCACTTGATTAGTACTATTCAGGGTCAACAGACCGTATAGCCCTGCAATCACCAGCGCCAGCAAGTTACCGTCGGCATCACTTGCCCGAACGGCCAGTTTTGGAGAAACAGAATCGGACATATCAGCGCCCCTGAAGATAACCGGTTGTCTACCTGCGCCGCGTTCAGCCGCCAGTGAATTGCGACAGGTCGTTGTCACCAGTTATAGCGATTACTGCCCAGTTTGTAGCGATCACCCCGCCAGCAAGCTTTTGACTTATGCCCAGCGATCCTTGAAGTCAGTCACCCCGATTGCTGACAGGGGTATCGGTTCAGCCGAGCGCGATCAAGCCTATTGACTATCGCCGAATTTTCCCAATCCCTAGGGTGGGTGCGAGGTCCATGGTGATCGTTGCCGAGGGTACTCAGTGAGTCATGCCTAAGCTCATTGATGTGGTCAGCGATCGGTGTCGTCATACGCAATAAGTTTGAGCTACAGCGACGTTGGCACCAGCGCTCAAGCCGTGGTTTTATAACAGTTCTACAAATTACAGCGACACAGACAAGTCGGCTTTCTCTCAGTAGGAAACACTGCGTGTTGGCCTGGCCTGCCCGTCGGGCTGACGACTCCGCTCAGCCGACGTTCCTTGAGCGGAGTCGAAAGGAAGATCTGTAGTCCAGCTTGAGAGAACTGGTATTAGCCCAGAGCGCGCCCTTCGCCATAGCCCACCGTGAAAAAGTGCTGTACGCCGTTGGCCAAGCTGCCGTTTTGGACTGCCGCCGCGACATCGGGGTTAGCGGCTAGATAAGCCCCTTCATCAAAGCGATCGCTGGGGTCGCGGCCCTCTGCCATGCCAAAGAGCTGAAAATGCTGCCAGCCCGACTCCAAATCGCCGCTGTCTACTGCTGCTGCGACATCGGGGTTAGTGGCGAGGTAGTCATATTCCTGATAGAGCGATAGCGAGAGTCGCCCTTCCATCGCACCATGCCGAAGCCAATGCTCAAAGCCACTGGTAAAGTAGCCTTCCTCGATTGCCTTAGCGACATCAGGGTTGTTCAGCAGATAGTCGTCGGTGTCAAACAACGAGCTCGGGTCACGGCTTTCTTTGTGGCCGATGAGCACAAAGTGCTCGACGCCGCTGCTAAAAAATCCCCCCGCCACAGCATCTTGAACATCAATATTGTTGGCCAGATAGTCGGCTTCGCTGTAATAAGCAATGGGATTGCGCCCTTCTTTCAGGCCGATAGCGACGAAGTGGTCATAGCCCGTGGCAAAGTCTCCAGCGGCCACGGCTTGAGCGACATCTTGATACTGCGAGAGATAATATCGCTCATCAAAAAAGCTGCCTAGCGGAATGTTGCTCATCGTCGTTGTCAGATCAGTCTGAGGTGTTGCTCCGGTCAACGGCGCAGCAAACTGCAAGCTCAAGCTCCCATTACTGATGCCAGCTGGGGTAGGCAACGACTGTGGTTTATACGTCCATAGCTCTGTCCCATTGGTGCCATCATTGGCCCGAAAGTAGAGCTGGCCGTTAAAGCCCTGCAAGTTGGTGGGATCAGCATTGCCGCTGGTGAGATTGGGATCGGTGCCGGGATTGAGATCGGTGACCCGTTGCGGCGCGTTGGTGCCGTCATAGCGCCACAGTTCTGTGCCCGTGCTGCCATCATCGGCGCTGAAATAGAGCTGATTATCGAAAACCGCCAGGTTGGTGGGATCAGCATCGCCGCTGCCGGGGTTGAGATCGGCAACCTGTTGCGGCGCGTTGGTGCCGTCATAGCGCCACAATTCTTCGCCACTGCTGCCATTATCGGCGTTGAAATAGAGCTGGCCGTTAAAAACCGTGAGGCCGCTAGGACGCCCACTGCCGCTGCCACCATTGATGTCAGCCGCCAGTTGCGGTGGATTGGTGCCGTCATAGCGCCACAATTCTTCGCCACTGCTGCCGTCATTAGCGCGAAAATAGAGCTGACCGTTAAAGACCGTAAGGTCATCAGGCAAGGCACCACCATTGCCACTATTGATGTCAGCGGCGAGTGTCGGTGGGTTGGTGCCGTCATAGCGCCACAGCTCCAAGCCGCTGTTGCCATCATTGGCTCGAAAATAGAGCTGACCGTTAAAGACCGTGAGATTATCGGGAAAGGCATCGCCAATGCCACCATTGATGTCAGCAACTTGCTGAGGCGCATTGGTGCCGTCATAGCGCCACAGTTCTTTGCCGCTGCCGGTGCCGTCATCAGCGCGAAAATAAAGCTGACCGTTAAAGATGGTGAAATCGTCAGGCGAGGAGCCGCGACTACCCGGTTGGATGTCAGCAGCGAGTGTCGGTGGGTTGGTGCCGTCATAGCGCCAGAGCTCAAAGCCACTGCTGCCATCATTAGCGCGAAAATAGAGCTGACCATTAAAAACAATGAAATCGCCAGGTAGGGTTAGCCCACTGCCACCGGGGTTGATGTCGGCGACGAGGTTGGCCGTCCCTAGTTCACCGGGGTAGTGGCTCTGAGTGGCCAAGGTAAAGATTTGGCTTGCGGCGGCTAGCCACTGCCCGCGCCCCTGACGGTGAGAACTGGCAGTGACGGTTGCTTGGGTCAGAGTTTGGAGCTGCTCGACAAAAGCTGCTCCGGCAGTCCCTGCTGCGACATGACAGCTCAGGAGCGTCAGCATGGCCGGCTGGTCGGGGGCAAACCAGCGCTGCAATGAGGCTTGATAGCGGGTTAATGTGTTGAGGTTTAAGAGCGTGTTGCCCAGTTGCACCGCACCCGGCACGCCATGAGCCACTAACATCAGCGCCGTTGTCGGATGCTGATGCAGCAAACTCGTAATTTGGGTGATACCGTCTCGATTTGGGTCGAGGATGTGAGCGGTGACACCGGGTTGCAGTCCTGCTAGCAGGAACGAGAGATGATCGACCCTGGCATCAAAAATCACCTGGATATTCGAGGGGATCTTTTTGGGTTGGGGGACGAAGTCAGACTGCGAGTCAGACCTCTCGCAGATGGCAGCTACAGGCGACATCCGTCTTATTCCTCGAACGAAACAGTAGTGAGCGGTTGTCTGCGATCATAATTTCGGCTCAATAGCGGGGTCTCTACGTAATCGCCATCTTCAATGAAGCTTTATACATAATTCTGGGTATCCTTCCGTAACTTTACGGTTACAACAAAAACGTGGTGAAGATTCTCCGTGAAAGTGAGGACAGTGGTCACTACCGGATTTCATCTGAACTCCATCTTTTGCCTGCCAGTTCTGAACTCCAGATGAAGCGCGATCGCCCTGACTACCGCCGCATTGGCAAACCACACAAAAGCCCTGCGATCCTTGAGTGCAGTCAAGAGGATCGCAGGGCTTTTTAGAGATTGGCGGCAGTTGGTTCAACGGCCCAGGGGGAGTCGTATTTGCCCCCTGCCGACTAGCTTTCGGTCAGTTGGGTCAGCAGCTTGCTCGATCGCTCCACAAACGACTTCATCCCATCGGCATCAAAGCCCTTTTGGGCCATCAGCGCCAAATCATAGACATGCTGACAGATCAGGGTCGCCATGCTGCCTGCCGGTGAACTGGAACCGTCGGGCTGCACGATCGCACTCTGGCCCAGCTGCGTCAAGTTTTTGATCAGCGGATGAGCCGTATTCACCAGTAGCACATGCTCCTCAGGGAACTCGGCATTGGTTTGCTGCATCATCGCCATCATTTCCTGCATGCGGCGAGCTTGCTCAGGCAGCAACACCATGGCGGGCGGCGTATCGGGGTTGTCCGTCTTCAGTGCCTCTGTCCGCACGGTCACCTTGGGCCGATTCAACGCCGTTTCAAAAAGACCCTTGATTTCCTCATCGCGGGTTTTGTTCGTGGTGGGATCAATGATTTCGCTTTCCTGCTCCTTATCTAACAGGGCGTCGTCAAGGTCGGCATCGACCCGCGCGAAGGTCACATCGGTATACTGCTGCTCTAAGAAGCTGACGAAGTGGGTGTCGATAAAGGCATCTAAGAACAAGACCTCTAAGCCCTGCGACTGGTGCAGCGCAATATAGGTGGCCTGAGAAGCTTCATCAGTAGCATAAAAGACGCGGTTTTCGTGCCGCGCTTTGTTGCGCTCCAGATAATCCTTCAGGTTGGTGTAGTAGTTGCCGTTGGCATCAGTGGGCACGGTCGAGTCATCCACTTCTGACCAGGCATCACCCTCGTCGGTTTGCACTTCGACCTTTGCCGTGGCCTCATCAGCGGCTTCACCCAACTGGGCGGTGCTGCGGAAGATAATGACGTCTTCGACCTGTTGCTTAAACTTGTCATCGTTCATGGAGCCGAACTTGACGAAGGTGCCCAGGTCTTGCCAGGAGGCAATGTACTTGGCGAGATCGGTGCGGTACAGCCCTTTTAAGTTGTCGCCAACTTTGCGCGCAATGTAGTCAGAGATTTTGCGCACGGTGCGATCGTTCTGCAAAAAGCTGCGTGACACGTTGAGCGGAATGTCAGGGCTATCGATGACGCCCCGCAGCGGCATCAGGAAGCGAGGAATAATTTCTTCGCAATTGTCGCTGACATAAACCTGATTGCAAAAGAGCTTGATGCTGCTCTTGGTGACGTCGATGTCGGGCTTCAGCTTAGGAAAATACAGAATGCCGTTGACGGCAAAGGGGTAGTCAGTATTCAGATGCACCCACAGCAGCGGCTCTTCTTGGAAGGGATAGAGGTAGCGATAAAACTCAAGATAGTCTTCATCGCTGAGGCTGTTGAGCGACTGCTTCCAAGGCGCTTCGTGCTTGTTGATGACTTCGTCGTCCATTTTGATCGGGACGGGGAGAAAGTCACAATAGGTTTTCACCAGCTGCTGAATGCGGGCTGTTTCCAGATACGACTCTTCGTCGTCGAGCAGGTGCAGGGTGATGGTGGTGCCCACCGTGTCACGCTCGGAGGGCGATAGCTCAAACTCAGTGGAGCCATCACAGCGCCAGTGAACAGCTTCGGCCCCCGCTTGGTAAGACAGCGTATCGATTTCGACCTGGCTAGACACCATAAATGATGAATAGAAGCCCAAGCCGAAGTGGCCAATGATGTTGGCGTCGCCACTCTCTTTGAACTTGCTGACAAATTCTTCGGCGCTGGAGAAGGCGACCTGGTTGATGTATTTTTTGACCTCATCGGCGGTCATGCCTAAACCCGTGTCAGAGATGCTGAGGGTTTTGGCTTCTTTATCGATCGCAATACTAATGACAGGTTCGCTAACGTCGCCGTCATACTGCCCCGATCGCGCTAGCAATGAGAGCTTTTGAATGGCATCAACCCCGTTAGAGACCAATTCCCGCAGGAAAATCTCATGATCTGAGTAGAGCCATTTTTTAATGATGGGAAAAATGTTCTCAGTATGGATACTGATGTTGCCCTTTTCCAGAATTGTCGCCATAGTGCCGGTGACCCACGTTTTTCTAGACAGCGTAAACGGCTTGATCTTCGTCGGCGATCGCCCCTTCCATCAAGGGCAATATTGCTCCCGCCTAGTACGGTTTCCCCTACATTGGACGATAAGCCGGGCAACGCTAACACTCTCAGAGCGTTCAGAGCATGGCTCTTGAGGGGCGAGGACAGCGTCTACGTTGAAGGGGTCTTATGCTCGATCTAGCTGACGAGACGCGATCGCACTATTCCACACCGTTACTTATTCGCATGTTCTACAGCCAAGCCTGGTTCTTAAAGCTATTCGCACTCTCCCTGTTCCTTCCTGCCGCCGCACTCCCACTAGAGGCTGTAGCTGATATTGGTGATGCGGGGCTAGAACTCACTCTCCCAGCGGAAGTGGATCGGATTATCGAAACGCGAACATGCGAGTCTTGCACGATCGTTGTCGCCGATTTGTCTGAAGCCGATTTGTCAGCTGCTCTATTCAAGGGCTCTCGATTTGTCGAAGCCCGTTTCGTGGATACAACGTTGGTAGAGGCAGACCTGAGCGATACCTGGATTGAATCTGCAGCTATGTTTGGCGCAGATTTGAAGCAAGCTAATCTGCACAACGCTCATCTAGACAGGGTCTGGCTAAACAATGCGGATTTGACAGATACCAATCTAAGTAGTGCAAGGATTAACGGCTATTTCAACAATGCCAATCTGTCAGGAGCTGACTTGACGAATACTCAAATCAGATCTGCGGATTTCACCGGAGCAGATCTGACGAACACTGATTTTACAGCTGCGAACGTAGCGTTTGTGTACTTCGTAGATACCGATTTGAGGAACACTGACCTCCACCAAGCCACTTTTGAGACAATCATTTACGACACCCGCACCCAGTTTCCAGAAGGCTTTTCGCTGCCAGAATCAGGGACGTACTTGTTTGCCCCCCATTCCTCGGTCGCCGGTGTTGGTGCTTCCGGCTTAGATCTGGCAGAGCAAGATCTAACAGGATTGGATATCAGGACTTCTCAAGTTAAAGCTGACTTCTCAAGAGCCATTCTGAATGAAGCTAATTTCGAAAACACAAATGCTTATCGCTCCAACTTAACAGGAGCAAGTCTGGTTGATGCTCGCTTTTGCAATGCCCAATTGGTGAGAATCAATTTAACTGATGCAAACCTTCAAGGGGCTGACATCAGAGGAGCCGATTTAACTCGCGCTATTGTCGATGGCACAAATTTTCAAGGCGCAATCTACAACGCGGATACGCAGTTTCCAGAGGGCTTTGATCCAACAGCAGCAGGAGCCGTCTTAGATGAAGTTTCCGCCGACTGTCCACCTCTAGAGTGATGTTCTGGCGGCAGTAGAGTGTTTCTTCCTTCTGCAAAGGGAGTCCGCTCAGTGAGTCCCTGCTTCTCAAAGTCTTAAGAGTCATCAAAACCCGTGTACTTCGGGAAAGCAACGGGCAAAATCTGAAGGTACCTCTGGGGGCAGGCTCGCGGCCACGTTGCTGCCAGCCTTCATCGCTTGACCGATGAGGCTCGATCAACGCTTGACTACTTGAGTCAGCGCTGCCCCAACTTTGTCTTTAAGGAACTGGGCATGACCAACCTCGACTCAAACAACAACGATAAGAAGATCATTGCGGGTGTTTTAGGTATTTTGCTAGGAGCACTGGGGATTCACAAGTTTGTACTGGGCTACACCACCGAAGGGATAATCATGCTGGTGGTCAGCATTGCGACCTGTGGCATCGGTGGCGCGGTCATGGGCATCATCGGCTTGGTTGAGGGCATTATTTACCTCACTAAAACCGATGAGGAATTTCAGGTGACCTATGTTGATGACAAACGCGGCTGGTTTTAGGCACGGGTGCTACGAGGTTCTGGTAATTAACGAATGACGTGCCCTAATGATCAAATCTCGCCCCTCGCGCCCTCTGCTCTGGCCTAACTCATCGGCTGCGACGCTGGTTAATCCCTGGCGATCGCAGGCTTTGAGAACCGCTCCTCGCTTGCGATCGCCGCTTTGGCGATGGGGTGCGATCGCGGCAACGGGCACACCCTTGCTGGTGGCTATTGGCATCAGCCAAGGCGGGTTATCGTTACCGCTGCCACCCTGTTTGTTTCGAGCCCTGTTGGGATTTCCCGCGCCCAGTTGTGGATTGACGCGAGCGTTTTTGGCACTGGCGCGGGGCGACTGGGCACTGGCGCTGTCATACCACCTATTTGCGCCGTTGCTGATGGTCCTGCTGGGGGCGATCGTCGTCATCTCTGCGGGTGAACTGACCACGCGCCGCTCATGGCTGGCGCTGTATCGACGCTGGCTGCCGCTCAACACCACGCTGTCACTGATTGCGCTGTTTTTGGGATATTACGCCCTGCGGCTGTGGGCGCGATATACGCTGCCGTCGCTGCCCTGGGGACTCGAAGAGACGGCAATTTGGCAGCATTTTCTGACTGGGGCGCTGGCGCTTTGAGTCATCGGTAAGAAGAGGACAAGATCGAGCGAAGATTTGGCTGTTTATCTGACTAATACAATCGGCTTGCTCACGGCGAGCGAGCCGCAGACACCGCTCATCAGTTCGCGCAAAATTCCCCCGCTTCCTTCGTGGTGTTGTGGGGTGATGCATCCGTAGCGTCGCAATGACTAGTCAATCGTCAGCACCGCCTTGCCACTAAATCGCCGCGCGAGTAAATCGCTGGCGAGCCTGGAGGTTTCTGACCAGTCGGCGGTAGTAATCGCTGGTGCCTGCAGGCGATCGCTCTCAACGAGCCGCAGTAAACGGCTGAGGCCCACAGAGGATGGCTCCACTTCCACCTCGCTGTAAAGCGTGAGTCCATATAGCCGTCGCTGTCCCCCATTGCCATACAAATCGGCCAAATTGAGCGGTGTTTCAGAGCTCTGCGACCCACCGTAGGAAACTAGAGTGCCGCCCTTGGCGGTGACCGGCAGCAGAAAGCCGATCAGGTCACCACCCACCCCATCCACAATGAGTCGATACGGCCCTTCAGCCTCTAGTCCTTGTCCATCTGCGGTGACAACGACGGCATCAGCACCAAGGTCTCGGGCCAAAGCCACCTGTTCGGGACGGCGCACCTGGGCCACCGCTTTGGCACCGCTCAGTTTAGCCAGCTGCAGGGCAAAGAAACCCACACCGCCAGTAACCCCCGTGATCAGCGCTGAGTGCCCCAGAATTCTGTCTCCTTTATCAACTGCCGCCAGGGCCGTGAGGCCAGCGACGGGCAGCGTTGCGGCCTGAGCATCAGAGACCCCGTCGGGAATGACGGCCAAATACTCGCGATCGCCAATTACGTATTCGGCAAAGGCATCCATCTGCGGTCGCCAGCCAACGACTCGGGTGCCTGGCGGCGGTCCCTGGCCATCGGCAGCCGGTGTATCAATCGTGCCCACATAATCCCAGCCGATGGTGCGGCCCTTGGCATTTGAGGACTGAGCAAAGTTGACTTCTCCTCGGTTGAGCGAAAAGGCCGTGACCTTTACCAGACTTTGGTGGGGCAACGGTTGCGGCCGCTCTGTCTCTGAGGTTCCAATACCGCCGGGCTCGTCGGCGTTCATGATGAGGCGTTTCATCATTTCTCTCCTTAGGTTGGGTGGATGGCTAAAGAATGGCTGGCCGGGGTTGAGGGCAGGTTACGCAACTTCGATCCCCCGAATGATTGGCGGCGGTTCAAAGTTCTGCGGGTAGTGCATCCCGCGTTCCGCAATGAGATAGGTGGTTAAATCGAGGGTATGGTCAGCGACCCAAAAGCGGGTGACCTTACCCCCTTCGTGGGACAGAATAAAGTACTCAATGGAAGTGCCCTTGCGGCCCGTAGGGGCCAAACCGAAAAATTCCCCAACATGTTGCCAGACAAGGTTGACGGCAATCACGGCGTGGTTAACCCCATAAATTTCATCTACCAGATCGAGTCTAGGAGAGAACTTAGCTTGAAACTCAGCAGCCCAGGCCTTGAGCGGCTCAATCCCACGAGTCGGCTGGGAGCCCACGGTGCTACGGAGTTCCACATCCGCAGCAATCACGTCGTCCCAAAGCGCCAAGTTCCGTTCGTTAAAACCTTTGTAGATCAAGCGGCCAATCCGTTGAGATTGCGCAATTTCATCGAGCGTTGTTTGAGCATTCATGATTGATATCTCCTGAATAATGCGGGTTATGAACTGCTGGACGGCTAGTGATGTGTCAGCACTTCAAGGCAATTTATCGATAAGCGGTCAGAGAACGAGTATCTTTTAGGCTGCAGCTAATTGCGAGACTTGAGCCAGTTGAGATCGCACTTCATCGGCAGTCAGTACTTGGTTCCAGATAGCACTGGGAGGATCAAGCGGCCGCGACTCTGCGAGGGTGCCTAAATCCACCGGGTCAAATCCGGCATCTTTAATCAACGTTGCCACAGCCGGTTTGTCGTCTGCATTACCCGCCAGGGCAACCGCGACTTGAGGATAGGGACGATGGGCATGTTGTTGCAGATAGCCTGTCCATAAAGTGGTGAATGCTTTCACGATGCGAGCATTTGGCAACTTGTCGGCCATCACTAACCCCGCGGTTTCGCGATCGCCAATCACGCGCTCCAGGTTGCCGCCGTCGGCGTAACGGAGGGGGTTGGTCGTATCAATCACGATTTTGTTTGTGACGTGCGGGGCCATCTGAGCCAAGGCAGCATCGACCGTCGCATAGTTAACCGCCAGGAGTAAAATGTCGCCCTCCATTGCCGCTTGAGCAACGGTTGCAACTTGGGCAGTGGGTCCCAGTTCCTGAATGATGGGCTGAAGCGTGTCGGGACGGCGCGAACTGAGAATCACCGAATGTCCTGCCTGTATCCATAGTTTTGCGAGGGTTTGTCCGACATCGCCAGCGCCGATAATACCAATTTTCATCACAGACCTCCTGATGATTTCTGAAGTGGGTGGGATGGGGTGTGCCACCCGTTTGTTTCTAAATTCAGAATAAGCAGGCTGTAGATTGAGAAAAATAGGGCTAAAGTGAATTCATTATTTACCAAAAGTTAGTAATGAATGGTTTGATGAGCGATGAAAAGCTGGACTAACGTCACGACCTTTATTCAAGTGGCAGAATCCCAGAGCTTTGTGCAAGCGGCCAATGCCCTCGGGCTTTCACCGCCAGCCGTTAGCAAAGCCATTGCCAAGCTAGAAGCAGAACTCGGCGTCAGGCTGCTGCATCGCACCACTCGCAGCGTCAGCTTGACGCCCGAAGGCGAACGGTTTTATGAAGGCGTGACGCCTTTGATGCAGCAAATGACGGCTCTGACGACTGAGCTGACGGAAAGCCTCAGCCAACCTCAGGGGCGCTTAAAAGTCAGTATGGGCGCTGCGTATGGACGCATCTGGGGCACTCGATTGATGCCCGCTTTTTTAAAGCAGTATCCTCAAATTGCAGTCGAGCTTTCTTTAAACGACCGCGATGTAGATCTGGCCGCAGAAGGCGTTGATGTGGCCCTGCGCATTGGCTCGTTGCCCGACAGCGCTAATCTGATCGCGCGGCCGCTATGCACTGACCCGTTGATTACCTGTGCGACGCCTACCCATCTGGAGCAAGCCGGCTATCCTCATCATCCTGATGATTTAGCACAGGGCAACTGCCTCAATTTTCGCAATCGCAAGACGGGACGACCCATGCCGTGGTTTTTTACGATTGACGGACAGGTCGAGCGCCGGCTGGTCAACGGGAATCTGACGATTGATGATGGTGAAGCGGTGGGCAGAAGTGCGATCGCGGGTCTCGGGATCAGTCAAATGCCAGGGTATATGGCCGCAGCCGCCTTAGAACAGGGACTGCTGCAAGAAGTTTTGCAAGACTATCGCCCGCCTGAGGTGCCTATCACGGCCCTCTATCTAGAACGCCGCTTGGTTTCGCCTCGAATTCGAGCGTTTATCGACTTTATGGTGAAGCAAAAAGACCGATCAAACTTACAAAACATTGCAATAAACCCAATTCGCTAAAGTTGGAAGATACATCAAACAAGTGTGCAGCCCGCTTCTACAAGAGGGCTGCGACAGCGAGGGAGTCCTAATCTATAGCCGTTACTTTTCAGAACTGGCATAAAACCCATCACGGGGCGATCGCCTGCCTCTGCTGATAATCGGCCTGCAACTCTGAAGATTCACTGAGAAAGCGGGTGACTTTGGCTAAATTTTCTCGGGTAGAACTCTTAACTGCGCATCAGGGTAGCATCAGTCGCCTTGACGACGATAGGGGCTAGATGACTGAGACTAAAAGGAGCCCCGATCATGCGATTCACCCTCATCACCTACAGCCTATTAGCTGCCGTGACGCCGGTTTTGGTTTTGCTCAGTAGCGGTTTGATTGCCGCGCCGCCTGACTCGCTGCAACCCCTGCAATCGATGTCCTTTGCTGAGACACTAATGGATTCTGAACCCAAAACCCTGGTGAGAGCGGCAGGGCAAATCGCGATCGCGGCGGCCCCAGCGGCACCCGCCAGCATTGTGGAAGAAAACGGACAGCTTTTTTTAGAGTTTTATCATCCGCTTAATGCCGCTGCGCAAACGCCAAGTTTGGTGTTGATTTTAGACAGTGATGTGGAGCCTCATCAAGATTTTGGTCAGCCTAGCGATCGCCAGTTAACCATTGGTCAACTGGCTAAACAGTCAGGTCAGCATCGCTATTTGCTACCGACTGCGGTTGACGTTGATCGTTATCTTTCGGTAGTGATTTGGTGCCCTGAATTAAAGACCATTATGGGATACATGCCGATTTCGAGTCAGGTATGAGCTTTCAATATGATAGTAGGAAAGCTCCAGTCGTAAAGACTGGAGCTTTGGTGTGCAGATGGCTGACTAAAAGGAGCTCAACACACCAAGCTTGTTGACCAAAGTCATTTAAACAATCGGCTATTTTTTTGTAGCGCTTAACTGCGATCGCTCAACTCAATCAACTCGACCAGAGCCATAACATTGATGCCGCAAGTTTAAATCTTGGAAAAAACCAGGCTCTCTAAAGCAGAGAGCCTGTTCATCAAAGATGCAATAATCGAACTCTTGGAAACGACTTAGATCTAGTCTTTGTCGAGATTTTCGCGACGCAGTTCGTCTAACGAAGAGGCATCTTTGTCGAGGTTTTCGCGACGCAATTGGTCAAAATTAACACCGCCGCTGACGCCCTGAAGCTGGTCATCCGAGATTGCATCTTTGTCGAGATTTTCGCGACGGAGCTGGTCAAAATCAACCGCATCTTTGTCGAGATTTTCACGACGGAGCTGGTCAAAATCAACACCCCCGCTCACGTTCTCGAGCTGCTCATCACTTACTACATCTTTCTTGATTTCTTCAGCCATTACAATAGCTCCTTCAGCTGTGTACAGTTCTCACAGTAAGGCGAAGCTGATCAGACGTGTGCCTGAAAAAATCATCTGTTTAAGGCCATTATTTTAGTCAGCGTAAACAAGAAAATACCGCCTCCTCAAGAAGTATTAAGGCATTGTTAAAAACATTTCTGATCATTAAGTTTGCTGACGCATTTTGCCAGAAAAAATCTGCTTTATGTTGGACAAAAGTATTGAGCTTATAAACCCTCCTATTATTAGGAGGTCGTATTTAAATCTTCTATGGCAGACACCCTATTACAGGAGCTGAGTAACGCTGACTTAGACTGGCTAATCAGCACGGGTGAGCGATCTCGGCTAGCGTCAGGGCAGCCATTGCGATCGGCTCAGTTGAACGCAGATCTGATCTACGTGCTGATTGAGGGCAAGCTGGGGCTGAGTTTTGGTATTGATGGCTCGGCGGTGTCGACGTCAGAGAGCTTGATCGATGAGCTGAGTCAGGGCGAAGTGGTGGGCATTGGCGCGCTCTTTGATCTGACTGAAATGACCAGTGTCAGCGCGCTCGAACCCTCTCTGGTGATGGCGTTGCCAGTGGCGAAAGTACAGCAAAAGCTGCGAGAAGATATCGCCTTTGCGGCCCATTTCTATCGAGCGATCGCGGTTATTCTGTCGAGTCGCCTGCGGCGCATTTTTGAGCAGCCCAACCGGATTCAATTTTGGGGCGATCGCTCCACTAAAGAAGTATTGTCAATTTTTGGCGAGCTGCGCGACAGTGATGTCGACTGGCTGGCCTCCTTTGGTCATACGGCGGCGATCGCGGCTAATCAGGTGGTGCTGCGGGCAGCGCGGCCAGTCGATGCGCTGTACATCGTGCTGGATGGGCAAATGTGCATCTCGGCCCCACAGCGGGGTCGGTTTAACCCCCTGGTGCTTTGTTTTGGCGAGGCTGATGACAACGGACGTGACCAGCCTGCCTTTACGACCATCTCTAAAGGCGGTATGCCGGGAATTATCTCCTTTTTAGATTTTCGGCCCCTGCCAGTCACCATTCGCACGCTCAAAGATTCGCTCGTGTTTGCCGTGCCTCGACAAAAATTAGTCACTAAACTGCAGGTCGATGACAGCTTTGCCTCCCGGTTTTACCGAGTCATTGCGATCGAGGTTTTAGAACTGCTGCAGGCCGTCAGTAGCCAACTCGTACATCCCGCCGCCGTGAATCAGGCCGCTGATGATGAGCGCTTGGATGAGGAACTCGACATGGCTGACCTGGAGCAACTGTCAGACGGGGCCAAGAAGTTTAACTGGATGCTGTCGCAGCTGGGAGTGACCTAGATGGCTAAACAAGAGGCTAAAGATTCACAAACTCTGTTTCGCCAGAGTTCGCTCGAACGGCTATCGTCACCCGAACGCCTCGACGAACTCATGACCCTCGTCAACCTTAAAAGCTGGCTGCCGTTGGGCACCATCGGCGTGCTGTTGGGGCTGGGGCTAATCTGGAGCCTGGTGGGGCGAGTGCCTGTCACGACGAGTGGTCGCGGGCTGCTCGTGCAAAGCGATCAGGGGGCAGGCAAGTTGGTGGCCCTGCTGTATTTTGAAAATCGCTATCGTGGTCAGTTTCGCCCCGGCATGCCGGTGGTGCTCACGCCTGAAACGCTGCTGATCTACAACGAACCGGGCCTCAGTGCCGAGGTTGTCAAGGTGCTTGAGCCGCCAGCGCTCAGTCTCGAAGAAGCCCAACAGCTAGAAGCCGAAACCGAAACCGATGCTTCTCTGGGGCGGTTAGAGGTGCTGGCTGAGTTAGCACCGATGGATAGCGCCATGCCCCCCAATACCCTGCTCTCGGGGGTTGAAGTGCAGGGACGCATCACCCTCGAAGAGCGCGCCCCCATTACCTTCATCTTTCCCTTTTTAAACCGGCCCTGAGTTGGCTGGGGTTTGCCCCACGGCTGGGTCAGCCCGGCTAATAGCACCCTCTCCCGAGGGCTCCGCTGGCGTTTTATGAGTAGCCGAACTGATGTTTATTTTCCCCAAAGCATTGACCCCATCGCCAACTAACCGGGTCAAAACGCCCACTGTCCTGCAGATGGAAGCGGTGGAATGCGGGGCGGCGGCGCTGGGCAAAATCTTGGGCTATTACGGTCGTCGGGTGCCGCTGGCGGAGCTGCGCCAGGTTTGTGGGGTATCGCGCGATGGCATCACGGCGGCCAACGTACTGAAGGCCGCGCGCAGCTATGGGTTAGCAGCCTCGGGCTACAAAAAAAGCCTGGAGCGGGTACTGCAATTGGCACCACCATTTATCGTGTTTTGGCACTTTAACCACTTTTTGGTAGTGGATGGGTTTAACGCCAAGTGGGTCTATCTCAATGACCCGGCGACGGGGCCTCGGCGCGTCACCCATGCGGAATTTGATGAAGGGTATACCGGCATTGTGTTGGGGTTTGAACCGGGGGAAACCTTTAAGCCCGGCGGTCCCAAACTCAACTTGCTGAAAACCCTGTGGAGTCGTCTGCGCTCCTCGTCGGGGATCTTGCTGCTGGCGATCATCGCTGGCTTGTTCTTGGTGCTACCGGCGTTAGTCTTGCCCGCCCTGAGTCGAATTTTTGTCGATTCGGTTTTGGTGGGCGGGCGGCTAGAGTGGGTGCCCTATTTGCTGTTAGGTCTGCTGCTGGTGGCGATCGTGCGGGGCTGGCTGACGGCCCTGCAGCGACAGTATCTGCGATCGCTGCGGATTAAGCTGGCCGTCGGCATGACCAGTCGTTTTGTCTGGCACGTATTGCGGTTGCCCACCGGCTTTTATGCCCAGCGCTTTGCCGGGGAAATTGCCAGCCGTATTAGCTTGAATGACAGCGTGGCCGCTGTGCTCTCAGGTCGTTTAACCACGACGATGATCAGCTTTGTGCTGGTACTGTTTTACGCGTTAGCCATGGCCCAGTATGACGCTTTGCTGACGGCGATCGTCGTCGGGTTTGCCGTGATCAACGTCGCCGTGCTGCAGTGGATTGGCCGTCAGCGCACCGATGCTAACCTGCGGCTCTCGCAGGAGTATGGCAAGGCGGCGGGGGTGGCGATCGCGGGTTTGCAAAATATGGAAACCCTCAAGGCGTCCGGCCTTGAATCTGACTTTTTTGCCCGTTGGGCCGGGTACTACACCAAATCGATCAACGCCCAGCAGGCCCTGGGCTTAACCAATCAAGTGCTGGGTATTTTGCCATCGCTGCTGTCAGCACTGACTAACCTGGCGCTGCTGGCAGTGGGCGGTTGGCGCGTGATTAACGGTGAACTCAGCATCGGTATGTTGGTGGCCTTTCAGCTCTTGATGGTGAGCTTTCAGCGACCGGTGAATAATTTGGTGCGGTTTGCCAGCACCCTACAAACCCTGCAGGGCAATCTGCAGCGGCTGGATGACGTGCTCGCCAATGAGGTGGATGTGCAGCTACGGCGAGATCTTCCCCAGGCGGCCCCAAGCGCCCAGGCTGCCGCAATCGCACCTAGTCCCGCAGCGCCTGCCGCCTCCGAGCCCCCGCTGTCCCATCGGTTGACGGGGGCGATCACGATCGAAAATTTGGCCTTTGGCTACCATCCCCTGTCGCCGCCGCTGATCGACAATCTCAATCTCACTATTCGACCGGGGCAGCGGGTAGCCTTTGTCGGCGGCAGTGGTTCTGGCAAATCAACTCTGGCCAAACTGATTGCCGGACTCTATGAACCGCGATCGGGCGAAATCTATTTCGATGGGATACCCCGGTCGCAGGTGCCTCGGGACGTACTGACCAATTCTGTGGCGGTGGTCGAGCAAGATATTTTAGTGTTTGAGGGCGCGATTCGCGACAACCTGACCCTGTGGGATACGACCCTGCCGGAGGTCGATTTGCGCAAGGCCGCTCAGGATGCCGCGATCGAAGACGTGATTTTATCGCAGCCCTATGGCTATGACGCCCAACTGTTGGAAGGCGCTTCTAACCTCAGCGGTGGACAGCGGCAGCGCTTAGAAATGGCTCGCGCCCTGGTGGGCAATCCCTCAATTTTGATTTTAGATGAGGCCACCAGCGCCCTCGACACCGAAACCGAAAAAATCATTGATCAAAACCTGCGCCGTCGGGGCTGTACCTGCATCATCGTGGCCCACCGTCTCAGCACCATTCGCGATTGTGATGAAATTTTGGTGCTCGATCGCGGCCAAGTCGTGCAGCGAGGCACCCACGAAAGCCTCTGGGCCGAAGGCGGATATTATGGTCGGCTGATTCAAAGCGAAAGCGGCTAGTGATGGTGGGAGTGTTCAGGCTCCTGTGTCTGAGCCGACTGATTTTTTGGGGGTACTTGCAATTAGCATCGATAGCAGAATTCGGAATTTAGAAGTCGGAAGTCGGAGTTGAGAAGCCTATCAGATGCTGATTTCAGACCTCTAGAGTGACCTGACCAAGCTGCGGCTTCCATAAACCAAAAATCAGAACGTCTCAACCTCTGTGAATCCCGTTACTGTCACCGCCTCCCCTACATCCCTACCCTCCACCCCCTACTCCCCAATGACGCCTCAAACTCTGACCTCCCCACCCAGCCCACTTACCGTCACGGCGAACGATCCGCTGCTGCTGATCGACCCGGCAGTGCTGTGGCAGGTCAAATCGGGCAAGATGGCCGTTTTTGTTGTGCCCTTTGTGGCGGGCGAACCGGCGGGCGAACGCCGTTATTTGTTCACCGTAGAAGCGGGGGAAGCGCTCTTTAGCGCCAAGGTTTGCCCCGTGACGGGGTTAGGGCTGCTGGCCGTTGCCGTGGAACCCGCCGAGGTGCAGGCAGTGGAGCTGAGCGAGCAGAACGCCGCGCCGATGCCCACCGACCAGCTCAAACCGCTCATCGATCCGTGGATTCATCATTTGGGGCAGGTCGAAGGCTTACCCCGCACGGCGCGCCAGGGCATTATGCCCGACGTACACTACATTTCTCTGACGACGGGCCAGGTCTGTCGGCCTCCCGAAGGGGAGGTGTCATGGGTGCGTATGCAGCAGGGTGCGGCGACTTGGATGGGCAATCCAGCATTTCCGCTAGTGGCGGAGTTGGGCTGCTTCCCCTTGGGCCACAGCATGTTTTTGCAAGCGCAGGATCACATCGAGTTTTTCATTCGCCCCACCGCTGAGGTCAGCAATCGCAAGATTCTGATTCGGGGGTTGGTGCAGCTGCACAGCTACTTCTTCACGACCGTGGAGCAAATTGATGCCCGCAGCCAGCGGTTGGGGCGGCGACGGTTTGAACAGCGCCAAAAGCTCAATCAAGACGTCACTCAAAAAGTGGTGCGCAGCTTGGCGGGTGTGCTGGAGACCGACGATCGCTGGCAGGATATTGACTCGCCCTTGCTAGCGGCGGCGGGGGCCGTGGGCAAGGCTTTGGGCGTCACGATCCAGCCGCCTGCCCCGTCAGAAAATATGGCCCGCACCAAGGAACCCCTGGAAGCGATCGCCCGCGCGTCACAACTCCGGCTGCGCCGAGTTCTATTGCGGGGCAACTGGTGGCAGCAAGACAGCGGGCCGCTGATGGCCTATACCCGCAGCGATCGCCATCCCGTCGCCCTGCTGCCGCTGAATGATCATCAATATGAACTGTTTGACCCCGTCAGCATCAAGGCAGGCGCTGCTCCGCCCGCGCGGCAGCCCATCACTGCCGCGATCGCCCAAACCCTCGATCCGGTGGCGTTTGTGTTTTATCGGCCCTTGCCCTCGGGCGAACTCAATGCCCTGTCTTTGCTCAAGTTTGCCTTTCGCGGTCAGGGTCGCGACTGGCTGGCGATTTTGCTGACCGGGGTCGCAGCCACGCTGATTGGCATGTTGGTGCCCCAAGCCACTGCCGCCCTCGTTGATACGGTCGTGCCCTACGGAGATCGTGCCCTGCTGGTGCAAATTGGCCTGGGCCTCTTGGCCGCGGCCTTTGGGGCCTCGTGTTTTCAGCTGGCCCAGGCGATCGCCACCATGCGGGTCGAAACGGGGTCCGATGCCCATCTGCAGGCCGCCGTTTGGGATCGATTGCTGACGCTGCGAACGTCGTTTTTTCGGCAATACGCTACCGGCGATTTGAATTCCCGCGTTTCCAGCATCAGCGCTATTCGTCGCAAATTGAGCGGATCGGCGTTGCAGGGCCTGTTTGCCGGAGCCTTTTCGCTACTTAATTTAGGGCTGCTGTTTTATTACAGTCCGCCGCTGGCGCTGGTAGCCCTGCTGGTAGCCCTGCTGATTATGGGCGTCACCGTCGCCTCAGGACTGGTGCTGGTGCGCAAATATCGACCGCTATTAGAGATTCAGGGCAAGCTTTATGGATTGGTGGTGGAGCTGATTAACGGGGTCTCGAAGCTGCGTATTGCGGGGGCCGAAGAGCGCGCCTTTGCCGCTTGGGGGCAGCGCTACGGCCAACAGCTACGCCTCACCCTCAGCACCCAACAGCTCGAAGATGCGGTGGATGTGTTCAACACCGTTTTGCCGATTTTGACGACGCTGATCTTGTTCTGGATGGCGAGCCAGTTTGTCGGCGATGTCGATGGTTTGGGACTGTCAACGGGCACCTTTCTCGCCTTTTCCGTCGCCTTTGGCACCTTCATTTCAGGGGCTACCAGTCTCAGCAATACTCTGGTTGAACTGTTGGATGTGGTGCCGCTGTGGCAGCGCGCCCGGCCGATCCTGCAGGCCGAGCCGGAGGTGAACTTAACCAAAGCGGATCCTGGTGTGCTTTCGGGGGCGCTGCAGGTCGATCGCGTCAGCTTTCGCTATCAGCCTGACGGGCCACTGATTTTAGACAACGTCAGTTTTGAGGCTAAACCGGGCGAATTCATTGCCCTCGTGGGGCCTTCTGGATCTGGCAAATCGACGGCCATGCGACTGCTGCTGGGGTTCGATCGCCCTGAGGTTGGCAACCTCTACTACGACGGGCAAGATCTGTCGGGCTTAGACGTGGTGGCCGTGCGGCGGCAGTTTGGCGTTGTGCTGCAAACCAGTCGCCTCAGCGCTGGCTCCCTGTTTGAGAACCTGGCGGGGGGAGCGCTGATTTCCCTCGAAGATGCCTGGGATGCGGCGGAAAAAGCCGGTCTGGCCGATGACATTCGCGAGATGCCGATGCAAATGCACACGGTGGTCAGCGAAGGCGGCAGTAACCTCTCTGGCGGGCAGCGGCAGCGATCGCTGATTGCCCGTGCCCTGGTCGGCAAGCCCAAAATCATGCTGATGGATGAAGCCACCAGCGCCTTAGATAACCGCACCCAGAAGATCGTCACCGAAAGCCTCGATCGCCTCAACGTTACCCGGGTGGTTATCGCCCACCGCCTCAGCACCATTCGCCATGCCGATCGCATCTATGTGATTGAGGCGGGAAGAGTCGTGCAGCAGGGCAGCTTTGATGAACTCGCCGCTCAGCCCGGACTCTTTGCGCAACTCATCAAGCGCCAAATGGCCTGATTAAGCAGCAGTGTTTTGATTGTGAGTGATCGGCGTGCGAAGGCGATCTCTCGTTCCAGTATTTTCGCCTTGCTCACACCCAAATCCGCCGAACGGGATAGGCACCAAAAGCGGTATCAGCACTCACAATTCCTAGGGAATTTGTCATGGCTTGAGCAATTAATAGCCGGTCGAACGGATCACGATGATGCAGCGGCAAGGTGATGTACTGTTCTAAATCAGCAAAGATGAGTGGCAAGATTCTGATTTCGAGTTGTGTCAGAAAATCAGGCAATTCTGTAAAGGCAAAGTCCAACTCTAGCTTCTGGATTGACAGCTTTATGGCTATCTCCCACAAGTTCACAATACTGACGACGACTTGATCCGCATTCTCGATGTCACTTTTGACAGTTGAGATTAACTTTGAATCATTATTTAAGAACCACAGTAAGGTGTGGGTGTCGAGCAGCATTACATGTAATCCTTGAAATCTTCAAGCGGCTCATCAAAGTCATCTGCCATCCAAATTTTTCCCTTCAACAATCCAGCTTGACGCTTTTTCGGGAGAGTTTCCGTCTGGTCATGGGTAACGGCATAGCGCTCTGACAAAAATTCGATATAGTGCAGCACCTCTGTTTGCAGTGCCTCGGGTAAGGTCTCCAACTTTTCTAGAATTGCTGGCTGTATCATCAGTTGTTCTCCTCAGAACTGTTGATTTAAAAAACAGGAATCCTGGTTTAGATACTAAGAACAGTGTTTTTTTTGCGCCAAAGATTTTAGGGCTGTTGACACATTCCCATTATGAATCCCCCTTGAGTCTTGGCATTAGTCCAATGCCCTTCAGGATAAGCTATCCGCGAATTGTGATCGCGAAGCTGAGGCACCCAAAACTACACGACTCACGATCTGTCCCAGCGTGTCGATCTGCAATGAGTTGCTCGGCGAGAGACATACCCTCAGAAACATACCTGCGAATCATCCCAAATACTGTGCAGCGAGCGCATCTTCCTGCAAGTTTTCATCCTCTAAATAGACCCGATAGGCTTTTGCTGCGGGGCGAGAACTCACAACTCGCGCTAGCTCGGTGCCGATGTAGTGTAAGGCCACCCCATCGTCGGCAGCCACCCCATCCGCCAGCTTGCCAGCACTGATGCACTGTCGATAAATCGGGCGTCGTCCACTTTCACCGTCGTAGTGCGGACAGTGGCTACCGGGCAAGAAACCAAGTCCTGTCAACTCAGCATATTGACCAGGAATCACTGAATCAGATAAGCCTTCTTCAAACCAGCAAAGCGAGCCAGCGCTGAGTCCACATAGCACTGTGCCTCGTTCCCAAACTTGTCTCAACACCACATCCAGTTTCCAAGCTTTCCAGAGGGCCATCAGATTGAAAGTAGAACCACCCCCAACGTAGATGATGTCTTGAGCTTGTAGAAATGATGTGAGGCTATGGGTCGGCGGGCGAAAGAGACTGAGATGAGTCGGACGACACGCTAACTGGGTAAACGCCTCGTAGAATCGGGTGATGTAGCGATCGCTATCACCGCTAGCGGTGGGTAGAAAGCAGACTTTCGGCGATTGAGAATTGGACTGCTGCAGGATGTAGCGGTCAAGCAGAGGATTCTCGGGTTCCATGGAAAAACCGCCACCCCCAAGAGCAATAATCTGCCGCTTAATTTGAGTCATTTCTCCAGGTCAAAAGGTTGCTTAAAGTCATGCTAATCGAATGAATTGAAAGGCCTCAGATTCAATAACTGCAATACCTGTTTGTCCAACGACAGCCCTAAATTTTGCCTCCGATTCTCCAGCATCTCATTGGCAATATAAAATCCAGCTCATGCTAAGACGGCAGGCACTCAAGTTAAAAACGGAGCCTGCACTCGCTGCACTAGTCGATTAAACGGCTGCCAATCGTTTTCGGCCACAATCGGTTCCCAAGCTGCTTCGATTTCGGGTCGCAGGAGCACCGTCTCGGGATTGGTACGCCGCAGCCGCGCTGACATGACTGCTAGCGCTGATGATGACTGAGTTTTCAGCGCTCGCTGATAGAGCTGCCGCCACTGATCGAGTCGCCCTTGTGCCCCCGCATCTGATGCCTGGAAGGTGGTGCCAAAGATCTGCTCTGCGCCCTCGGCCCAATCTACCGAAAACTGGCGAGCTAGCTCCAGGAAAAAGGCATGGTAGCTCACCTGCACCTGGCTGAGCAGCTCAATCGTTTGCTTGACCAGATCTTGACCCAAGTCGTCGGGCAAGGATTCAAACCCTAGCTTGGCCAACAGGCGCTGGCGGTAGTAGCGTTCGTAATGGTCGATATAGGTGGCTAAGCCTGCCTCTAGGGCCGCAGAATCCATGATGCGCTTCAGGGGCTTTTGCAGCAGGCGCAAATTCCATTCGCAGGCAGCTGGCTGGTTGCGATAGCTATAGCGACCCCCATAGTCAAAATAGGCCGCCGTAAAGCTCGGGTCATAGGCGTCGATAAAGGCATAGGGGCCGTAGTCAAAACTTTCCCCCGTGATCGACATGTTGTCGGTGTTGAGCACAGCGTGGCAAAAGCCCACTGACATCCACTGGGCGACTAGCTGAGCCACGCGCTCTACTAGTTCAGCGTAGAAGTGGCCATACCGTTCTACTGGGTCAGTAAACAGCCGTGACTCGGGATAATAGGTCTCGATGACATGGTCTAGTAGCCGCTGAATCAGGTCGGGCCGTTCCAGATAGTCGAGCCGCTCAAAGGTGCCAAACCGAATATGCGAGCGGCTAAACCGCACCATGACGGACGATCGCGCCGGTGACGGTTCATCGCCCCGCCAGAGCGATTCGCCCGTTTCGATCAGACTTAGCGTGCGAGAGGTCTTCACCCCCAGCGCGTGTAGAGCTTCCGCTGCGAGCACTTCGCGTACGCCGCCTTTGAGGGTAAGCCGACCATCCCCACCGCGTGAATAGGGGGTAGTACCAGAGCCCTTGGTGCCAAAGTCATATAGCTGGCCATCGCCCCCGCGCACCTGACCATAAAGAAAGCCGCGACCATCGCCCAAAAAAGCGTTGTAGGCACCAAACTGATAGCCGTGGTAACGCAGCGCTAGCAAGGGCGATCTCGCCTTGAACTGACCAAAGGCTTCAACAAAGTGCTCATCACTGACCTGGGCAGGATCAAGGTCAATCTGCCGCAGCAGGTCGTCATTGCGAAACCGCAGCAGATGTTGGGGAAACTCAGCCGCCGCGACGACATCATAATAGTCATCACCGATCGACTCTAAAGCGGGCACGTAATCTAAAGACAGGAGCGGATTCACGG
Organism: Cyanobacteria bacterium J06626_4; assembly: GCA_038523235.1. Lineage (GTDB taxonomy): Bacteria > Cyanobacteriota > Cyanobacteriia > Phormidesmidales > Phormidesmidaceae > Halomicronema. The sequence continues at coordinate 45,117 of JBCBJQ010000038.1, forward strand.
AAGCAGCAACGGTCATAGGGAGCTAATACCCACTTCTTAGTAATCGGACTGCCCAGGCAATTCTGGAAACACCGGGAAGCCAGGGGGCCAGATTTGTCGTCTTATTGCAGAGAATCGTATGGCAAAAGAGCGCTGACTTAATAAAGTTTAGGGGGATGGCGGGCAGTTGGTCAGTTTGGTAGGAGCGCGATCGCAAAAAACCTTGCTAGCGCTGAGCGACTTGAAGGCTGCGATTAAACAACATTTCAGGCTCGAACCCTTTTGGGGAAGGATTTAGCAGTGTCCCCCGCCAACCAGGAGGTGATTGTTGCGCAACGCCCTTAACGCACCACGCCGCCTTCTACCTGATCAATATCTGCGCCGCCAAAGCGCGCTGCCCGGCCCGACCAGTCAAACTCGTTGAGCCGGAAGCCCAAAAAGCCCACCTGCTGCGTGGGGTTAAACCGCAGAAACAGGCCGTAGGTGCGGCGGTTGTATTCAAAGATGTAGTCATTGTTGATCAGTTCGCCGGTATCGAGGTTGAAAGAGGCTTGAAAACCGACTCGAAACGGGCCATAGATTTGCTGAATGAGGCCGCCGGTGAGGGTATTTTGATCGACGTTGCGATCGAACAAAAAGGGTGAGGTCGAGTCTTGCCCGACAAAGGCTCGAGAGTAGGTCAAATTAAACACCGTTGAATCTAAAAAGTCTCTCGAAAAGTGGCCCAGTTCCCCGCTAATACCGGCAAAAGCCGAGAGGTTTTCTTGGGTGTCATCGCTGGTGTAGTAGGTATAGGTGCCCCGCGCCCCCACGGTCAAGACGACAATGGGGGTTCGAGGGTTTGGGGTAAACCGCAACCCCTCGTCACGGGTGGCCGGTAGGGGGGTGCCCTGCCAGAGCACAAATCCTCGGGTGAGTCCGACACTGCCTTGAAACCGACCCAAGCTGGCGCGAAACGGCGGCGTCAGGTCGTCTAGCAGTTCGAGGCGATCGGTGTTGGCCGTAATGTATTGAGCCGAGGCCTGATAGTTCAGCACAATACCCGTGTCACCGAGCAGGATGTTGGGCGACAGCAGTACGACGCCGAGGCTACTCTGCACATCCTGAAATCCTAACGAGCCGTTGAAGAGGCGATCTCGATAGCTGTATTCAAAGTTCAAGCTATGGTCGCCTAAGAGCTGCTGTACGCGTACGCTGGCCCGCAGGCGCTCTTCAAGATTGTCAAGATCCAAGCCAGAGAAGCTGGCATTGGCCTCGACTAAGGTTGTCGGGCTCAGCGCACCGGTCGCATCGGCTTCCAGACCAAAGTTGCTCAAAAAGCTATCGGTTTCTTCCCCCGCAAATCGTTGGACTAAAAACTGCGGTGTCAAAAAAAACTCCCACTGACCGATGCTCGGCAGCTGAAACGTTCGTTCGACAAAGAGGCCATCGCGTTCTTCGCCGTCATAGCCAAAGTTGACGAAGAACGGATTCGCACTGTCGGGGCCGCCTCGATTCAGCAAAATGGTCTCGCGAAACAGCGGCAGCGAGAAGCTTTGGTCAAACACCAGGCGAGGGTTATCGACAAACAGCTCATCTTGAAATTCGGTGAGCCGGGTCAGGCGAGCAGTCTCACCCCGGAACTCGAGTTCTGGCGGCGAAAACGGGTCATTCGTCAGTCGAATGTCTTGGGCATACCAGCCTTCAGCATCAAAGTCGAGCTGGGCGGCCTCAAAGCGAATGCGGCGGACAAAGCCCCCTACGCTAGGGATTGCCGCCCCGGCTGCCGGGTCAGGATCAAGCCCGGTACCAAAGGTGATGCTGCCGGTGCCTCTGACGTTGCCAATCGGATCGGTGTCTAATACGCCGGGGCTCGTGGCAACGGGCGGCCCAGCTCCGGTGGGAGCCAAATCGCCAAAATCTCGACCGGTTTGAGGCAAAAACAGCACGCCTCGAGCTTGAAATAGGCTGCCCTCCCCTTGAATCAGGTTATATTCGCCGCGGTCGGCCTCAACGGTTTGGTCACCCCGCGTAAAGATCACGTTGCCTTCAACGACCACGTAGCGATTGGCCAGGTTCGCCCAGAGGCGATCGGCACTCAAAACGCCATTGGTTAACCGCAAAACCACATTGCCGCGAGCGGTCACGATCTGAGTCGCCGGTTCAAACTCTTGATAGTCGGCCACCAAATTGAGGGGAGTCGGTGGTTGATTTGTGGGCGATGAGGGCGGCAGCAAATCGCCCCCTGGCAAGACGGCACCATTAGACCAGTCGGGGCCTGGAGTCGCCGCGCGAGGATACACGATCGCCGGTGCGTTCTCCTCATCGCTATCGTCATTCTCCTCATCGCCGTCTGCCTCATCGACCTGGCGAGGAGCGGTCTCGTCGGCAGCTTCAGCCTCATCGTCATCGCTCTGCGATACCCAGGGGGCTGACAACGTGGGGAAAGACTGAACGCGGTCCTCCTCACGGCTGACAGTTGCCGGTCGATCAGAATGCAGCGAAGCCCCCTGAGGAGCATCGGGTGGCGTCAGTACCCCCCCTTGCAAAAAGGAGGCTTGAACCTCAGCCGGGGTCAACGGTTCGACATCGGCAGCATTGACAGCGCTGGTCGTCGGGTTGGAAACGTTTTGACGTCGCCCCGGCGGCGCTGTCGCTGGAGCGGGATGGCTGAAGCGGGGCTGGGGCTTGGCGGACGATCGCTCATCCGCTTTGACGGCAGGTTCCAGAGGTGGTTCGGCGGCGACGGCGGCAGGCAGTGACACCGTCTGCACAATAGGAGGCGGAGGCAGATCAACAGGAGGTAAGTAGGGCATAAACAGCCACACAATCAAAACGAAAGCCCGACCAGCGGGCTTTGGGAGACAGTCAATTGTGAGGCGATCGCCCCAACCAACTGCGCGTCAAAACTAAGGGGGGCTGATATTGCTAAGTGCTAACCGAGCACACCCCTTAGCCATTCGCTGGAATCTGATTATTCCATGTCTTGGCGACCTGGGTTGCGGGAGGGGTCGCCACTTAAGAATCCGAAAATAAACAGGCTCACGAAAAAGGCGACAACGAGATAAACAACGATCTTTAGGGTCAGCATTGCAGATTTCCCATCAATAGACAGCAATCAGTACGGTCTATCATACGCCAAACGGGACTTGCCCGGTAAGCCCAGCCCAATCGCGGCAGATGCTGAGGTGTCATGACTCGGCTAGTGACCCACAAGTTCCCTTTGGGCGTTGACCATGATTGAATTTCTCTGTGGAATGGTGTAGAAACTCGATGGCTAGCGCTGACCCGACCAAGCTTGAGCACCCTGATTGCAGCGCGACGATCGCGGTCACGGCTGATCGCCTGCGAGCACTGACACGGCGATCGCTGCAGTTAGGGTGGCAGATGGCCCACCGACCCGATCCCCAGGTCACCTCAGCCACTGAGGACTGGACGGCATGGCCGATCGCCGTGCCCAACGCCAAGCAGCATATTGCCTGGGAGCGGGGCCAAAAAGCCCTGTGGCTCTGTCAACAAATTACGGTACCGACTGCCCTGCAGGACTTTCCCCTGGCGGGGTCGGCGCTGCGACTGGGGCTGACCTGGTGGGCCGAGACGGCGGCGGTTTACGTCGATGGCCAGTTGGTGCAGGAAGGCGACCTGTTCGACTACTTTGGCCGCATTTTACTCAGCGATCGCGTCACCCCCGGCGATACCTTTTGGGTGGCCATTTATCTAGTCAGTCCCGGCCATGATGATGGCGCCCTGGTACGCTCTGAAGTGGTCTACGAGCAAGCTGTCGCCAGTCCTGAAGCGAGCCCCGAACCGAGCTTTATCGCTGACGAACTGACGGTGCTGCAGACCTATGCCGCCGCGCTGGCTCCCGCGAAGCTGGCTAATATTGCCGCCGCGATCGCGCCCTTAGATTGGGCCACCGTCGGGCAACGTGATCGCTTTCTGCAGGAACTCGCGGCCCTGCGATCGCGGCTGCAGTCCTTGAGCCCGTGGATCAAGCAGCGGCAGGTCACCTGTGTGGGGCATGCCCATTTAGACTTGGCCTGGCTCTGGCCAGTCGAAGACACCTGGCAAGCCGCCGAGCGCACCTTTCGCTCTGTGCTGGCCCTGCAGACAGACTTTCCAGAACTGACCTATACCCATTCCAGTCCGGCCCTGGTTCACTGGCTCGAAACGCATC
>JBCBJQ010000039.1:0-48618 GCA_038523235.1 Cyanobacteria bacterium J06626_4
CGTAGTTGTTGGGAATGAACGATCGCCCCAGCATGATGCCCTGCAGCAACACGCCCGTCAGCACATGTAGGCCGTGATCTGGATTGTCTTGTTCATTCTGATTTACGTCTGGAAATAGCCGTAGGGGCATAGCAGTGCCCTGCCCTTACCAGAGATTGTGCGGCAGCCTCAAAATCGACGTATCACATCGGTAACCTCCATCGGAAAAATCCATGATTATTGATGACCAACATTACGATGTAATCATTGTGGGCACGGGCGCTGGCGGGGGCACGCTAGCCCAAAAGCTGGCCCCGACCGGCAAGCGGATTTTAATCCTAGAGCGGGGTGGCACGATGGCGCTGGAGGATCAAAACCGCGCCGATGTGGATGTGTTTAAGAAGGAGCGCTACCACGCCCCCGAGCAGTGGTACGACCAGGCAGGAGAGCCGTTTTCGCCCCAGACGAACTATGCCGTCGGCGGCAACACAAAGATCTATGCCGCCTCGCTGATGCGGATGCGCGATCGCGACTTTACCGCCGTCCCCCATCAGGAGGGTATTGCCCCCGAGTGGCCGTTCCAATATGCCGATTTAGAGCCCTACTACACCGCTGCTGAGCAACTTTACCAGGTGCATGGGGACGCCCAAAACGATCCGACAGAACCGCCCCACAGTAGCGACTATCCCTATCCGGCGATCGCCCATGAGCCGCTGATGCAGCCCTTGGTGGCGGCGATCGCCCAGCAAGATCTGCACCCAACGCCTTTACCCCTCAGCCTGACCCGCCAAGAGGACGACCCCACAGGCGACTCGGAGGTTTTTGGCATCAATCTGGCCTTAAAGCACCACAACGTCACGCTAAAAACCTCGGCTAAGGTCGTTGGCCTCTACACTAATCCCACCGGCACTGAGGTTAAAGGCGTACAGGCCGAAGTGGGAGAGCAGTCGTTCCTCTTCAGCGCCGATATTGTGGTGTTGGCCTGTGGTGCGGTGAATTCGGCAGCGCTGCTGTTAGCCTCTGCTAATGAGAAGCATCCTCAGGGTCTCGCCAATGGCTCCGACCAGGTGGGTCGCAACCTGATGAAACAGCAGCTGACGGTGCTAGTAGAGCGGTTTGCGTCGGAAAATTCCGGCACGTTTCCCCGCAGCGTCAGCGTGAATGACTATTACTGGGGCTACGGTGACTACCCCTATCCCATGGGCCACATCGAAAACAGTGGTGGCCTCTTGCAGGACGTGATTTTTGCCGAGTCGCCGCCGTTGCTATCGGTGCTAGCCCAAATTTTGCCGGGTTCTCGCCTTAAGGGACTAGCGATCCATTCCGTCGGCTGGTGGGCCCAGACCGGGATGCTGCCTGATGCCAACAATCGCGTCTATTGGAAAAAGGGGAAGTTACGTTACGAGTTTGAGCCTAACAATTTCGAAGCCCACGATCGCCTCGTGTATCGCTGGATTGAGATCTTAAAGGCCGTCGAAAAAGACGTCAAAGAGGCTCAAAGTAATACCGTCTTTCCCCGAGGCGAAGCGCCCTTACAAGTGGTGGGCTATCAGTCCGGCACCTGCCGCATGGGCACCGATCCGGCAACTTCCGTGTTGGATATCCACTGCCGCACCCACGAAATCGACAATCTCTACGTGGTAGACAGCAGCTTCTTCCCCTCCTGTCCGGCAGTTGGGCCAGCGCTTACGGTGATGGCCAACGCGCTGCGAGTGGGCGATCATCTCATTGATCGCGTAAAGGGATAGCGTGTCAACTCAAGGCCGGATGCTGATCCTTAACAGGCATTCTCAGAATCCTGGTGTTTCCTGGATAGTTTAGTGCGATTCCCTCAAGAGATGGCATATCGCTTAAAGTGCTGAATCGCGGTCACGCCTGTTGGGGCAACTTTTTAGCCGCAGCCGCCGTGCAGAGTGGTACGAGCGCCCCCTGAGGCGTGAGCCCTAACAGCATGGGCTCGCCAGCGGCGATCATGTGGCCCGTCATCGCGCAGCGTTCGGCACGCTCAGCAGTGGCTGGAATAGTTGCCCGAATATCTTGTCGGTTGAGTGAGCTACAGCCATTACCGGATTGCTGCTCTACGTAGGCCCAAAGAATTTCTCGAATGAGGGCTTGATAGCCGCGATTACCCGCGATCGCTTTCAGGCTATTTTTCAATTCCTTTTCCAAGCGAATGCTGGTCACTTCCATATCGGTCGTCGACGGGCGGGAAAGTGCGGGCATGGGTGACAACATCTCCGAGACTTAATCGTTCGTTCCTAAATTACCTCATAGTGTAATTACTTTTGTAATACGACTGTAGTATTTTGGACAGAAAGTAACAGGATTCCGACCTGATGATCGGAATCGAATGCTCAGCACTGCTGCGATCGGGCAACAGAAGATCACCAGCGACAGCCGGTTGCAGGCCCGCTGAAATCACCCATTTGTCAGAGTTTTGAAGGATTTTGAGGATTGCTTGCAGTTGCTAAAGTCCTAGCTTATACTGAGGTCTCAAATTCTGAGTGACATCCTGGGAGGTTTCCCATAGCTGAACAATTGACCCTAACTGTGAGTTTGAGAGGCACTCGAGAAGTTAGGGCGAACTGTCAAATTTTTCGCCTCACTGGGCTCTTAGATGCTTTCTCAGAGCCGACATTTCGCAAGGTGATGGGTAACTATGCCACTCAAGGGCCCAGCAACTTGGTTCTAGACCTCTCTGGAATCGATTTTGTGGATAGCTCGGGGCTGGGGGCCTTAGTGCAGCTCGTCAAAAAAGCTAAAGACGCCCAAGGAAGCCTGCAGCTCATTGCGAACCCGCGAGTGATGCAAACGGTCAAACTTGTTCGCCTTGAAAAGTTTCTTTCTATTCAGCCATCGGTAGATGAGGCAGTCGCTAATCTGAGCTAGCGTGTTAACGAAGCTGAAGGCTCATCTTCTGGGGGTGGAACTGACCCATGGCTCAGTTTTCAACTGATTCTGCTGCTAGTACGGGCGAGGGGCCGCCGTTGCCGAGTCTGGCAGCCTGCACAGCCTTGTCAATCAATCAGGTGCGATCGCTCTCTCCCTTGGCCTTAGCTTATGTCGGCGATGCCGTTTATGAGCTGCATATGCGCCGCTGTTTGCTCATGCCACCCAAACAGATTCGGGCGTATCACCAGCAGGTGGTTGATCAGGTGAGAGCGGAGCAGCAAGCTTACTATTTGGGTTGCTTAAAACCGCATCTAACCGACGAAGAACTAGATGTAGTGAGGCGAGGGCGCAACGCGGCCGCTAACCGGAAAACTCGAGCCAGCTTGCAAGACTATCAGCAGGCCACAGCCTTAGAAGCGTTGATTGGTTACCTTTATCTCACGGCTCCCCACCGTTTAAACGAGGTTTTAGCTCACCTGCCATTTACGCCTGAGTTGGCCTAGGGGCTTTTACTATCTCTCCTATCAATGACGTTTGCTGCAGTCGAGGGCCGCTGGCCCCTGACGACATCCTCGCTCTGCTCTGCCAACTTTTTTACCGGATGTGTATACCATGACCGAACGCCCCAAGCCTGCGAACAAATCTTCTCGATCGCGGCCATCCCCGGCTCGTCCGCAAAAGCGCAGTGGCGGCAGCAGCGGTGGCAAACGGTTTAGCAAAGACCGCTTTGGCAGCAGCCCTCGTAGCGAGCGTCGCGCTGGGGGAACTGGTCGAGGCAGTCGGGATCGTGACCGGGATCGCGACCGCGACTGGGATCGAGGGCGCAGCCGCGATCGGGATCGCAACCGAGATCGCGATCGCGGACGCGAAGAACCCCGGCTCAACCGGCGAGGGCGAGACGATGCCCCGCCCCTCGGCTCAGAAGAACCAGCCCAAGAATCAACCGACCTGATCTACGGTCGCCATGCCATTCAAGCGGCTTTAGAGGGCGATCGCTCCCTCAACCGACTCTGGGTGAACGATCGCTACCGCTATGACGGACGGTTTTTGCCGTTGATCAACGACGCTAAAGCTAACGGTGTCGTCATCGATGAAGTCGATCAGCGCCGCCTCAACCAGATGGCCCAGGGGCAGAGCCATCAAGGCATTATTGCCCAAGTGGCGCCCTACGAGTATTGGGAACTCGATACGCTGATTACCCACGCCAAAGCAGCAAGCAGTCGCCCAGTTTTGTTAGCCGCTGACAGCATTACCGATCCCCACAATTTGGGAGCCATCATTCGCACAGCTGAAGCCCTCGGGGCGCAGGGGCTGATTATTCCGCAGCGACGCGCGGCAGGCATCACCTCAACCGTGGCCAAGGTCGCCACTGGTGCCGTCGAGCATTTACCCATTGCTCGCGTTATCAACCTGCGGCAGGCGTTAGAAACGCTCAAAACAGCCGAATTTTGGATCTATGGGCTGGCCGCCGAAGCGAATCACTCTATACATACGGTGGAATTTAGCGGTGCTACCGTGTTGGTGGTTGGAGCGGAAGGGAGTGGTTTAGGCATGGCCGTGCAGCAGAGCTGTGATAGCGTCGTGTCAATTCCGTTGGCGGGCAAGACTGCTAGTTTGAATGCCTCCGTCGCGACGGGGATGGCCCTGTATGAAATTTATCGTCAGCAACGGATGGGTCGGCTGAATTTAAATTCTTTGCAAAAAGCAAAGTGACAGAGTATAAACTTCTTGGAGCCGGATTATCCCCACTTCCCTTTGAGAATCGTTTAACAAAGCAGAGTTTGATGTGTACGCCATATGAAGAACATTTTTAGTCAACTGTTTGGTTCGCTGTTCAAATCTGACCAAAAGTGGTGGTTGGAAGTCAAAACGACTAGCCCCAAGTGTACTTACTACTTTGGCCCGTTTGAGATTGAGCAGGAAGCAAACCTGGCGAAAAAAGGATACATCGATGACCTTGAGCAAGAAGGTTCGCAGGTGCTCACGGCAACGGCTATGTCGCTGAGTTCAGCACCGCCACAGTTGACGGTTTATGACGAGGGGCTAGATGACACGGCACCGAGTCCGACCCCGGCGTATAGCGGCCAGTCTTAGGCCGAGTCTGGCGATCGCTCTCAAAATTCCTAAATGCCAGCAGCCTGGAGCGATCGCCCCAGGCTGTTGACGTTCTTCCGGCGATTCAATGCACCGAGCAGGGGGCCCAAAAAAGGCAACTGGCTAGATCACCCAAGTTTGCTCCCTGCTGGATGCCCCCATCTCGGCCAGAAACGCTTGAGCCTCGGGAGTCGGCAGTGCCGACTCCCGAGGCTCAAAACATGGTCGGCAGCAACGCCTTAAGCGTTACCGACGTAGATACCTCGACCATTAGCACCGACGAACACCAATCCTGGCGTTTGCCAGCTGCCTTCCATCACCACTGGCCGGTTACCAATGACGGCATCAGGCGAGCCGATATCCTGCCAGGTCTTGCCCTCATCTTTAGAGACGTAGGTGCTTTCACCCTGACCGGTCACAACGCCGTACAGGTAGATGTAGGGGAAATCATTGGCTGATTCAGGCACCCCAAACGAGAACATAGTGGCCTTCTCGACGTTCGAGATGCGGCTGAAGTCTGACCCGCCGTTGGTGGAACGATACAGGCCGCGATCTTCGGCACTGAGCCAAACCTCGTTGGCTTCGCCCTGGGGCGATTTCAGCTTGTAGGGCCAATCGTAGGGCAGATTGGTTTCTACCACTGAGAAAGACGCCCCGTCATTGGTGCTGCGGTACAGCTTGCCCGAGCTGTAGTAGTAGAAGTTGCCGTTGGCGTCTGCCGTCAACGGTTTATTCCAGTTAAACCGGCCTTCTAAATCAGTCGGCAAGCCTTTTACCGATTTCCAGCTATCACCACCGTTGTTGGTATACAAGGCAGTGGCATCTTTGCGGACAACCACAATAGTGTCTGGATCGGTGGCCGAAAAGGCGAGCTCAACCGGCTGCACATTACTAGGGAAGGCATCCGATTCATGCCAGGTGCGACCGCTGTCGTTAGAAATCGCCAGGCCATATTTCTGTTTACCACTATTGCCGCCAACGCGGGCCATGCGGTTAGGCTGGCTCTGCGCATAATCGATGCTGTAGCTGTCAGAAAACCGCGTGGTGCCTTCGACTGAGCCGAGTCGGCGGCTAGGAGAGGTGTCAAAGTCGTCATGGTAGAAGCCGTCAACATCAGCCATCGCACTCACGAGCAGTGGCCCATCGGGCGGCGAAATCATATCAAAGGGCACGGTTTGTTCGTGGCCTTTGGTAAAGTTCGTCCAGGGTTCTGAGAAATCATCGACGTCATCGGTACGCCAAGTGCCATACCAATTAGTCATCCAGACGCGATCAGGCACATGGGGGTCAAACTCAATGTCGGAGATCCACGGCAGTCTCAGCATAAAGTCGTCCCACCAGGGCACGGTGTTGTTCAACTTAGGTTTGATTTGTTGCCACGAGTCGCCACCATTTTTGGAAAAGAAGATCTGAGGAGATGACGTCTCGCCGGTAGAGGCAATCAGTTCATTGGGCTCATGCGGATTGACGCTAATGGTGCCAAACTTAGCGCCTGACCAAGCGCCGTCTGGTGTGATGTCAGACCAGCGATTCGCTTTGGGGTCGTATTTGGTGACTTTGGGATGGTTCTCGGTCGCGGCATAGAGCGTGCCATCTGGAGCGATCGACATGCGCTGAACGCGACTAGAGCTGCCGGAGATTTTCGACCAGGAGTCGCCGCCGTTGGTCGATCTATACACCCCATTACCGTAGGAGTTGGCGTAGACCAATCCTGCTTGATTGGGGTCAAACAGAATGCCCGCAATGCCGGTATTGTTGCCGGGGTTAGGCAAACTAGAGACTTTCCGCCAGTCCTCACCGCCATTGGTGGTTTGCCAGAGGCCATCTTTCCGCGAGCCAAACAGCACGGTTTGCGAATCGTTGGGATCAACCGCCATCCGTTCACCGATCCAGCGATCGACGTCATTGCCGCCCATCCGCAGATCAATGTCGAGTTTGGTCCAAGTCTCGCCGCGATCCGTCGATTTGAGAATGGTGCCGGGCTGTGACGAATTCAGCTTTTTACCGGCAGCAATGTACACCACATCAGGATTGCTGGGGTCAAAAGCTAACGCTTCACCGCCATAGTACTGTTCCAAAGCTTGGGGGAAGGATTCGGTCAGTGGCACCCAATGCCCCCCGTCGCCGGTCTCCCAACGATAGAAACCGCCCATATCCGTGCGGATGTAGGCCAAATCTTTCTCAGCGGGATGGAGATGCACATCGGTGACAAAACCACCGCCACCCATCGTCACGCTGCGACTACCCAAGGGCGTCGAGGGGCCAGGGCCGGGGTCAGTCTCGGGCGTCACCGTCAGTTCAAACGAGCCGAGCGTCTTGGCAGCCGCCAAGTTGCCCGCTTCATCAGCCACTTCATTCGCCACCAGTTCAACGACGTAGTCATCACTGTCGCCGACTTGCCAGCCTTGTGACGGCGGTTTCACAAAATAGGTGACCGTCTGATCATCCGGGGACACAACAAAGCGTTCGACCGCTAACGTTGTTTGACCATTGCTCACCGTGATGTCTGCCACGTCGAGCGACGATAAATCAATGCCGCCCGCATCGTCATAGCGAATCGCGATGCCAACAGGCTCATCGCTGCCCGCCGTTGAAGTCAGCTGATCGGTCAGTTGGGTTGCGGTCGGGGGCGTCGTATCTTCCCCGTCGGGTGGGTTACCCGGATCAGGCGAGTTGGTGCCCTTGGGAGTAAAGCGAATCAGGTCAAAGCGCGCCAGTTCACCTTCATCCCTTGTGCCCTCTAGTGTGATGACATCGGTAGCAGTCAGGCTGACATCACGCCCGATAACCCGAGTCACGCGGTTGCCATCCGTGACGCTGCTGCCGCTCAGCGACTCGTCCATCGTCCAGACGGCGTCATTGCTGAGGGGCTGGCCGTTTAGCAGCACCCGCATCTGCGACTCGCCATCGTTTTCGTCAAACACCACGACTTCGACGTCGTAGGTGCCCACTGGGCCAGGGAAAGTCAGCTGAGCACTGCCCACCGTGCCGTTGTTGCTGAGATTCTGCAGAATTTGACCGCCGGAAGCCACGCCGGGCTGATCTTCGACTTGATAGTTCACCAAGGACTCGAAGGCTTCAGCCTCAATTTCGAAGGGATCACCCGTGGAACCGTCGGGCGGATCAACAATGTCACTGTCGTCATCCACGATGGTCAGCGTTGCCGTGGTTTGTCCCGATGCGCTGTCGCCCGTGAGCGTCAGCTGCACGATTTCATCCGCTTCAGCATCGCCATCGTCAACGACAGGAATCGTCACCGTTTGCGGCGTGTCGTCGCCATCAGCAAAGGTCACGGTAATCGGGCTGGCATCAAAGTCAGCCGGGGTATCGGCGCTGTCAGCGGTGGGGGTGACGGTGACGGTGACTTCGCCATCAGTGCCACCGACCCGTTCCACCGTCACTGCGTTTACCGGCGTGCCGTCTTCATCCACCGCAAAGCTGCTGTCGGTAAACTGCACCGTACCTGACTCAGGGTCGGGTGGCGTCACGGTGCCCATCGGAATAAAGCGAACCAGGTCGAAGCGCGCCAACTCGCCATCGGACTTCGTGCCTTCCAGCGTGATGACATCACTCGCGGTGAGACTGACATCCCGACCGACGAGCCTGGTCGTCCGGTTGCCATCGCTCACCGCATTACTGCCCAGCTGCTCATTCATCACCCAGACAGCATCGTTGCTAATGGGCTCACCGTTGATCAGCACCCGCATCTGTGATTCGCCATCGTTCTCATCAAAGGTGACGACTTCGAGATCGTAGAGCCCCGCTGGGCCCGAGAAGGTGAGCTGCGCAGTGCCCACCGTGCCATCACTGCCCGTGTTGCGAATCACCTGGTTGCCCGAGGCTCCATTCCGAACACTCTCGACGCGATAGTTATCAAACGAGTCGAAGTCTTCGGCCTCAATTTCGAAGGGGGTACCGCCAGGCGGATCAACTGGTTCCCCGTCATTGTCCACGATGGTCAGTGTCGCCGTGATTTGTCCTGATGCCGCCTCACCACTGAGCCCGAGGGCAAGGGTTTCATCGGCCTCGGCGATCGCGTCATCAACGACGGGAATCGCCACGGTTTGCGGCGTGTCATCGCCATCGGCAAAGGTCACGGTGATAGGACTAGCATCAAAGTCAGCGGGCGTATCGGCACTGTCGGCGGTCGGGGTGACGGTCACCGATATCGCACCATCCGTACCGCCCACCCGTTCCAGGGTGACCAAGTTGACCGGCGTGCCGTCTTCATTCACCGCAAAGCTGCTGTCGGTAAACTGCACCGTGCCTGACTCAGGGTCGGGTGGCGTCACGGTGCCCATCGGAATAAAGCGAACCAAATCGAAGCGTGCAAACTCGCCGTCGGACTTCGTGCCTTCCAGCGTGATGACATCACTCGCGGTGAGATTGACATCCCGACCGACGAGCCTGGTCGTGCGGTTGCCATCGCTCACCGCATTACTGCCCAGCTGCTCATTCATCACCCAGACGGCATCGTTGCTGATGGGCTCACCGTTGATCAGTACCCGCATCTGTGATTCGCCATCGTTCTCATCAAAGGTGACGACTTCGAGATCGTAGAGACCGGCGGGACCCGAGAAGGTAAGCTGCGCGGTGCCGATCGCGCCCTCGCCACCCGTGTTTTGAATCACCTGGCCGCCCGAGGCCCCCTTGCGAACATTCTGGACGCGGTAGTTATCAAACGAATCGAAGTCTTCGGCTTCAATCTCAAAGGGGTCACCTGTAGACCCGCCGGGCGGATCAACACTGTCGCCGTCGTCATCCACGATGGTCAGCGTTGCCGTGGTTTGTCCGGCAGCATTGTCGCCGGTCAGAGACAACTGTACGATTTCATCCGCTTCGGCATCGCCATCGTCAACGACAGGAATCGTCACCGTTTGCGGCGTGTCGTCGCCATCAGCAAAGGTGACCGTAATCGGGCTAGCATCAAAGTCAGCCGGGGTATCCGCACTGTCAGCCGTTGGTGTGACAGTGACGGAGACTTCGCCAGCGGTGCCACCGACCCGTTCCAACGTCACCGCGTTCACGGGCGTGCCGTCTTCATCCACCGCAAAGCTGCTGTCAGAAAATTGCACGGTGCCTGATTCAGAGTCGGGCGGCGTCACCGTACCTTTGGGCGTAAAGCGAATCAGGTCAAAGCGGGCCAGTTCGCCTTCATCTCTGGTGCCCTCTAGGGTAATCACATCGGTAGATGTCAGGCTAATATCGCGCCCAATAACCCGAGTCACGCGGTTCCCGTCCGTGACGCTGCTGCCGCTCAGTGATTCATCCATCGTCCAGACGGCGTCATCGCTAAGGGGCTCGCCGTTCAGCAGCACCCGCATTTGCGATGCGCCATCGTTTTCGTCAAACACCACGACTTCGACATCGTAGGTGCCGACTGGGCCGGGGAAAGCCAACTGCGCCGAGGCCACCGTGCCGTTATTGCTCAGATTCTGCAGCACCTGACCGCCAGAAGCGACGCCGGGCTGATCTTCCACCTGATAGTTAACTAAGGACTCAAAGGCTTCCGCTTCAATTTCGAAGGGGTCACCGCCCGATCCACCGGGCGGGTCAACGGGCTCCCCCTCATTGTCCACAATGCTGAGCGTCGCCGTGGTTTGTCCTGAAGCGCTGTCACCACTGAGTCCGAGCGCGATGGTTTCCTCCGCCTCGGCGATCGCGTCATCAACGACGGGAATGGCCACGGTTTGCGGCGTGTCGTCGCCGTCAGCAAAGGTCACGGTAATCGGGCTGGCATCAAAGTCAGCCGGCGTATCGGCGCTGTCAGCGGTGGGGGTCACGGTGACAGAGACCTCGCCAGCGGTGCCGCCCAAGCGTTCCACTGTCACTGCGTTAACGGGCGTGCCATCTTCATCCACCGCAAAGCTGCTGCCGGTGAATTGCACCGTACCCGACTCCGAGGTCGGCGGCGTCACTGGCGCCTCCAGCGGGTTCAACACCCAAACCGAGCCGTCGCTGGGGTCGCCCTGCTGATTGCCAAAATCAGCCACATAAATGCGACCGTTGGGGTGCACCGCCACATCTAGCGGACTCTTGAACCGCAGCGGATTACCGTTGGCATCTTGCAGCGCATCCGTGGCGCTCACCAACCCATCGGACCCAAATTCAAAGCTTTGAATAGTGCGAGAGCTGGTAAAGAAGCTCGCCAGCAGACGGCCATTGAGCGGCCCCTCGGCGGTGTATTCGGCCAGGCCGTTGGGGCTGTTGCCCCCGATCGCCCCGGTGTTGTAGAGCAGCGTCGGGTCAAAGTTTGCTTCGGGTTCGACGCCGACGGGATATTGCGACACCTCCCATTGATCGCGATCGCTCGTCGGGTTACCACCATTGAGCACGTATTCATCGCGGCTGGGGTTGGGATGACCGTAGTAATTGCCTTCCCGTACCAGGGCTAACACCTCATCGGGTTGGGCATTGATCGCGGTCGCCGGGCCGTTGGGGTCGGCGGGCGTTCTGATCGAGCCGCCGAGGGAGTTTTGATTAATGCCCGCGTACAGGTTGCCATTGGAATGCCAGGCCAAATCATAGGAATTGCGGAACCCAGTGGCAAAGACCTGCACCGGCGCATCACTGGCCGTGGGATCGTAGTTCTCGGTGTTGGGATCGTTGTCACTCTCTAACCCCACGGTCTGCACATCAACCGGCTGCCCCGTCTGGTTGGTGGGGAAATCGGGACTATTGACATCGGCCACGATAATGGCGCTGCTGAGCAGCGACTCATCCGCCTCCCAGTTGGGGGTGCCGCCTAGCGTGGCGACGCCACCGACCGCCTGATAAAGCTTGCCATCCGGGCCAAAGTTGAGGCCATTGGCCTGGTGCTGCAGAAATTGGGTGTTGGGCAAGCCCACAATGTAGTCTTGCTTGGTCGCCGAGCCGCCGCCAGCGGGAATCGTCAGCTGTGCCACCTTACTGCTGAACAGATCGCGCTCCCCGGTGTTGGGGTCGGTAACTCGCTCGGCGTAAGTAATCCACAGCTTGAGATCGGTGGCGGTGGCATCGGGGTCAAAGGCAATACCGACGATCTGCGCCCCCTCTTGGGCAAACACGGTATCAGTACCGGTGGCTTGCCCAGTCGCGGGGTCGATGTTGTAGCGGATGATGTTGCCGGTAATGTCAGAGGCGTAAACCTGCTCATCCGGGCCGATCGCGATCGAAGAAACGCCAAAGCGGGATTCCCCAGCGACCACCTGCTGGCTATCAAAGCGGAGACCTTCACCCTCACTGGCGGTGGTGTCTCCGGTCGTAAAGGTGGCACTAAAGGGCGTGGCCGCCTCGCCGTCGTCAGTCTGCAGATCATCCGTAATCACGACGGTGTATTCGGTGAACGGATCAAGCGGCGACAACGGCGTAAGCGAGATGACGCCCCCAGTCAAATCAGAGCCCACCGTGGCATTGACCGGTTGATTGTTGTCATCCAGCAGTTGAAAAGTGCTGCGATTCAGCGTGCTGGCATCCACCCCTTCATTGGCAAACTGAATGCGGATCGGCGCGCGCGGATCAATGTCGTCGGCTCCGTTCGCTGGAATGACCGTAGCTACCTCTAAAGCCAGCGATCGCTCAACCGATGCCGCCGTGGAAAGGGGCTCGACGATTGATGTCGCCTCTTCCGAGCTAGCCATAGTCGGAGTCAAGGGCTCAGGACTCATCTGCGCCGCTGCCTCCAGCGCCCCCTCTAGATTGAGTTGGCCGTAACCCGTTTCCGCATCCCAGCCGGGCTGCTGTAGATCGGTCGCGGTCTGCGTCACACTCTCAATCACCTGGCGGTAGTTCAGCTCAGGCGACTGCTGCCACACCGTCTGCAGCGCTTGCGTCACTTCTGCTGCTGCCAGCGAGGTGCCTGGGGTGTCGCCCTCGGCGATGTCTGCCACCAAAGTCAGATCATCACCATAGTTGGAATAGTCGGCCCGGCCGTCAGCAGTTGCCGCCCCGACCGTCACGATGTTGTCAAACTGGCCCGCCGCTTGGGCTAGAGCCGACAGCGGCGCGTTGTCATTGCCTGCCGCCACCACTACAATCACGCCATTTTGCTGGGCATAACTGAGGGCGGCCAGTTCGTCTGCCGTCAGCTCAGTGCGCGGGGTCAAGGTGCCGTCAGCTTGCTGCTCCGCCAGATCGAAACTGAGGTTAGCGATCGCGGCGGGTTTCTCCAAATCGGCAGCGGTGTCCACAAACTCTACTAACGAGTCTGACCACTCGCCAGAACCGACCGCTCGACCCAACCAAATAGAGGCGACTTCTGGCGTTTCTGCAGGGGTTGATTCACCGGCGATCGCCTGCAGAACTTGCGTCCCGTGGGACGGAATTTCGGGATTTTCGGCTAACGGATTCTGATCGTTATCAACCCAGTCGTAACCCAAATAGAACGAGGTATCCGCTAATCCCGCATTGGTTAAATCAAACTCGGTATCGATGATGCCGACCAGCGGTAGCTCAGCGCTGTTTCCCAATAAAGATTGGAATTCTGCATTGCTGTCGTTGGTTGCAAACTCGACTGACAAAACCGCCTCAAACCCTCTGTAATCGAAGGTGAGAGCGAAGTCCTCAGGGCTTTCTACCGGCAGTACCACGTCCATCGGAGGCGGTAATTGTTCAAGACCGTTAGAACCGGTCTGAAACGTGCCTTCCAGTTGATAACTGTTGCTATCAGCATCACTGACGGGCTGATTTGAGAGCAATTCACGGGGAATAAATGAGCCTGATGGGATGTTCATATGCCAAATAAATGGGTTTAGGGAACAGGGAAAAGCCGACAATCAGAAAATCAAACAGCCTGAAGTCGCCCATGTTGAAAATGGGCTTTTTCAGAAATTTGAAAACTCTAATTGCAAGCACTGAAACGCTAGAGTCTGCAGTCAGGCCATCGCCAAATTAAAGCGATGAAAAAACCGCCGACCCTCAAAACGTGCCGGGAGATTCTGACTAACGAATCTCCTCACGAGGCGTCAGAAAAGATGAGCTGACCTCAGCCCAGAGCTTTGCAATGATTGATTAAGTAGAGAAAATCTGTGAGTTTGTGGGCTTTAGCTGAATTTTGCTTCGAGAATCCTGTAGCTGCGAACAAAAATTCAATAACGCCTTGATAGAGAAACAACAGCGATAGATGCGAAGAACAAAAGCCAAGATTCCATAAAACCGTTGACTTCCTCTATGGGCATAAATTGCCTTCCATAGAAAACCGCAAAACCGGCGAGAAGAACCAATCCGATATGAATGCCTTACTCCTTGTACGACTCTGCAAGGTAAAGTTCAGATGAATTTTCCGCCCAAGTTTATGAAGTTTGTTCGTCTGTGATTCAAGGTTATTGTGATTGCCTACCAGCATCTACTGCATATTGACGGAGTTTTGAACGTGGCAAAGATACACCGCAGCGTGGGTGGTTTCCTACGACCAATCAGTGCCAACCCCGGTAAATACGGTGCTGTCTGCCGGCACTTCGGCCAATGACGCCTAGATTGAGACCTCTCAGCTGAGCACCGTTCGCGCGTTCTCCGTAGAAACATCAGTAAGGCTTTTAGCCTGCCGCTCGGCTTAAGTTGGCCGGTTATTGAGTCCGCGCCCTAACCAATCAACCCCTTGCTAGTCGGGTCTCGATCGAGGTCACCAGTGAGTCCCTGAGGCATCAGCCTAACCTGACTTGCCAGTGGCCAGTGACGCCGGTCGTTGATCAGTGACATTTCAGCCGCCGAGATTTTGGGTACAGATACGGAGAACGATCGCCCTTGTCCGCACTTGAGCTCAGCGCGATCGCTTAAACCGGGTTTACGGAGATTTCAGCCGCTGCCTCTCCCGACTTTTGGGGAGTGATCTTCATGTTTGCTTCACAACTGCTTTCTTCCAGGTTATCTCTGGCTAAACAATGCGTTACTCACGACCTTAAAACCTTCGCGATCGCCCAGGCAGCACTCGCAAAGGTACCTAAAAAGCTTTGGGGTGGAGATACCCCCATGGTTCATCAAACATACCTAACGCTCACCGGCATCTGAAGAGCTGTGAGGTGAGGATAGCTCAGTGGTTGCCGTCAGTATGATTTCCTATCTGCCTGTTGAGCCCATTCTTCAAAGGCGGCCAATGCTTCCGCACTCATCAGGGGGTGCATCGATAGCTGACGCTGATCTCGAGGTTTCGCCAACTCGTCGTAAAAATACTGACTGTTAAACCCAAACTGACCGGCAACTTCTTTCGTATTGCCGTAATAGATGCGGTCTAGTCGCGCCCAATAAATCGCCCCCATGCACATAGGGCACGGTTCGCAACTGGTATACAGCTCGCAGCCCGCCAAATTCCACTGATTCAAATGCTCACAGGCCTGCCGAATTGCCGTCAGCTCAGCATGGGCAGTCGGATCGTTGATTGAGGTCACTTCATTCATGCCGCGACCAATGATTTCACCGGCTTTGACCACAACGGCACCATAGGGGCCACCCCGACCAGTCCGCATGGCCTCAAACGAAAGCGCGATCGCGGCTGCCATAAATTTCTGGTGATCCGCTGTCATCGTCTGCCAAAGGATGTGGGTATAGAGATTGCCGGAGATTCAAGAACAATCGGCTTCATAATAGCAGCGATCGCGCTGTTTGCCTGCATTACCCTGAGCATAAACTCTGCGTAGGGTGGGTCAGCTCCCCAGCGATCGCTCCCAACTCCTCACCGAGACCATCCGAACCACCGCCACCCAATCGATGGGTAGCCAGACCAGATCAATTGCCTCGCAGTGGGAAGCAACCAACAGAGGCCATCACGAGGGGTAGACGGTCAGCAGCAACCGGGCATACTTCATGTACCTTGCACCGCCATCACCATCGAGATGATCGCCATCAATCACAGCCATCGTAACCAGCGGATCGCGAAGGGCTGGCTCACCGTTCTCGTCAGCCTGGTGACCTTCTCATGCATGGATACGTCTAATCCTGCGATCGAATCGGCGGTCTCAGAGGAAAGCCCGTTAGCAGAAGCCGCCGCCGATTGTGAAACCGCTTTGAGCGTTAAGCTCTCAGATGGTGTTTCGCCGGAGAAAGCAAAGCGGGCTGCCGAGGCCATAGAAGCGGCCCGCAATACGCCTTGTGAAAAGGCATTTTGGGGCTTTAACGCCCTTTTACAAGCGGCTATGCCAGAGGGCATGCGCTCAGGCGGCGTGCCTTATACAGAGGCGCGAGCAGCTCTCATCGCCCAAGGCTGGGTACCTAGCCCCTCTGAGGCTGCCGCACGCCGACTCGACTGGGAAGATCCGAGAGTTCAGCAAATGCAGGCGCAAGGATTTGATGAAATTCAATCTTGTTCCCAAGAGGACAACTCTTGCCTATTCACCTTTGTCTACACTGATCGGGTGCTTACCGCTGGCGGCGTCATGTCTGCTTATGTCGAGTTCCCAGAGGATGGAGCCCCCCGATTGTGGGATCTACTGTCAACTAATAGTGTCACTACGACCTATGGCAATCAGCAGCTCAGCGCGACGATATTGAGTGAGTCAATTCAGCAAGCGCAGGATGGTTCCCGCTGTGGCGTTACTTGTGCTTATCGCAACGAGTCCTTTAAAGACGCCCAGCTAATTTCAATCCCGTACGATTTTGGCTGCTAACGTCTCTCTATACCTCAGTGAGCCGATCAATAAAGAGACGGCATTATCATACGCCCAAATCTTAGACGCCCAAGCCAAGATTGACTTTGATAGCGTCGAACGCGAACAGAATCGTGAGATGTATGCGAACTGCGTCATTGAATTTAACAGTGGCAGAGATACTCAGTTCTCGGTGCTTTATACCGCGACCCTGGTGCTAACCCCTGACGACACGGTGTATCAAATATCGTTTGATCGGTCTGAGCCGCAAAACTACTCAGACACTCTGAAGGGATGCCGATAGTGTAGTAGTGCGCTAGATCTGTGGATGCTCTTGCTGAAGCTCATGTCTTCGAAATAGGCTGACAACTGTAGCCATAAGTCCATATTGACCGGTCACTCCAGATGCCTGAAACCACCGTTTGACAGGATTTTTACTCCGACTTCCGACCTCTGCATTCCGACTTCTGCTATGGAATATCACAGGTGCTCGTGACAGTCAGTAGCACGGACCGTGGTTAAGTCTTATCACTCTGCTCTGTCCCCTTTCGCGCTCTCCCGCTTGAGGGCCATCCCAGACATCGATTTCGTCACAATCCCACGAATCATCCCTGAGTTCAGCAATCCAAAACGATCGCTGCCCCAAGCTTTCAGGGTTACTCTGGGCAATCAGGGCGCGGGTGGACGAAATTTTCCACGCGATGCTGACTCATGCCCGTCAACTCCCCCAGTGCTGGCCCCAAGCCGATACCGAGCTAGTTTGATGGCCATCCTGACCGTTCCTGAGCGGTCTAGTTGAGAAGCCGCAAACAGGTTGGGTTGGGGCAGGCTAGGAAGCCTACCCAACGGGTTTTCTTTTTCGATCAGGTTGTCTGAAAATCGAGATCAACCTTCTCCAAGCTCCAAACACCGCGCTTTTTTTCGTTTACCCATCAGGGCTCTTTTGGAGCCCCGGCCAAGTTCAAGATTTGAGGGAATGAGGGATCTGTTCGATCAAACTGTTTTCTAGAAAAACGGTTGCTTCGCGCGCGGGCATCGGCTTGGAAAAATAAAAACCCTGTCCATAATGGCAACCCGCCTTAGTCAGCAGCGCCAACTGTTCAGTGCTGGCAATGCCCTCCGCCACCAGATTCATATTGAGTTTTTGCCCCAGACTAATGATGGTCTGCACGATGTCTCTGTCTTCAGCGCTATTCTCCATGCTGCTCACAAAAGACCGATCGATTTTTAAGGTGTCCGTCGGAAAGCGATGCAGGTAGCTCAGGGATGAATACCCCGTGCCAAAGTCATCGATCGCGAGTTGAATGCCCAAAGATTTGAGCCGCAACATCAAATTGTGAGCCGCCTCCACATCTCGCATGATCATGCTTTCCGTAATTTCCAGCTGGAGCCGATGTCCGGGCAACTGAAGCTTTGACAACACAGCTTCAATCTGCGGTACCAAATCAGTTTGATCAAACTGTCGCCGCGATAGATTGACATTCATTTTCAGCGGCAGATGGGGAAACTGCTGATGCCAAGCACGCATTTGGTAACAGGCCGTTTTGAGAATCCACTCGCCCAGTGGAATGATCATGCCAGTCTCTTCCACCACCGGAATAAAATCGTTGGGCGAGATCAGTCCGCGTTTCTCTTGCTTCCAACGAATCAGCGCTTCAAAGCCCGTGACTTGGTTCGTCGCCAAATGAATAATCGGTTGATAAAACAGCGAGAATTCCTTGTCTTCCAGCGCCTTGATCAGGTCACTCTCCAGATCTAAGCGGGCCACGGCTTCCTCTCGCATATCGTTGGAGAACACCTGGTACTGCGCTTCTTTCAGCGCTTTAGCGCGGTACATGGCGGTGTGGGCATCGCGCAACAGCTCTAACGGGGTTTGTCCGTAGTGAGCCTGAGTAATCGCCAACCCCACACTCGCCGTAATCGACAGACGATGCTTGCCCAACATCAGTGGACTTGACAGCTCAGAGCGCATCTCGTTCAAAAAGATTTTGACCTCACTCTGGCTGCTGTTGTAGAACAAAATGGCGAACTCGTCGCCGCCCACCCGAGCAATTTGGGCATGTTCTCCCAGCATTTTGCGCAGGCGCTTCGCGATCGCCATCAGCACGCGATCGCCGGCAAAATGCCCCAAGCTCTTGTTGATGATCTGAAAGCGATCAATATCGAGAAACGCCACAATCACTGGATTCTCTTGCTGATTGTTCAGCGCCCGCTGAATGTGCAGCAGAAAAACCTCTCGGCCCGGCAGATCAGTCAGACTATCGTAGGTAGAGCGATAGATCGATTTTTGCGCAATCACGAGGCCGCCCGCGACAAAAATCCCCAATAGCGGTTCAAAGATCGGCAGCCAGGCAAGTTCTAGCAAACAGATCCAGCCGAGACCAAAAATTGCCAGGGTAAAGGCCACGCTAGCCACCACCAGCATCTCAGGACGACGAATCTTCCAGGTGACGGCGCTGGTCAAACTAGCCCAAAAAATCAGCCACATCAACTCGCCCCAAGCGGGCAAAAAGCGATACAGCGCGGGGCGACCTTCGGCGATGTCGAGCAGTTGGCTAATCATTTGCGCATGCACGATGACGCCTGACATCGTGAATCGGTTCACCCGATTAGCGCTGTAAGGGGTAAAAAACTCATCTTTGAGACTGGGCGCCACCGACCCAATCAGCACAATTTTGCCGTCAAACAGGGCCGGATCAAAGCGACCGGCCATCACATCCGCAATGGAAATCTGCTCCGCTGGGGCACTGCGCGAGCGAAATCGCAGCAGCGTTTGAAACCCCCGAGCATCCACCTTTTCGTAACCTCCAGAGCGGGCACCAAGCCGCAAAATCGGCTGCTCGTTGAGGTAAAGGGCCTCATCATTGTGGGCAAACGCGTTGTCTTGACCAGGCAAATACGCCAACGCCGTTCTCAAGGCAAACGAATAGTAAGGCTGGTTAGGCGCATTGACAAACAAGAGGCTGCGGCGCACCACCCCATCCGGATCGACACTGAGATCGTTAAAGCCAATTCGCTCCCAAGGCACGCCATCTGGCGGGGGCACCCGATCAATATTCGTATCGGTGCCAACGTTCGTAATGGCGATGAGATTATCAGCCGCCAACTGTTGATTGAGCGCCTCTCGCCCAGGCGGATGGAAGGTTTTGCGATAAATATCGAGACCCACCACTTTGGGGTCATGCTGCTGAATGATCTCTAAAACGTCGGCGACTTTTTGATCAGACAGGGGATGCCCATACTCCTGAATGTCGGTCTCAGTGATGCCGACAATGACTAACCGCGAGTCTCTACCGGTGTCCGCTTTGAGCCTCACTAAAGAATCAAAAATAAATAACTCAAACCGCTGCAAACCGCCCAGCTTCTTGGCCCCCGTAATGAAGGTGGTGGCCACCAAGGTGGCGATTAAAATGGAGCGGCCACTGAAAGGAATGGCCTGAGTGATTCGAGTAATTAGTGGTTTAGCTTGATTGTAGAGTCTGACGGGAGATCGCACCATGTGAGCCACATTGCTTGAGGTTCAGCCTTTAAAGGATGGAACAATAAAGGCTCTTGATTATAGTTACTTACCCACTGAACGAATTCCGGGTCAATGCGCACCGGGGGCTAATTGTTTGACGTCTATTTTTCAAGGTGATAGCACTAAAAAAACAATTCGTAACCTTTAAAGGGTACCCTCAAACGCCGAACTGGCGGGCCACCCATCAATCATCAAGGGTGCACCCGCCAGCCTTTAAGCGTCAAAATATGGAGTTTTAGGATCTTATTAAAGTCGGTCTGCAGGCGATAGGCGCATGTGGGTGCCGCCACCTTGGCGTTGCCCAGGAAACTCATCGCCACCCGAACCGTTTGCAAGCGTTTCTGCCGGAACGCTCAAAAGCATCAAGCTCGCACTACAGAGTACGCTCAAACACAGGAGCCCACGGGGTAATACCAGTAACTGAATGAGGAGTGATTTCATAGTTCTAGAACCTGACTTTTTAACTTAAGTCGAAAATTTACTGAATCAATGCACGAAACGGGGCTTCTCTTGAGAGTCGAGCGCACTTGTCTTTTGTATCATTTGAAACTTTACTTTCAATGGTCTTACGTAAGCTTCAGTTAACATTAAAGCCGCTCCTTCAGCCGGGGAACACAGGGAAGTTACGGGGATATTCAGCCTGCGATTGCAAAGTATTTGTGAGGCTATCGAACCCGATTCAGGGCTATGAATGTATTAAAAGTCTACGGCTAAAATCGACTGTACTGAAACAGCTGCCATCTTTCTACATGCACGGTGATCGCTGGCACTCGTTCAGCGATCCTCAGCAAAGCATCCGCGATCGCGAATTGTGATCGCTCTGGTGGGCGATCGGGTGACTCGTTAGATGGCTGTCCTCAGGGTCGTGCAATGCCCCCACCCCATTGAACAAAGGTCGTGGACAGTAACGATAATCGTCCATCTCAACAGCTACGCCCGGTAAAAGAGAGCGCAAATCCTCCTTCTACCGGGCGTCACTATAACTGTATTTATGGTGGTGCTAAAGGCGCCGCAGGTTCAGCATGAATTATGAAGGAACGAGTTCTCCGGATTGAACAGCCTGGGTGTATTCGCGATCAAGCTTGAAGGTGACCACTGCCAAAGGTGGCAACGTAATATCGATGGAATAGGGCTGACCATGGTAAGACCAATCGTCAGTCCACTTGCCCCCTAAATTCCCCATGTTGCTGCCGCCAAAGTCGCGCGCATCACTATTGAAGAGTTCACGATAATAGCCTTGCTCAGAGACCCCGACCCGATAATGGCTGTGAGGTTGCGGCGTAAAATTGCAGATAGCCACAATAAAGTCGCCACTATCTTGATCGCGACGCACAAACGACACCACACTGTGACGGTTATCGTTGCAATCAATCCATTCAAACCCCGACTGTGAAAAGTCTTGGGTGTAGAGGGCCGGTTCGCTGCGGTACAGTGCATTGAGCTTCGCCATGAAGGTGTGATGCTTTTGATGGGGCTCATACTGCAGCAGATGCCATTCCAAATCCCCCCAAACGTTCCACTCACTCCACTGACCAAACTCCATGCTCATAAACAGCGTCTTTTTGCCGGGATGGAGAAACATATAGGTCAGTAAACAGCGGAGGTTGGCAAATTTTTGCCATTCATCCCCTGGCATTTTGCCGAGCATGTTGCTTTTGCCATGCACCACTTCATCGTGGGAGAGGGCCAGCATAAAGTTCTCGCTAAAGGCATACCAAATGCTGAAGGTAATGTTGTTTTGATGGAACTGCCGAAACCACGGATCCATGTGGAAATAATCCAACATGTCGTGCATCCAGCCCATGTTCCACTTCAGGTTGAACCCCAATCCGCCCACATAGGTGGGCCAAGAGACCATCGGCCAAGACGTGGATTCTTCAGCAATCGAGAGAATGCCGGGGTAGTAGCTAAACAGCAAATGGTTAACCTGACGCAAAAAGTCAGCTGCTTCGATATGCTCTCGGCCGCCATATTCATTGGCGATCCACTCTCCCGGTTCTCGCAGATAGTCGAGGTACAGCATTGAGGCCACAGCATCGACTCGCATGCCGTCAATGTGATACTTGTCGAACCAAAACAGTGCATTCGCAACTAGAAAATTCCGAACCTCGTTGCGACCGTAATTAAAGACTAAAGTGCCCCACTCTTTATGCTCGCCCTTGCGGGGATCAGCATGCTCATAGAGGTGGGTGCCATCGAAAAAGGCCAGGCCATGACCGTCTTTAGGAAAGTGCCCCGGCACCCAATCCACCAAAACGCCAATGCCACTTTGATGACACTGATCGATAAAGTACATCAGGTCTTCGGGGTTGCCATAGCGAGAAGTAGCGGCGTAGTAACCGGTGACCTGATAGCCCCACGAGCCATCAAAGGGGTGTTCAGCGACGGGGAGCAGTTCAATATGGGTGAAACCGAGTTTCTTCACATAGGGAATCAGTTTGGCGGCCAGTTCTCGATAGGTGAGAAATCTCGCGCCGGGCTTGAGTTCAGCCACCTGCACGGACGGTTCCACTGCGCCATTAGGCAGCCGGGCGGGCTCTGCTGAAGAGCCGTGCAGCCAAGAACCCAGATGCACTTCATAAACTGAAACCGGTTGAGTCAGTGGGTCGGTAGAACGGCGCTTTTCCATCCAATCAGCGTCTTGCCAATCGTAGGTGTCTAGATCCGCGACGATAGAAGCGGTTTTGGGTCGTACTTCCTGCTGAAATCCGTAGGGGTCAGACTTTTCGTAAATATGGCCGTGATGGTTCTTGATCTCAAACTTGTAGTGCTCGCCGACGCTAGTTTCGGGGATAAAGAGCTCCCAAATGCCGTTGCCGATCAAGCGCATTTGGTGCTTGCGTCCATCCCAATAGTTAAAATCGCCGAGCACTGATACGTTACGAGCAGCCGGTGCCCAAACGGCAAAGTAAACGCCTGAGACGCCTTCGATCTCAGCGGTGTGGGCGCCAAGCTTTTCGTAGATCCGATGGTGGTTACCTTCCGCAAATAGATGAATATCGAAGTCGGTGATCCGACGAGTTTTAAAGGCGTAGGGATCGTATATGAATCGTTCGTGTTCGCCTTCCTTATATTTGAGCTGGTAGTTGGGCAAATCTTGAACTTCTAAAACACATTCAAAAAAGTGGGGGTTATGGCTAGCGGCCATCGCCAACTCACTGCGGGTTTCGGGCAGCACCACCCAAGCCTGAGACGCATTGGGAAGATACGTCCTCACCGCCCACACCGTCTTGCCGTCTTGCTGAATCAAATGCGGCCCCAGCACCTCAAAAGGGTCGTGGTGTTGATTCCAAACGATGCGATCGATTTGCTCGGGGGCAACTGTAACAGGCATAGATAACCTTGTATTAAGACGTTTCAGACGATGTATTGAAAATCGGCACCCCGATTGGGGGCTGTGACTCATGTAATATCTGGAAAACAGATTAACAAAACTTTGTAAAGAAAATCTGTTCTCAGGGTCAAAGCGGTCACTTTTATTGCTTGCACTCGGCAACTCGGCCCCGACATTAAGGAATTAATGGAATGATCGGCTTGAGAACTCGTCTGATTTGCAGGAGAAAAACCGTTTCGCGTACCTGCGAAGACAGCAGTGGTTCCTGATTTTGCCGCAGGTCTTCTTGGAGTTCAAGATATTCGGCCGCGCTGAGGGGTTCACCCGTCAGGGGCGATCGCGCTTCTAAAATAATCTCGGTTCTCAAGACTTCTTCTGGCGTGTCGGTGGGGGGCGGAAGCGCCATGACGGCAGGTGCTCGGAGCAGCCCGCAGCTAGTCATGATCATGAGCAAAATCTGGGAAGACCTCATACCCCGGTGTGGTAACGCTGCATGTGTGAACTGCCCCTACAGTAGCTTGTTGAAAACCATTCTGAGCGTTTAGATAGCATAATATCGAGCGTGACTCAAACCTGAGACCAGCCCCATGCCAGAATGAGCCTTAGGCCGACGTCGCTGCTAAATTTGCCCTCACGTTAAACCATGTCGTTTTCACCTCCATTCAGTATTCGCTGGCTGACCGCTGAAGACTGGGCACTGATGGCAGCCATGATGACCACCTTTGGCGCAGCATTCGATGATCGGGAAACCTACACGGCGGCTCGCCCCAGCCAAACCTATCTGCAGCGCTTACTCGCCAGCGATTACTTCATTGCTCTGGCCGCTTTAAAGCAGGGCTCAGTAGTCGGTGGCATCGCTGCCTACGAACTGCAGAAGTTTGAGCAGGAGCGCAGTGAAATCTATATTTATGACCTGGCTGTAGCTGCAGCATACCGACGCGAGGGTATCGCGACGGCATTGATTCAAGAACTCAAGAGAGTTGCCGCAGCACGGGCTGCCTCGGTGATCTATGTGCAGGCAGATAGGGACGATGCACCGGCGATCGCGCTCTATACAAAGCTGGGAATTCGCACAGAAGTACTGCACTTTGACATTCCAGTTGCGGCCATGAATGACGCTGGATAACGGCACGAAGGTACACCGAGCCCTAAAAGATTGATGAGTCTGCACTCTGGGCTATTTACGACGGATGATGATGGCCAACGACACGGTAATCACAGCGCGCCATATCCTGCATCTCTTAATCAGAGAGTACGTTTTGGCAAAGTGAGCGATCGCCCTCGCCGAATTCGGCGCTATGCAAGATATGCGTCGCGACTCGCTCACACCCCATCTGCACCAAGTTATCTAAATCCGTAAGACCATCAAGCTGATGCAAAATCAGCTGGCGATTATCCGCTGAGGCGAGCTGGGTGCTGTCGGGGGCGAAAAACAAGCTCGTGGGTGGCGATTCATGGCCCCCCAGGGTAATCAAGCTGCTCTGGTCACGGTGCCAAAGTCTGACCCGATTGTCATAGTTACCCACCACAAACATTTGGCTATCAGCACTGAATTGCGGCGCCGTAGCATCCCCATCCCCTTGAATTGTTCTCAATCGCTGCCCTTCCACGTCCCAAATTTCGTAGGTCTTGGCCCCGATGGGTACGGCTAACAACGTTTCATCGGGGCTGACGATCAGGCCCCAAGGGTTGCTCGAATCGAGACTGGGCATCACCGTATTAATCAGTGTGCCAGTTTCGGTCTGCCAGCGTTGAACGGCTCCATTGGGAACGGTCGTGATGAGGGTTTGGCCATCTTCACTGAACCGGATATCGATGGCTTGTTGGGCCTCATCCTCAGATTTAGCCATCGGTTCAATCAGGGTGGCGATGAGTTCGCCGTTCTGACGCCACAGTTGCACCGGCCCATAAGTGGTTGAAGAATATTTTTGGGTAACAAACGTATCACCCGTGGGACTGAAGGTGAATAAGACGTTGATATCGTCTTCTTCAGCCATTTCCTCAATTGCCATGAGGGTGGCGATGGCTTGTCCCTGAGCGTCCCAAAGTTGAACAAGGCCAGGATTTTGGGGTGATCTTACGACAGTCGAGATCGTTTCACCATCAGGGCTGAGCTTAACGTCAATCCAGGTTGAACTTCTCTCTTCATCGTCGGCAATCGCGATCGCCTCCACCAAGGTTGCCTGCTTCTGGCCGCTGCTGTCCCAAAGCTCGACAGGGCCGTAGGTCTCTGAGGTATATGGCAGAGTGACGAGGGTACCGCCTGATTCGCTGCTGAATACCTGTCTGCCGACATAAGCCGCTTCAGCGACGGCCTCGGCTCGCATCATCGGAGCAATGAGGGTCGTGATGGGCCCGCCGTCAGTATTCCACAGCTGCACAGGGCCATCCCCCTCCATCCCTTCGAGTTGGGTGACAATCGCCTGGCCGTCGCCAGTAAAGGCAATCACATTGTGATAATGGTGGTTTTCAGTGTAGCCCTCGGCTTTGGGCAGTTGCTCAACTAACGTGGCGAGCAACTGCCCGTCCTGGGTCCAGAGCCGGGCGGGGCCATAGGTTTCTGGGGTTTGAGCGATCGTAATAATGCGCTGGCCATCGGAGCTGATGCGAGTCACTAGCTCGCTTGTCGTATCTTTTGGGGTCGTCTCGGTTTGTTCAATCAAGGTAGCTTGCCGCTGGCCGTCAGCGCTCCACACCTGCACCGGCCCATAAGAGACCTGAGCCTGCTGAGCCGTCGTGACCAGGGTGCTGCCGTCAGCGCTCCAGTTTGCATTCACGACTCCAGCATTTTGCTCGGTTAGGGTTGCGATGGGACTACCATCTGCCTGCCAAAGTTTGACCGGTCCATTAGTCATGCCCGTGACAAATTGCGTTTGGTCTGGGTTCACAAAGTGCTGGTCAACTTGGGTGCTTTTAGCCAGGTTGACATCAACACTCCAGAGGCGCAGGGTCGCATCGTAGCTGCCTGTGGCCAAGACCGCCCCATCCGGCCTGAAATCGAGGCTATTGATCCAGTCGGCATGACCGGGCAGATCGTCGACCAGCGTGCCATCTAAGCGCCACAGTTTGACCGTTTTGTCATAACTGGCAGTTGCCAACAGTTGCCCATCGGGGCTGAACTTCATGGTACTGATGAAGGCATCATGACCGTCGAGAGCAGCGATGAGATCGCCCTCGGGGTTCCAAAGCCGGACGAAGGGGCCACGATTGGCTTGATTAAAGGTGTAGCTAGCAGCAATATGGCCATCAGCGCTCAAGACGACTGTGCCTAGCGTGGCATTTTGGGGGAGTTGACTCTGCGCCAAGGTAACCTGCTGAGTGCCGTCGGGTTGATAAACCTGCAGTTGGTCATCACCAGAAAAGATCAGCCTAGAGCCATCGGGGCTGAGCGCCTGATACTGCAACTCGCCAGGGACGACAAATTCTTGATAGGTACCGTCAAGTCGCCATAGCCTCACTAATTGGCGATCGCTCTCAAAAACCACGAGCGTTTGCCCATCTTCACTAAAGCCGTTTTGTCCCAATTCGCTTAAGCTGCTCAACCAGCCGACAGCGGCACTATTGGGCAAGTCTGTGCGCAAGGTGCCATCGGGGTGCCAGAGGCGAATGCTGTTGCCATCCGAGGTTGCAATAGTTTGGCCGTTAGGGCTAGGAGCGATCCACTGCCATTGAGTCTCTGAGGACAGCGTCGGCAAGGCATTGCCCGCCAAATCCCACCGCTGGATTGAGGGTTGACCCAAACCGGGATCCCAACCACTCATCATTAGCGCTCGACTATCGGCGGTGAATACAACGCTATTGAATTGACCGGCATGTTCGAGCGGTGCGATGGGTAAACCATCGGCATTTTTCAAGCGTTGGCCATCGGGCGTCCAGAGTTTAATCTGTTGTTCATCAACGGTGATCAGCGTCTGACCGTCGGGGCTAAATTTAGCCGCACTGACAAGTCGCTCAAAGTCTTCGAGCCGATGAATTTCGCGTCCCAGATAAACCGCTTGTTGTAAGGCGGTTGTGACGCGATCGTGCAGGGGGCGGTCGTGAGCTAACCAATGCGCGCTGCGCAGGCGGTCTTCGGCTTTGAGGGCGGTCACCAAGGCATCAAAAGATTGGCCCGTAATAAATTGCGCCTCTGAAGAGGCCGCGAGAGCTTGAATTTCACTCTTGATCGCCTGGCGACGACTGTGGGAAGCCCAGACGCCAGTGCCTGCTGCCACCAGGGCAACGGTGGTCATGATGCCCAGCAGCGATCGCAAGATGACCCGCTGCCGCTGCTCTTGACGCACCTCTGCAGCAATTGCGGCTTGGCTCGCTTCGATGTAGTTCACCTGCAGCTCAGTCGGTGCGGGCTGCTTATGCTCCTTGATCGCGGCTTGCAGCCAGGCTTCGGCGATTGCAAACTCGCTGCCCCGTAGTAGCAAGTCTGGGCTCTGCTGTAACTGCTGCCATTCGATCGCCTGCTGCGACCATTTTGTATGGCTCTGCACATATTCGCGATCGGTTTCAAGTACGCGCACCAGCTGGTTAAAATCTTCCCAAAAGTCGCGCTCAGCTTGGGCAAAATCGAGCCACTGCACCTGGGCCAAGGCAGGATGCAAACCCTCTAGATCGATAGGCTGATGCAGAATCGTGATGAAGCGCTTGTTGAGCTTAGCGGCATATTCCACCTCCTCAGCGCAGTAGCGCGACTGCACAGAGCGCGGCGACAAAATGAACACAAAGTTGTTGGAAACTTCAATGCCCCGCCGAATTTCGGTCTTAAAGTCAGCGCTGGCATTGGCGATGCTTTCTTGGTCAAACCAGGTCAGCTTGCCGTAAATCTGCAGGGTGTCGTTCAGTTGCCGCGCAAAGTCAGCATCAGCACGGGAATACGAAATGAAGACATCTAAGGAACTGGGCGGCGGTTGCCGCAGGCTTTCCTCGATCAAGTCGGCCTGCAGGGGCGTGGGCAGGTGCTGGCTGCGTGTCTGCGCCGTTTTGAGCCAAATGTCCGCCTGTCGCAGATTATAGCCCCGTAGCAAAATGCTGGGATTACGGTGCTGCTGTTTCCATTTCAGCGCCTGCACCAGCAGCAACTTGTGGGTTTGATAATATTCATCGTCGGTCTGCAAAATCCGCAGCAGTTCGCTCTCGTCAGCCTGATAATCACCAACCTGCGGGTTACCAGTGAGGTCGATATAGTGCAAGTCACTCAACTCTGGCGGGCAGGTGGCCGCCTCGACCGGACTTACCAAGATGGGAATGATGCGTTTGTTGAGGGCGATCGCGTAGCTAAGTTCTCGCTGACAGTAGGATGATTCGAGCGAGGCCGGGGAGAGCAAATAAACCAGGTTATCTGCCTGCTCAATCCCCTGCAGGATGGCTTGGGGGAAGTCGGCTCCGGGTTGCAGGTCAGTCGTATTGGTCCAGACGGTGATACCGGCTCGCCACAGAGAGCGGCGCACCGGCTCCATCACCGCACGATCGGTTTCGGCGTAAGCCAAAAACACTTGAGTCATCAAGTTTTTGGCACTCTTGAGGCTCTCGGCAATAAACTCACACTGCAGATCGGTCGGTTGGCCAGGAGACTGCCGGTCTTGAAAGCGAGCCTGTAGCCAATCTATCCCCTGGCGACAGTCATCACCCACCAGTAACACCGGCGTTTGCCGATGCTGCTGCTCCCAAGTCATCGCCCGTGTGAGCAACACCGTATGTTGATGCACCACGTCTCGCTGCTGCTCAAAGAGCCCGACCAGGGACTGAAATGACTGCTCAAAATCATTGATGCCAGATTGAAAGCTCACCTGGTTCCAGTTGATTTTGGCTAGTTCAGGATGTAGGTGAGTAAAACAAGAATGCTTGCCCGTCGCTTGATAAGCCTGCCAGTCGGCTTCGCTGCTATGGGGATGACGCTGCTGCCAAGTTTCTTTGCTGATCTGCTCAACGTGCATGATCGGCACTAGGCGCTTGTTGAGCGCAATCGCGAGGTCGATCTCTTTGCGACAATAGGCCGAGTTAGTCGCGTGGGGCGAAATGATAAACAGAAAGTTGTCAGCTTTCGCGATGCCGTCATTAATGCGCAGCTGATAGTCTTTGCCGGGAGGAATGTCGTTGTAGTCAAACCAAACGGTGTAGCCAGCCTCGGTCAAGCGATGGCACAGGTGTTGGGCAAATTCTCGACTGTCGGCCCGTCCGTAAGAAATAAAGACATCTTTCAGCAGATTCATAACGAGTGATGGCAGCTCTTAACTCTCTAGGGTCTGTTCATACAGCGCAAACCATAGGTGCTATTAATGTGCCCGGCTGCCGTGACGTGTCCCACGCTGTTGCGAGAATCACCGCGTCGCCGCCTGGCCGCACAAACGGTCTGGGGTTCACGCGATCAGACAAACGATGCCCGCAGCTTGCTGAGCAAAACGCATCAGCCACTGGGCGGAGGCTTGATAAAGCACGGCATCTTGCCCAACCCGTCCTCCTGGTGGCGATTTAGGGCATCTGTAAGCGATCGCAGTGCTGACCAACCGTCTGCGAGACCACGCTGCTTTGGGCGTCTCGAGTTCTGGGGTTATTTCGTCTTGCCACAGAAATTACTTCGTAATTGAGAACCGGTATTAACGGCTACTGAGCACAAGATCAGAGATTAAGCCCCCGGTGCAGGCTGGCAATCTATCCGTCATGCCTGCCCCCAAAAGCGCCACTCCGCATCAACGGCAGCGGCGGCGATCGCTCAAGCAATCAAGTTCGCAGGCACCTGTTGGGTTATCCCTTGAAGACCAACATATTAGCTTCATGAAAGCTTCATGCGAATGCAAAGATCCCGCAAATTTGTTCAAAACACCTCAATTAGCACTGGGGAAAACATAGAAGTTCGTTAGATTTTCCTTAACAGAGTGCATGAGTGTAAATACGCAATTCTACAAGTCCCCCAAAAACTTAATCCCTAAAGTTCTATGGAATCGCTCGCATCTACCTCAACCGTTGCCGCTGCCGGCACCATGACCGCCAGACAACTCCCCCCGGTTATCCATCCTTCAGCATCTTGCATTATCAAACGCAGCATTGATATTTTGGGCAGCCTGATTGGTCTCTTGGTGCTCGCTTTAATCACCATTCCAGTAGCGATCGCTATTAAATTAGAAAGTAGCGGCCCAATTTTTTATTCTCAAGAGCGCTATGGCCTGCACGGGGCGACCTTCCGCATTTGGAAGTTTCGCTCGATGGTCGAGAACGCCGATGAGTTAAAGGCTCTGATCGAAAATGAAGTGCAGGGCCAGCTGTTCAAAAACGAGAACGATCCGCGCATTACCCGAGTGGGTCAGTTTTTACGGCGCACGAGTCTCGATGAGTTTCCGCAATTTTGGAACGTGCTCAAGGGAGACATGAGCTTAGTCGGCACCCGCCCCCCCACCGGTGATGAAGTGGCGAATTATGCTAGCCACCACTGGGAGCGCCTGAATGTCAAACCCGGCATTACCGGTCAGTGGCAGGTGAGCGGCCGCTCTTCAATCAAAGATTTTGAAGAAGTCGTCAAGCTTGACTTGCTCTATCAAGAACTTTGGAACCCCATTTACGATCTACGGCTCATCTTCAGAACCGTTTTTCATCTGTTATCGCGCTCTGACGCCTATTAAATCAGGCGATTACGCTTCAACCAGAAAGGGCGCTCTGTTTTTGCAGAGCGCCCTTTCTGGTTGGAAGGTGGGATATGAGATCAGCGAGTCAAGGGTTATTGGCTGCCTAAGGGATTGACGCTAAAGCTTTTGCTGCAGTAGCCCCCCCCTTGTTCATCAATTTGGCACAAGGTTTGAGCAATCGCAGCCTTACTCATGTCAGTTTCGTCAATCTCAACCGTGGCGTGGGTCCAGATGTAGCGATCGTCAGGCACTTTCACCACCGCTTCAAAACTGCCATCAGCATCAGTGCGGACCCTAATTCGGCGCTGGGTCGTATATTCGTGAATGCCCATCTCATGACCGTGAAATGTGACCGTGACGCGGGCATCTTCGACCGGCAATTCGGCGGCGGTCAATTTCACATTGCCGACTAAAGACAAGCGAGCTGCCTCGGCAACCATCGGAGCTGCTAGCACCAAACCCACTGAACCCAAGAAACCCAAGAAACGCTTCACAAACAACCTGCTGAGAAACAATACCAGCATTCACAATCTCAAGGTCGCTTCTGGGTTGTCAGTCGCCTAAGACACAAATTGGGGCCGAAATTTCGCGATCTGGCCATAATCTGCTTGAGCTGGACCAAATTTGGGGGGCAATCGCCCTTTTAGACGTCGTGATCTGGCCGATGTTTTTCTCATTCCAAGACCAGTTGTGGCGTTAACAAAGCCTGCCGGCAGGACAAACGACTTCACTTCACCTCCATCTTGGGTCTAACCGGCCCTTTCGTTAACTGAACAGAATCAGGCTTAATACCTGGTTTAGCATCAGAACTGGCTCCAGCCACTGACCGGCGATCGCCTGCACTTTGCATCCTAAAAGTCAGCAAACCCCTAATTATTGACTTAGAAAAAGGACAGAGAGTGGAGCGATGGAATTAGAATGGTGCGTGTCGATACAAATTATTTGTTGTTTATTGATTGACTGTGAAATCCCATGAGTAATCCCTCCCAGCCCGACCGGATTTTGATCTTTGACACGACCCTACGCGATGGAGAGCAGTCTCCAGGGGCCACGCTAAACGTGGATGAAAAACTGAAGATCGCCCGGCAACTGGCACGACTGGGGGTTGACATTATTGAAGCAGGATTTCCATTTGCCAGCCCTGGCGATTTTGCCGCCGTTCAACAAATTGCAGAACAGGTAGGCACCCCCGAAGGTCCCACCATCTGTGGCTTGGCGCGGGCCACCCGTCAAGATATTGAAGCGGCAGGTCGCGCGATCGCCCCCGCCGCGAACGGTCGCATCCACACCTTCATTGCCACCTCCGACATCCACATGCAGTACAAGCTGCGCAAGAATCGCGAAGAGGTGCTGGCCATCACCGAAGAAATGGTCACCTATGCCAAAACGTTCACCGATGATGTGGAGTTTTCGCCGGAGGATGCCGGGCGCTCTGAGCCAGAATTTCTGTACCAGGTGTTGACTGCCGCGATCGCGGCGGGGGCCACCACCGTCAACATTCCCGATACGGTGGGCTATTTGACGCCGACTGAGTTTGGCGATCTGATTCGCGGCATTAGTGAAAATGTGCCCAACATCGACCAAGCCATCATCTCGGTGCACGGCCACAATGATTTGGGCTTGGCCGTCGCCAACTTCTTAGAGGCGGTTAAAAACGGGGCGCGTCAGCTCGAGTGCACCATCAACGGCATTGGCGAGCGCGCCGGTAATGCCGCGCTAGAAGAATTGGTGATGGCCCTGCATGTGCGGCGCAGTTTTTACAATCCGTTTTTGGGTCGTCCAGCCGAGTCAGAAGCGCCGTTGACCCACATCAACACGCCGGAAATTTATCAAACATCGCGATTGGTTTCGACCCTGACGGGCATGTTTGTGCAGCCGAATAAGGCGATCGTCGGGGCGAATGCCTTTGCCCACGAATCGGGTATTCACCAAGATGGCGTGCTCAAAAACAAGCTCACCTACGAGATCATGGATGCTGAGTCGATTGGACTCAACAAAAACCAGATTGTGTTGGGCAAACACTCTGGCCGCAACGCCTTCCGCACCCGCTTAAAAGAGCTGGGGCACGAATTGGGAGATCAAGAACTTAACCGCGCCTTTCTGCGATTCAAAGACTTGGCCGACAAAAAGAAAGTCGTCACCGATTGGGACATCGTGGCCCTGGTAAATGACGAGACCCAACAGGCACCTGAGCATTACCACTTAGAGCATGTGCAGGTTTCTTGCGGCGACCATGCGCGCCCGACCGCAACGGTCACACTGCGCACTCCGAATGGCGAGGAGCTCACTGACGTCGCCCTCGGCACTGGGCCAGTCGATGCCGCCTTTAAGGCAGTTCATCGAGTGGTCAGCATTCCGAACGAGCTGAGCGAATTTTCGGTACAGTCAGTGACCGCTGGAATTGACGCGATCGGTGAAGTCACCGTGCGCGTTCGTCACAAAGACAGCGTGTTCTCAGGTCATGCGGCTAACACCGACATCGTGGTGGCGTCGACCCAAGCCTATCTCAAGGCCCTAAACCGGCTGTATGACTCCATTCAAGGCGGCAAGGCGATTCATCCTCAAAATGATGACATCGCGGCTGCAGCCACGGCTCGGATCTAAACCCAGAGATTGAAATGACTGGCAAGCTCTGCTCAGGGTGCACTGCTGGCACCTTGAGCGGGGCTTTTGTTTAAAACGCAATCAAGCTCTGCCCTGCCCCTGGGCTCCCTGGTATGGCCGAGATGACATCAGGAGTCCGATCGCTGAGCGTTGGAATAGCAGTCGCCAGTCCGGCGAGGCCCAGACGGCGGAGCCACTTGGCTGATGCGCGCAGGATCAGAGCGCTCCTAGGTGTTCGCAAACCTGAGTTCGGGATGGCATCAGGCACGCTGGCCCGCTGGTTGAAGCGACAATCCTCTCTGGAGAGGTGTGCCAAAGGCAGGGTGGGTATCGATTATTCCGCTGAGAGTGCTTCAACTGCCCCCATCTCCTCTCCAGAGGGGAAAGAAACGGGGTTAAGCCCAAACTGGCGTTAAGCAAAGTGGCCAGCGCCCGATAACGTCGTCAAGCTTTAGCCAGTTTGGCCTCGCGTACCCACTGCACCACTTGATCAGGCGTCGGACAAAGATCAGAGCGCCGCATCGTCATCGTATGCAGCTTGCGAACTTGGCTATGCAGGCGACCAGGCGCCAGGGTAGCCAGCTGAGCGACTGACGTCACCCCACTGTGCAACAGCAATCCGCAATACTGACAGCCAACGCTGGGCAACTGGGCCAGGTCGGCTAAGGCTGTCCACTTTTGCAAATAGCGTAGGGGCAGGTTGAGCTGTTTTGCCACCTGTTGAAGCTGACCGGGCGATCGCGCCACCTGCAGCAAATCAGCAGTGGTTTGCAGCCCCGCCTGTTGCAGCTGTGCTACCTGGTCATCGGCGAGTCCTGGTAGGGCTTTCAGCGG
This sequence comes from Cyanobacteria bacterium J06626_4, assembly GCA_038523235.1. GTDB lineage: Bacteria > Cyanobacteriota > Cyanobacteriia > Phormidesmidales > Phormidesmidaceae > Halomicronema. Next base: position 34,423 of record JBCBJQ010000039.1, read on the forward strand.
ACTACTCTGAAGTTTGAAGGGCATTACCGGTTCTCGACTTTGACTTTACTTAACTGGCTCACTGCCCGGCAAGGCGATGACGGGTCTCTCAATCAGAGGCAACTGAGCCTGCTCACCAGGCTGGCAGCGATCGATCAGTTAGCACCAACCTCACAATCTCCGTTGCTCAACCGTAGTCATCGGCATCAAAGGCACTCATCGAACCATACCCGTATCCGCCATTGGTGGCTGTCTCAATCATAAGACTGCTGGCATGAATCAAATTACCCGCCCCACTCATGGCCAAGATGGCACAGTGTCTTAAAAGCGAATTAATCCAAGCATAAAGTTTAGTTGCAAAGGCTTTGTGTTTGTCAGATCAGAGTTCTATATTATTGGCAAGGAGTTAAAAGCTCCGGCTTCAGATCGAGAGATCAGTTCACGTTAAATAGGAGGTCACTCATCGATTTAACGTCTGATTCGATTTCATCAACCGCTACAGTATCCAGCCAAGTTTTTGACACTTCCTCTTAATTTTCTTTGGGGAGCTCTGGATTAGATATCTGACTCAACGCTACGGTCGTGATATCTAAGCATCTCTGGAAAGAACGACATAACAACGAGGAAATCACTCAGAAGAATCGCTGGGATTCAGTTCACGTTAAATAGGAGATTAAGCATCGATTTAACGTCTGATTCGATTTCATCAAACATCACAGCATCCAAGCAAGTTTTTGATACTTCCTCTCATTTTCTTTAGGGAGCTCTGAGTTAGATATTTCACTGGGCACTATGCCACAGTCGCGATATCTAAACATCTCTGAAAAAAAGAGTCCAGCAGCGAGGAAATCACTCAAAAGAATTGTTTGGATGCTGTTGGTGTGTTCGGCTATTTTGGTTAGCTTAAAAGTAGGCAATGCCATCAGTTTTTGATTTTGTCATCAATGGTTAATACGCTATTTATGCCAAAATTGCGCTGTTTAGCCTAGCCCAAAAATCACTCATCAGTTCAACCGGGAGTTTTGGGTGTTTGATTTTCCTGGGGCTACTCCGAACGGCGACTTCCTTGATTGTGGTCTTGATGCTAAAGCGTGCCCTGTGAGCAATTTTAGGTGGCGCGATCGAGGGACTCGACGACCTGCGCGTAAATTTCCTCTGCTTGAGCCGGCGAGTTACCGATGGAGGTGAGCCCTAGCTTGCCATATTCCGAGAGACAGCCCATTAGGTGAAAGGCCGCGCCGACGCCCTCAATACTGTTGAAATGCAGGCGATCGCTGACGATAATATCCATCAGATCGCTGGGCAGTAGCCCTCGATAAGCCGGTTTGTGCAGATTGTCGGAGGCGCGATAGAACTTGGCTTGGCCGCGCCGCGTATAGAACAGTCCGTCTTTGGCGTTGTATTGGCCGTTGGTCAGCAATTTAAGTGCCATAAACGGATGGGTCGTGCCTCCTTTGCGCAGGTTGATTTCGATTGCCTGCAGCTCCCAATTGGGGTTTCGATCGGGCTGATAAACAGCGACAAAATCAACGCCATAGCGTTCGAGTGCGCCCTTTTGGGCAAGACATTGACCAACCGCTGAGCCCATCGCTTGAATCCGCAAACGATAATCAGCATCCGCCGGAAAAGAACAACCCAGGAAAATTTGACCATCGGGGCCACCCAAAACCTGATCGTGAGTCGAGAGCATTTCAACCTCCCCTAACGGATTGATATGCCCCTGCACGCTCGGTGATCGCTTCTGTTCCCCCTCGATAAAGGCTTCCGCGATCGCACCCAGCCCGTGAATTTTCTGCTCAAAATATTCCCAGGTTTCGCTTTTACACTGAAACCGGAGCTGCCTTAGGGCTTGGCCCAACTGCTTGACACGAGTGCTGCGACTACCTGAGGTCGGTGCGGCCTCAGCTAAAGGTCGTAGATCTAATAGGGCATTCCCCTCGCCTGAAAACCCCTGATCGAGCTTGATGACGATGCGCTTGAGATGGGGCTGTCGTTCCCAGAGATCAGCGGCGACCTCGGCCAAATCATCAGCGGTGCGGACTAATTCGCTGCCATCGGGGTGGGGCACGCCGCACTCGGCAAAGATCTGCCGACTGCCACTTTTGGTGCCCCAATGCAAGAGGTCAGGATCGAGGGCCAGCAGGGGAATGCCTAGCTGCAAAGCGAGTTCGCGTTCTAGCGATGTCGAGTTGAAGCACACCATGTAGGCCCGTTCAGCCTCTAAGCTGTCGCGAATTTTTTCGAGCAGGCGCGGCCGTTCGAGCAGTTTTTGGGTTAGGGGTTTGTGAGAAGCGTCGTAGGTGGCAAACAGGTCAAGGCGATCGCGGGCATGGGAACTTGGGATGCCGGGCAGCAGTTCCAAATAGTAATCAATGATGCTGGGATGCAGTGGCTGAGAAGTGACGTAAATCAGCCGCGTGTGGGGATTCCGCAGCCGCGCCAGAGAAAATAGTAGGCGCTCTTCGTAGTAATGGGCCCCGGCAATTTTTTGCAGTTCCGACTGATCAAGACTAAGAGACGGCACGATCAAAACCTGGCAGTTGCGCGTGTCAAACTCATCGGGCGATCGCCACAGCGTTTTGAGTCGGGTTTGCAAAGCTTGAAACTGGACAGAAGGCTCGGCTGTCGCCGTAAAGGTGTCGAACATCATAAACCGCGGCAACCTGAGTGACGCTTGAACAGAAATCAAAGCCTGGGGGCGAGGGGCATCCTGCAGCCGTTAGGGCATACCCCTGGCAAAGAGACCGATTTCTCTAGCGTCACATTTCCGAGGAACAGACAGCACATTTTTTGAGAAATCGTTGAAAACGCCTGAGCCCGATGCCTTGGTAGCGAGTGTCGCAGCTCCCTCACGATGCCCAGCGGCAGTTGCAAACTGCTCTGTGCTGAAACGTGTCATCAATTAAGTCCAGAACATCCTAGGACAGTCCTAAGGCACTCAAAGGGACTTTATCAAGCTTTTAAGTATTTGCACTGAAGTTGTTGATTTTATCAACTCTCGACAAACCTCCCCAAGAAATCGGGATCGACTGGCTATTTTGTATCTGTAAGAACATTCTGTGCTGCAGGAAGCCTTCGTCCTATGATGCCTAATCACACTTTTGCTGCATTAATCGGTAGTACGACTCTCATCGTCGGTGCCGCGATCGCCCCCGCTCAAGCCTTCGTCGTTGCCCCGAGCAATATCACTGACCAGCAATTCAACCAGCTAATTTTAGATGGTGATTTTTCTGAGCTGTTTGTAGCCGAAAGCCGTGCTGGATTCACGGGCAGCGAACGAGAATTTGGCATCAACAAGGCTCTCGTTCCCAATGCAGGGGGCACTGGTTTAGTCGGTGGCAATCCTTTAGCCCAAGGTCAACTCGACTGGACATCGGGCGAAACGGTCGAGTTCCATTTGTCGTACAACGCACTCACCGGTGAAATTGCCTACACCGTTGATGGCGAACTGTTAAACGCTACCGTCAATGCGGAGAGTCCTAACGGCATCTACATCAGAACCAATGCCCAAGGTAAGGGCACGGGTAGCAACGCGACGACCAGCAGCAGCATGAGTTTAGAGAATCTGATGCTGGATGAGGGCAACGGCTTTCAAGCACTGCCCGATTTGGCGTCGTTCTTTACCCAGGGCGGCCCTCGTGATGTTGATTACCTGGTAATCTCTGACCTCTCCGGCTCCTTCTCCCTCAAAGGAGAACAAACCTTGAGTTGGGCAGGCCGATTTCCTGATCGCTCTCGCCTAGCCGCTCAGATCAAAGTCGGCAACTTTAACGATAGTGAAAGCGTTCCTGAGCCCGCTACGCTGCTAGGGGCAATGGTCGCTCTGGGGGCAGGATACGGTCTCAAGCGTCGTCGCGACCAAGCAACTGCGTAGGGTCTGAGCGGCGATCACAAGCCTATTCAAACCGTTTGCGACGCCTGCAAAAGCCTCACGATCGCGCGATCGTGAGGCTTTTCATTAAACATTCTCGGCGCTCAGCAAAGTAGTTGCCGGAGTGATGCCACCGAGGCAGCGATCGCTAAACGCTCACAGGGATTCTGATACCGCTGAGAATCCCTTCCCGTTGTGCCATGTGCAGCATCAGGTCAACGACCCGGCAAGAGTAGCCCCACTCATTGTCGTACCAAGCCACCACCTTAAAGAAGTTGCTGTTAAGCGCCATCCCGGCCCCAGCATCAAAGGTGCTGGAGTGCGGATCAGTGGTGAAATCAGTAGAAACGACCGGCTCATCGGTGTAGCCCAAAATGCCTTGCATCGGGCCTTCGGCAGCGGCCTTCATCGCAGCACAGATGGCCTCATAGCTGGTCGCTTGCTCAGTTTTGAAGGTGAGATCAACGACAGAGACATCGTGGGTGGGTACCCGCAGCGCCATGCCCGTGAGTTTGCCTTTGAGTTCTGGCAGCACCAGCGTCACGGCCTTGGCAGCGCCAGTAGAAGCGGGAATGATGTTTTGCCCAGCGCTACGTCCACCGCGCAGATCTTTTTTGCTGGGGCCATCTACAGTGGGTTGGGTCGCCGTCGACGCGTGAACGGTGGTCATCAAGCCTTCCACCAGGCCGAAGCTATCGTGAATCACCTTAGCGACCGGGGCCAGACAGTTCGTTGTGCAGCTCGCGTTGGAAACGATCAGATCCTTCGCGGGGTCATAGGTCTCATGGTTGACCCCGACCAACAGCGTGGCGATCGCCTCTGGATCTTTGGTCGGAGCGGACAAAATGACGCGCTTGGCCCCCGCCTCTAAGTGCTGTTTGGCTCCGTCATATTTGGTAAACAAGCCCGTAGACTCGACCACATAATCAGCGCCCAGCTCACCCCAAGGCAATTCAGCTGGATTACGGACTGACATCGTCGGGATAAACTTGCCATCCACTTCAATGCCGTTCTCTTTGGCTTCTACCGTGCCCGCATAGCGACCATGGGTCGAATCGTATTTGAGCAGATATGCCAAATTCTCAGCGGGAACCAAATCGTTGATGCCGACAAATTCAACATTAGGATTCTTGATCGCGGCTCTAAAGACCAAACGACCAATGCGGCCAAAGCCGTTGATGCCTACTTTAAGCGTTGCCATAACGTCGGATATCCTTTGGAGTGAGTGTACAAAGGTGACAGTCGGCTCGTTCAGACGCCGGAGCCTAAACCGCACTGACTTCTTCCTATACAATCACGCTTAATTTAGAACAGCCCCGATCCATTGCTTTTCTTTCAAAATTGCGCCGTGAAGCTACCCCACACGAATCGATCGTCGTGTCAGGTGCCGTTCCCAACATCACCCAGCGTGGGGGAGTTGAACCATTGGGACACGGCAGCACCGGCAAGTCAGGCCTCTTTCTCTTATTTGCCTAGAAACGGATAAACCAGCAGGGGCAGTCTGATGCCCCCTAAAACCAGCCGTCTTGCTCAAGTTCTTCAATGATCTGCAGCCCTCGCGGATCGCCCACATTAAGAATGGCGGTACGGGCATCTTCTCGCACGCCGAGATCGTTCTCTTCCGCAAAGGTCTCAATCAGGGCATCGATCGCCGTCGCATAAACCACGTTAGAAGGCAGCTCACGGCACAGTTGCCCCACCGCCCAAGCACAGTTGCTCCGCACTGCAGCGATCGGGTCTCGGCGCATCACCTCAATAATCGGGGGAATCGCCGCCACCACCGTCTCGTAATTGACGTTGACCATCTGCGCTAGGGCACTGGCGGCCCACAGCCGCACCGCCGGAATATCGGTCTTTAAGGCATCAATGAGCGGGGGAAGGGCCGCCGGCGTGTGACTATTGCCCAAAGCCCAGACAATGCCTTTACGCACATAGCCATTCCAGTCATGCAGTTGGGCAATGAGGGGCGCGATCGCGGCTTCGCTGCAGTTACGACCCAAGGCATAGGCCGTACTGACTCGCACTAGAGGACAAGTATCTTGTAATAGCTCGATTAAACGCGGAATCGCTCGGGGCTCTTCTAACTCACAAAAAGCCCGAGCCGCCAACATGCGCTGCTGCGCTTGGGGAGAATCTAGCAGCAGCAACATTTCCTCAGCATCATACTGGGGCTCTTCAGCCGCTTCGCCAACCGGATCAATATGATCCAGCGGGTCGTCAAACTCGACATCCGGGTCAATAAGCTTTAGCTCGTCATCATCATACATATCCACACTTTACAGCACTGTTTTCTCCCAATCGAGCCCGATGATTGAGCGAGTCACGATTCCCGCCGTTAGCCTTAAAAAACTGTCATCTTTCAGAGGCAATGGGAATAAAGTCTGCTTCACTAAAAGCCAGCCCCTTAAGACGCAGAGAGATGATCGTGATGAGCTTAAATCAATTAGTGCGCTATGGCGCGATCGCGGGTCTACTCTTAGCCAGCAGCGCCTGCCAGTCATCACCCGAGTCGGCCCCCCCCAACGACACATCAGCCGCGCCCGCCGAAACCACCCCGGCCCCTGATTCTGAGGAAGCGCCCAATCCTGAGGAAGCACCCAATCCTGACGAGCCCCCCGAGTCGGCATCCGAGCCCCCTGCTGCCACAACGCCGAATCCTACCCCCAGTCCAGCCCCAGTTGAGACGGCCACTGCTGAGATGTCTTGCTCAGCCACGGCGTTTGTGGCCGACACCGACCCAGCTGGCCTCAATGTGCGGAGTGGCCCCGGCAGCGATTTTGCCATTCAAGACACCTTGCCCACCAATGACGCCGTAGAGGTCTCGATTGTGGGGGCCACCAATGGCTGGTTTTTGGTGAACGAAGCCTGGAGTACCAACCAAGCCGAACTCGAACAACCCGGTTGGGTCTACGCTCCACTCTTGGGGGTAACCACGACTAGCTTAGATATCAATGATCCGGCAGCCCCTGCGTCTCTGTATGAAGCGCCTGATGGGCTTTCTGCAGTCAAAGCCACCGTGCCGAAATTTTCGGAAGTGACATTAGTGGGCTGTTCTGGCAACTGGTTACAGATCCAAACCAGCGACACAACGGGCTGGCTGGCCGTTGGTGATCAGTGCAGCAACCCGAACTCGACCTGTCCGTAATTCTGGCTGGCTCGTCGTCACAGTCGCAAACCGAGGGTTCTCGACAAGCAGGCAACATTGTCCAATTGGACGGTCTTTTCACCAATGCGACCCAACGCCAAGCTTAAACAGATTGGTGAAGCGAAACCCCCATGTTCGAGCATGGGAAAAGTCCAACTCGTATCTTTAAGCTCATGTCATTGTGAAGATCGAGCGTAGTACAAGGTTTCAGCTGTTTTTTCTTGGCAGAAAATTTATATCGCTTGATGCAACCCGTCCTCAAACGTGGGCAACCTAATACAGACATCGTTGGAACCGTCTACCTCGCATTGGTTAGGCGCTGACGGATGTTCTAAAACTTTTGTTCGGAGATAGAACGACATGATGGCAAATCGTTTTGGCAAGCTGGCGATCGCAATGGGTATGGGTGGCCTCATGACCGCCAGTTTAGTGCCTGGCGCGATCGCTCAGGAATTTGAGCCAGAGCCTTACACGACTTTTTTGGGTAGTGGCGAATCGGAGATTTATGAAGGCTATCTGCTAGCTGGCGAAGCGGTTTATGCCAGCTGCGACTTCGATTGTAGTGATCTAGACATCTACCTCTATGATGCTCAAACGGGTGAGCTCATGGAATCAGATACGCTGTTGGATTCTGAGCCCGTCGTGGTTGCGCCCTATGATGGGGACTTCATCATCGAGACGGTGATGGTCACCTGCAGCACCAGCATCTGCGAAGCGTGGACGAATTCTGACGAAGGGTTCTAATGGTCTTAGCGCCGCTTAAGTAGAGAAAAGTCTCTTTACTTGTGAACTGCAGGGGCGATGCCATCAACGTGATGGCATCGCCCCTTAGTTTTACGCCCCCGTCATCAACCTCATGACTCCTGAAGCTGATGACAAACTGCTATGGCAGAATACCCTGCGGGAAGGGCAAGCCCTATGGAATTAAAAGGTTTGTCAGATGGCGATTACCACTATCTGAAATGACTTGATCAAGCTGCAAATTGTTTGCGGTAAGGCCCTTCCCCGCCCCTTTCTACCCTCTGCTATACCTGCTGAATCTGGTGCATTTTGATAGCTCAGAGATCACCTACTGCCCCACGATCGCTTCATCGCTGTCGTTAGCAATGCTAGGCACAGACTCGTTGAGGGCCTTTTTCGCAATGCGCGTCACGTATACCGTGACAGCAACCGTGGCAATAAAGGCAATGATGCGAATCGTCCAAGTAATCGTCGGGTTGCTCGGCGTTTCCCCCGCACCTAAGGTGGCCAGATTACCCGCTAAAGATCCTAAATAGACATACATAATGGTGCCGGGGATAATGCCTGTTGTCCCCAGCACATAGTCTTTTAACGAAACCTTGGTCAATCCCAATCCATAGTTGAGCAGGTTAAAAGGAAAAGCCGGAGACAGGCGAATCAGAAAAATGATTTTGCGACCCTCACGACCGATCGCCTCATCAATCGCCTTAAATTTTTCACGGCTGGCAATTTTACGGCCGACCCAATCCCTAGCCAGATATCTGCCCACCAAAAATGCTGCCGTTGCTCCCAGCATCGCACCCACAAAGACCAACAGTGATCCTTTCACTACACCAAAAACGACACCGGCCCCCAATGTCACGATTGAGGCCGGTACAAACGCGACGGTAACCACGACATACAACACAATGAAGGCGATGGGTGCGATCGCCCCCAAACTATCAATCCAGGCCAGCGCATCGACCAGCCAGCCCTGAATTTGGCCAAATAGGCCGGGGCCAGACGCACTGGCGGCTTCTTGAGCTAGCAGCGGCAGCTGGGGCCAAAGTGAAACCATTAGCATCGTGAGCACACTCAACATCGTCAGGCGAGCAGACCGTCGCTTCAAGCTTAAAGGAATTTGGATGGCCGAGAGGTTCATGGCGGTGTCCGGAGTCAGTACAGGGTGCGAAAAGAATCAATGGAAGCTGGGCGCAATCAGGTCAGGTTGAAGTCAGAAACTCAGCGTTACCCCCGTTGAAACGATGGGTCTAGTCAGTCAGCGAGCCACCGCAGCTAGAGCCGCTACCGGCAGTGCAGCCATAGCAATAGGATCGGGTTTGAACGGTGCGAATGATGTCTAGCGTTCCCGCTGCGAGCAGCGTCGCGACGGTCACTGGCATACCGTCAGCGGTTTGAGCGGGCACTGCCGCCATTTGATTAAAATCACAGTCGTAAACATCGCCGCGATAGTCAATCGACAACTCGTGGCGACACATGAGCGCCGTCACGGTCTTGGGGTTGTGATGGGCTGCCAAAAACTGCGTATAAGGCTGTAGTAAGCCCCGATGTTCTAGCTGCCAGCGGGTGCGGCCAATCGGTAAATTTGTAATGGTCAACAGGTGATTGAAAGCAATGCCAAAGTGTTGAGCCAGATATTGCTGATAATCGTTTTGCAAGCCCACTTGACTGGGTGTGAGGGAGAAGTTTTCGGTGGTGGGAACAGGGGGATTGTAGACCAGATCTAAGATCAACCCTGGCTCATGGCCGTATCCCAAGGCGTTGAGCTGCTGAATGGCTTTGATCGAGGCATCGTAGACGCCCTGGCCTCGCATGGCATCAACATTGTCGGCCAAATAACAGGGTAAGGAGGCGACCACGCGCACGCGCTGCTGGGCCAAATAGTCGGGCAGGTCAGTAAATCCTGGCTCAAAAAAGATCGTCAAATTAGAGCGGACGATGATTTCTTTGTGGAGCGATCGTGCCTTTTCGACTAGGGGGCGAAAGCCATAATTCATCTCTGGTGCGCCCCCGGTTAGATCAACCGTCTGAATCTGCGGAAAGCGATCGAGCACAGTCAGCAGCTGATCGAGCACCTCGGGGTTGAGTTCTTCCGTACGGTGGGGCCCAGCTTCCACATGACAGTGGCGGCAGGCCAAATTACAACGCCGTCCTAAATTGATCTGCAAGACTTGAATGGATTGTTTCTCGAGCGGTGCCCCCAAGGCCTGCTCGAAGGGGGGAATCACAACTGAGCGCTGAAGACTTTCGGGAGATGAAACCATAAATTGCTAAAGAGATGAACGATGACAGCGATTGGGGCAACATGGCCGCTCTTGAGCAGGGCACTTTAACCTGACTGCTACGGCTGTAGACCCCCTTTATTAGACAAGCATGAGCTGAATCTTACCTGAGAGGATTAACTAAACTTCCTGAGGCAGAAAATCAGCGATTTCTCAGGTTCTCTTGTTACCTTTGAAACCAGCTTATTGAACAAGATTTATGGCCTGGTCCAACCACCCCATCCTCAAAAATCTACGGTCGCCAAGCTTAAATTCTATTCAGTTTCGGTTGACGGCTGGGGTGGTCTTGGCTGCCGCTCTCAGCATCGGTGGGATGGCGGGCTGGCTGAATTGGCGGTTACGGCAGATCCTCTTGTCAGGCCATGAAGAAGCCGTCGCCAGCTTATCGCAGCGTTTTAACGATGACGTCATCCTCTACGAAGAGATGATGACAACAACCGAGGCGGTGCAAAAAGTCATTGATCGCCGGGCCATGGGGGATACGGCCATTTGGGTAAAAGCGCCGAGTGGCGAACTCATGGCTCAATCAGAAACGCTGTCAATGGGCTCGTGGCAAGCAGCCGGTCTGACCGAATATTTGCGATCGCTCCCGGCTCAAAGAAGTTTAGAAACCTTGATGGTCGGCGATCGGGCTTTAGCAATTTGTATTGGGCCCATCCACCGTCAAGGTGAACCAATTGGCACTTTGTTTATCGTTGAAGATATTACGCAGAATCATCGCACCTACCTAGCGATGTCTCGCAGCTTAGTGATTATTAGCGGCAGTATGATTTTGCTGTTAACCGGTCTGATTGCCCTCTACGTGCGTCAGTCTCTGCAACCGATCAAATCTCTGAGTAAAGAGATGACTGGGGTGACCGCTGACTCCTTAAATGCCAAACGTCTGGCCTTAGATAAAGCACCGACTGAAGTCAAAGAGCTGGCTCAAGCCCTCGACCATACCCTTGAGCGTCTATCCCAGTCTTGGAAACAGCAGCGACGTTTAGTCGGCGACGTCTCTCACGAGTTGCGCACGCCGCTCACCCTGGTGCAGGGATATTTGCAGAGTACCCTGCGCCGTTGCCAAACCCTGACTGAGCCGCAGCGCGATGGCCTGGAAACCGCCGCTGCTGAAACCGATCGCACCATTCAGATTTTGAATGACCTATTGGTTTTGGCACGCGCTAGTATGGGGCATCTCCATTTATCAGGGGAGCGCTTGGACTTAAAAGGAATCGTTTTGGATGCCGTCACGATGGCCGATGCCACCGGTAATCGCATCGAAGCCGAGATCACCGATTCCCCCCTTTGGGTGCGAGCCGATGCCAGCGCCCTACGACAAGTTTTGGTCAATCTGATGGACAATGCCCTCAACTATTCCACACCCGACGTTGGCGTCACGGTTAAGCTGTTTCGACAAGAGCAAACAGCCGTTGTGCAAGTCTGCGATCGCGGGCGGGGCATTCCCCTAGCGGACCAGGCAGAGATTTTTGAGCCCTTTTATCGAGTTGATGTGGATCGTTCACGGGCAACCGGCGGCACGGGTCTAGGATTAGCCATTGTGAAAGCCCTGTTGGCGAGAATGCGCGGTACGGTTACGGTGCAGTCAAACCCTGGTACCGGCAGCACTTTCACTGTTCACCTACCCATCTGTCAAGGAGTGTGACCCATGAAACCCAAAATTTTACTCATTGAAGATGAGCAGAAACTCGCCAAATTTGTCGAAATGGAGCTGGGTTACGAAGACTATGATGTCACCGTGGCCAATGATGGTTTATCGGGACTCATGGCCGCTCGCGATGCTGAGCCCAACCTGGTTTTGCTCGACTGGATGATGCCAGGTCTGAGCGGGGTCGAAGTCTGTCGGCGGCTGCGGGCCACCGGCTTTAAGGAACCCATCATTTTAATGACGGCTAAAGACGATGTCGCCGATCGCGTCGCGGGGTTAGATGCCGGGGCTGATGACTACGTCGTCAAACCATTTAGCATTGAGGAGCTGCTGGCGCGGGTGCGGGCTCATCTCCGCCGCAGCGAACCGCAGGAAGTTGATACGCTACAGTTTCAAAATCTCACCCTCAACCGCAAAACTCGAGAAGTCCAGCGGGGTAGTCGCAGCATTGAATTAACCGCGAAGGAATTTGACCTGCTGGACTATTTGATGACGCATCCGCGCCAGGTCCTGACTCGAGATCGCATTCTCGAAGAAGTCTGGGGCTATGACTTTATGGGTGATTCCAACATCATTGAAGTCTATATTCGCTATCTCCGCTTAAAACTCGAAGCCGAGGGAGAAAAGCGATTGATTCAGACCGTACGCGGTGTGGGTTACGTCTTAAAAGATTAAGTCCCGTTTGAGCAGAACCTACCCCTCCCTCTACAGCAGGACTAATGCAGCTAACGACTGGGTCGGTCGTCAGCAAGCAGCCGTCAGCTACATTAACATCCCATAACTGAGCGTAGATGTCAGGAAGTGCGACAGACCAACTCCGTCAAACCATTCAGGTCATCCAAGCGCTCAAACAGAGTCAGTGCATTCTGTCCACAAGTGGGGTTCACTTAGGAGTACTTGATTAAGCAGCGGGCGTTGTGCCCAAAAATGGCAGTGTGACTAGGAAGCGGTAGTTTGACTCAGCGTCTTCGAGCAACGTGAGTGTACCCCCATGACGCTCAATTAAATGACGGCTCAACAGCAGCGACAGCGTCTCTCGTGATTGCAAAAACTCTGACTGAGGCTGAAAACTCTGTGACTGGTGAGCGACAGCGGTGGCGACAGCATCGGCCCGGCCCGTCGCCCGAGCCAGCAGTCGTGACAGCATCGTGGCCTCGGTTTGGGCATTGCCCAAACTCTTGTGCAACGTTGCCACCCGATTAGGAATGCCATCCCCTAACCAGGGGTGTGTCATTCTGATACTAATATTGAGGGCGCTGTCTCGCTCAGCACTGTGAACCCGGATAGTGCCCCCTTCTTTTGAGAGCTGAATGATGCTGAAAAGCAGATGATAGAGCGAATGACGCACCACGTCGCGATCGAGGGTCCAAAGCCGTGAGCCGGGTTCTACCGTGAATCGAAGCTCCTGGTTTTTTTGCTCAGAGATAGGTGCCAACATCTGGTGGACATGTTGCCCCACCATATCGACATCAACTGAAGTGGGGTGCAAAGGTTGTATCCGAGCGTCTAAACCGCTCAGTTCAAGCATTTCACTCGCAACTTTCAGCAGGTATTGGCTACTCGTATGTACGATGTCAGCATATTCGCGCTGCTTAGGGGTGAGGGTGCCATAAATTTCGCGGCTAAGCATGTTAGCCATCCCCGTAATCGTCGTGAGGGGATTACGCAGGTCTTGCGTGAGCTGACTGATCAGAGTCAGTCGCACCGTATCTAATAAGTAGTTTTCATCAGTCGGAACAGCAGTCTTACCCGGTGTTGTCGACGCCGTTGGTCCTGCAAGGGCCTGGGTGAGTTGGTGTCGCTCATATTCGCTAATGCTCCAGCGGGCAAGCAACTCCATAAAGGCGATCGCTTCTGCCGAGAAGCTGTGGGGCTCAGTATCCATCGCAGCCAGTAGCCCCAAACATTTACCCTCCGACGTCAACAGCGGAATGCCGATGTAGGACCGAATGCCATACTCACGCACCAAATAAGATTCCGTAAAGGGACCACTGTCAGGAATGCGCGGCAGCACCAAGCTGCGTTTAGGGTGCAGAACAGCGGTGGACAAAGCATCATTCAGAGGTAAACGGCGAGTTCTCGCCAGGGGATTCATCAACCCCAACTGAGAGAGCCCTAAAGCCGCCTTTAAAACCACGGCATCCGGCGTGGTGATGCCGACAAAACAGATTGGAATGCCCAAATATCTTGAAGCGGTTTGGGTCGCTTCCTCGAATAGAGGAAATTCAGTATCTAGCAAGGTTGAAGTTGGAGACATTGGCAGGCTGGTAACTGGCTGGCTAGCGGATGCAGCAAACAAGGGCGGTGCCTGTGTCGTGACGGCATACTCTTCGGAGTCGAGAGAGAGAGTTGGCTTCATAGACATCACCAATGGCCCTAGCTGATTCATTACACATCAATCGTTCCCGTTAAGGTTCTATCTCTAAACGTATCAGCAAGAATTATTAGAGAAAAAATCCAGATTTTTGCCTTAACGACTATCGGTTATTACGGAAGTTCAGGCTCTTTGCAAAAGCTTCATTAATTAGCC
>JBCBJQ010000040.1:0-48430 GCA_038523235.1 Cyanobacteria bacterium J06626_4
TGAACTCATCAAAGCTTACCCCTCATGCCACATCCGAGGGGAAGCATTATGACTCATTGCATAACTGGGATGCACTCACTCTTTATGGGCCGCTGTCTTTCATTCGATTTCGACCTTCTGCACAGCAGGCTTTAGTATATTTCCTGATAGCTTGATGGGCTTCAGAGGCAATCTTTTTATTAATTTTGTGGTGACAGTTTTAAGTATCTTCGGCGCAATTGGCTTTATCGTCGTCTCTGATATTTGGCTGAGCTTCAAAAACTCCGATCGACAAATTACGCTGACCACCAAGATTATTCTGTACTCAACATTCAGCGTTTTGATTTTCGGCTGGGTCTATCTCTTCTTTGCCGATGCCTCCATGACCGAGCTGCCGTTGGGCGAGCGTCTTTTGTCATCGTGGTTTCAGTCGATGACGGCCATGACCACGGTGGGATTCAACACGCACCCCATTGAGAATTTGGTGGCTAGTTCGGTGCTGCTCATGCTCATATTGATGATTATTGGGGCTTCGCCGTCAGGCACCGGGGGCGGCTTAAAAACCACCTCAGTCTCTGCTGCGATCGGTGCCGTTTGGGCCACACTGCGGGGACAACCGGACGTCACCATCAGTCAGCGGCGGATTCCAGTGAGTAGTCTCACGAGCGCCTTTGCGGCAGTGATGTTCTACCTTTTAATGTTTTTAGCGGGTAGTCTCTGTCTGTTGATGCTGCAGGGACAAGCTTTCGAAGACGTGCTGTTTGAGGCAGCCTCTGCTCTAGGAACAGTGGGGCTATCGCGAGGCATTACCGGCGACCTAACGCCGTTAGGCAAGTTAGTCGTGATCGTGCTGATGTTTATCGGGCGAGTCGGCCCCATGACCTTTGGCTTAGCCTTGTTTAAACAGCCGGTAAAAGACTTACAGCTCGACGAAGAGGATATCGCGCTGTAAGTCGGTATTCACGCGATCGCTGCCAGAGCGGCAATCCCTCTGACAGCGATCGCGAAAATAGCCATAAAAAGCAGACGTGCAGCCGCGAGGCCACTCTGCAGATGCACGCCTGCTGAAACCAGAGCACATCTCCCAAGTCGGCGACTGACCTGCTACCCACGTTGAGGATACAGCCAGCGATAAAACAATCGGGTCAGGCGCGGCATGATCACATAGGTGAGTAAGACAACCGTTATCGCGGTCACGATGAGCGCTCTGAGCAACGGCGGCAAACCACTCAAAACAGGCGCTAGTAATCGGCTGAGCAGTTGCACCACGATGAAGACCGCCCCCGTCGTCAAGCAGGCCATTTTGTAACGTTTTGGCGGGGTTTGCACGAGCTTGCCAGGCAGGGTAAACCAGGTTTCCAAACCGGTGAGCACCTCCACCTTTTCATCCCTTTGAATCAACGGTTTGGCCTGTGCCAAACAATGCTGACGCTCAGGGGAATCGAGCCACTGCTGCAAATATCGATAGCAGTCAAACTTGAGGATGATGACATATTCGGGGCAAACAGAATCTTGGGGCCGCATAAAGGTCACACCGGCATGGCCGGGAAACTGTCGAGCCACTTGGGAAATCTGGCGCAACCACTGCTCATAGGCCGGTTCGCTGCCTGGCTTAATCAAGTGTTTGATCACCGCTGTGACCTGCTGTTTATCAGTATCTAAAACGCGTTCCGGCGTCATACTGTCCCCGTTCATGATTTACACCACCCTTGCATAGTTCACATCGGTCAAGTCATCGTATCGACCGCACCACGGGCATGATTGTAGAGTGATCCATGATTTAGAGTCTGCTGTCTGGCGATCAATCAGATACAGGTGCGGTATGCAGCGACGCATCTCAAAGGGTCTGCCGGATTGCACCGCCTTGTCCAGCCGGTTGAGCCATGCTGAGTCCCGGCGATGAAGGGTGATGGTCAGTCAAGCAATTGCTGTACGGCCCACTGGCGATCGCCCCAGCGCCAATCCACCCGGCAAATGACGTAACATCGAGCTTTAGACCGCTGTTCCCGATGACCCTTCAACCCCTGACTCTCCCCTTTCCAGCCGAATACATGGTGACTGAGTTCGACGCCCTCGGCTACAGCCGCCGCTGCATAGTGGGAACGGCAGTCTTAGTGGGGGGCTATGCGCTCGCGATCGCCCACATCATTCCCCCCGTCGCGCTACCCCTCATGGTGCTGCTGGTGCTGCCCCGCTGGATGATCAACGTCCACGAATTGCTGCATATCTATGACGAACAGCAGCTCAACCGGTTTATTTGCCTGATGGGGGTCAGCCCAGTGCCGTTGTCGGTGCTTTCTCTCAGCTATGGTGAAATTCGCACACAGCACTTTGCCCACCATGCGGCACCGGCCCATGGGAGTGACCCGGATTTGTATCATATTCAAGGCAACTGGGGACAAGCAATTTTTAACGCTTTTACCTCACCGGAACAAAGTGCCCTACGGTGGATTAACCGTCACGGGCTGACCCCACAGTTAGTCTTTGACCTCGCTATCAAACTGACAGTCTTAGTTACCCTCGCCGTCCTCGGCGGCTCGGTATTTATCTGGTTTTGGCTGTCGCTGCGACTGGTCTATGGGTTAGGTGATCTCGCCTTCTTTCGGTTGGTGCATCATCAACGCGGGGAGTACGGCACCTTTAGCCTGCCGTGGCCGTTATGGGCCGTTCAGCTGAGCACCCTCATCTTTGGGGCAACCGTCACTAACGCCACCCTCAACCACGACGTGCATCATCAAAATCCCTATCTGGCGGCTCGGGCTTTACCTGCCGCCGCGATCGTTCACACCGGTAGCATGACGTCGGACTAAGCGATCACTGCTATGGAGATCATGACGCTGACACGCTCTTGCAAATTCTCAATCAGACCCAGCGGCTTCAGACCTGACAAACCTGAGACCATCAGAAGTGAAATCCAGTGATAAACTCCTAGCCAGCCAGCAATTTTCTCTAGGAGAGACTAATCGGCATGAGCCAAGACTATCTCAATAACTGTGTGCCAAAAGCTGCTCGACACTTACCCCAGCATCGTCTAGAGGCCGCCAAAGCAGACTTTGCTAGCATTGACCTCAACAAAGATTGCAAAATTGAGTTAGAAGAATTTCTAGCCTTTGCTCTAGCCAAAGAAATCAAGCGTTTAATGTCGAGGTTTCAGTCAATTGACTCTGACAAAGACGGGGTTATTGAGTTTGAGGAGTTTTTAGCCGTTTCGGTGCCCCATTACGTCTTGCTCAAAAAGTTTGCCGAATTTGACGCAAATGACAATGGCCTGCTATCTACCAAAGAAGTGTTTGAAATTATTGATAAGTTAGTCATTCCGCTAGACCGGGCTGAGCTGACTGCCGAACTCAAAAAAATCGATCGCGATCAAGACGGTTTAGTCTCCTATGAGGAGCTTCTAGGCGTCGTTGTCCACCACGGCCTGCAGTAGTTTTGACTGTTCATGCTACTTAAAAACGGGGAGGGAAGGGCCAGGGCTCTTCCCTTTTGGTTCTATCAAATCGGTTGACATCAACCAGCTCAAGGATGTGTTTTAGCGTCTCAGACCTCCAGACAGACGGTGCTAAAGGTCAAGAAAGGCTTGGTTGGCAGAGCCATTTTCTAGAAAAAGATCGCGTCCATCCCCATCACGACGGCACTCAAGCAACATTGGCTAAGCACAGTGATTCACGCAGTCCCTCCCGGCGGGACAAAGCTGGCGGCCGGATGATTTATAGAATTGGTATTGCACCTCACAACGGGGCTAAAAAAAGCCGGTCAATGCTTGAGGACTCACACAACTATCCCCTTACAGAAACGATTTTCCGTAAGGGGATAATACTTCAGCAGAGAGTATTCAAAATCTTAATCGTGATGCTGGCCGTCACCATTAAAACCTGCGAGCGTAACCAGCTAGTCGATGCGCTCTAGCTGCCAAAGAATTTGATTCCCTTCGCGTCGCACCCGCGACACTGACCAATTACGCCACGCCCAATATTCACCTCGGCTGGTCACAGCACTGGCGTTAACATCCATCAAATCGGCCAGTTCTGAACTCGTAATCAGATACCCTTCTTTCGCGATCGCATCAGCAATCTTCAAAGTATCAATCATATTTCTCAATTGATTGACGCGCGCTTCTCGAGGTAAGTTCTCAGTCGTATCCAGTATCTCGCTCACACCTGAATCAGCCATAGGATTCCTTAGACAGGTCTGTAATTCATTCTAGGTCTTTGATTGCAAGGGGCCACGGGTCAAGTATCAGTCATTTCTTGAGGAACCAGTGACTTATCTCTATCTTTAAATTTACTTATTAGCCTAAAGTGCCGTGATCACGATTTTTTTTCAGCAGTGGGTAAATCATCTTTAGCGGTAAGTTGTGAACAATCCCTCGTTAAGTTGCGGATAGTGCTCAATGCTACCTGTGGGGACTGACTACAGCACTAGTGGCACAGCTAAACATTCGACGCGTCAGATTTTGCCCAGGCGATCGCGGCGGGATGCTGGGTTAGATTGACATCTCGATTTAAGGAAAACGCGCGGGCGATCGTATCGCAGCGTTCGTTGCCTTCATTACCGGCATGGCCGCGCACATAAATCCACTGCACGGGGGCTCCGGTTTGCTGCGCCACTGCCTGGTTCACTTCGTCCAGCTGCTGCCACAAATCTTTGTTGAGGACGGGCTTTTTAGCCGCCGTTTGCCAGCCGCGTCGCTTCCACCCGGCGATCCACTGGGTAATGCCTTTTTTGACATATTCGCTGTCGGTATACAGCTCGACGGGCGTCGTTTGCCCCGACGCCACAAAGAGTTGCAGACCAGCGATCGCGGCCTGCATTTCCATGCGGTTATTGGTGGTGGCGCGATCGGCCCCGCCCAGCTCGTGCTGCAAACCATCGGCCAGATATAGCACTGTGCCCCAGCCCCCCGGCCCCGGATTACCCGAGCAGGCCCCATCGGTATAAATCGCCTTAATGATGGGTAAACCACTTGCCGATTTGGCGGTATCCGCAGTCTTAGCCGACTTCTTTGGCACCGGTGTTGCTACCGATGGAGATGACGCCGCCACATCGGAGCTCGGTTTTGCTTTAAGAAATCTCAAAAAGTCCAAGACTTGGGCGGTCAACGAGTCAGATACGCCGTCAAGTTCTTGAATAAGTTGGTCTTTGGGGGTCATCAGGAGCCTAAATATCAGTCGCTCTCTCCATTAAAGCGCTCATTACCAACCCAGCACTTTTCAGTTGGGGTAGACCCGGTAGCTAGACACGATGGCCTAGAGGCATCGTCATCCTGAACTCAACAAAAACCCCCTGGAGAAACAGGGAGACGGTATTCTACGGAGCAGAGTATTTTACGGCTGAGGGGTAAGGACGACAGGCAATGATCCTGAATTGGCGTAAGGAACCCAACCTGAAGCGGGTAGTGGCGATCGCGGGAGCCTTTTTCATCCTGCTCGCGGGGCTGCTGCTGCATCGCTATTTCACCTATTACGCCTCCTACGACCAGGGCATTTTTAACCAGGTCTTTTGGAACAACGCTCACGGCAACTTCTTTCAAAGCACGCTGTCATCGCAGCTTTCCACCGATGTGATTCATACCGGGGAGCTGCCACGGGTAGACTATCGCCGACTCGGGCAGCATTTCACCCCGGCGCTGCTGATCTGGTGGCCGATTTATGCGCTGTTCCCCTCGCCGGTCACACTCTCAGTACTGCAGGCAGCGTTTGCCGCCATCGCGGGACTGCTGCTCTATCTCATTGCCCGTCAGCATTTAGAACAGCGGCTGTCGTTGGCCATCATGGTCAGCTTTTACGGGGCGATCGCCGTCCTCAACCCCTATCTGGCCAACTTTCACGATTTAGGCCAGATTCCCCTCTTGATCTTTGGGCTGCTGCTCGCGATGGAATATCGCCGCTGGTGGGTGTTTGGCCTACTGTGCTTAGCGATTTTAGCCGTGCGCGAAGACAGTTCGATTGTGCTATTTGGCGTCGGGGCCTATCTGCTGGCGAGTCGTCGTCATCCGTGGGTAGGGGCGGCAGTCTGCGGGTTAAGCGTGGGCTATTTTGTGCTGGTGACAAACGTTTTCATGCCAATCTTTTCCGACGACATTTCCAAGCGCTTCATGATTGAGGAGTTTGGCCAATATATAGACGATACCGAGGCTTCAACCCTGCAGGTGCTGTGGGCCATGGTTAGCCAGCCAGGCCTGCTGCTACGGGAGCTGGTATCGCCACCGGGTGACACTCTGGCCTATTTGGCTGGTCACTGGTTACCCCTGGCGCTGATTCCCGCGCTGTCGCCAGCAGCGTGGATTATGGCGGGTCCCACACTGCTTAAACTGACGCTGACGGATGGCTCCTCAGGGTTAAATACCAGCCTGCGCTATGCCCTCAACGTGGTACCAGGGATGTTTTACGGAGCGATTATTTGGTGGGCGGGTCAGGGGTGGCGGCATTTTACCCAGCCGTTGAATGCGCTAACGCCGCGATCGCCCTCGCGTAATTTTCGCCGCTTTTGGACCGGCTGCCTCATCGTTTCCCTCGTGCTGGTACCGCTGACGAACCCCAGTCGGGCTTTTGCCTTTGTCGTGCCCGATTCATTTCAGCCCTGGGTGTACGTGCCGTTGCCGCTACAGTGGCAGCGTGCCCGCGAGATGAACTCGCTGCTGACGACGATTCCTCCCGAGGCGAGCGTCACCGCGACGACCTACCTCGTGCCTCACGTGTCGGGGCGACGGGCCGTGCTGCGGATGCCGATGACGGTATATCAAGATGATCAGGGAGCGGCCCAAACGGTAGATTACGTCGTCGCTGACTTTTGGCGACTGCGGCGTTATCAAGTGGCCTTTGGTCGCGATCGCGATCGGTTTGATACGTTTATGCCCGCCGTCAACAGTTGGATCGACAGCGGCGAGTACGGGCTAATTCGCGCCGACAATGGTGTCATTCTGCTGCAGCGCGGGGTGACGTCTGATCCCGCAGCGACGACAGACTGGCAAGCCTTTCTCGCCGAACAGGAACCGTCTCAGCCGCTATAGCGCCTGTCACCAGTGAGTTACCAAACCCTTGTAAAACCCGCCTTCTCGCGCCCGCACTACCAACGCCGGTTAGGGGCTGAAACCGTTGCAGTATATCCATTAAGTCACTAATACCAGTTCGACAAATTACAGCTACACATACAAGTCGGCTTCGACTTCGCTCAGCCGACGTTCCTTGAGCGGAGCCGAAAGGAAGATCTGTAGTCCAGTTTCAGAGAATTGGTATAACTGATGCCAGCCCTGCGTCTTTATCCCGATTCTCTGGCATCAGACGACACATCTCGCCCCTCTGCTCCCCTGTCCCTTCGCCCTGCTACTCCCCCGCATTTCTCAGCTTGCATTGGGAGTCCGATCAGTGAGAATGAGGATTAACCCGTCTTGCCCATCCCCCCGGTATCTTAGAGCTATGGGATATGAGCCGCTGCACCACAAATATCGACCGCAAACCTTCACGCAACTGGTGGGGCAGGATGCGATCGCCCAAACGTTGAGCCATGCCTTAGAACAGCAGCGGATTGCCCCAGCCTATCTATTCTGTGGCCCGCGCGGCACGGGCAAAACCTCAAGCGCCCGAATTTTAGCGAAATCGCTGAACTGTTTGACCTACGACACGCCAAACCCGCAGCCCTGTGGCCAGTGCGAGGTCTGCCTGGGCGTCAACAATGGCTCCATTCTCGACATTGTGGAAATCGACGCCGCTAGCAACACCGGCGTCGATAACATTCGCGAACTGATTGAGCGCGCCCAGTTTGCGCCGGTGCAGTGTCGCTACAAAGTCTATGTGGTGGATGAGTGCCACATGCTGAGCACTGCCGCGTTCAATGCCCTACTAAAAACGTTGGAAGAACCGCCGGATCGGGTAATTTTCGTCCTCGCTACCACCGATCCGCAGCGCGTATTGCCGACGATCATCTCTCGCTGTCAGCGGTTTGATTTTCGCCGCATTCCCCTCGAAGCGATGGTCAGCCACTTGACCACGATCGCCCAGCAGGAGGCGATCGACATTACCGATGATGCCCTCCGGCTGGTGGCGCAGGTGGCCCAAGGCGGGCTGCGCGATGCCGAAAGTCTGCTGGATCAGCTCAGTCTGCTTGCCCCACCCATCACGGCTGAAAAAGTATGGGACTTGGTGGGGGCAGTGCCCGAGCGCGATTTGCTGGCGCTAGTGCAGGCGATCGCCGCTGATGACAGCATCACCACGCTCGATACGGTGCGCCGCCTGATGGATCGGGGCCGCGAGCCAATGATTGTGCTGCAAAATCTGGCGGGCTTTTATCGCGACCTGATTATTGCCAAAACGGCGGGCAATCGCGCCGATCTCGTCCCCGTAACACCGCCCACCTGGGAAGCCATGAAAACTTTTGCCCAGTCCGTGGCACTGCCGCTGCTGCTGACCGGCCAAAAGACTCTGCGCGAAGCCGAAACTCAGCTGCGCAACACCACTCAGCCGCGACTGTGGCTAGAGGTGACCTTAATGAATTTGCTGCCATCGGCGCAGGTCTCAGCCGGGGTGGGGGCGATCTCTGCCCCACCGATTCCAGCGCGATCGGCAGCACCGGTGCCCACCCCAATTTCGCCCCCAGCCCCACCACCAGTGGCACCGGCAATTCCCACCTCAACACCGCCGCCGACCGTGCCCACCGCATCGCCCCAGCCAACACCCACTGCGGCCGAGACTCAACCTCCCAAGTCCCAGCCACCGAGTGAACCGGCTGCGGAACCGCCCGCGATCGCCGAACCCACCGGTGATGTATCAACAACGGACAACACAGCGACCACGCCCGCCGAACTGGTCGCCACTTGGGCCCAGGTCATCGCCAATCTGCAGCCTATGGGCACCCGAGCATTACTGCAGCAGCAGGGCCACCTGATCCACTACGACGGACGCGTGGCCCGCATTGGCATCAAATCTAAGCCGCTATTCAAAATGGCGCAGGGCCGCGTGGCCAATATTGAAGCAGCCTTTGAGCAATTATTTAGCCAACCGGTCAAAGTCACCTTAGAGGTCGCCGACGCCCCGCCAGACAGTCCATCGTCGGGGGCCGGATCTGGCCCCTCACCGGCCCCGCTATCCCTGGGTGGCGGGGCCGCAGCCACACCGACCCCATACCAGCCCCCAGCCACACCGTATCGGCCTGCCACTAGTTCAGCAGCGAGCCCACCGCCCGCCGCATCGCCCACTGCCACACCAGCAGCAGATTGGCAGCCCAGCACCGATTTAGATCGAGCGGTCAAAAGTTTTGCCGAGTTTTTTAACGGCCAAATCGTCAACCTAGATGATGACGAAAATGAGGAGGCCGCGCGCGAGCAGAACGGTCAGTCCTCTAAAGGGGATAAGCCCAAGCCCTCTTCGTCTCCCGGCAGCGACGTGCCGTTTTAACCAAAGGTCTTACCGCTCCAGCCCCACATGGCGCCAGCAGCATCGGCGAACTCGATATAGGTGCGGTTTTGGGGCACGCCCAGCGCTCCTTCTATCTGAGCACAAAAGTCTTGGCTCATGGTTTTGGTTTTAGCGCCCATGGTGCCGACGCTTTTAATTTCGATGTAGCAAACGGGATCAGTCGAGCCGCCAAAGGTCATCGGCACGTCCCCTTCAAACGCGGTCATCACGTAGGATTCGGGCTTACCCAAGTGCGTTGCCAGGCTGCTGGATAGCGCCTTTAACATCGCCTCAACATCCGCTTTATCCGGGGTCGGCAGCGAAGTTTGAACCTTAATCAGGGGCATCGGTTTCAAGCTCTCAGACAGGACAGTTCTATCAAACCAGGGATGGCAGGATTGGGAAAGGGGATACCGAATTGCCCTCCCGCCAAATAAAATTCACTAGACTTCAGTTAATGGAAAACAAGTTCATGATAGTATTTAGTCTATGAATTGTGGCGCCTTATGTTTGAGCTTTGCTCTCTAGCTTCCATCCCCCTATTCACCGATCGCCGACTATTCATGACGACCCCTCCTCCGTTAACCTTGCCGATGACGGCCCAGGCAATTTTGGCGGCTTGGGTCTTTGCCACTGTTCTCATTGGCTTTGTCGGCATCATCTGGAAGCGCAACCTGATCATGAAAATCCTCTCGATGGATGTGATGAGTACTGGGGTGATTGCGTTTTATGTGCTAGTGGCGGCGCGGGGCGGGTTCTTGGTGCCGATTGTGACCGGCACTCAGGCAGGAGCCTACGCAGATCCGGTGCCCCAGGCAGTAATTTTAACGGCGATCGTCATCGGCTTTTCGATTCAAGCTTTGATGCTGGTGGGCGTCATGAAGCTGTCACGCGATAACCCCACGCTAGAGACCAGCGAGATCGAGCAGAGCAACACACCATGAACACACCCACCATTATTTGGATTGCCCTGCCCCTCTTCATCGGCTTCAGCAGCTATTTGCTGCCCCGGTCTAATCGTTTTTTTGCCTTGGGCATGGCCTTGGTGTCAATGGCCTACGGTCTCTGGCACATCGTTGCTCCCACGCCCCTGACAATCGAACTGATCGACAATTTTGGCGTCACGCTGGTGGTGGATGGGCTCAGCGGTTATTTTGTTGTAACCAACGCACTGGTTACCGCCGCGGTGGTGCTTTACTGCTGGCAGAAAAACAAATCAAAGTTTTTCTATACGCAAACGGTAATTTTGCACGGCAGCGTTAACGCCGTCTTTATCTGCGCTGACCTGATTAGTCTCTACGTGGCATTAGAAGTCATCGGCATCGCCGCGTTTTTGCTGATGGCGTACCCCCGTAGCGATCGCGCCATTTGGGTAGGGTTGCGCTACCTGTTTGTCAGCAACACCGCCATGCTGTTTTATCTCATGGGGGCGGCTCTGGTGTATCAGACCACAGGGGTGTTTGCCTTTACGGCAGTCCAAAACGCCCCCCCGGCGGCGATCGCGCTGCTGATGATTGGCCTGTTTACTAAGGGCGGCATCTTCGTCTCCGGTCTGTGGTTACCCCTGACCCATGCCGAGGCCGACACCCCCGTCTCGGCGATGCTGTCAGGGGCCGTTGTCAAAACCGGCGTCTTTCCCCTCGTGCGCCTAGCGCTCATGACCGACAACGTGGCGCCAGCGGTGCAGCTGTTTAGTATGGGCACGGCCTTTTTGGGGGTGACTTACGCCATTTTTGAGAAAGATACCAAGCGCATGCTGGCCTCTAGCACGATTTCTCAGATGGGGTTTGTCTTGGCGAATCCAGCGGTGGCAGGCTTTTACGCCCTCACCCACGGTTTAGCCAAGGCAGTGCTCTTTTTGCTCGCGGGCAACCTCCCCAGTCGCAAATTTCAGATGCTGCAGCGAACGCCGATGATGCGCTGGCAGTGGTTGGCCATGGTGATCGCGGCCCTCTCGATTTCGGGCATGCCGCTGCTATCGGGGTTTGAGGCCAAAGCGTTAACCGTACAAGACCTGCCCCCGACCACGACCTGGGTCATGAATCTGGCCGCTCTGGGCACGGCGATCGCCTTTGCCAAGTTTATTTTTCTTCCCTTTCAGCTACCGGACAAGTCAGAAAAACAGAGCGCTCAAGTCGGTTTTGGGTGCGCGATCGGACTGCTATTGGGTGGGCTGATCTTGGCCAGTGGTCAGCATCTCGAAACCTATAGTCTCAGCAAGGTGTTGATGGCTTTGGCAACCCTAGCCACGGGTTGGACGATCTACGGCCTCTGGTTGCGTCGAGGGCTGCCCAAACTCCCCGCCGGCATCGAGCGATTTGAACATTTAATTGGCGGCATGAGCCTCATGCTGCTGTTGTTGTTAGGCATGGTGGCAGCATGATTGGCTATCTCGATTTAGTTTTACGGTTGGTCATTTGGTTTTTGCTGACCGCTGATTTTAGCCCAGCCAATATCATCATTGGCGTCTGCGTCGCCCTCGTGCTACCCAGAAATCGGACATTGACGGCAGCCTTAAAAGATTGGCTACACGTGCTGTGGGAAATTTTAGTGGCCATTCCTCAAGCGTATTTCGAAGCCGTAGAGATCATGCTTCGCCCCCACGCTAAAGAAGATATTGTGATGGAGCACGTCAAACCCAATCGCACGCCGGGTTTAATTTTTTTAGATATCTTTCTGATTACATTTACCCCCAAAACTATTGTGCTGAAATATCACGAAAACGGGTTGTACGAAGTTCATCGGGTGAGGCGACGGCGGCGAGCCAAGCAGGGTAAACCGTCAGAAATCAAGAGAATCAACAGCTAAACATCACTAACTTCATTTTGGTTGGCATTTATATTAATGAGATTTTTAGATGCGTTTGTCCTTTAGCAAGCAGGCTTCACTGACCCTATGAATGGAATCTTAATCGCCATGACATTGGCTTTACTCATTCCGATCTATGAAGCTTGGCAAGATGAAGATATTTGGCAAACCATGCTAGCTTTTGCCAGCATTGCCACCAAAACTTCCATCATGATTTTGGTCGTTTCAGTGTTGCGCGACGACTGGATGATCGGCCTCGTTGGGGTGCTCATTTTAAGCGTTGGCAATGCTTCACTCATGCTGTTAGCCCACGTCCTCAGACGAATGAACGAACTATGATTGATGTTCTCAGCTATGGCCTGATTGTGTCGGGCATTGTCTTCTGGTTTTGGGGCACCTTGCCGCTCTTAGGAGAACGCTCAGTTCTGTTCAAGCTGCACAGCCTCTCGGTGTCGGATACGCTGGGCTCCATGAGTATCGTGGTCGGGTTGCTGCTCAAAATTCCCAGTGAGTGGCCGCTGCTGGTGCTGGCCCTGATTTCTCTCGCCATTTGGAATACGGTATTGGGATACGTGCTGGCCTACTGCTCAAGCACCGGGGGGGATGATGTCTGAAGACTTTTATATTGTCGTGATCGCGGTGCTGCTGCCCTTAACGGCAGCCATGTTGGTCGCCCAGAAAAACCCTTACCATGCCCTGGTAATTCGTGGCATCGTGGGGGCCGTGGCGGCGCTCGTGTATGCCCTGTTTGGTGCTGCCGATGTGGCCTTGACGGAAGCTTTGGTGGGCACGATGCTGTCGATCACCCTATATGCCATTGCGGTGCGGTCGTCGATGAGCCTACGGTTAGGTCTGCTGGCTGCTGCGCCCTGTGACCCCGACGAGCCCGCCTCGCAGGAGCCCCCCCTCGCACAGCCCCTATCAAAAGCACTCCGCCAAGCCTTGAGTCGCCATTATCTCCGCCTCGAAATCGTGCCCTATGCCAGCCCCCAGGCGCTCCAGTTTGCCCTAGAAAACAAAGAAATTCATGCCACCTGCACAGCGGTGACCGAGGCCCTCACCCCAGCGACCGCGCAGCCGGCAGCGAGTGCGCCCTATCACCTCAGCGTCCGACTCCCAAGACTCTTGGAGATTGTGCAAAACGGTGTACCGCCCACTCTGGCTAGCGTCAGTTTATATCGCTCACGACAGATGACCACCGCCAATCTTAGCGCCTCGTCAGACGCTAGGCACAATATTTGGGAGAGTCAGCCATGAGATGGGTTTATGTCGCGGCCGCGATCGCGCTGTACATACAAATGCTGGTGTTCCCCAACCCGGCAATAGATACGGCCGAACTGCCGATGGTTGAGCTGGTGGTGGAAGACAGCGGCGTCGCCAATGCCGTGTCAGGCATCATCTTTCGCAACCGGCTGTACGACACGATTTTTGAAGTGGTCGTCTTCACGATCGCCATTATGGGAGTACGGTTTTTGCTGGCCGATGAGCAGCCGTCTTGCACGATTTATCAGTTCGACGACGCCCCCTCAATTGTGCTAGCCCGACTCGGCGCCACGATCGCCGCCTTGGTCAGCATCGAACTCGCCATTCGCGGCCATTTGAGTCCCGGTGGGGGGTTTGCCGCCGGGGTGGCCGGGGGCACCGCGATCGGACTGGTGGCCATCACCTCTTCTTCGCAGTGGATGGAAGCGATCTATAAACGCTGGCGTGCCGCTACGCTCGAAAAAGTCTCGGTGTTGATTTTCATCGTGATCGCGGTGCTGTCATTAGTCGGTCTGGAATTGCCGACCGGTGAGTTGGGCACGCTGGTCAGCGGCGGCTGGATTCCGCTGCTGAATATGCTGGTTGCGCTTAAAGTGGCCCTCGGCGCTTGGGCGACAATTCTCGTCTTCATTCGCCATCGCGGCCTGCTGTAAATCAGGAGGCCGCAACTAGGCGGCGATCGCCCAGCAGCGAACGTGTCAGACGGTAGATATCTGACCAGGCAAAAATATTGATGGAAATCAGAAAATTCCGGGAAAAAGATCGACAATCGCTCATCGATCTGTGGCAAGCTTGCGAACTGACTCGTCCCTGGAATGACCCGGATCAAGACATCACGAGAAAAATATCCATCCAGCCTGACTTATTGTTAGTCGGAGAGCTCAACGGACAGATCATCGCCTCAGCCATGGCAGGCTACGACGGCCACCGAGGTTCCGTGTTTTATCTGGCTGTGGCACCGGCGTTTCAGCAGCGAGGGTATGGCCAAGCCCTGATGACCGAAGTTGAACGTCTCTTAACCGCCATGGGTTGCCCCAAACTCAATATTGTTATTCGCAGTTCCAATCAGCAAGTGCTGGATTTTTATCGGGGTCTAGGTTATGCGACGGATGATGTTGTGAGTATCGGCAAGAGACTCATCGCCGATACCTGATATATAGCGAGCCGCAGTCAGGTTTGAATACTTTCATAATCGCCGGATCGCTAGCAGCCATGCCCTTCCCTACACCTTGAACCCGGCACCTTTCTACCCTCTGCCATAGCAACGAGGACAGCGTTTCCGCTTCAACCCAACAGACAGGCGATCGGATACAAAATGTATTCCAGAAAAAAGAGCTTCCAGATGAACTGATAAAAGTCCGGGAAAGACATGGACGTCGTGGCCGTCACTGCTTGATTAGGCATGGCCACGCGATAGCTACGCCACCAAAACAGGCCCAACAGCGCCCCGTGGGTAATCAGCACAAACAGCCAGTTAACCCCGTCTAGCCAAGGCGTAGCGGCGATCATGCCGAGATAGCACAGGCTCAAAATCAACCGCGCAATCTCATACACGCGGGTCTGCCCTAACCGCACGGTAAACGTGGTGATGTTGTAGCGGCGATCGCCCTCTAGATCAGGAATATCTTTAAAGATCGCAATCACGATACTGAACACCACCACAAAGGCGGCCAGCGCCCACATCTTGCCGGGAATGCCCAGCGGCAATCCTAACTGGCCCCGGTAATGTAAAAACAGTCCCAGGTTTACCACGGCACCTCGCACCGTCAAAATGCAGGTCGAAGCCCAGAAAGGAAACCGCTTGAGGCGAATCGGCGGCATGGAATAGGCGGTACCAATCATCAAGCTCAGCAGCACCGTCGCCAGCAACCACCAGCCCCCCAATACCGCTAGAAAGACGCTCAGCGCCCCGGCTAACAGCACAATGCCCCAGCCATCTTGACGCGAAAACTCACCCGAGGCGATGGGCAAGTTCGGCTTGTTGATGCGATCGATCTCGACGTCTTCGATCTGATTCAGCCCAACGATATAGACGTTACCCGCCAGGCAGGCAATCAACGGCAGCAGCAATGAAAATAGCTGCAGAATCGGCATTGATGCCCCCGCTGGCAGCACCGTCCAAGCGATGACAAACACCCCAATCACACTGAGGCTGGTGCCAATAATCGTATGAGGGCGAGAAAACTTCCAGAAGGCGGCCAGCCAAGGCCGTGGCGTGCGAAAGAAACTCAGTCGCCGAACTGGTTTGGCCTGCGAAGACACGCGATGACCCATAGGGATAGTGCGCTCGTAACGAGATTTATCTCAGCTTATCGGGCCGTGTGCCGATCAAAACGAAAGGAAATGCGAGCTTTGCTGCGGTTAGACGGCATCATCGCTCTCAGTGCCTTGAATCAGCACATAGGGCTGCACAATTAAAGCTTGAAACTGCCGACTGCGATCGCGCTCCCAATATTCCAATTGCTCCACAGTGGGTTTAGTAATCAACGCTTCACTAATCCACCGCTGCACAGAACTGACGTTGTCAGTGGCGACGGCGACACCCACATCGGCCAGGTCCAAACCGGGGTTGACCAACACAATGCTGTCGCGTGCTGCATGGGGCAATAGCGTTTGCCACTCGGCGGGGCCGATCATGGACGCCAGTTCTTGCTTGAGTTGCTGCGTCATCGCTTCGTAAATTCGCTAGGTGCTTATTGTACCGTGTTCACTGATGGCCCCGACTGAGCAGCAGGGCTCACGCCACAGCTTGCCAGCCTGCTTCCCGAGAGGATTGTGATGCCTACGGCCCTGACTGTCTAATGGTGACCATTGGCCTTGCCATTCCGCGCTAAGGTAAGAAGCGAAAACGAGACGTTGAGTACTGATGATGATTGGGTTCAAAAAATCGGTCGTTTCTGTCGCTTGCGCGGGTGCTTTATTCAGCAGTTTGAGCCTATCGGGGTCCGCCCCCGCCGCCCCCGCTGAGACCGCCCCCGCCGAACTCACGAGCGCGATCGCGGCCATTGAGGCAGCGGCCAATGCCCAAAATATTGATCAGCTCATGGCCCTTTATGGCAGTGACTTCATCGGGCCAGATGACTTTACGCGTGACCGATATCAAACGACCCTTAGTGAATTTTGGGCACAGTATTCGGCCCTGACCTACGATGTCGAGCTGCTGTCTTGGGAAATGAACGGGGATGTCTTGGTGGCAGAAACGCTCACCACCATCACGGGTACGCAATCAATCGACGGGCGTGACTTGGCCCTGACCTCAACGGTGGAATCACGCCAAAACTATGCGGGCGGGCAAATCGTGGCCCAAACTATTTTGTCGGAGCAAACCCAACTGATGTCAGGCACTATGCCCCCCACAGTCGATGTCAGACTGGCCGAAACGGTCGCACCAGGTGAGACGTTTAGCTTTGACGCTATTGTGGCAGAGCCGCTGGGCGATCGCCTGCTGCTGGGGGTCGCCGTCAACGAAGGCGTCACCGCTGAAGACTTTTTAACGCCCCGTCCCCTCAATCTCGAAGCCCTATCGGCAGGTGGCCTGTTCAAAATTGGCACCGCCTCCGACAAGCCCGATCAGCGCTGGGTTTCTGCCGTTTTAATCAGTGATGATGGCATCTTCATCGACACCCGCCGCTTGAGTGTTGAAGAATAATGTCTTTGTTTTCAGCAAGCTGACAAATTGTTTTATGGAAGAACCTTAGCTCTGGGTAGACCGGCTGTTTTCGCAGCGGTTGGGTGCGATTTGCCCACAGATGAGACAGTACTCAGCGACTCATTCGTTATCAAGGAATTCAGGGCTAGCCAGAAGTGGTTGAATCATAGTTAACAATTCAGGGATGTCGGCCTCAACAACGGCCCAAAGATCATTCAGATCAACTTGATCGTATTGATGGGCTACGACATCCCTCATACCGGCAATCTCTCGCCAAGGAATTTCAGGATGCTGGTCTCGAAAAACTGGAGAGAGGCGCTTCACAGCTTCACCGATCACAATGACTTGATAAAGAATGGCAGATTGTTTTTCAACGCTACGGGCTAGCGCGGCATAGTCTAAGCCCGTTGAAAACTCGGATATCTGACGAGCCGCTTGAACAATATCGATTAAAGACGCCTGATCACGCGGCATAAACAACTTGTGCCGAACTGAGGATTTCCTGCCGTCTGAACCCATTGGCGCTGTCGAGAATGCTCTGCTTCACGACGAGATCAACCTGGCGTCCTAGGGTATCTTCTAGCTCGTGTTTCATGCGAGCCAATTTCAGCAAACCCCGCTTGGCATCTGGCGCAAAAGTAATGAGCACATCAACGTCACTATCCGGTCGAAAATCATCTCGCAAGACCGAACCAAATAGAGCCAACTCAGTGAGCTGCCACCGTTGGCAGAAGTCAGCGATCGCCTCATTCGTCATGGCAAATTGCGTCACCAGTAGGTTCGTCACAAACTATCTCTTAAAGTCAGCCGATCTCAATCATACTCAGCGTTTCTAGGATGAATGCATCCTTTGATCTTTTGATCCCTTGCCCCCCCGTCGCTTCCAAGTCGTTACCGCCCAACCACCGCCTACCCAGCATCTGCCAAGCGGCGCTCGATCGCGGTTGCCCACACCGACGTGATGTCAGACAAATCTGCATCAATCACTGTGTGTTCATCAACGACAACTTGGAGCGAACTGCCTGCCTCACCCACGGTGCCGATCGCTTGCCAGTTGCCTGCCAAGTTCGCGGCCAGGTAAGCTTCCCAATCCGAGATCGCCTCCGGCGCAACAGAAACAACGATACGCGCACCGCCTTCACCAAACAAGAGCCGATCCCACCGCACAGAGTCAGCCGCGATCGCGCCCTCAATTTGCGCCCCCGCCTGACCACTGATGCAAGATTCTGCCAGGGCCACAGCCAAGCCCCCCTCTGCACAGTCGTGGGCCGACTGAATCCATCCCTGGTGAATGCCGTGACGGCAGGCCGCCTGCACCCGCTGCTCTCGCTCCACCTCAATACGCGGGGGCCGTCCAGCAACTGTGTTGTGAATCACCGCTAAGTATTCTGACCCGCCCAGCGTGACTAAATCGGGTGCTGTCACCGCCTCCGTCAGCCCCA
Source organism: Cyanobacteria bacterium J06626_4 (assembly GCA_038523235.1). GTDB lineage: Bacteria > Cyanobacteriota > Cyanobacteriia > Phormidesmidales > Phormidesmidaceae > Halomicronema. The sequence continues at coordinate 18,534 of JBCBJQ010000040.1, forward strand.
ACCCGAGCAGATAAATCGCGTCGCCCGCCTGCCGCCAACCCTGACCACAAGCCTGAGTCACGTCCGCTAGCAGCCCCACCATGCCGACCACCGGCGTGGGATAAATCGGCGTAGGATTGCCGTCGCCATCGAGGGTTTCGTTATAGAGCGAAACGTTGCCCCCCGTGACGGGAGTCGCAAAATCACGACAGCCATCCGCTAGACCGCGCGTCGCCTCCGCTAGTTGCCAATAGCCCACCGGTTTTTCGGGACTGCCAAAATTCAAGTTGTCCGTGACGGCAACGGGTTCAGCCCCGACACAGCTCAGGTTACGCGCGGCTTCGGCGATCGCCCCCTTGGCCCCTTCGTAGGGATCAAGATACACATGGCGACCGTTGCAATCCACTGTGGCGGCCAGCCCTTTACGCGTATTCACAAACGCCTGGGCCTGATCACCTGTCTGAGGCCGCAGCCGGATCACCGCCGCATCCGCGCCACCGGGCAACTGCACCGTATTGTTCTGCACCTGCTGATCATATTGCCGATAGACCCAACGCTTGGAGGCAATACTGGGGCTATCTAACAGGGTCTTGAGCAGCGCCGTCCAAGATTGTGATGTGTCGCCCCAGTGCAGCCCAGCGCGATCACACGACGGCAAATCAGCCTCTGACCACTGCCGCGCCATCTTGACATAGTCGGGCAGCTCAGCCATCCGTTGCCGGTGATACAGCGGCGTGTCATCGGCTAGCGCCTTAGCGGGAATCTCTGCCGCAATCTCACCGTGAAAGCGGATGCGCACAATGGGTTCAGCAATCACTGCACCTACCACCACGGCATGTAGTCCCCAGCGTTCAAAGATCTCAATCAGTTCCTGCTCGCGCCCCTGATGCGCCACAAACAGCATGCGCTCTTGCGACTCCGACAGCAGATATTCGTAGGGCACCATGCCGGTTTCCCGGCTGGGCACCTTGTCCAAATCCACATCGACGCCCACGCCACCATTAGCCGCCATTTCTGAAGTAGAGCAAGTGATGCCGGCTGCTCCCATATCTTGAGCCGCCACTACAGCGCCGGTCTTGAACGCCTCTAAACAAGCTTCCACTAATGATTTTTCGAGAAAGGGGTCACCTACCTGCACCGCCGGGCGATCGTCCTGGGAAGCATCGCTGAGTTCGGCACTGGCAAAGCTGGCCCCACCCATACCGTCGCGGCCTGTAGTCGACCCTACATACAGCACCGGATTGCCCACACCCGATGCGCCCGATTTGACAATATCAGGCGTTTCCATCAAGCCGATCGCCATCGCATTCACCAGCGGATTGCCCGCATAGGCCGGGTCAAAATAAATTTCGCCGCCCACGTTGGGCACGCCGAAACAGTTGCCATAGTGAGCAATACCCGACACCACCCCGCTAAAAATGCGCCGCGTACGCGCATCTTGCAAATCGCCAAAGCGCAGCGCATTCAACACCGCAATCGGTCGCGCACCCATAGTGAAAATGTCGCGCAGAATGCCCCCAACCCCGGTCGCTGCCCCTTGAAACGGCTCGATCGCCGACGGGTGATTGTGAGATTCAATCTTAAAGGCCACCCGCAGACCATCCCCGGCATCAATCACACCGGCATTTTCACCCGGCCCTACCAGCACGCGATCGCCGGTGGTGGGAAACTGACCCAGCAGCGGTCGTGAGTTTTTGTAGCAGCAATGCTCTGACCACATCACCCCAAACATGCCCAGTTCAGCCCGATTGGGGTGGCGACCCAGACGTCTGACAATCTCTTCGTACTCGTCGGGTTTGATGCCCTCCGAAGCAATCTCATCCGGGGAAAAAGGTGCAGCCATTCAGGGTATCCAACTTGAGAATCCGCCCTATTTTACCGTCCATTTCCAGGGTAAAAGCAGGTCTGCTAGCGACTCCCTGACGGGGTAGAACTCCCCCTGCATAAATGGGTCACACCAACCTTGACTTATCTGGACAATTAGTGTGATCACTCTCACTTTGTCGGGTGACAGAGATCCTTGGATAAAACTACTTAGTTGAACATACTGATATTGACTCAACTCTAGCCGAGTCATCTACAGGGAACACACACAGACCGACAGACACACGGGAGTCCTGTCGGTTTTTTATTGGGCGCAAAAACTAGGACTGACAACGCATTGAGCAATTTTATGCCCCTTCACACTCTCAGTATAGAAAAAATACTCGGTATCAGAACAGGTTTCCGTATCGACAGTAAGAACCCATAGGAAACCTTTTCAGAGATGGGGACGTCTGCTGCCATCTCAAGCGGCGATAGAGCAGGGAAGGACAACAGGCCGCGCTACATTGAACCATCCGTAAATGCCGTTGCTCAGCTGTGGGCTTGTACCAGCAGCCCATTAGCGCCGGTCACCGGCGCAGTTGCGACGCTGAAAATTCGTACGGTAAGTCGACAGCCTTAATGATCGTCGGGTGTGTCATCGCCTGTACGTGTTTAGCGTCCAGCTACTGCCGATCCCCCTCAATCCCCCTAAAGCCCTGCGGGCATGGCTGCGCGTAGAAAAAGGGGGAAACCCTTGCACAGCGGAAAATCTGACATAGCCCCTTTTTCAAGGGGGCGGCGACAGCGGGGGATACTAAAAGATCACGCTAAACAGATACCATCGCCTAGCCTGACGTACCCAAGCCATCTCTGGCAATGCGTTGGGCCATTGCCACAACAAAACCCTAGCAATATTTATTGATGGCTAACGACTGATCTAAACTGTTAACGCATCGCACCCATCGTATTTTTCCAGGAAAGTTCTTTGCACAGCACCGTTAAGGCTCGCTGGTCAGCCCCAACAAACAGGTTGCTGTCAATCAATTCGGCTAGCACCTGCTGCGTCAACTGGGCGGCAAAGAAGCCGCCAGAGCGCAGTAAGTGACTGTAATAGCGAAACTGAGGCTGACCGTCCGCGCTGCAGTGAAAGCGGTGCACCGTTTCAGTATCCAGGCTGTAGACATCTGTGTTCACAGGCACCACTTCTTTGGGAATGCCGTGCTGACCATAGACGCGATCGCCCTCATTCTCTAAACTGCCCACCAGCACCACGCCCAGCAGTGTACGGGTTTCGCTAATCAAATCGGGGGTGAAGATCGGATCGGGCTCGCTCGACAGCCGCGGCCCGTTGTTGAGAAACATCGGGTTAACCAGCTGCGAGTTATAAATCAGCCCCACCGCCCAATGGCGATCGCCATCTTCTAGCGCCACAAAGCGACCAAACCCATAATCGCCAGGTTGCGGCGGCGTCACCACATCATGGCTATCATCCACCTGAATGACGTAGTCACAGTGCGAGTTCGACTTCACCACTTTGCCAATGCGCTGCGAGGTTTCGACGCGATCCAAAAAATCCATCATGCTCTGGGAATCCCTTCTTGCAGTAACGGCGGCGATCAGACTACGCACCTAGGCCATGCTGCCACCAGACTAGCAGTCAAGGGGGTTAAACGCAGCTTGAGATTGGGGTAAAACATCCACCAGTAGGGTTAGCAACATATACAGAACTCTACATCTAGTGAGAGATCGCCAAGGTTAACCCTATGGCAAGCGCAACGTTGTTACGCCTGTCAATTAATAGTAGCTTTGTTCTTATCAAAGTGCTGGCTTCGAGGAGCCAGTGAACAGCTAGTCCTCCCCTCCAGCCCGCATTTAGTCAGCGAAATAGAGCTTATCCCTGACTCACATGAGTGACGGCTGGCGCGGTCGGGCGATCGCTCAGCACTTCACCGTCTCGAAAAGTGATGACGCGATCGCACTGCTGCGCCACGGCCTCGTCGTGGGTCACCATCACCAACGTCATGCCATCGCGGTTGAGATTTTTGAAAATCTCCAAAATGCTCCGGCTGGTCTGGGAGTCGAGCGCCCCGGTGGGCTCGTCGGCCAGCAGCAGCTTGGGCCGGTTCACAATGGCCCGCGCGATCGCCACGCGCTGTTGCTGCCCGCCCGACAGTTGATTGGGGCGGTTCTCTAGACGGTTGCCCAAACCCACTTTTTGTAGGGCTTTGATGGCCCGCGATCGCCGTTGCGGTAAGGACACATTGGCATACACCATCGGCAGCATCACATTTTCGACTGCCGTGAGTTGGGGCAGCAGATAAAACTGCTGAAACACAAAACCAATTTTGCGATTGCGAATGTCGGCGAGGGCATCAGCCTCCAGCGTATCAACCGGAATGCCATCGATGCGATAGTGCCCCTGAGAAGGGCGATCTAAGCAGCCGATCAGGTTCATCGCGGTCGATTTGCCAGAGCCCGATGACCCCACAATGGCGCAATACTCGCCGGCGTCAATACTCAGGCTGACGTCTTGCAGCGCGTGCACTTCGAGATCGCCAACACCGTAGGTTTTGCTGATGTGTTGCAGTTTAATCAACGGCATAGGATTAGCTCCGTAAGGCCACAATCGGGTCAAGGTTGGCAGCACGGCGGGCGGGCAACAAACCAAAAATCAGCCCGGTGCTGCCCGACACCGTGAACGAAATCGCGATCGCCGACAGGCTAATGCCTGCACTTAGAGGCGTGGTCAGGGTCAGAATCACAATGCTGACAATGCCGAGGCTGGAGCCAATCAAGCCGCCAATCACCGCCAAGATGATCGCCTCGATGGTGAACTGTACCGAGATATCGCTCCCCTTAGCGCCGATGGCTTTGCGCAGGCCAATTTCCTGAGTGCGCTCACTCACCGACACCAGCATGATATTCATGATGCCGATGCCCCCCACCAGCAGCGAAATCCCGGCCGTGAATCCCAGCACCAAAATCAAAATGTCGGTAATGCTGGCCGCTGTGTCGAGCAAATCTTGCTGACTCTGTACGGTAAAGTCGTTTTCCTGAGTTAACAGGCCGTGGCGTAGCCGCAGCAGGTTCGTAATTTGATAGATGGCCGCACTGGCACTGGTAGCATCGCGGGCCGACACGGCAATGGTTTGCACCGTTGGGCTGGTTTTGCCCACGCCCTGGCCCGTAATCTGATTCACCATCACCTGAATCGGAATATAGACCGTCTCATCCTGGTTTTGGCCAAAGGATGAGCCTCGAGGAGTAATTACCCCCACTACCATAAATCTGACGTTATCGACCCGGATGCCCTGATTAATGGGGTCCTGATCGCCAAATAAAGTTTGAGCCGTCTCACTCCCTAAAACCGCCACCGGCAAATTGCTCTGAGCATCCACGGGGCTCAGAAACCGCCCCTGGGCCAGCGTTACCTGACGCACGGTTAAATATTCGGGAACCGTACCCAGCACATTAGCCTGGGTTTCGGCAGCCCCGTGAGTCACCCGCAGACGCTGGCTTTTTTCTGGAGAAACCTCGCTAACGGCCAGCACTTCGGCAGCGATCGCCTCAGCATCCGCCAGGGTCAGGGTATCGGCCCGACTCACCCCCGCCGTGGGGCCACGTTGGGCATCGCCTGGGGTCACAAACAAGACATTCGTGCCCAATGATTCAAACTGCCGAGTGACGTAGCCTTGGGCGGCCTGTCCAGCGGCCACCATTGCAATGACAGAAGCATTACCGATAATGATACCCAGCATGGTCAAGCCACTGCGAAGCTTGTTGGCGCCCAGAGTTTTGATCGCCATCGTGGCATTTTCAAAGAGGTTATAGGCCATCGTATTGAGGGGTAAAAATCAAGGCTCCTCTACACCCTTGGGTGGACGAGGCTATTTGCGGGATGCTTGTACTCAAGCTTGTGACGGGCAGGCTTGATGGCCATCCTGGCCGTTCTTAACCGGTCGGTTGAGGAGCGACAAGCCGGTCGATCAGAGCAGGCTAGGAAGCCTACCCAACATGGTTTTTCTTTTGGTCAGGTCGTCTAAACATCATGATCGACTTTCTCCAAAACATAGACACCGCGCTGTTGGGGTTCACCCTTGCACCCTTGGTATGCGGCTGGCGGGAGCTGGGGAGGAATCTCGGCGTCTCTGAGTCTTACTCAAACGCCTAAGGCTTGAGATTTAGGGAGGAAAAGAAGGACGCTCACGCTGCACTTCCGGTAAATCAATGAACACCTGGTCATCCGCCTCTAGCCCGCTCAAAATTTGAGTCTTGCCATCTTGGGTAAGGCCGACAGTGACGGGCTGAAACGTGGGATTGCCCTCGTCATCCGCAATCTGTATGCCCAATTGCCCCGCTTCGGTGGCGATCGCCACCGTCGGCACCATCAAGGCATCGACCACGGTTTCGCCAATAAAGGTGGCATCCACCGTCATGCCCGATTTCAGCTGATCCAGACCCGTCAGGGGCGTCACCACCACTTGAAATAGGGTCACATTGTTTTCGATCACGGCCTCGGGGGCAATGCGCTTAACCCGGCCAGTAAACACCTGCTGCGGAAAGGCATCGGCAACAATTTCGACCGATTGGCCCACCTGCACTTGGGCAATGTTGGCCTCCGAAACATCCACCTCAACCTCCAGCCCAGCGGAAATCGCCAAAATTGAGCTAGAGGTCGCTGACGCGGTCGCGGAAGCCGAGGTGGTCGGAGTCACAATCGCCCCGATAGTGGCGTAGGTTTGGGTAATCACGCCGTCAAAAGGCGCGCGAATTACCGCTTCTTCAATTTGCGTTTCAATCGCTGCCACCTGAGCGGCGGCAGCGGCCACGGCAGCCGCCGCGGCAGTAATCTCCTCTGGGCGAGAGCCGCTGGCCGCTTCTTCCAGCTGAGCTTGAGCCTGCGCAAAGTTGGCTGCGGCACTGTTGGCTTCATTAACGTACTGATCCAACTCACTCTGGGAAATTGCTCCCTGAGCGGCCAGCTCGCGGTAGCGCACCAGCTGTGTCGCGGCCAAAGTCACTTGCGATTGAGCCGCAGTCACCTCGGCCTCCGCTCGCCGAATGTCTTCCGAGCGATTGCCCGCCAGCGCCTTGGCATAGTCGGCTTCAGCCTGAGCTAGCTGGGCCTGACCCTGCCTGAGTTCGTCGGTCAGGGTGCCCACTTCCATCTGGGCGAGAACCTCGCCGGCCTGCACTGGGTCACCCTGCTCGCCATATAGACTTTCTAGGCGACCCGCGATTTTAGGACTGAGGTTAACGGTATCTTGAGCCACCACGCTGCCAGTACCCTCCACCCGCACCGTGAGGGGTGAGGTCTCTACCGGCTGGGTTAGTGTCGTCAATGACTGTTCGCGGGTGGCACGCGGTCCCCGTAATAGCCGCAACCCAATGAGTCCCATCAAGATCAGCCCGAGCACCCCCACCACGATCGCCCAGGTCGGCAAACGGCGGCGAGTTGGGCGCAAGGGCTCGGCCAGGTCAATCGCCTCCTCAGTCTGATCGGGTGGCGACAAAGAGTGCTCTGTTTTCATATCACAACGATCAAAAGCAGCGTTAATTAAAGGTCAGATAGGTGTAATCCCAATTCGCTGAATTTGGACTACACATCAAAAAAGTATGTAGCCCCCTTCGACAAGGGGGCAGCGACAGCGGGGGAGCCCCGATCTGTAGCGCTACTTTGCAGAACTGATATAAGGCGAGGCCAGTCGGGGGCGATCGCGCCGCGTTGTGCCACAGCGCCTCGCTCTGGGTTGATGCACCCTCAGGGGGGTGATGCACCCGCAAGGGAGAGAATGAATTTGGATGAGCTTTCAGAAAACTCCTCTGGGTAACCGTTTCCGGGCATCCAGAGGAGCGTGATGGAGTGTCATGTGCAAGAAACTGAGGTGAGTGACAAGGACTCGTTACAAGCCCAGCAAGCCGAGATCTTGCGCCTCTTCAAACTGTTCTGCCGATAAAATTCCTTGCACAGCTGCCGTCATGTCCGTCTGCAGACTGTCCAATTGGCTGGCTTGATCTGAGCTGAGGTCAAGCTCTGTGACGAGGTCAGGGCGGTCATCCGTAGCAGACTCATCCTGCATTTCTTCCTTGAGATCAGCGAGCTGTTGCTGCTGCTCGGAAGTCAAAATATCTTCGAGTTCAGACTGGTAGCCCTGCATCACGCCCCGCAGCTCCTGCATCTGCGACCGGCTCAGGTTCAGCGATCGAATGGCCTCACGGTTGGCTCCGGCAGATTGACTCATGGCCAAACGCGGGGTGGCGATGAGCAGAGCCCCCACGCCAACGCTGATCAGCAATACTTTAGATGTAGTTCGCATCAAAGCTTCTTTAAAGCTCATTTAATTTCTCCAAAATGAGGATAGAACGCAAACTCCCAGAGAACGCCGACTCCTTAGCTTCAGGGTGTGATCCTCAAAAACTTGCGCCGAATCCAGTGGGATAGGCCAATCCTAGGGGGCGTGGCCGCGATCGCACCTGAAGCAAATCTCCCAAAGTCGGTAGGGCAAATGTCGCAACTCCAACTAGGAGAATTGTCCTAAGTGGCAGCCTGGTGAATAGGACATACGTCGCTAGCGGTCAACAGTTAGTCGCCAGTAGAGTGAAAAGTAGTTCCCTGGATGACGGCCTGATGGTCGGCCCTACTCTGCCCCCGGCGATCGCTCGACAGACCACAGCCGTTGCTGCCGTCATGGCTGTGGGCTGCAGCTTTCTTGCAGCGCTCTCCCGAGGAGGGCACCGAGGGAAGGGTTACGGGCCTTAGCCACCCAGTGGTGAGCTGGCAGACGCTGGCGGATGTTGCATTGTGGAGTTTCTCTCGTGAAGTCAGATGTCAGGCGATCGCACGCCCCCTTCAAACAGCTCCTTTATGTGGAGTGGATTCTGTTGGGGATGGCGGCCTTAGCCACCCTATCTTCAATGGCACTCTTCCCCGATCAGCGAGTGGCTTGGGTGGAAATCAGCCTGATTTTAGGACTCGCCGTCATGGGCTTGCACTTGCCGCAGCGGTGGTTACCCAAGCTCAGTTACACGGTGATTGAGTTAGGCAGCTTGATCATATTGACGCTCTACACGGGGCGATCGTCCACCATGACACCGTTGCTACCGCTGCTCGGCATGGTGGTGGTGATCCGAAGCTGCCAAATGCTGCAGGGCTGGTGGCGGGTAGCTGTAGTGGTGATCGTGTTTACCCTACACGGCATGGTGGTCTTTGCCCGAGGCGACCTTCCCGTGCCCCCCCTCATCGTGCAAAGACTGGGAACCCCACCCACCGATTGGCAGATGAATGCCATTAAAACCAACCTGATCATCTTTTTTGGGCTGGTGCTGGTGTTTGTGTTGTTGCTGGTCAATGCGCTGCTGTCGGTTTATCGCAGCCAGCAAGATTTGGCGATCGCTCATGACCAGCTACGGGCCTATGCCGCCAAGGTCGAAAACCAAGCGACCCTGCAGGAGCGCAACCGCATTGCCCGAGAGATTCACGATTCGCTAGGCCATTCCCTCACGGCTCAAACCATCTTGCTCGAAAATGCCTTACTCTTTTTGCCACCCCAGGCCCACCGCGCCCGTGACTATTTGACGACAGCGACTGAGTCGGCCTACCGGGCGCTGCGAGATGTCTCTAAATCAGTCTCCGCCCTGCGCACAGACCCCTTGCAGGATGTCCCCCTCAACCAAGCCATTCCGACCCTAATCAGAGAGATCTGCCAGCCCGCCGATATTGTCCCGGATTACCAGGTGGAGCTCCCTGACGCCCTCCCAGAAGACGTTGGCCTCGCTCTCTTTCGCATCGTTCAAGAAGCCTTAACCAACACGGTTAAGCACAGCCGGGCCCAACAGGTGCAGATCAGATTAGTGACCAAAGCTCATCGCCTGCATCTGCAAGTACTCGATAATGGCAAGGGCTTTGACCCGAGCAAAAACACCACTGGTTTTGGCCTGCGGGGCATGCGAGAACGGGCGACGGCCCTGGGGGGCACCTGCCAAATTTGGAGCGCTCCGGGTGCGGGCTGCCGCATCAGCGTCATTTTGCCCCTGCCCAATGCCCTCGTTCACTTGGCTTGAGTAGACCGATGATTCGCATCTTACTGGTCGATGATCAAACCATTATTCGCCAGGGGTTGGCTAATCTGCTAGCCGCCCAGCCTGATCTGACCGTGGTCGGTGATGCCGAGAATGGTCAGCAGGCCGTCGAACAGGTCGCCAGTCTCTACAACACGCCGCGTCAGCCGGACGTCGTTTTGATGGATGTGCGCATGCCCGAGATCGACGGGGTTGCCGCAACGCGCCAGATTTGCGAAGAGTTTCCGGGGATCAAAATCTTGGTGCTCACCACCTTTGATGATGACGATTACGTGCAGCAAGCCATGCGCTACGGGGCCAAAGGATACCTGCTCAAACAAACGCCCATTGCCGATCTGGCGGTGGCCATTCGAGCCGTGCACCAGGGCTACACTCACATGGGGCCAGGGCTGTTTGAAAAAACCTTTACTCTAACCCCCATCACCCCACCCAAAATGTTGATGCCGCCGGCCTTAGCGGCCCTTTCACCTCGCGAGCAAGAGGTGCTCAAGCTGATCAGCAGTGGTCTCAGCAATCGCGAAATTGCTCAAACGCTCTTTATTTCTGAGCGCACCGTACGTAATCACGTGACCAGCATTCTCAGCCAGCTGCAATTGCGCGATCGCACCCAGGCCGCTCTTTTAGCCAGCACCTTTCTGAAGCCTTAGAACAAGAACGGAGCACCCCCAATTCACCGATGCCAAGCTTGGTGCCAGGCAGATTACTGGGGTGCGATCGCAGTGCCCTAGCCGCCTCCATACCAACAAACAAAGATGGGCATGACTCGATCATCCAGTGCAAGCTAGCACTACTTGAATCGAACCATGCCCAAATTTTTGGAGACCATCACAGCGTCACGTTCAAGGGTGACACCGCAGATTAAGACATCGCCTGAATGATGTAATCAAAGTAAGGCTCAGCCTCGGTGACCTCTTCATTAGACAACAGGCCCAAAGATGCTTCTTTGAGGCAGCGAATGGCTTCAACCATGCCCGGCACCGGCACATCGAGTGCGTTGTACATTTCACGGACGCCCACCAAGCCAATGCTTTCAATCGGGCCTTTATCGCCCGCAATGATGCCGTAGGTGATTAAGCGCAAATACCAACCATAATCGCGCAGGCAGAGGGCTCGCTGCTTTTGGCCAAAGGCATTACCGCCAGGGGCGATAAAATCAGGTCGCCGCCGCCAAAGCTCTTGGCTGGCTTTATCGACAATCTTTTTTTCATTTTCAGACAGAGTCTGAGCAATTTGCATGCGCTGCTCACCGGTGGACAAATAAGCCCCAATACTTTGAAGCTCGCCAGCAGTGGGATAGCGCAGCTCATCGTCGGCGTTCAAAATAACTTGACTGACTACAGACATATTTTTATAAGAAACAGGGATGGATGACTGCTTATTACTGCCAGTGTACAGATTCCAGTCTTCTCAGGAAAGGAATTCGTAGTCTGTGTAACGTCTTTAGCGAGTTTTCAGAGCATTTACCCGTGCAAACGTTTACACTTCTTCAAAAAATGGGACGAATACGGCGTTCCATTCTGGCGCGGCACACTCCAAAATCAGATATTCTCCATTTGGCTTGCCCCCACAATGGGGACTCACCAGCGAGTTGGGTTCGCTCACGCTGCCGCGCGCACGCTCACCCACACTGCCTGCGGTTCTGCAACATCACTCGCCTTCTTCGAAATAAGGTGTAGTGCTTTAGAGTCTGTGGATGCTTCTTCTGCCATTAGTGCCTTCACAATAAACTGGCAACCTTAGCCAAAACTCTAGAACCTCACCCTTTTCTCTTCCCTGCGGCTCCCGTTTTCTGAGGGTAGTCACCCGAAGCCAGAAAATCCAGAAAGAGCTGCACTTTTTGTGACAGATGCCGACGCTGCTTGTACAGTGCAAACGCTTGACGCACCGGTGATTCAAGGTCTCGCAAGAGAGGTTGCAGGCGTCCAGCTTGTATATCTGCCCGTACAACAAACTCGATAATCAGGGTGATGCCCAGCCCCTCTAAAGTCAGAACTCGGGCGGTATCGGCCCCCGTCACCATTGATGAGCCCTGCACATTGGCTTCTGAAAAGTCTTTGTCTGTGCGATAAAGCCACTTCATGGGTTGACCCGTTCGGGCCGAGAGGAGCTGAATGCAGTTGTGCGCTTGTAGATCGGCCATGGTTTGGGGGGTGCCCCGCTGCTGAAGATATTGAGGTGAGGCAACCGTTACGAGGCGATAGGTTTGGAGTGGCTGTACCCTCAGATTAGAATCTGGCAAGTCACCAAAACGAATCGCCACGTCAATGTTTTCTTCAACTAGATCGACAAAGCGCTCGCTCACCAACAGCTCAACTTGAATGTCAGGGTACTGTGCCAAAAAATCAGGCAGACGCGGTGCCAGGACATGCACACTGTAGGCTCCTGGCAGTGACACCCGCAGCCGTCCTTGAGGATGGCGAGCCCCTCGCATGATCAAAGCTTCAGCTTCACTGATGTCGCCCAGCGCCTGATGGCAGCGCTCAAAATAAAGACTGCCTTCCTCAGTCAGGCGCAGACTCCGAGTGGTGCGATGAAACAGCTTGACCGCTAGTCGCTGCTCCAAGCGCGACACCGCTTTACTCACCGCAGAAGGATTGAGACCCAACACCTCTGCCGTTCGAGCAAAGCTGCCGAGTTCTGCTGCTTTGCAGAAAATTTCAATCGTGCTGAGTCGCTGGGTTGAAAGATTAGCCATAACCATCAGGTTGCAGTGATGTCATCATGGCTTATTAATGCCGTCATGTCATGAATATAGTGAAATCCAGTTAGTTTATCTATTCTTATGGAGTTAATACGATAAGACTGTTCACTTGAGATAACACTCACGACAAACAGCAAAACCATGATTGACTTCACCAACAAGACCACTGTTATCACTGGCGGCAGCAGCGGTATGGGGCTGGAAACCGCCCGTCGCATCTTGCAAGCTGGCGGCAATGTGGTCATTACGGGGCGGACGCTTGCAACGTTAGAAGAGGCCCGCTCTAGTCTCATCCAAACTGATGCAGATGCTGCGAATCGACTGATGATTGCTGAGGGTGACACCAGCGACTTGGATTCCGTTGTCAACACACTGGAAGCGACTCAAGCCCAGTTTGGGAGATTGGACAATTTGTTTGCAAATGCCGGTATTGGAATTTTCAAACCCTTGTCAGATTTGACGGTTGAAGACTTCGACAAGCTCATCAATATCAACCTGAAGGGATTATTTTTCACGATTCAAAAGGCAGCGCCCATGATGAACGACGGTGGGGCAATTCTGATGACATCGTCGTGGACCGCGCACCGTGGGGTTGCCGGAGCACATCTCTACAGTGCAACCAAAGCCGCTTTACTCAGCCTGGCACGCACGCTGGCTCTTGAATTCGCACCACGTCGTATCCGCATCAACTCCATCAGCCCCGGCTATATCAGTACACCCATTGTGCAAAAAATTGAGATGAGCCCAGAGGCGTTCAATATAGCAGCGGCTCAGGTGCCGTTTGAGCGCTGGGGCGACTCTGATGAGGTAGCCACTACCGCTGCCTTTCTGCTATCCGAGGCGGCTAGCTATATCAGTGGTCAAGATCTGATTGTGGACGGTGGCTTGGTGGGCGCTCACAACTTTAAAGGTGGCGAAGTCTGATGCCAACGCCCATCAGGTCGTTGGTAATGCACTAGATCTTTGGTAATGTGCTAGATCTATGGATGCTTCTTCGACAGCCAGCGCCTTCAAAGTAAGCTGGCAACCTTAACCACAGACCTAGAACATCACCAAAGACCCATGTTTGGTTGAAGGACTGTCTCAATCGGAGATGCGAGCCTACTCATCCCCAGCGTTCGGCCGCTTCGGCAATCCGCTGACCAAAGTTGATACAGGTGAGGCGATCGCCAGCATCCAGTTGGGCATCGGCATCACCCAAAGCCATCGGACTTTGCCCCATGAGGCCCATAAAAGAGCCGAGCCGATTGACCCCATCGTCTTTGCCAAGGTATTGACTCGGCATATCTCCGACATTGAGCCACAGCATAGAATGTTGCGCGGCATTGATGGCAAGGTAAATCAATGTGCCTTGCTTGTCGCCACTGAGCGAACTGGAATGGGTGAACCCGGCAGCAATTTTGTCTTTCCACAGTTGAGCAAACCAGGCTTCGCTAGCGGCATCGATAAACGCTTTGAACTGTCCAGCAACACCTCCCATATATGTCGGCGACCCGAAGATGATCCCGTCCGCTGCAGTCAAAGTCGCCATCATGGCCTCATCCTGCCAGCGCCCGTCAGTGATTTGGTCACCCGTAATCCGCAGCAGCTCAGCCTTGTGTCCCGCCTGTTGCACACCGGCGGCGATCGCCTCTGCCATCAGGTGCGTATGACCACTCGCCGAAAAATACACAATCGCAATCGCTGACATCGTTAACCTCCATAGATAAATGAGCAGGCACCGGCGCTTACAGCACCAAAGCATTTGTACTATAAATCATGTAGGTAAAGATTCGGTTTAGCATGGTCACACCATTGTTCAATTCACCTTTGACCTGCCATGGCGGCTCATCTGGCTCGCATTGATCTGTATCCCATCAAATCGCTGGATGGCTTGACTGTGCCAACGGCGCAGGTATTGCCCAGTGGCGCATTGCAGCACGATCGCGCCCTGGCTCTCTTCGACGCCACCGACAAGTTTATTAATGGCAAACGGGATGCCCGCATTCATCAGGTGCGATCGCGCTTTGCAGATGACCTGACTAAAGTGACCGTGTGGCAAGACGAGCCCTCACAACCCAGCATGTTTCCACTGCAGCCCCATCCAGACGGTTTAGCGCAGTGGTTGAGCGACTATTTTCAGCAGCCAGTGACGCTTCGGTACGATGGTGAAATCGGCTTCCCTGACGATACTGATTCTCCTGGCCCGACACTGATCAGCACCGCCACGCTGCAAACTATAGCCGACTGGTATGGTCTGAGCCTGACCGAAACTCGTCGTCGTTTTCGCACCAATTTAGAAATTGCGGGTGTCTCCGCCTTTTGGGAAGATCAGCTTTTCGCTGCCTCGGGTGAGCCCGTCCCCTTTCAAATCGGGGAGGTTACGTTTTGGGGCATCAATCCCTGTCAGCGGTGCGTGGTGCTCACCCGTGATTCTCAGACCGGCAACGTGACCAAGGGATTTCAAAAGCACTTTGTCAAGCAGCGAGCGGCGACGTTACCAGAGGGGGTCGCGCGATCGCGTTTCAACCATTTTTATCGTCTGGCGGTGAATACTCGCCTGGCCCCTGACTCGGCGGTCACATCCCTCTCTGTCGGTGACGCTATCACTCGGTTGTAACTGCGATAGTGTTGACTCCCCCAGACCCGCCAATGCTGAACGACGTTTACCACTACCTGCCCATCTCTAATCACCTCGCTACCGCTGGTCAGCCCACCGCAGACCAGTTTGCGACTATTCGCCAAGCCGGTTTTGACATCGTGGTGAACCTAGCGCTGCCGACTTCCACCCATGCCCTGCCCGATGAGCGATCAGTGGTGGAAGCGTGCGGCATGACCTACGTTCCCATTCCAGTCATGTGGGCAGCCCCGACTGCAGAGGATTTTGAGCAATTTCAAGCGACGCTAGCCAGCCAGCCAAACCACAAGATTTTTGTGCACTGCGCCATGAACATGCGGGTGTCAGCCTTTGTTTATCTGCATCAGAGGCTAGAGGGCATCCCGCCATCAGTCGCGGCCGCCAACCTGGTAAAAATCTGGGCACCGAATGAAACATGGCAGCAATTTATCACTGTCACCTTAGCCAGCGCCGGTGACATCTAGGACTGACATCGGCCGCGATCGCTACTCAGCAAACGGTTCGATCACCAGTTCAAAGCCGGGTAACACAGTCTCACCTGACAACTCAGCGGGCAAGGCAATCACTTCTTTTGCCTGCCCTAATCGGTAAATTTCGACCTGCTGATCTTGAGGATTTATCAGCTATCCCAAGCGCATGCCACTGTCAACATATTCCTGCATTTTTGCCTGCAGAGTGGCGAGGTCATCGGTGCGCGATCGCAGTTCCAACACAAAGTCAGGGGCAATCGGCGGAAATTTTTGGCGCTGTTCTGACGTGAGGCTTTGCCAGCGAGACAACTCAACCCAAGCGGCATCGGGCGATCGGCTACCGCCTCCCGGCAGTTTAAAGATGGTGGAGGAGCTGAAAACTTTGCCCAGTTTTGTTTGACGGTTCCAAATTGCCAGGTCTGTCCCTAGCTCCAGCTCAGCATTACCACTTTCGCCACCAACGGGAGACATGAGAATGAGCGCTCCTTTAGCGTCACGTTCGAGCACCAGGTCAGGATTATTGACACACAGCTGATAGAACTGTTCATCGGTGAGATGAACATGCTGGAGGTCGAATGTGAGGGGCAATGTCAGAGGCGTCATAGCTCTAATATGAAGGACGCTGGAGCGATCATCATTAGCTCAACCGATATCGATGATCCTAGGACTAAATTCAAGCAATCGCTAGCAACTCAGAGACTGAGAGAAAGCCGACTTGTCTGTATAGCTGTGATCTATAGAACTGGCATAACCACGACAGCGAGCTAGATGAAGAGTATGACAAACACGACAGACTGTCTGACCCTGCGCCGTCTCTCCATCACCGATAAACCAATGCTCTGGACAATGCTGATGCATGCCGCCCACGAATCGTCTCTGGCAGCCGTTCAGCAGCAGCCATTATTGAGGCCATACGTTGAGGGATGGGGACGTGCCGACGACCTGGGGTGGTTAGCTCAACACCCAGCCCAGGCAGTTGGAGCCGCTTGGTGCCGCTGCTGGATAGGTTCAGACCGGGGCTATGGCTACGTTGACGGCACCATTCCAGAATTAGCGATCGCGGTGCTGCCTCAGTATTGCGGTCAAGGCATTGGCACCCGTCTCCTAGCCGCCCTGCTGGCAGATGCGAGGCACCGCTACACCGCAATTTCTCTCAGCGTTCGAGCCGACAACCCGGCCCGCCAGCTGTATACCAGATTCGGATTCGCAGCAGTCGCAGGTAGCGAGGTCCCAAACCGAGTTGGCGGGACGTCGATCACCATGCTGTGTCAACTGGCCAGCTGACCAACGACATCCTTTAGCGCAGCAAAGAGCATTCAGTCCCTGCCATCACGCTGATGCAGATGTAGCGTAGTAACTCTGATACCAGTCAACAAACTTTTGAATGCCGACCTCAATAGGTGTCTCTGGTTTAAAGCCCACATCACGCATCAGATCTTCGACATCGGCATAGGTGGCAATGACATCACCCGGCTGCATCGGCTTCATGATTTTCTCAACGGGCCGGCCCATCGCTTGCTCAATCACTTCAATAAAGGTCAGCAGCTCAACTGGGCTATGGTTGCCAATGTTATAGATTTTGTAGCGCGCCTTAGAATTCACGGCTTTCTCATCAGTGACAGCTTTGGGAACATGATCCAACAGGCGCACGATGCCCTCTACCACATCATCAATGTAGGTAAAGTCACGCTTCATTTTGCCGTAGTTATACACCTCAATCGGGCGACCGTGAGCGATCGCATCAACAAATTTGAAATACGCCATATCGGGTCGACCCCAAGGTCCGTAAACCGTAAAGAATCGCAGCCCCGTCACCGGAATGTCGTAAAGATGACTGTAGGAGTGTGCCATCAGCTCGTTGGCTTTTTTCGTGACCGCATAGAGCGATACGGGATAGTCCACGTTGTCTTCAGTCGAGAAGGGCACCTTGGTGTTGGCCCCATAGACCGAACTAGATGACGCAAAAATCAGGTGCTTCGTACCGGAATGACGGCAGCCTTCCAAAATGTTCAGAAATCCTGACAGATTGCCATCAGCATAGGCATGGGGATTTTGCAGTGAATAACGGACGCCGGCCTGAGCCGCCAGGTGAATTACGTGGGTGAAGGCATTTTGGGCAAACAGGGCTTCCATGCCGGCACGATTGTCTAAATCTAGCTGCTGAAAGATGAAATTCGATTGAGCGATGAGCTGCGCGAGGCGATCGCGCTTTAATTGCACCGAGTAGTAGTCATTGAGATTATCAATGCCGCAGACTGTATGACCATCTTTGAGCAGTCGTTGACAGACAAAAAACCCAACAAACCCGGCAGCGCCGGTAACTAAAATCTTCATACTTTACCTATGGCCTTACGCTTAGATGCCATCTGCCAAACCCAGCAGACTGACTAGACAAACCGGCAAACCGCTGTTTTGCATGCAATCATCTTGATCGATCAGGGCTCCTCTCGTCCGGCGGCAACTCGATGAAAGGCATGGGCAATCTCTTTAACATCCAATTATGATGTACCAATCTGGCGCTTTTACGAGCTATCACCACCTCCAGACCAACCACGGTAGCATCGGGTCATCAGCCGAGCCGCGATGCGGTCACAGTTCAAATACCGTCTGGCTAAAGACCGATCTGACCGATGTCGCGTTTATCAAAGACAACTTATCACTCCCCTTGACACTTCACAGGTCTGAGACGCTGTGTTGGCGTCAGCTCCGTGCAGCCAACACAGCGTCTCAGCCGCGAGGCATTGATCAACGGCCAGCCTTACTTTGCCGCATCGGCAGTCACCTCGAATCATGCAGTGAACCATCTCCCAACGATGTAATCCAGACGTCTGAATGGTAAAAACCAAGTTTTCTAGGTAGACAAGCATCCAGCAGATGAGCCGATTTCTAAATATTTCGCTAAACGTCCGCCTTCCCTCAAAGCAACACCCAGTCAGTATATTTGCCCCCACTCTCAGAGTTGCATTGACCACTTCATCACAGCCTGGTTAGTGTCGTCGAGTGCTGACAAAAGCCCTCATCAAACTGACAAAAAACGGATTCAACTTTTTGCGTCATAGACCTTAAAACTCATCTTTAAGAGCCCCGCAAGATATCCAAATCTCTTGTACAGAGAGGGGTTAGCCGTCTCAAAATTATTTTCAACCTTTTCCATTCAGCCAGCTTAATCTAGCTTTACAGAGTGATCATAAAAGTTGTGCTGTAACAGTCTTAGAAGAGAGAATTTGCCTGTCGGCAACAGTGCTACGATAAGTGCGACACAAAAGAGAGAACAAATAAGGATAAAGTAGTCCATGCAAGAAATTGACAAGTCGATATCCTTTGATGGACGGGATATTCGACTTAAAGTGGGATTGTTGGCTCCCCAAGCGGGCGGGTCGGTGTTAATTGAGTCCGGCGAAACTTCAGTCCTCGTGACCGCGACTCGCTCCACTGGCCGAGAAGGCATTGATTTTCTACCGTTGCTGGTTGACTATGAAGAGCGACTGTATGCTGCTGGGCGCATTCCAGGCGGTTTTTTGCGTCGTGAGGGTCGCCCCCCGGAGCGAGCCACGCTGACCAGTCGATTGATTGATCGCCCCATGCGGCCCCTCTTTCCCGGTTGGTTACGGGACGATATTCAAATCGTTGCCAGCACGATGTCGATGGATGAACAAGTGCCGCCCGACGTGCTTGCAGCCACGGGCGCTTCAGTTGCTACCTTGATCGCCAAAATTCCTTTCAACGGCCCAATGGCGACGGTGCGGGTGGGCTTATTGGGCGATGATTTCATCATCAACCCCACCTATGACGAAATCGAGAAGGGCGACCTTGATTTGATTGTGGCCGGTTCTCCCGACGGCGTGATCATGGTCGAGGCGGGGGCCAATCAACTTCCTGAACAGGATGTCGTCGAGGCGATCGACTTTGGCTATGAAGTCGTGCAAGATCTGATCAAAGCGCAGAATGAGCTGATTGCTGAGCTCGGCATTGAGCGAGTCATTGCCACCAAGCCTGAGACTGACCCAACCCTAGAGCAGTTTTTAGCAGAGCGGGCCACCGAACCGGTCAAAGCCATCCTGACCGAATTTGCGCCGAAGCCAGAGCGCGACGACAAGCTCGACGCTGTCAAAGCCGAAATTTCAGCAGAAATCACTGCGAAGCCGGAAGATGACCCCGTACGTCAAGCCGTGGAGCAAAATCCTAAGGCCTTGGGCAATACCTACAAGGGCATCACGAAGAAGCTGATGCGGAAGCAGATTGTCGAAGAAGGGGTGCGGATTGATGGCCGCAAGCTAGATGAAGTGCGCCAGCTCAGCTCGCGCGTTAATCTGTTACCGGCACGAGTGCATGGTACGGGCCTTTTTCAACGCGGCCTGACGCAGGTGCTGTCGGTGGTCACGCTAGGCACCTCTGGCGACGCCCAAATGATGGATGACTTGCATCCTGATGATGAGAAGCGATACCTCCATCACTACAATTTCCCTCCTTACTCAGTGGGTGAAACGCGGCCGATGCGATCGCCCGGTCGTCGCGAAGTGGGTCACGGGGCGCTAGCCGAACGGGCCTTGGTGCCAGTACTGCCTCCAAAAGAAGATTTTCCCTATGTGATTCGAGTCGTTTCAGAGGTGCTGTCCTCTGATGGTTCGACTTCCATGGGCTCAGTCTGTGGCTCGACACTGGGGCTAATGGATGCCGGAGTCCCCATTACCAAACCGGTCAGCGGCGCGGCCATGGGACTCATCAAGGAAGGCGACGAAGTGCGCATTCTCACCGACATTCAGGGCATTGAAGACTTTTTGGGCGATATGGACTTCAAGGTGGCCGGTACCGAGACCGGGATCACAGCCCTGCAGATGGATATGAAGATCACGGGCCTTTCCGTTGAAGTCATTGCCAAGGCCATCCATCAGGCGAAGCCCGCTCGTCTGCACATCCTTAAATCGATGATGGAGGCGATCGCGAAACCCCGCGACGTCTTGTCGCCCTTTGCCCCACGCCTGCTCACCTTTAAGATTGACCCCGACATGATTGGGATGGTGATTGGCCCCGGCGGTAAGAAGATTAAGTCAATTACCGAGCAGACCGGTGCCAAGGTGGATATCTCTGACGACGGCACCATTACCGTGTCTTCTTTGGACGGCAAGAAGGGCGAAGCGGCTAAATCGATGATTGAGGCGATCGTCTTTAAGCCCTCTGCTGGCGATGTCTTCTTGGGCAAAGTGGTGCGGATTATTCCCATCGGCGCTTTTGTCGAATTTCTACCGGGCCAAGATGGCATGATTCACATCTCACAGCTGGCTGACTATCGCGTCAATAAAGTTGAAGATGAAGTCTCCGTCGGCGATGAAGTCGTGGTCAAAATTCGCGAGGTCGATAATCGCGGCCGCGTCAATCTGACTCGCCTCAACATTCACCCCGATGAGGCAGCGGCCGCTCGTGGCGAAGCCCCCGCTAGCGAAGAAGCCCCGGCCAGCTAGGGTGATTGAGGCACGTATCGACTAATACCAGTTCTACAAGTTACAGCTACACAGACAAGTCGGCTTTCTTCCAGTAGGAGACACTGCGTGTTGGCCTGGCCAGTTCGTAGAGCTTACGACTCCACTCAGCCAACGTTCCTTGAGCGGAGTCGTAAGGCAGAGCTGTAGTCCAGTTTCAGAGAATGGGTATAACTTCAAAAGCGGGGGAGTCACTCAATGACTCCCTCGCTTTTGTCATGTCAGAGTGATTGGCCGTGTACGCTCGGTTTAGCCCGAATAGGTCAGGGCGCGGAAAGCAAACTGCGGTAGAGCCAGCATGCGCCGCCAGCGCCAGGGTTCTTGATACAGGCGATAGAGCCATTCCAAATGGTTGTTGCAAAACCAGGCGGGGGCGCGCTCTTTGGTGCCCGCCCAAATATCAAAGCTGCCACCAACCCCGATCCAGATCGCGTGGGGACAAAGCGATCGCCGCTCAGCAATCCAAAATTCTTGACGAGGAACGCCCAGCGCCACCAAAATGACGGCAGGCTGTAGCTTTTGCAGGCGGTTTTCCAGAGCAGGCAGCTCTTGTGTGGAAAAATAACCGTTTTGAATACCGGCGATCGCGAGATCAGGTTTCTTCGCTTGCCAATTTTGTGCCGCCTGATCAGCCGTGCCCGGTGCCGCCCCCAGGAAAAAAACCGGCTGGTCGGGCTGGAGTTTTTGCAGCAGCGCCTCGGCCAGTTCAATTCCTGGACAGCGCTCCACCCGTTTGCCCTTGACGCGAAAGTAAAGCACAATCCCCGCACCATCAGGAATTGCGAGATCGGCTTGCTGAAGGACGGCTTTGAGGGGCGGATTTTGATCAGCTTGCATCGCCATTTCAGCATTCAGAGTCACCACATGGGTGCCTAACCCCTGCTGATAGCGTAGGAGCAGCCAATCGTCGTAATGATTACCGGCATGGAGAGGTAACCCCATGACCGATAGTGTTTGCAGCTCACCCATGGCTTGGTACGGCAGTTGTGTTCTTAGACACACGGTTATCCTCTGGTCAGAGTCTGGCCAGCGCGCCACTAGAGCGAGCCCACCTGACTTTTGACCACTGCGAATGCATTGTACAGCACAAGCATAAACCCAGTTACTCACACCCTGTGGAAAAAGGGTGCAAGCATAGCGGTTACAGTAGATGGAGGAGCTGCCTTAGCGCGATCGCGATAACCGCAGGCCCATGTAATTAGCGGCTTAAGCAACGGCCTCAGTCACTAGGACGGCTCCATGGCGGTTTCTGGGCAAGAATCATACCTGCACTTCAAAGGCAGATTGAGCGCGACCCTCTAAATTTACCGCCCTCAGAATATCGGCAAAACCCGCCTCTTCAGGTACTACCCTGGCTATACATCGCCTAATAGTCCAGCTCTTCTTCGTATTCGGTCACTTTCTTTTTCTGAGGGATGTTCACCGGCGGTGCTTTGTAGGGCTCGGGCTCGTCGTCGGTCCAGATGTCTTCCGTAACCTCTTTGATATCGGCGTTGTAATCGACCGGCTCGGGATTCGTCGATTGGGTCGGCCAGTTATCTTCTTCTTCCAACGGCGCTTCACGGTAAGCCATCTCTGCCTGACGCTGGGGCATCGGTTCAGCCGAAATCGGCTCCGGTTCACCCCAATCATCATCAGTCCACCGCTCTTGCACGATAGGCGGGCGCTCCTGCAAGGGCTGCACCGGCTGCTGCATGCCGGAGGGTAGCTGATTCGCCGTTGACACCGGCATAATGTATTCGCTTTCGTCATCGCGTTCCCACGGGGCGCGGCCAATGCCTAGGCGTTCTAACAAACCGACACTGAGCTGCACGAGTTTTTCCTCAGCGCCTTCAAAGACGATCAGGCGTTCGGGGCCGCTGCTAACAATTTCATCGACGGGCAGCTCATAGGTGCTGATCACCTGATCCGGAATTTTGGGTAAACCAAACGACGCGATGACGATGGACTCTAACTTACCTGTCGTCACATCAAACTTCAGATCGCGCAGCCGCCCCAGCATCTCACCCGATTCGGTAATCACCTCAGAGCTGATCATGGTGCTGTAGGGAGCCAAATTGAGATCGTCTTCAATGACGTCATCATCGTCCACCAGAATGACATCGCCCACCTGACGAATGCTACTGAGCTGCATTGTGTGCTCAGTGCCTGACATCACACCGGGTAAAAGCTGCTCGCGTAACCCGAGGGCAACGACTTCGCCGCGATCAACATCGACCCATAGCTGGCTCACAAACCCCAAGCTTTTCCCGGTGGTGCGGGTCACGACCTGCGTGCCTAAAAAGTCAGAGCGTTGACGAAACTGATCATAGGATGGGGTCATAGCCGGAGCCTGGTGGGAACGTGAAATCAGCAAGTGAACCGCAGTTCAATTAAAGAATGATTCTACAGGAGGACTCTGATCTTAACAGATCTACATGGACGCACTTTGGGCTTCTAGATTGATCCCAAGCACCTGAGTATACGCTCCCCGCGCTTGCGTCACCCCAATTGTCCGTTGGGCGGCCTCAATCATGGGGCGACGCAGGCTGACCACAATAAACTGGGCCTGCTGAGCCTGCTGCTTAATCATTTTAGAGAGTCGCTCAACATTCGCGCCGTCTAAAAACATATCGACTTCATCAAAGGCGTAAAACGGTGATGGCCGATAGCGCTGCAGGGCAAAGATAAAACTCAAGGCGGTCAGCGATTTTTCGCCCCCTGACATCGAAGCTAAGCGCCGCACCGGCTTACCTTTGGGATGGGCCACCAAATTAAGGCCCCCATTGAAGGGATTTTGCGGATCATCCAGTTGTAGATAGCCATCACCATCAGAAAGCTGAGCGAAAATGTCGCTGAAGTTGGTATTAACGGCATCAAAAGCCTCTTGAAAGGCACGCTGACGCAGCGTCGTGAAGTTCTCAATCCGCAATAACAGCTCAGTACGTTCTTCCTGGAGCGTCGTCAGTTTATTAGACAGCTCCTCTAAACGGGCTTGGGTCTGATTGTATTCTTCTAAGGCCAGCATGTTGACCGGCTCTAGGGCCTCTAAGCGGCGCTGCAGCGACCGAATTTGTTTTTGCACCGCTTCCAAATCCATCTCTTCAGGAATTGTAGGCAGCGGCATGGGCAATTCAGCGGCCTGAGTCGTCAGTTCAGCTTCGCAGACAGCCAGCTGCTGCTGGCGCTCTTTGCGAGTTTCAACGCGTTTTTCTCGCTGCCAATCGAGCTGCTGTTTTTGCGTTTGCTGGTCGCGAAACTGCGCTTCGGCGCGATCGCGATTGCCCTTCTCAGAGGCTAGCGTGACATCCAGAGCACTGAGCTGTTGGCGAGTTTGCTGCATCGCCGTCGTCAGGTTGGCCTGTTGCCCTGCCAGCCCTTGGCGTTGCTGTTCTTGCTGCGTTTGCTGCTGCTGGTAGTCCACCAGTTGCAACTGCTGTTGCTGAATGGCAAGCTGCACCCGCTCCTGCTGTGATTGAAAATCACGCAGGCGCTTTTCAGCCGCCTGGAGCAGGGCCTGACGCTCACTGAGCTGCTGCTCTAGCTGCTGCACAGCAGCCTGGGCCTGCTGCCATTCACTATGGGTCTGCGATTGCTCTAAATCGGCTAACGCGGCTCGCTGCGCCTGCAGGTCAGCTTCTTGCGCCGGTAGCTGCTCAGCCAGCTCGACAAGGCGGTTTTGGGCAGTGGTGAGTTCTTGCTGATACTGGGCCAGTCGCGTTTCGTTTTGAGCGCGCTGCTGCTGGAGCTGACGCAGTTGTTTCTGCACCTGTTCGGTCTGCAGCTGCTGTTCGCGATGCTGCTGTCGCGCTTCCAAAAACGCATCGGAGGCGGCTTTGACGGCGACGGTACCAGCAGCGATACGCTGTTCACAGCGAGCGAGGATTTGCTCAACTTCGCCGAGGCGCTGGCGCAGCGCGATCGCCTCTTCCGACTCGCCCGCCTCCACGGTGCCAAAATGCAGCCGTCCGCGCTGCTTGCTGAGGCTGCCACCAGTCATGGCACCGCTGGTTTCCAGCAGTTCTCCATCGAGCGTCACCATGCGCTGCTGCCCGATATGCCCCCGTGCCGCTTGCAGCGTTTCAAATACCGCGGTGCTGCCAAACACAAACTCAAACACCTGGCGATAGCGATCATCGCAGTCGATCAGGTCAACGGCATAGTCCGCCAGTCCATCCGGCCGCTTCCAATCGGGAATGCGGTTAATTCTCGGCACCCGGATGGCATTCAACGGCAAAAACGTGGCACGGCCGGCACGGCGCTGCTTCAGTAGAGCAATGCCTTGAGACGCCACCTGATCGTTTTCAACCACCAGGTAACCCAGTCTGCCCCCAGCCGCAATTTCTAAAGCGAGTTGAAACCGGGGATCAACCCGACCTAACTGCGCCACTAAGCCACAAATGCCCGGTAAGCCACTATCCATCAAGATTTGCGTGGCATGAGTCCCCTGACTTTCTTGCATCGCCTGAGCTTGGGCTTCCAGCTTGTCGAGCTGGCGCTGCTTGTCACGCTGTTCTTGCAACAGGCGCTGCTGGGTTTCACGCTGCACCTTTAGCTCTTGTTCAGCATTGGCCAAGGCTTGAGCCAGCCGCTGTACCTGCGCTTCAGAACCGGGCGGCTCATCACCGGATGAAGTGGCAGGCGCTGCTGACTCGATCTGTTGCGCCAAGTCACGTGCCTGCTCAGTCAGTTCGGCAATTTGCTGGGTAAGCTGACTCACCCGCTCTTGCAGGCGCACCTGCTCCGATCGCTGCGGTTCCAACGTATTCAACAGGGCTTCGATCTGCCGTCGTCGCTGGGTCTGCTCTTCAACCCAAGCTTGCGAGGCACTGGCGATCGCGCTGGTGGCTTCGCGCTTGGCGACCAGTGCTGCTTGCGCCGCCGTTTGTCGCTCGGTCAGGGTCACCAGCTCACCCTGCTGCAAGATTTGCAGTTCTTCCGCTAGGCGAGCCTGGGTTTGCTGATGAGTCTGCAAATCGATTTGGCCCTGCCGTAAATTCGCTGCCGTGGCTTGACTGGCGCTGACCAAACCTTGCTGCTGACGCTGCAGCTGCCGTAGCTCGGCCTCTTGGGTGGCCAGTTGCGACTGCAGCGCTAGGTGCTCATCTTCCCCCAGAGCTTTGACACGCAAGTTCAGCGCATCCAGTTCTTGGGCCGTAGCCTGCAGCGTCGCTTCTAGCTGCTGCAGCTGCTCGCTGGACTGCTGAATCGCCTCGCCATCTTGCTGAATCTGCCGCTGCAGCGTGGCCACCCGCTGTTGTTGCTGTTGCCAGGTCAACACCGCCGCCCATTCGTGGCGCACCTGCAACTCGCCCTTAAGGCGCTGATATTTCTCCGCTTTGAGACGATCCTGCGCGAGGCGATCGCGCTGCCCAATCAGCTCACGCTCCACCACGCGAAACCGCTCTTCGCGCTCGCGCACGACTTCGAGCTTCTCTAGCGCCTGGTTAATTTTGCGATCAAACGACGCGACGCCCGCCAGTTCATCAATGATCTCCCGCCGCTCACGCGAATTCATCGAAATGATGCTAGTGACGTCGCCCTGCAGGACCACGTTGTAGCCTTCGGGATAGACATGAAATCGCTGCAGCTGCTCGTGCAACTCAGTCAACGTGCAGGGTTCACTGTTGATGTAGTAGTTAGACGTGTAGGTGCCCTGATTGGTCACCCGCAGCCGCCGCGTCACCACCCACTCGCGGGATGGAGTTGGCAATGGCACAACTTTGTTATCAGTCACGGTTGCCGGGTCCGACGTCTCAACCGGTCGTTCGGCTTCCGCTTCATCAGCCGCCATTGCCTCCACGTCAACTGTATTGACGGGTGCTTCTTCAGGCTGGTTACGATCAATCAGCAGCTCGGGAGCCACGTCACTGATATCAAAGGTAACGGTCACTAAAGCTTCCGCCGTATTGCGCCGTCCAATGTGAGTCTGATTCACCAAATCGGGCAGGCGATCGGCCCGCATGCCGCGCGAGCTGGCCAAACCCAGCGCAAACAACAGCGCGTCTAAAATGTTCGATTTACCCGAGCCATTCGGCCCCGAAATCACCGTAAACCCCGGCAATAGCGGTACGGCAGTCGTGCCACCAAACGACTTGAAATGAGAAAGTTCTACACGCTTAATATGCACTGGCCAGAGCTTGAGCGATTAAAACAAATGTACTTAATTAACAAAGAGATGGCAAGGTATTGAGAGATGAACCAGAACGGCTAGATATCGCGGGGCGATCGCGCCCCTTGGTTCCACTCAAGTTGAGGGCAAAGAATTAGACTCCAATAAGTGACACCGCTGAAAATTCTTAAACACTGTATCAAGTGCCGTTCACTAAAAATCTAGAATTTCAACCCTACATCTAGAGATTTTTCTGTGGATGCGCTGACCTCTGAGACCGTGACGCCTAAGTTTACTGGCACCGCAGCCGAAATGCCAGTATTTGCTCATATTCTGTCTTAAAGCTCGATTACCCACGCCTCCTCGCCCCTCTAAATTTTGCTCCCCACCCTGCTCACTCCCCTGGATGTTCTGACAGCCACCTCCCTCGCACTCGCTCTAAAATATGAGCAAATGCTGAAGGAAACAGCGCGATGGTTCTCTTGAACGATTGGTCTGAGCGATTAGCCCTTCAAGAATCTGAAGAGCGGCGCATCTTCAACCCAATTGCTTGGGCGCAATACGAGGCCTTAGTGACTGACTTGGGAGACAAGTCACCCTATCGGGTGCATTTTTTAGCTGGGGTGTTAGAAATCCTGTCTCCTAGCCGTAATCATGAGAGTGGCAAAACGCGAATCGGAACGCTCCTTGAAATTTATTTTGTCGAAACCGAGACCGAGTACTTCCCCATGGGTTCCACAACGCTGAAACGGCCTGAACAAGGCGCTGGTAGTGAACCCGATGAAAGTTATTGCATCGGTACGGACAAAAACTTTCCTGATCTGGCGATCGAGGTGATTGTAACGAGCGGCAGCATCAACCGTCTGGAACTTTATCGTCGCTTGGGAGTACAAGAAGTGTGGTTTTGGCAGGGCGATCGCCTCTCGCTTTACCACCAACGCCCAACATCGCCACCATTTGCCGAAACCGCTGGCTACGAACCCATCCTCCAAAGCGAACTGCTGCCAGATTTAGACATCGACCTGCTGACCCGCTGCCTGCAAAACCCCAGTCCGCTAGCAGCTGCCAAAGCGTTTCGCCAGGGATTACAAAACAGCTAAACATAATGAACTTCTCTGCTACGTTATGAGCCCTGATCGGCGGCCCTCATGCAGCAAACATCTCAGCCAAAGTTGTCAGCAGGGCTCTTTGCTCATCGGGACTAATCTCACCCAGCTTTTTAACCAACCGAGCTTTATCGATTGTGCGAATTTAATCTAGAACAACCTGTCCTTCTTTGCCCTGAAACTGACAAAGAATACGAGTTGAGTATTTCTTTCCTTTGGTCGTCATGGGAGCAATGATGACGGTGGCAATATAACGGTTCATCTCATCCGGTGAAATGACCACACAGGGCCATGTTTTCTGAATTTCACTACCGATAGTTGGGTCAAGATTGACCAGAAAAACATCAAAACGCTTGACTACCAATCCCATGCAGCGTGATCCCAATCGGTAGAGATGACGTCATCCAGCAACGCATCATCATGTTGCTCAGCCATTGCCGCGAAAGCCTCATCCCACCCGGCGCGTAAGCATGACGCGGTACGAATCGTTAGGTGATCACCTTGGACTTCGATTTCGACGTCTGTATGAATGCCGCTTTGCTCCAACAAGAGTTTAGGAATAGGAACCCATTGAGAGTTACCAATTTTGACAATTCGGGTTCTAATTGCTGCGCCCATCGCTAAATAAATCCAAAACCAAAATGTAATTACGTCGTAGTTACTGGTCAAGCAATCGTCCAACGACAAGAAACCAGATCTTGTGGCTTCTCAACGTTGCCGATCAGAGATCGCCTGTCCCTCTACTCACCAACACCCAGCAGCATCACAGTTTGCCGAAACCATTGGTATGAGCCCATCATCCACAGTGAACTGCTGCCAAAGCCTTTCGCCAGGGCTTGCAACACGGCTAAACCACACTACGGAGGCAGACTTATTACTGTGCGCGCCTACGACCACTCTAAAGTCTCCAAACGCTGTGAGTGAGGAGATTGAGACGATGGGTATGCTGAAGCTACGGGAAATACTACCTGCGGATACACGTAACCTAATGAGAAGACACTGTATCCAAACACGTCAACCATCTCAGTAGGCTTTGTTGTGACTAACGCTGCCGTCAATCATCACACGATAGCTTTGCAGTTGTCTAACCCTGATGAGATCGCCACTACTCTATGTTCTATACTCATCGATCTCCAGACAGAGCATCCCGAATGGATTCATGCCCGCTTTCGCAACATCTCATTTGCCGACAAGCGGACAAATATTGTCAAGAAGCTCTCCAGCATTCTTCAAACCTGTTCAGACAAAAGACATCTGATTGATAAAGTCGTCAATTTTTTGGAACAGCTTCTAGACCCTGCCGTTGCTGACACACCGTTCTATGCAAAGGTTGCGCGCTTGATTCTCTCAGAAGCGTCATCAACCAATGTTCCGATTCATCAAAATACAGCTCTAGAACCATCGTCAATTTCCGCTCTACCAAGACAGAGTTCACCGTTCCCAGCATTTAGCGCAAAAAAGATTGCGATTCTCTTACTAGATGCAGAGAATATTGATCTGAATGAAGAAGCTGAGACATGGTTAGACACCTGCTGCGACCTTCCTCTTTCTTTAAAGTTTGCCTTTGGTAA
>JBCBJQ010000041.1:0-48210 GCA_038523235.1 Cyanobacteria bacterium J06626_4
AAGCTGGATCATCAAGTTTGGCATTATTCACCTGTCCCTAGCATTAATCCAGTGGGTCGGTTTAACCGTCGGCGTCATCAACTTCACTGATTTAACATTGCAGGATAATATTCAGGGAGTCTTTTATGTTTCTTCTGGAGGACATGTTGTCGGAGCCACAGTCTCTTTAATTTTTTGCCTTTATTACTATGTCAGTGCCCCCAAACATCTGATGAAATCTCGCCTGTGTATTTTAGGTGCAGGTTTCGCTCACGTTTTGATATCAGATGCTAAACAAGTCGTCATGGTGGGCATCGTTGCTTGGTGCTTACTAATTTTGAGCCGAGTAAAAGACCTGAGAGTCACGATTAAATATATAACGCTGGCGACAGTATCAATTTATGCCTTTTATTGGTCTATTTATAATGTTGAATTTCTAAAACCTTACCGTACCTGGATACGACCAGAAATTTATGGCCCTAATGGGGATGCAACTGTACAAAAATTGCTTCCCATTGAGAGTATTATCAGCCATTTCACTTCTATGTGGCATTGGTTTCTTGGGTTAGGGCCAGGTCATACCGTAGGCCGAATTGGCGGCTGGATGATTCGAGACTATGCCAGTCTCCTACAACCTTTAGGTGCTACCACCCATCCGGTCGTGCAACCGATTTGGAGCTACTGGCGTGACAGCTATTTAGACTCCAGCTTCTTTTCTCCGTTCTGGGGGTGGGCTGGTATTTGGGGAGATATCGGCTTCCTTGGCCTCGGCGTTTACTTGTGTCTGTGGGGAATTATTTGGTTCAAAGTCTGTGAAGACGATCTATCAAGGTTCCTGGTTTTAAATGTACTGGTTAATGGGTTTATTTTTACCTTAATGGAAGAACCTGGCTTTATGTTAACCACAGCCGCTTTGCTCGGTCTGAGATGGCAAGAACTCAATCTCCGATCATCTCCCCAACGGAAAGTGACAACCAGACTCATACCTTCTGCGCCTTAACTTTTTGGACGTTGCTGAATAGGGAGATGCTTTTCTAAGGTGACCTCAGAAGACCCTTTGAGGAACTACCTATGCAGTGCCCTCAGTGTAATTCCTCTAGTACCCGTAACAATGGTCGCCAGCCAGGTAAGCAACACTACCCCAAAAAGAGAACCCTCTTTTGAGTCCTTAAAGTTCTGTGCTGAGACAGTTGCAGTTTTTTCAGCAAACCCTACATATGTTTGACTAAACCAAGGCCATAATAGCAACTGTAGTTTTGCTCCAGGGATAAAACCTTACCAAGCCTCACCAAGCCTCTTCTAAACCCTCCGGGTAGGCTTAGCCAAAAGTAAGGAGAGGTGCCGTAGGCGGTGAGGTTAAGCCGAATATGAAAACTCCAGTTCTGAATCTGGATGGGGTTTATCAATATTTCTCACGCAAGCTAAAATTCCTGCAAATCAACGATTCTAGGGTGATCAGAGGCTTCCTTTCCACGGAAGAGGTCACTGGTTTGAATCCAATATCGCCCATTTTTTATCATCAGCTTGGCGGACTGCGGTGTGCGCCCTCTCACGAGAAAAGTGGGTGGCTCCGCTGTTGGAATCACATTCCTGATGTCATCTTTTTGGGGATTGACTAAAAAAATCCACCTGTGACAAGTGCCACGGGTGGATTCTGAGGAATTGGCGGAAGTTTTGGGATGGCTGCCGTTACTTCTTCTCGGTGCGCGAATAATCATCTTGATAGCGCACGATATCGTCTTCTCCGAGATATTCACCATTCTGAACTTCGATGAGAATCAGGGGGATGACACCAGAATTCTCTAACCGGTGAGACGTACAGGGGGGCACATAGGTCGATTGATTCGTCGAAAGCAGGGTTTCGTGATCGCCACAGGTCACCTTCGCCGTACCGGAAACGACAATCCAATGCTCACTCCGGTGGTGATGCATCTGTAGGCTCAAGCGATGACCAGGCTTAACTTCGATCCGCTTAATTTTGTAGCCTCTGCCTTCTTCGAGCACGGTAAACGAGCCCCAAGGGCGTAGTTCCGTGGCGGCAATTCTTTCCGGACTAGCGGTAGCCTGCAGAGGCAGACTAGCCACAGACTCAGCCAATTCTTGCATTTTGGGCACGACGACAAATCCTCCAAGCTTGATTCTATTACTACGATTGTTTAATCATGATGCGTCCCAAGCACCGGGTTTAGAATTCCCATCTGGGTTAACTGACCATCAAAACCGGACGCTCTCAAAACACTCGCCCCAAAAAATGAGCTTGGCTCCAGCGCCTCTGCCAGGCTAGCTTTAGAAACCCAATATCTGCATGCCAGATCTGCACAGCACACAAAAACTTTAAGCTAAAGGCATAAGGTATTAAGCCTTTTTGCCGGCTCACAATAAACTAGGCTACTGCCTGGGTTGATAGGTCTCACCACGATCATGCCTGAAAATAAATTTCCGACTACTTCATTGTCGATGTTGTCCCAGTTAAGTTCCCAGTCGTTTGGGATTTCGCCGCTAATTCGCATCACCCTACTATTGCTTTATGTCGCACTTACCCTGCCCTTACCGGTGCTAGCTACGGTAACCGAGGCTCCAGTGCCCGCACGAGCGTTGCAGCTCGGCATCGTGGTCGGCGGCATCTTCCTCTATGGTGGGCTGAGTGAACGCGTCTTTGTTGATTCGGAGGGAATTGCGGTGCGATACCCGCGGTGGGTTGGGTGGGTATTGCGGCGTCAGTGGCAGCTCAATTGGGACGATATTACTGCTTTGAAGCCTCGAACGACGGGGCAAGGGGGGCTGGTTTATTACTTCACGAGTGATGGCCAGCAAGCTTATTTGCTGCCGATGCGTATTGCCGGGTTTGCGGAACTGCTGCGTTACGTCGAGGCCTACACCGCGATCGATACTCGTGATGTGAAGCCCTTAGCACAGCCCTGGATGTATCTCATTTTGGGCGGCCTGAGTTTATTGTTATTGGCCGTCGATGGGTGGACGCTGTGGACGGCGGCTCACTTTGCTGGGGGCAGCTGAGTGAGCCCCTTGTACGAATTGGACACTGTTGGCCTGATGGCAGGCCAGGGGCTGCCCCCGATTTTAGACTCAATTTCTTTACGCCTGTACCCGGGAGAATTTGTTGCGCTGGTAGGGCCTGCAGGGGCGGGGAAGTCGTCATTGTTCAAGCTCATGAATCGGCTTCGCAGTGCTTCGTCGGGAGCCATGTACTTCAACCAACAGTCGATCGCCACAATCCCCGTTTGTGAGCTGCGCCAACAGGTGATGTTGGCGGGGCAAGACAGCCGACTTTTAGGCATGACAGCGCGGCAAGCTTTGCACTATCCACTGATCCTGCAAAAGCTGTCAGCCAGCGATCGCGAAGCACGGGTGGCCGATTGCCTTGAGCAGCTGCAGCTTCCCCAAGAGTGGCTCAACAAAACTGAACTGGAACTTTCGGGCGGGCAACAACAGCAAATTGCCATTGCGCGAGCACTGGTCACGCAACCCCAGCTATTGCTATTAGACGAACCGACCGCAGCTCTTGACTTGGGGGCGGCTCACCGCCTGTTGGCGGCGATTCAAGATCCGGTGAAGGCGCAAGGGCTCACCGTTGTGATGAGCAACCATCAGCTTGAACTTGCGCAAGCGTTTTGCGATCGCCTACTTTATTTAGAGCAGGGGCGGCTTTTACAAGATCAAGTAGCGACCAGCGTAGACTGGCAAAGTTTGCGTCAGACTCTCTTAAGCGCTGATGCTCAAGCCCGCGAAGACTGGGGTGATGACTCTGAACTGTAGGCCAGTCTGAGGCGGAGTATAACTTTTGCTCGATTAAGCTTGCTGAACAGATGGCATCCCAAGCGGACTCCTGGATTCAAGTGGCTCAGTTCAGTAGAGCCACGATCACCAAGTTGCGCCCCAAGGCATGAGGGCAGAGAGTTCAGGCGATCGCGGCGGTTGCTTGAGCCCAGGTGCAGTCAGCGACAGATTTAACTGTTAATCAGGCCCAGCGATTTATCCTGCCTGAGAAATTGGCAGTCTGTACACCACCAAGCTCCTTAACGTCTCAGATCTAACTGCTCAAATTGTTTGTTCTGCTGCTCAATTTGAATAGAGAGTGCATCACAGGCCAGTTCACACAGCTCAAATACAAATGGATTGGCAATCTGGTAATAGACAGACACGCCCTGAGGTTGGCGAGAAACGACACCGGCTTGAGCCAGCATTTTGAGATGCTTGGAGACATTGGCCTGACCTAATCCCGTAGCTTCAATGATCTCAGTGACGTTCTTAGGACCTGCTCTGAGCACGCAAACGATTTGCAACCGACTTGATTCGGATAGCACCTTGAAGAACCCAGCCATCAAATTTAAAGCGACTGGCGATAGATTTGCCACACGACAATCGTCGTCTAGCTGACTGACTTTGGGGAGCTGTTTTTTCTGAGTGGGTTGGCTAGACACGGCATTCAGTATTCAGTCTATGGCAATATAATGAATCAAGACCATCTGATTCATTATATTGCCAAGTAGTGGTTTATTGTTGTGTCCTGTGTCAATTTGCTGTCAACACTTTTTAAGTGCCTGAATCTTTTCCGGTGATAGAGATTGAAACATTTTCAAGTTAAAGAGGGTGCGTAACCCCAGCTTCTCAAACCAGGGCATTCCCACGCCGTAACGCATTTTCAGCATGAAATATTCCTCAAAGGCGACTTTTGCCCAAACGACCCAGGGGCCTCGCATCGCATAGGACGATCGCCGCTGCCCCGTCTCTGGGTCGGGAATCACCGGCGCGGCAATGTAGACAATCCCCGTATCGCCAAACTCGGCAAAACACAGGGCATCGAGGATCGGGCTTTGCAGCGGGGCATGAATTGCCCCCAAATCAACCGCAATGTTGTGAGCAGCAGCTGTTGCCATGGCCTCCGTCATTTGCCCACTTTTGGGTAAACCGATCGGAATCTCGGTCTGAGCGGGCTGTAGTAACTTGACGCTCACCCCAACTGCGTAGACATGGGGAAAGTCGGGATGACGTTGGGTGGGCAAGACCGGAATAAAGCCCTTTTCATCTTCATCGCCTAATCCGGGGACATCATGAACAAACTACACTCCTCGGAAGGCCGGCAGAACCATAGCGTACCGAAACGGCAGTGTTCGACCATTGGCCAGCATTATCTGCTCAGCATCAACCGCCGTACCCCCCATATTGTCAATCATCTCAATGCCCCGCTCCTGCATCAACTTGGCAGTCAGTTCCCGTGCATTTTTCACATCAGACACCCCTAAATGTCCGACATAAGGTTCAGGCGTGACATAGGTGATCGGGACTTGTTCACGCAGCCCTTGACGACGCAGTTCTTGCTCCGCCATGTTTAGGAGTCTTGAAGCGAGCCATTAATTGAGAATGATTTAAATTCAGGAACAAAGCCTAAAACTAAACCCCTGCAAGTGCTTAAGCGTTGCAAGGGTTGAAGTGTCGTCGCCTAGAAATAATACCCCCAGGGGAATTCGAATCCCCGTCGCCTCCGTGAAAGGGAGGTGTCCTAGGCCTCTAGACGATGGGGGCAGGTTTTATTCAACGTCTCTCAATATAGACAACTGAGGTACGAGTGTCAAACAAACTGCCAAGGACCTCAACATACCCTATTTTACGCCGCTGGCGTTACGGAGTCTCATGAGCTGACGTCGCATTTCAGGAGAGGCTTCCAACTCTGGAATTTCCTGAACGTCTACCTGAGTGTCAAGCGGCTCCAAATAGTCGTCACTGCCGTAGGAGAAGGCATCCACCAAGAGTCTCAAGAGCTGCTCACGATCGCAGTGAGCCAGACTTTCCTCGATGAGTCTGAACTTAAGTGTGACCTCACATTCGTAAACGCCAAGCGGCGAGGAGGCCGGTTGCTGGATTGCTGGATTCATATCCGAAGAACAGTAAGTCATCCTAGTTAGTTCGCCTTGATCGGATTAGTGATGGCTCCCTGTAAAAAGTATTTGGCCGTTGACCAAGAAGTCAGTCTGACCAGACTTTTCGCTCGGGCTCCTAAATGTATGAAACCAACTTTCGATAGAGAAAAGACGTTTTTATCACTTGTTTCATGAGATTAATAAAGTCCCTTGCCATGCGCTTTACATAAACAGCAAACTCCCAGAATCTACTGAAACAGGCATTATGAAGAATTCATAGACCCTTTTGAAACTCGCAAAATTTAAACAATTGCTCTAAAAATTCCGTGTCGTTCAATAATCAGTGAAAACTTGATCACACCATATTTTTCTGGCTCAGCAAAAGTACTTAAGAAACCTGGTTATTTCTTGCAAATACCGATCAAAATACCTAGGTGTCAGCCCAGGTATGGTGTGGATTTGTGTAATTTATTTTGATTTGTCTGTATTTCTACTGGTTAAACTGGCGGGTAAATACAAACTGAGCACCGAAGTCTCAACCGTTTAGGTCTGCTACACGCTGGGACTATATAGTGCCAGGGTTAGGAACAACTTGGTTGTTCAGCATCTCGCTGATGGACAAGCCGCGTGTGGCTTGTGTAGAGGGGCTCAAGCACTGCTGTTCAATCGTTGTGTTATGTCTACCTTGTCGGTCGTCGCTGTAGGTCAAGCTCAATCTAAGCTTGAGGGCGTGGCTCGACAGCTTTACAGTGATTATTCGGTGCAAAATTCATAAAAAAATCCCCAGCAGTAAGTCTCAACCCAATACGCATATCTCTAGGGGTGGCATCTATTGAGATCCGAACTAGATCCGAAATGGCTTTTGAGGTTTGATTCCCTATCCTTCGCTGATGGGATAGGTACGGGCGTGGTGGAGCTCGACCTTAAAGCTGTCGGATAAGATGGCTTAAGATTTGTTCTCCTGGGGTTTTCTAAGTCTGCTGCCTTTGCGTGAAGGGCTTACAAGGGCGATGATCATAGACTAATGTAGTCTTTTGACTGTGGGGAAAATTTTAGAATTGTCTCATAGCTGAATGCGGCGGTCGGAAGTTGGCATTGAAAGATTTGCCAGATCGCCCTTGCAGCCATTCTGGGGGATTTGATCAAAGTCCAGTTTGCTGTAGAGCTGATAGCTCCACGATCGCCTGGGTTAGATCCAGATACTGATCAGTAGTGTGGTTACATCAGAGAGGTGACCAGTAACCCTAGCAGTACGGTGAGGAAAATTACCGACCAGGGCGATTCCAAAAAACCACCTGATCCGCCTTTAGAGCCCCCGCCCCCGCCACCCCCGCCGGAACCTTGAATATCTTTAACTGCAGCTTTTAGCCCTTTGAGCAGTGTGTCACCGGCTGTCGGCGGACGAGATTTTTTTTCTGGTGCAAGGAGTGCGAGAAAAATGCATATGACAAATATGATCGCTAATGCTTCCATGGAAGATTCAGGAACTCCGCATCATAGCTTTCAGATACCTTCTGGTATTTTCCGTAGGAAATGACGAAAGTTTCGAAGATTTTGCGTGAAAATTTGATCCTGATGCGTAAAAATTGCACTAAACTACATACCCTCGAAAACACTCGCTACCCTGGCCCAAGAAGCAGGATGTCTGGCAAAACGGCCAAAAATCTTATTCGTTGAGCACAGCGTAGATTTTGGTCATTACGCGTGATGGAAGCATGGCCCCGGAGGGAGGATTAATGACTCGTGATTTAGGGCGCTAAAAAATGTGTTGCTGCCGGCTCTTGTGCTTGATCTGAGAGCGGCATTTTCCCCTCAGGGAAAAATGCCAGGGTTAATGATGTCCGTTGAGCAGGCTTGACCGATGATGTCGCTCAAGAAGTTAAGCGGTTTGTATGCTGGGGGGATGCGTTCCCATGCATCCTGTGGATGTGCGGATGACTACAGGACAATGATGTTGACTTCAAACTGCGGTCACGACCTGCTGTATCAAGACATCAGTGACCAACAGATTAGCAAGGTGTGGCGCAAATATACCCACCATTAACGATGACTCGGGTTTAAAGCTGACGGTTTCGGGTTCAAGGTGGGTAACGCCTTAAGGAGCGGAAGATTTCTAGTTGTCAGTGCTAGAACGGCACCCGAATAATGTGTTTGATACGGACGCAACGTGTTTGGTACGGATACAACTCCCCTAAATGGACTTTTGGCCAACTCCACTCGCATGACCAAAAAGGCTGTCCCGACTTGATAGGACAGCCTTCAGAGGCGAGTTAACTTGTCGAATCCAAGGAGAAAGGGAGTCTAATCTTCGTAGACGCGGCACTCATCGGCATCGGGGTTCGCATCGCAGTACTCTTCAAGTGAAGATTTTTTTTGCTCACCTTGGCGCTGGTGGGAAGCCTCCGCCTGCAGTTCTTCTACCGCATCCCAGGCCGCGGCACATTCAGCGGAACCTGCGCCAGCGGTATCGCAGGCATCCCGTGCTTCTTTTAGCTCTTCTTGAATTTTGTCTTGAATGTTATTGCTCATAAAGACCTTGCTAGCTCGTATTGAACACTTGTCTCAAATGTCACCGTTTGCACATAGTGGGCGATGGCGACGATGTTCTCGGCCTAGTCTAACGCTTTGCTTTAGTGAGAACGGTGTAAATCATGGCAAACGTTTACATGGCCCTTCTTTCGGTGGGTGAGTTGTAATATTCCTTGATGAAGAAATAGGCGACGCTTGCCCAGAGGAGTGGGGGTAAGCATCCAGGAATAGCTCACATTGATCCGTTGTCTAAAGGCTATGCCACAGATCTGGCTTGGCCTCAGCAGCACCCGATGCCAAGTACCCTAGCGGAGGTGATCAGAATATGTATCGGCCAAAGAAAATAATCTGTCACAAATCTAAAGGCAGGAATGAGGGAATAAATGGGTTCCTTTACGCATGTTGCTTGATTTGTCTTAGGCTTATGGCAAGTTTTACTCCTAAGGGTGTTTGAGCGGTGGCTATTGGAGCTAGGTGAGGCGCTCACAGCGTAACGTCTTGCCATCTGCCATATGGGAGTCACTCAAGCATGTTATTAGGCTCGGCTCGTCGCAGGAGATTTGGTTCTATGTCTGCAACTGCTCAGTCCATGCAATGGGTTAGTGCGCTTTCAACCCGAGCTTCTCTGGAGGCCGCAGTTCGCGAGGTGACTGATCAGCTACGGCAGCAACTGCCTGCGACCCCCGATTTGGCAATGGTGTTCATCTCTTCGGCGTTTGCGAGTGAATATGCCCGCCTATTGCCGCTGCTGAATGAGTTTATAACTGTCCCTTGCTTGATTGGCTGTAGCGGCGGCGGCGTGGTCGGCACGTTGGTCGGAGGCAGTACTCTAGAAGTCGAACAAAAGCCCGCGTTGAGTGTGTGTGCTGCCATCCTGCCTGATGTAGTGGTCAAAAGCTTTTATCTGCGAGAGGATGATTTACCAGATTTAGATAGCTCACCCAATGACTGGATTGAGCAGGTCGGAGTATCGCCAGCCGATTCCCCGAGTTTTATTTTGATGGCTGATCCACTAACTTCGGGCATCAATGAACTTTTACAGGGGCTCGATTTTGCCTATCCTGATGCTGTCAAGGTAGGGGGGCTGGCAAGTGTCAGCAGTTTTCAACGCAGCAGCGGCCTCTTTTTTAATGACACGCTGCAAACTGAAGGCATTGTCGGGGTGGCTCTATCGGGCAATATCGTTCTAGATGCCATTGTGGCTCAAGGCTGTCGTCCGATAGGGCAAACGTTTCGGGTCGTGGCAGGAGAGCGCAATATTGTTCTAGAACTTGAGGCTGTTGGCGATCTGAGTGCTGCACCCCAAACCCCTTTGGTTGTGCTCCAGAATATTTTGAAAGGGCTGGATGAAGGCGATCGCGCCTTAGCGCAAAACTCACTTCACATTGGCATTGCTCAAGATGGCTTTAAGGAAAATTTGAACCCAGGCGATTTTCTCATTCGCAATCTGCTGGGAGTTGATCCCAAGATCGGGGCGATGGCGATCGCCGATCGTATTCGAGTGGGTCAACGGGTGCAGTTTCATCTCCGTGATGCTCGCACCTCTGCTGATGATCTAGAAACTTTGCTGTCAAGTTACCAACGCCAGATGCAGCTGGAGCCCCTAACCGAGATTGGGGCCTTGCTGTTCTCTTGTATGGGGCGGGGTGAAGGACTCTATCAAAAACCCAACTTTGATTCGCACCTGTTGAATCAATATCTAGAGGGGGTGCCGCTCAGCGGCTTCTTTTGTGGTGGCGAAATTGGCCCGGTGGGGGGCACCACTTTTTTGCATGGCTATACCTCAGTATTTGGCATTTGTCGCCCTGCCGCCAAATCCGTGTAAGGCTGAACTGGAAGACGGGCACTGTTAGCTCTAGAGAGACAGGCAAGCGTTGATCGCGCCGTTAACGCGACGAGGGCTTTGATTAGGGCCGCATTCCTGTTGAAGCCCTCTCGCGGTACAGCAAACCTCAGTTAGTTCAAGAACTCTAGATCCGTTAATTTTGTCATATGGCAAGCTGCTTAATTTTGCATGCTCACCTCCACATCCTGAACTTTGTGATGTGCGCTCGCCAACCGAATCAGAACACTTAGGCTCTAGCCAGCATAGGTTGCATGAAGTAAAAATGTCCTAAGCACCTTTGCTGCAGCTATATCTCCTACGAGTAGCTTTAGCGTAAACGCCGGTTGCACACCACTATGGTGTCTCCAACATGACGTATCCAGCCTTCTCTAGGCCCATCAAAAAGTTGCGCACTGTTTGCAAGGCACTCTCCGTTGATGTTGGCTGCAGGGTAATCAGATCTAAGGGCCGCACCTGCTGCCATCGATCAACCAGGTCTGATACTGATTGGGGGCCGGTGAGCAAGGTATACAGGCAACTTGCAAACGAGCTATCCACACCAATGGGCTGTCCATCAACTTTTAAATACTGATCAAGGGGAAACAGCCCTAAGCTTTCGGCACTGGCTTCTAAACCGGCTCGAAAGGCAGTGGTTTTTAACTGAGGATGTAAGTAGATCATCGTATCGAGCCATAGCTCATCCGGCCAATCCTCTACTGGCGGTCGATCTCGCCCTTGCCCCGGATGCCCACAATAGAGATCGAGCAAGCGATGAATCGGGTTTAGCAGCTCAAAAAGATAAAGCTGCTCCTCTAGTGTCATTGAGGCAATATTCAGCGCCACGGCAATGGGCAGGTCTTCAATGTTTTTGAACAACTCTTCCAGGTTCCACTGCCGCCAGTTGAGCATGCTGATAAACTCTAGCCCTGCTCGCTGTAGTAGGGCTGAAAAATCAGCCATTGTAATGCCTGTATCGCCTCGTAACAAATGATTTGCCAGCAAACGCTCATCATCGGTTTCAAAAGCAGACTTCCAGGTTTGTTTTTTTGCTTCCACCCAGTCTTCGAGCACTGACATAGTTTGACGCACTACAGCCATTTCTTCGGGTGTCGAAGACCCTTCTAAACATCCAACTTGGGCCCAAAATTTTTGCATACGATAGTAATCTGTTCGCTGCAGAGCGCTGTGCATATTCGCCCGAATAATACCGTCGGCCTTGAGCACCGATTTCATTGCTGCCAGACCGGTATACGGATCTTCCAGCAAATAAAGGACATCGTCGCAGTTGATGTAATCAAAGGTGTAAGGCAGGGTCGGCAATGCTTCGATCGGCAGACAGTGAAAATGAAAAGGATTTGGAATCTTATGATATTCCAAACGTTGCTGGGCCATTTTCACTGACTTAGGCGAAATATCGACCCCGACTAAGGTGGCACCGGGATTGGCGATCGCCAAT
Source organism: Cyanobacteria bacterium J06626_4 (assembly GCA_038523235.1). Lineage (GTDB taxonomy): Bacteria > Cyanobacteriota > Cyanobacteriia > Phormidesmidales > Phormidesmidaceae > Halomicronema. Next base: position 11,666 of record JBCBJQ010000041.1, read on the forward strand.
GCCATCAGTTTGAATCCAGACCCACAGCCCGCATCTAAAATCCACTTGTTTTGGCTATTGGTAACCTGATGGTTTCTCAAATAGTAGGGGATTGCAAAGTTGTGCTTAGATAAATAACTAGGATCTTGACCTGGATGCTTTTCGAGGGGCTGATTGGGATAGGGCAACGCATCAAATTGAGGGCGAATTTTGTCCCAATGAGAAGATGACTCAGTCATAGAAAATCTATCAAATGATAATTTGGGTAAAATGTTGTGAAGTGGGTTAAGAATCTTTCATCCTCGTCCTCACCACCTCATTCGCACTAAGCGACCTTATTCTTATCAAGGAGATTGTGTTCTTGTCAGAACTTGGGCTCGAAGCCTTTTTTTCTTCAGACAGAGAGGTGTAGAAAGAGGGCTATGTCAGCTATCAAACTCCCATAAACAATATCGCAACATAAGGCTGAAGACATGATGTTCAAGTTTATTCTTCAGGTGTAGAAGAGGCTTGCTGGCGAATCGAGTAGCTGCCTTGTTCGTTGGGCACAACTTCATACCCGAGGGCTTCGATATTTTTAATCACCTCAGCCCGACTTTTGTCATCGGGTACAGAGCCTAGCACCTGAGCCCATGCACCGATCTGAGCCTGGGTTCTGTCAGGATTGCCTGCTAAAAACTCAGCCGTTTGTCGTAGAGAGACCTGGTCTTCTTGGGCTCTGGGATCGGATGACTGCGCTGCCCACTCGGCAGCGGTTTGATGAGAACGACTCGCCGCTTCAACATCGTCAAGAAATAGAATTTCGTCGATACCCTTATGACGCCAGATAAAGTATCCCTCAGGTGGAAACTCTGGTGATAAATTCTGGAGACCTCGCTCCTGTAGCTCAACGGCTTTTTCAGCCTGACCAGCAAAAATCGAGACGCTACTCGATAGGTACACGTAAGCCAAATAAAAATAGGGGTCGCGCTCTAAAATTACGTCAAAGTACTCAGCGCTCAGACCATACCCATTGATTTGCCGATATTCGTTGCTGCCAAAATATTGTAGGAAGTTGAGGAAAGTCCAATCAGCGATCAGATTTCGATACCCAACATCAGGCAGTGTTTTGAGCAAAGATAATTGCAGCTGTGCTTCTTGCGTTTGCAACTCAGCTTGTTGAGGCAGGGCTGATGCTTGAGGATTTAACGCCGAACGCAACCGATCTACCTGCATCGTGACGATGCCAGCAATAATCAGTCCGAAAATGCCCCCCTTGATGGCCCAAGATTGGGTTCGCGTCATCGTCTCAACCTCATCTGTTGCTGGCAATTTTTTCAGTCAAAAAGTCTTTGCGCAGGTCTGTAACTATCAGCGGTTAGTCCAAGTTCTCAATCTAAACTAAAAGCGCTCCACCAAAATAGTGAAGCGCTTTCGCGTTACCTAAAGCATGTGAACCGAATTCAAACTCCAGATTGAGGATCAAAACAGGCAATTTTGTTGACTATCTTGAACTATTTTTGGCGATGAGCAACCCGCCAAAGATGCTATCCACTACTGGATAGCATCTTTAAGCAGTCATAGTTATACAACACTACTTAATCGGTTCCAGATCAGCCCCGCAATCTGCAGCTGTAATAACGTTAGCCACTTGCGTGTCATTTGCAACAGAGGCCTTCTCACGACAGAGGTTAGAAACAGTAGCCTGCTTACCAGCACCGGTTGTAGTGACGTAAGTAACGCCAGCAAAGCCTCTCAGCTCTCGCTTAGGTACAGCATAAATGACAGCGCCATCGTTGATCGTTGCTCCGATGTTGAAATCACCATCGCCCGTTGTGGTAGTCGTATCATCAGTATACGAAAAGTTATCAGTGTCTTGTTCGACACCCACATCAAGGTTCGAAACGTTAGGAGCAAAGTCAACTGCCTCCAGGTAATAAGCCTGCTGACCTCGGTTAAGGGCACCGATCGCTTGAGAAGCTTCAGTCTCACGGGCGCGGTTGGCCTGGTTGAGGAAGGAAGGCAGAGCGATCGCGGCCAAGATGCCGATAATGATAATGACCACCAGCAGCTCGATCAGGGTGAAGCCACCCTCGGCTTGCTTGCGGCGCAGATGCTGTAATAGGTTGAATTTCAGGCTAGTTTTCATTGGTTGAGGTCTCTCCTTGAGAAGCCGGTTAATAATGGACTGCGTCTAGCTCCATGCAGCTTAGACTACCCGCGACGTTTCAGTTTCATATCACTGACAACATTTTTTTTATAAATCGTTCAAGCCTTTGGGCTATAAACCCTGTCAACAAAGTCGCTAAGCCAGGTCTCAGTGCATCTGACTAGCGATTTCTAGCGTGAAGTTACAGTCTTCACTTACCCAGGAAAATCGATGAATGCCTGTCCTTTGATGTCGAGAAGGGTCCAGGATGGCGACAGGATCATCAGCGTATTTCGGAACCTTTGATGTTGTAAGTAAAGGGTCAATGGCCACCCTTATTATGAATGGAGCGACAGCATACAAGAACGCTCATCATGCCTAAATTTAGGGCTATGAACGATTCTCAGCGTTGATTTCGTCCAAAATGGCCTGAGCACCACGGCCTCGTACACGCTGAGCCAGTGTGGTGCCCAACTGCTCAGCTTCCGCCGGTGTTCCTTGAATTTCTTCTTTAATCAGGGTTTGACCGTCTAGGCTGGCAACAAGGCCAGTGAGGGTCAGGGTGTCGTTCGCCCACACCGTATTGACGCCAATGGGAACCTGACAGCCACCTTCGAGCTCTCGCAAAAAGGCGCGTTCGGCCAAACAGCGATCGGCGCTAGCGCGGTCTTCTAAGGTTTTGATCAGCGCCAATATTTCCGCATCGTCGGCACGACACTCAATGCCTAAGGCCCCTTGGCCCACGGCATGGAGTGACACTTCGGCGGGTAAGTTCTGATGAATGCGATCGCCCATCCCCAACCGCTCTAAACCAGCCACAGCCAATATGATTGCGTCGTACTGACCTTCATCGAGTTTGCGTAGGCGAGTATTGAGGTTGCCGCGAATATCTTTGAAAGTGAGATGGGGAAAGTGATGACGTAACTGGGCTAAGCGCCGCAGCGAAGACGTGCCGACGACCGCTCCTTCCGGCAGGGTGTCAATCTGTTTGTCTTGGTGTTTGGCGTGGACGACGAGCGCGTCAGCGGGATTCTCGCGCTGAGTGACACAACCCAGCATCAACCCGTCGGGCAAGCGAGTCGGCAGGTCTTTGAGGGAATGCACGGCAAAGTCAATATCGCCCTGCAGCATGCCATCTTCGAGCTCTTGGGTAAAGAGCCCCTTGTCGCCAATTTTCGACAAAGACACGTTCAACACCTTGTCACCGTGCGTTTCCATCGTGCTGATTTCAAAGGCCAACTCAGGAAACTGCTTTTGCAATTCGTCGCGGACCCAATGAGTTTGCACCAGCGCCAGCTGACTCTTGCGCGAGCCGATGCGCACCGTGCGAGTGGGGGCAGCCGTTGAAGTAGAAGCCATTGAAGTCATGGAAACTTAGCTTATTAAAGTCGTCTAGGAGTTGATATTGCGCAGAAAAACTGCAAGATCTTAAGGTTACCCCAATTGTTTACCGTTTCTGTGGGGTATCCGGGCACTGTTAACGAAAGGATAATTCTGTCAGCTGCTATGCTCCCCATTTTCTCCTCCGCTTGGCGTCACTGGCCGGGCGCGATCGCGATTGCCTTGGTCGGTTGGGCGTCACTGCCGATCGTTGCCTGGGCTCAACTTTCGCCAGTGCTGCTTGATCTGTTTCTCTCGGATCCGGAGCTGACCGAGCCGCGCGATCCCCTATTGCCCGAGCTGCCGATTGTGCGCCCCCTTAGCCCCTTAGAAAAGCTAGCGCTGGAAGCGGAACTCGACCTGCTCGCCGTGGAAGCGGAGCAGCTGTTTTTAGAGGGGCAAACCGAACTAGCGTTTGTGGAATGGATGCGGGAAGTGCGGCTCCGGCGAATTTTAGGCTATGAGGAAGAGATTGCGGCGATTCAGCGGGTGGGTCTGCGGGCCTGGGAAAACTCTCGAGGCGAGGAAACGCAGCTATTAGCCATTCGATTACGGCAGATTCAGACGGACTTGCTCGACGACGAGCCGCTGAATATTGAACTGCTGGAGGAAGTGGCCGTCGCCTTTGAAGTGTTACGTGACATTGATGCGGCGATCGCCGTGTATGAAACGCTCATTGTGCGAGCTGCCCAAGCCGGCGATCGCGAGGAGCGACAGCGCCTGCTGGAAAATCTAGCGCGTCTGCAAGCAACCTGGTTTCGCTTTGCGGTGGCCGCTGAGACCTATCAAACTCTATTGAGTTCTCTCGGTAGTAATGGCGATGACATGAAAGAGGTGGAGTATTTGAAAGGGGCTATTCAAAATTACCAGGCGGCTGGAGAGGTGCGCACCGCCATTACCTACCAGCGGCGGCTGGCGCGAAAATATGAGCAGACGGCGCAGCCGCTACCGATTCCACCCTTGCTGTTGGCGATCGCTCGAAATTATCGCAATCTCGACAACTTGGCCCAAGCCCAGAACTTTTACACCACGACCTATTCAATCGCCCTCAGCCAACGACAAACCGATGTGGCCAGCGACGCCTTGCAAGATCTAGCAGAGATTTATCTCGAACAAGACCAACCCGAAGACGTGTTTTACCTCTATCAGCAGCGCCTAGCGGTCGAGCGCCTCTCTTACAACGGCTACGGCCTGATGGATACGTTCGATCAAATTGGCCAGCTATATGAAGTGCAAGATGAGCCCAGCGCCGCCATCTCAGCTTACAAAGAAGCCCTGATTGTGGCAGAACATCTCAACTACCGCGACGCTTATTTTAAGTTGAAGCTCCTGCAGCTCTTGCTGGCCGAAGAGCGGCTAACCGTGCCTACTTTAGATCAGCATCTCGCTAACCCAAGGGGAGCCTTACGAGATCACGATTATTGGCAAGGGAACAGGCAATAAAAGCGTGACCGTACTCTTGTTTGCTTAGGCCGATAATTCATTGAGGGCATAGCGGGCGATCGCCAGACTCAAGCGGGCTTGCTCAACCTCAGAGAGAGCAGCCCAATCAGTTTGACGCACCGAGCGCAGAGTCGCTTCTAAAATCTCCTCTTGACCGCTCCGCATGGCCATCGCTAAGGGCCGCGCCATGACGTTCAAATCATCAGCGTCCCAACCGGTTAACACTGACTGAGCCGCCGTGACAAGTTGATCAATGAGTGCGCCGCTATCGCTCGCCACGACTTGAGTGCTCGCCGCGAGAGTTTGCAGCAAGTGGGCCGGCATCCGGGCCCCAAATTTCTGAGTCAGCGTTGCCAGCAATGACTGGGTCGGACTTTCCCAAAGCTGAGCGGCCAGCTGCGAGACTTGCTGCCATTTTGAGTCCAGCGCTTCGTCTATCAGAGCTGCCTCAGAGGCCTGCTCTAGCCTATCTAAATATTGAGGGGTTGCTGAATCATAAAGATTCCACGGATAAGCCTCCTCCTGATTGAGCAGCGAGTGCAGTAACTCTTGTTCAATCTGTTGCTGAGGGGTCAGGTTAGAAACGGGATTGGTTGACTCATTCATGGGTATTGTTCTCGTTAGGGATGCACCGATAAGCAGTCATTGGCGCGGCTAGAGCAATTAGCCAGTCTCTTTGGCTGGTCTTAGCTACAAAACTGCTGGGGGGCGTTCCGCATAAAACCAAAGGCAATTGGTCAGGAACTGAGAATTCCAGAAAACGATAGGCCTCATTGTTGATTGGCACAGTCAAGGAGACCAGGTTGTGTGGTTCATCCGCCCGCGATTGGCGGCAAAACGACGATTCTCCTCAATCAACGATTGTTTCGGCAACTGTAACAAATTCCGAGGGTGAGGATCGTGTCCGGCTCTGGCATTGTGACCAAGTTCAGTATTGGTTTCCCTAAGTCAGTCTCCAACAACTATTCTCGTCCGTACATTTACGGAATCAAACCAGAACCACCCGGCAATTTGTCGCTGGGTTCTGGCGATCGCCGCCCCTCTTACTGCTCCTGAGCCAGAAGCAGAACTGGACTATGCTTGCCCCTCAGTTTCACAAGGGGGGGCTCTCGTCACACCTTGCTTACCAGGGAGAGAGAAATGTCAAACTCAGTTTGTGCCTTGCTTCCTTGCCCTTTCCACATGGAATTTAAGATTGGCCTTCAATGACAAATTCCATTAATCGGCCTTGAGGGCTCCCAAATCGTAGTTGAGTGCCTGTTTCTAAGCCGATTTCCCGGCGATGCACATGTTGCCATTCGTCTTCTAACAAGCAAAACGTGCCGTAGCGCGAGTTGTCTTTCAGGTAATAGGCCACGGTTTCGGTACTGGGGTCGTCAACACGACTCGATTGTCGGTAAAAGATTTCGGCATGGCTGCCCGAAACCCAGGGCTCTGGAATGACGACATCGTTTTCGGGGCGGCGGCCGACTTTGAGCGTGCCCCCGTAGAGATACCAAACCAGGTGCGGCTCGCCCACAGCCCTAATGGCTGCGATGGGGCTGGGAGCTAATTCTCCTGGCAGGCGCGTGATATCGGTATCTTCTTTGGACAAAAATTGGCTATCGAAATCAGGGTGGCGATAGAGGACTGGGAGGGTCCAAGCGGGCTGATTGAATTTATAGACAGTGAGTAGATGTTGACGGGCGATCGCCACGGCGCGATCAACCGGTTGGCGCTCAGCCAGGGCTTGCGCAAAGATTTGAATAAAACTGAGGGCTTCGTCATCGGAGATCGAATCGCGCATTGCAATGACTGCGGGGACGCCGTGATGGAGCAAGACCTCAGCTAAGCTACTGCGCGGCATAGTGCTTTGCTGTTGTTGATCGGGCTGCGCGCCCCAACAGGTGTTAAATACCGCTAATTTGACTCGATTGCGTGTGAGTACCTGGGCGAGTTCGGTGCCATTGAGTGTTGACTGAGCCTGCAAAAAGATCAGTCCACCATCTGGCGCCGGCACTCCATGCCCGGCGTAAAAGAAGACGTTATAGGCCCCTTGCTCAAGGGTTTTGACTAAGCCGGCGGCGCGCGGTCGCACTAATACATCGACCTGACAGGGGGCGGCGGCGCGCCGCTTCGTGAGCCCCGAGGTGCTTTCACCAAGCAAAACGCGTTTGAGCAACTGGGCTTCGGTCTCGAGCTGCAACGTATCCGGTATGCCGCGAGCGTTCGTCTCCTGGCCGGGCACATCCGGTTCGCCAAGCACAAGGAGAATCTTGAGGCCCGGATCTAACCCGACGTCAGCCAGGGGATCGACATCGCTGGTGGTGCGGCTAAAGCGAATATGTTCATTCAGCGACATGGCCTGCCGCCCAGTTTGGGGCTGCATAATTTCCCACGGCAGCCGGATCAAATCAGGATCGCGGATATCTAAACAGAGGGAAAGCGGATTACCCTGTCCCATCGCGATGCCTAAGCTTTGATCGAGGCTCCGTTTGATGACGCCATCGAACAGCCATTGCCAGAGGCGCACCCCTAGCGTCTGCATCAAGCGCCCGGTATAGCCTCGTTTCGTGCCGGGTTCCGCAGGCGTGGGGTCAGCGGCGACAAACTGGGGCACATAGGCAGACGGCACGTGGGGCACCTGCGGCAATCCCCGTAGGGAGAACAGATCGAGCCAGGTGGCCCAAATTTGTTCAAGCTCATCCGTCCAGGGGCGATCGTGATGCACATAGCCGCCAGGATACGGAGCGTCAACGACCCAAATGGCATAGTGGGGGGTGTCAGCCGTTGATAGCCGCTCGATGGCGATCCGCAGGTGAGTTGGCTCTGACATCGAAAAACGCTGTGTCACAGGATAGTAAACGCGGACTGGCAGACTTGTTCTGGCAAAAATTCTAGCCAGACTCCGAGATGTGAGTCTTTATCGAATCTCGTTAGTCAATACACAATCCCTGCTGAGTCACGGATGTGTCAAGCAATTGCTCAGCAAAAACGGGTAAGTCAGCCTGCAGTAGCCAGCCCTGATCGCCCGCTTGCGCTAGGGGAAGCAAGCGATCGCGCGGTTCAGGAGGTAGCTCAGCAGGCTCAGTTGCCGCGGGCGGCGGTACTGGCTCCGCCGTTTCTGAGGCGGTAGAACACACTTTAAGACGCACCCAAAGTCGACCATCGGGAGTCCTTTGTCGACTGTTAACTTGCACGATACTACCAATCGACAGCAAGCGCTCGGGTAAATCGACTGCTGCGGGGGGCGCACCTGTCGGGGGCGTCTGGGTAGTCAGGAGCGTCGCGGCCGCAGAGGGGTCAGGCAGCTGTTGAATTTGCAAATAATCGCCCACGGCCAGCTCGGCGGCGGTATCAGCCTCATCGATTGTGGGAGGCACCGCTGAAGGGGAGAGGGTTTCCCCTGACTCGGCCGTGGGCTCAAGGGGGGCGATCGCGCCGTTGCGGCGACTTAGCCACTGCCAACCGAGGGTGCTGCCGAGACCCAACAGCGCCACCATCACAACTCCCGTGAGCCAGCGTAGCCCAGAGCGGGGTGGGCGGTGCCTGGGCGCTGGCGGTAGGGCGGTGGCCGGAGCCGCCAGACTGGGCGCTGGGGCGACCGCCTGCAGGGGCGGCGGGGCCAGCAACGGTTGATCTGCAAGATCAACTGGCACCGCTGTCGGGCGATCTGCGGGCTCGACTTTGAGGCGCAGGAGGCCCACCGTAACATTGTCATGGCCGTTATGGGTGTTTGCTAGACCGATTAACCGTTGTGTGGCGCTACCCACATCCATCTCACCGTTCAATACGGGCACGAGTTCTGATGACCATAGGTGATCAATCAGGTCATTGTCGCTAAGCCCATCCGAGCACAGCAGCAGCACACTATCCGTCGCCAGCGGATACAGTTTAACGGTGGGATGCAAATGGCTGGCGTCAGCCATCCCCAATGCCTGCACTAGGGCTCCGGCTCCCGGCTGTTGCAGGGCATCTTGATAGAGTCCTAGCCCTAACCGCATCTCGCGGGCTGCCACATCATCGTCCAGGGTGATTTGCCGACAGCTATGCGATCGCACGCGATAGGCGCGACTATCGCCCAGGTGGGCGACGTAGAGGCGACCGCCATACACTAGCCCCACCACGATGGTCGTGCCCATGCGATCCCGATCCTGACGCTGATCGGCATCATTGCGGATCGTAATTGCTTGGTTCGCCGCGATAATGGCTTCCTTTAAAGCCGCTACCACCTGGCGATGATCAACCGCCGGCCCCTTGAGCAACGGGTTGAGTCGCTGGCTGACCTCAGCGATCGCCAAATGTGAGGCGACATCGCCCCCCTGGTGTCCCCCGACGCCATCACAGACCACTACCAGAGCCGGGGCTGACCTGCGGCCACTCATCGCTACCTGGCGCACGGCACCGCTCTCGGGATAGCAGGCATCTTCGTTGCGTTGGCGAGTTGGCCCCTGATCAGAGGCTGTCGCTAGTTGGACAGTGAGTGTTTGCTGGCTAGAAATTGCGGCAATTGCCTGCACCAGCGAATAGACCAAGCCGGCAGCACTGCCCTGGCCCGCAATTAAATGGTCGGTCAAGCGGGTGAGATAGTCGCGGATTGCTGGATCTGCGGTGGCAAGCCACGGCTGCCACTGCTGACCTAAGTCTCCTAAGGTGATGGCGGTGGCTTGCGCTTCCAGGCAGAGCAGGCGGAGGTCTTCGCCCTCGACTCGCAGGTGCTGCCAGTCCAGCAAGGTATGGGCTAATTGCTGATTCACACAGGGCTGCCACAGCTTGGCGATCTGCCGCAGCCAAGCCAGTTGGTGTAGCGCCGTGGCTCCCGGCCAACTCTTCGTCAGCGTTGGCAATAGGGTGGGGGTGGGGCGAACCGTTTCCTGCAGGGGAATTTCTTCGAGCAGCAATAATGCACTCTGGCCGTTGGGGTGCAAAACCTGAGTGAACGGCCGGGGAATATTGACCGAAAAAGGTGAAAGGGCGAGATAAGGCACCGCTAGGGGCGGCACACTGGCTAAGGGCGGTGGTGGTGATTGAGGCTGCTGATCTTGCACTAGCGGAAAGTCAATCACCTGGTAGCGACCCGCTAGCACCGTGCCAGCGGGCACAGACGCCGATGAGGCTGGCCCCTGGGCCCACAAAAATCGGCGCACTGGCGGCAGTTGCGGACTAGGCATACTTAGCGATCGTACTTATCATCAGCAACTCAGCGACGGCAGCACCGGTCAAAGCTAAGCAATTGTGACACAGTTCCTGCCTGATCGCCTGATAGGCTCAAGCCTCAGCCTGAGCATCGGCCACTACCTGGGGTAAACCCATGCTGTAGTTCAGTACCCGACTTTTGAGGTTGTAGCTGATGTCGCCTGCTTGCAGTTGCTGTTTGATGAAGTGTTCGAGGTCGGAGCCAATGCGGCGTAGATTGTAATCTGTGAGGTCGGCTCCGGCAGAAGCCGCTACAAGCCGATCAAACTCCTCGTTAACCTGCTTAAGGGCTTCGTCACTCCAGGTGAATTCGTTATCAGGGTCAATGTCAAGGGTTAACACTGACTCACTAGGAACCAGCTCATCATTGACGACTTCAGCGGCATAAATCAAAACGTGGCGAGTGGTCGATTTCAGCATTGCCCTTGTACTCAGTGGATAGTCCGCAAAATCTACTGCCATTGTAAGGGGAGAGCGGTCGACCGTTGGATAGAGATTCGCTGGCCCAACCATAACGAGGGCTGGTTGGGCTCGCGGCGATCGCCCGCGATTGACGTCGTGACCGTGGCCAATCGCACCGCCGGTGCCTCATGAAGTCCTAACTGACGAAGTTTTGCCAGTCGGGGAACCTCCTGCTTCACAATAGACCTACTGAATCCCCATTTGAATTGGCTATGACTCATTCCCTCGATCGCATTCTTGAGCGGGCTCTCGCCGGCGCCGATCTAACCCCAACCGAGGGGGTACAGCTTCTTCTGCAGCGTGACCCAGCGGTGATCGCGGCGATTCAGGGGGCGGCTGATCAGTTACGCCAACAGCAGGTGGGCGATACCGTTACCTACGTCATCAACCGCAACCTCAACTTCACCAATATTTGTGAACAGCACTGTAGTTTTTGTGCGTTTCGCCGTGATGCGGATACTGATGGGGCCTTTTGGCTTGATTGGGAAACCATGCGGGCTAAAGCGGCGGCCGCCGTCGCCTTAGGCGCGACAGAAATTTGTATGCAGGGCGGCTTGAACCCTGCCGCTAAGGTCGCAGGCAGTAGCCTGAAGTATTACCTGCAGCTGCTCAGCAATCTCAAAACCGAGTTTCCCCAGCTCCATCTCCATGCTTTTTCACCCCAAGAAGTCCAGTTCATCGCGCGCGAAGATCGGCTGAGTTACGCCGATGTGATTATCGCCTTGCAAGCAGCGGGCGTGGGGTCATTGCCAGGGACCGCTGCAGAAGTATTGGATGATCAGGTGCGGCGGGTACTGTGTCCAGAAAAAATCAACACAGCGACCTGGCTAGAAATTGTCGGGTTGGCCCATCAGTTGGGGGTGCCAACCACCAGCACATTGCTCTGCGGCCATATCGAAACGCCAGAGCAGCAAATTACGCATCTAGACCACCTGCGGCAACTGCAGCAGCGGGCGATCGCCCAGCAGTTGCCCGCCCGCATTACCGAATTTGTGTTGCTGCCCTTTGTGGGCCAAGACGCCCCGCCCTCTCTACGTCGTCGTGTTGGTCGAGACCAGCCGGATCTGGCAGCGGCGTTGCAACTGACGGCGGTAGCTCGACTGTATCTCGGCAATTGGATTCCCAATCATCAGCCCAGCTGGGTCAAATTGGGCCTCAACGGTGCGACTACGGCGCTGCGCTGGGGCTGCAACGATCTTGGCGGCACGCTGATGGAAGAACACATCACCACTATGGCTGGCGCCCAGGGCGGCACTGCCATGACGGTCGGCGAGCTGACGGGGGCGATCGCGGCGATCAACCGGCCCGCCCAACAGCGCGATACCGTTTATCGGCTGCTTTCCCCGGCGGAGTCTTCATCGAGTTCAGCAGCTGACGCGTCGTCAGAGACGGTGTCTGTTGGGCGGGCCCCATCAATCGGATAAAGCGCCCCCGCGCGGCAGTCTCGCAGCCACAATTTGACCGCCTGACCTACAAACCCTTCGCTACTTTCTTGGGGGGGGCTGGGTGGACGATCAGTGGTCGCTGGGGCCACCCGCGAAAAAATTAGCACCAGCCGCCAGCCGTTTTCGACAGGGGTGAGAAACAACCAGTGGTATTGCTCTAGATTGACGACCGCCGTCGCCGTGTATTGCCGCTCTAGGGTGGTGAAGAAAACTTGCTGCACCGTTTCGGCAGAGGTGAGCGGGGTGTCGCTGAAGCTTTGAGGCGAAATCGCCAACGGTTCTAATTCGGCCCGCCCCGCCAAGAGCATGGTGCCATAGCCGCTCAGGTCAGCATCGCTGGGCAAACTCCGAGCTGCTACCCGGTTCGTATAGCTGGGCAAATCCCGCAGCAGTCCCGTCACCAGCGTCTCCATATCCTCGGGGCAGGCCATGGGGGGCCGCAGAAAGGGGGCCGCGTCTTCGACCACTTCGGCGTCAGTCACGGGTTCCGGCACCGGTTCCGGGGCGGCGATCGCGATTAGCGGCAGCGTCATCACCGCCCCCAGTAGGCCCCCTATCGCCAGCCCAATTTTGCTTGTGAGCTTGTGGCTAATCACCTAGTTAACGCCTCCTAGCGCGCAACTCAACCGCTAACTGCGACCCTAACCTATCGCGATGGCCGCAATTCGCAACGAAAGATTGCAATTTCTCGCGCTCGAAATCTCATATCCTTAGTATCCTTATCGGAAAATCCTGTTAGCAGGACATTGGCACGATAGCCAGATGATCTTCATCCGATCACTGGTGATAAGTATGGGGAAATGGTCATGGTGCGAAATCGCTCATTATTTGTCTGGCTTTTAGTAGTGGCTTGTCTGGCTCCGCCAGCGATGGCGGGCTCTCGTTCGGCTAACAGCTGGCTGGCCCAAGCGGATATTGACAATCCGGATGCGGTCGATGATCCTGACGCGCCAGATGATCTTGACGCGCCGTTAGAGGCGACGCCTGAACCTCCCGCCGACACCGCGCCCGCTGCCCCGGTTGATGCCCCTGACATGCCGTTAGAAGCGACGCCTGCCCCCCCGGCTGACACCGCGCCTGCAGCCCCAACTGGGTTTGTCCCGCCTGAACAGTTGCCAGAAGGCACTAATCTCACCATCGAAGGCTCTTCTAGCATGGCGGTGATTACGCAGGCTTTGATCCAACAGTTTCAAGCCGCCTATCCCAATGCCAGTGTCACCCTGACGGAGCAGCCAGCGGATGTGGCCTTGACTAATCTGCAAACGGCCACGGCTGATCTCGCTGCGATCGGTCGTCCCCTGACCGAGGAACAGCTGGCTCAAAACCTGCGGGAAGTCTCGATCAGTCGTGAGAAGGTCGCGGTCATTGTCAGCGCCGATAATCCCTTTGAAGATCAGCTAGAAGCCGCTGACTTTGTGCGCATCTTTCGAGGCGAAATCACTAACTGGGTCGAGTTAGGGGGCCCTGACTTGCCCATTCGCCTCGTCGATCGCCCAGCAACCAGTGATACTCGCGCCGCCTTGGGCAATTACGAGATTTTTGACGGGGATCTCACCACGGGTGATAACGTTACGCAGGTGCCCAGCGATAGCACTGCCGAAGTGGTGGAGGCTCTCGGTGATAACGGTATTGGCTATGCCATTGCCAGCCAGGTGATTGGTCAAGATAATGTGCGGGTGCTGTCGATGCACGGCACGCTGCCGGATGATCCTCGCTATCCCTACTCGCAGCCGCGCAACTATGTGTATCGCGGTACCGACACGTTGCCGATTGAGGTCGAAGCCTTTCTCGCTCTTGCCACTAATGCCCAAGGGCAAGAGACGGTGGCTCAAGCCAAGGCGGCTGAGGCGGCTGATGTGGCCGCCGCGGAGCTGCCTGATAAGGTCTCCGCTATGCGCCCCAATGGTCAAGGCTTTGTGACTGGCGATCGCGCGGGGAATCTCAACTTTTGGAACGCTGACGGTACCCCGGCGGGTGACCCGGTCGCGGCCCATACCGGCCCCGTGACCGCGCTTGCTTTTAGTGCTGATGGTCAACGGCTGATTAGCGGCGGCGCCGATGGCACTATTCGCCTGTGGGATGCCGTGGGTACGCCCATCGGCGACCCGATTAATGCGGGCAATGGGCCAGTCACCAGCCTGACAATCCAGCCTGATGGTCGCTTCATTAGCGCTAGCGCCGATGGTACTCTACAGCTTTGGGACGATACGGGTAACCCGATTGGTGGCCCCATCACTGGCCATGAAGATGCTGTGCGCGACATGGTGTTGAATCCCGATGGCACCCAGCTTACGACGGCGTCAAAGGACGGGACTATCCGCCAATGGAATACCGCCGATGGCATGCCCCAAGGAGAACCTTGGACGGGGCATCAGGGAGCGGTTCAGGCGCTAGCGGCTAAACCCGACGGCACGTTTGTTTCTGGCGGTGCTGACGGCACCGTGCGCCAGTGGGATGCTAGCGGGACTCCCGTCGGCGAGCCCTTACCCGTCTCTGGCCCCGTCACAGCGATCGCCGCCAATGCCAGCGGCACCAGTGTGGCCGTTGGTGATGATACGGGAGCACTGCAATACCTGTCTGGGGAAGGCGTGCCCGTCGGCCCCGCCATCACCGATGTGGGTGCCCCGATTGATGATTTGGCGTTCACCCCCGATGGTCAACGCTTGGTGGTGAGTGCTGGAGCAGTGCCCCAACTGCGCGATAGCACCGGCCAATCCGTTCCCATTCCCACTGCAGAGGCCGAGACAGCGGACTCGGAGGCGGCTGGCCTACCGCCTGAGCTGTTAGACCTCTGGCAACGTTTACGGCAGCTGCCGCCCCAAGTGCTGTGGATTATTCCCGTGGTGGTGCTGGGCTTACTGCTCTTGGGGCTACTCCGCAGCTTCCGCCAAGATGAAGATGATGATTTTGACGAGGAACCGGTGAACCTGCTGCCCGGCGACGTTACCGAGGCTGACACTGATTTCACCAATACTGACTTGACCAATAGCGACTTGACTGGTGACGACTTCGCCAGCACTGATTTCACGAGTCCCGACCCGTCTCGTAGCGAGGTCTCTGGTATCAGTCCACAAGAGGCTACTAGCTCCCTGGATGCGTCTTTGGCGCGGGCTAAGCAAACCCTGGCTGAAGGGGTCAGCCTCGGCAACGCGGGTCGTTATCAAGAGGCTCTAGATCGCTTCAATAAGTCGATTGAACTGGCTGATATTGAACGCCTAAAAGCCGCTGCAGCGGGTACGGCCTTGGTGGGTGCCAGTGCTGTCATTGCTCGCGGGCTCGCCCGCCGAGGCACTGCGTTTGCTAACTTAGGCCGCACTGACGATGCCTTGCAGAGCATCAACCGCGCTTTAGAAATGGATCCCAATGAGGCCGCTGCGTGGATTGGTAAAGGGAACGTTTTGGTGCAAAAGGGCCAATTGGATGAAGCGCTGTTTTGTTTTGATAAAGCGATCGAACTTAACCCTAACCTGGCGGCTGCCTGGCAAGGCAAAGGCAAAGCCCTACAAAAGATGGGACGCGATGCAGAAGCTCGTAACGCCTTTGCGCAGGCCGGTGCTCTCGGTGGCGTTAGCGAAGATATCCCGATTGAGTTGGGCACACCCGTGGACGAGATGCCGACAACGGAATATCCCCCAACGGGCTTCAGCGGCAGCGACTTTAGCAGCGATGACTTCAGTGACAGTGATTTTGCCGTTCCCTCCATAACGCCCAGCTCGCCATCACCAGGCGTCGGCTCAATACGACCGGCTGCACCGCCACCCACCATTCAACCCCAGCCCCAACCGACTCTAATTACGCCCCCTCCAGTTGAACCCAGTCCATTGCCAACCCCGCCCATTCCCAATGGCCCCATCGGCCCCATTGGCATCATTCCGGCTGAGCCAACGCCCACCCCTGGGACGGATGATGACCTGCCGGCCGATTTGTTGGCGGCGATCGATCGCCTACCCCCGGTCGAGCTTCCCGTCGAGCCTGCGCAGTCACCGCCCCGTGCTCCTATTACATCGATGAGTGAGGTTACAGAGCCCGTGATCGCGCCCAGCGATGATTCAGTGCCGCCAGACGTTTTGCAAGCTGTGGAATATTTGCCGGCCGAAGCTGAGTCACCCGATCCAGGAGCACCAGTGACTGCACCGATTGACGTCCCCCCTGAAGTGAGGGCTATTTTGGCGGGTGATTCTGATATTCCGAGTGCGGAAGAGACTGCTGATGCGGCTTCTATTACCGATCCCATGTCGGCCTTTTTCGGCGATGATCCAACGATGTCGATGCGACCGGCCGCTCAGACATCCCCGCCATCGGTCGCTGAGGGAGCGTCCGTGTCACCCTCTGAGAGCCTGGCACCTTCTACGGTGCCTGATCAGCCGGATGACTCGAGTGACAGTGATGCGGCTGCTTTGGCCGGATTGCCGCCAGAGGTGCTCGAAGCGCTCAAGGGGATTCCTGAGGATTCTCCAGACAGTTTCGATCTGCCGTCAACTCCAAATCCTGGGCAGCCGCCGCCACCGCCGCCCAATAATCCGCGCCTGCAAGATCCGTCCTAAGAGACTGGCTCATTCATCGTTTTGCGTGTGAATGGTACGGACCAAAAAGTCGTACCACTTTGCTGGTCAATGATTGCGGCCCTCTCCCTCAGGCGATGCGCTAGGGCTTCAGAGTGCTTTATCCAAGAGCGCTTTACCCATCAGGGCCGGGAGCACGGCGCTGCCGGTAGGACGATATTTGAATGACATCAACCAGCGCTGCTTGAACATCGGCAATGCTGGTCAAGTCAGCATTATTCCAGCGCAAAGGATTCCAAGAACCCTGCAGCTGCCTTTTCGACGTTTTTGCCTTCAGGAATGACGACCAAAACTTGGTAAAGGCGATTGTCTACTAGATAGATGCGCGAACTGATGGTGGCGGGTTCATCGGTTTCTGCGCCTGTGCTAATAACGAGCGATCGCCCCGGATAACCATCGATTTCCACCGCTTCTTCGCTGAGCAACGTGCCTCCCAGGTTGGTCACAGCGCCGTCACGGCTACTGTCTAACAAAGCTTGCGGGTTGGTCTCCTCGACAATGGCTGAGGGATAGTCAGAATAGGCGATCACGTAGGCTGAATCTTCGGCCTCCGCCGTGAAGGTATGAATTTCGACGGGGCCGACGGGGGTTTGGATGGCTTGCTGAGTTTCTTCAAATGGCGCCGGGGTTTCGACTCTAAACTCCCCAGTCTCTGAAGAAAAGGCTTCTCCTTGAATCGATGCACTATTACAGGCAGTTGTCAGTAACGCACCGATAAGCAAAAAACGGCTGATCCCATGTTTCATAATGCTGGCATCTGTTTTTTTAGAATGGTTTACGCCGGAAGAGGTGGCAGGACTACTGGCTCGTTTGATGTGCCAAATCCTTCCTATGGATGTCTTTAGAAATCGACATCAATGTCCTCTTCTTCGAGAGCCTCAAGGTTGTCGAGGCTATCCGTTAGCTCGTATCTCAGGTCCTCTAGCGACTGCTTGCGGCTCCGGCGAGAAACTCGACGATATTTTTTAGGCGATAGGCGCGGCTCGTGCTGAATTTGGCCATCATCCGTGATTTTGATTTTGAAGGCGGCTTCTGGGTCAGCCGAATCATGGGCCAATTGAGTTTGCATGACACAGCTATCCAATAACTGTAAATAGTCTGGGTAGCGCTCCCAGTTGGAGGGCACGGCACATCCAGGCTCGGCTCGATGTAGGCAGTCGGTAAACTGGCAGCGGTGATTTTGGAGGCGATCGCGAATTTCTGGAAAACACTCCCCGAGTGCTTGCGGCGTACAGGCGATGTCAGGCTGATTAAAACCTGGTGTATCTGCCAGGAGCCCACCGGTTAGGAGTTCAAACAGCTCGACATGTCGGGTCGTGTGGCGGCCTCGACCCAATTTGCCGGAAACGGCACTAACTCGGAGTTCAGCGGCGGGAATGAGCCGGTTGATCAGACTCGACTTGCCTACGCCAGAAGGGCCGGATACGACTGTAATGCGACTGTGTAAGGCGTTCGCCAGGGTCGATAGACCGAGACTTTGTTTCACGCTGATCATCACCGGCGCATAGCCCCAACGGCCCAAACGCGCCTGCCAAGCAGCTTGAGCGTCGGCCTCTAGGAGGTCACATTTGTTGAGACACAGGCAAATATCTAGCCCGGTCAACTCGGCCTTCACCAAAAACCGAGTGAGCTGGTGTATGTCTAAGTCCGGCTCAGCGAGGGCAAAGACCAGTAAGATTTGATTAGCATTGGCAACTGGCGGTCGATCTAACTGAGTTTGCCGAGGTGCAACGGCTGCGATCGCCCCTCGTTGCCCTGCCCAATCCGGGTCTTCCACCTGGACGCGATCGCCCACCATGACCTGCTGGCCCACTTTTTTGAGCCGGGCTCGGCGTGTACAGAGCAAAGCTTTGGGCCTATCCGCCACGCCAGCTACCGCTTGGCCTGAGGACGCTGCCCTTTCTAGGCGTACCGAGTAATAGTTAGCTTGCACTGCCGTCACCGTGCCCCAGAGCGCTCCTGGCGCGGCTGGTTGACCAGCAAAGGAAGGGGGCGTCATCGGGTCATGCCAGAGAATTACGCACCCGTAGCGCGTAGTAATTGTCTTTCTCTATCAATTTTTCGATGCCATAGCCTTCCATCTTGAGGCTATCGGGCACCTGAGCCACTGGCTCACCCGCATCAATCCAGACTTCTAGTAGGGTGTCAACCGCCATTTGCTGCAACTGCAGCTTGGTGCGAACAAAATTGATGGGGCAAGGTGTATTGCGAAGATCCAACACCACATCGGGCGATGGGGCGGGGGCTACAGAGTCGTTAACAGGGGTAGGGAGAACGTCACTCATCCGCGAAACAGCCCTCCTAAAAATCCTTCAATGCCGCCGCCCTTACTGACGCGATCGCCGCGCATTTCGGCGAGCTTTTCGACCATTTCCCGCTCTTCAGGCTTTAACCGGGTCGGGATTTGCACCTGCACAGCAATTAAGTGATCGCCCCGACTAACCGGATTGCCCAGCTTCGGTACGCCATGATTTTCCAACGTCAAGACAGTGTTGGGTTGAGTGCCCGCAGGAATCTCGAGATCGACTGTGCCATCAACGGTGTCAACCTCAATCTTGGCTCCCAAAATGGCCTGCAGATAGGTAATCTTCAAATCTGACAGCACATTGACCCCATCGCGTCGGAAGTTGGCATCTTCCTCAACAAAGAGATACACGTAGAGGTCACCAGCCGTGCCCCCCTTTTGACCGGCATCCCCTTCCCCCGATACGCGCAGCCGCGTGCCATTATCAACCCCAGCAGGAATCGTGATCTTGAGTTTTTTACTTTCTTGCCGATGACCGCTGCCACCACAGGTCTCACAGCGTTCTTCAACCATTTCGCCGGTGCCATTACAGGTCGGACAAGCCGATACTTGTGCAAAGCTCCCAAACGGGGTGCGCGTCGTCCGTCGAACTTGGCCACTGCCATTACAGGTACTGCAGGTCACGGGGCGGGTGCCAGGCTTAGCGCCAGAACCGTTGCAAGTGGTGCAGGTCTCTAAGTGACCGATCTTGATTTCTTTTTCGCCACCAAAAACCGCTTCCTTAAAGCCCAACTTCAGGTCAAGTCGCAGGTCATCGCCACGGGTTGGGCCCCGTCGCCGCCCGCCCGCTTGAGCGGTGCCCCCAAAGCCTCCAAAGAAACTCTCGAATATGTCGGCAAAGCCCATATCCGAAAAATCTTGAAAGCCTCCTGCTCCAGTCGCCGCACTGCCGACACCGGCCTCGCCAAAGCGATCATACCGAGCTCGCACTTCGGGCTCAGAAAGCACTTCGTAGGCGCGGTTGATTTCCTTGAAAACTTCCTCAGCCCCATCCTCTTTATTGACGTCAGGATGATATTTGCGGGCGAGGCGGCGATAGGCTCGCTTTATTTCTTCTTGGTCTGAGCCGCGAGAAACACCCAGCAGTTCATAGTAGTCACGGGCCATAGACGTCTATTGCCAACGCTGAATCAACATTACGATACGTTTATCTATTCTATGGGACGTCGCCTCAGTTGAACCGATAACCTGTCCCTCCAACCAGAGTAGCTTAGTCAATCGCCTCATAGTCAGCCGTGATCGTGGCATCTAGATCGACGCTATCACCGTGATCAGGTGTGGCTGATTCGGCAAACTCTAGGGATTGAGCAATGGTTTCGTTTTCCTCTGGTGAGGGAACATTGACATTCTCCTCTAGGGAAACACCGCCGTTCTCTTCTAAGGGGACATCGACGTTAAAGTCGACGACTTCATCCCCCTCTGCCGATTGCTGGTAAAGGGTGGCACCAATGTTAAAGAGGGAATGTTGCAGTCCTTCCATCGCACTGCGCAAATCTTCCGGCGCGATCGCTTTATCTTGCATCGCTGCCCTCAGCTCAGCAGCCTTTTCTTCTGCCGAAGCTCTCAGCGTGGCATCCATCAAATCACTGTTGTCACGCAGCGTCGCTTCGTAGCTGTATAGCAGACTGTCGGCTTGGTTGACCAAGTCAGCGACCTGGCGCCGCCGCTCATCTTCGTCCGCAAAGTTCTCGGCATCCGAGCGCATCTTTTCCACTTCATCGGAACTGAGACCACCGGTGTTGGTAATGCGAATACTCTGAGCACGACCAGTGCCCTTGTCGCGGGCCGCCACCTGCAAAATACCGTCGGCATCAATTTCAAAGGAAACCTCAATTTGAGGAACTCCCCGAGGGGCCGGTGGAATTCCTGCCAGCTGGAACTTGCCTAAGCTCTTGTTGTCTTTGGCCATCGCCCGTTCGCCCTGAAGGGCATGCACCTCAACCGAAGTTTGACCATCGGTCGCGGTCGAGAAAATTTGCGTCTTGCTGGTCGGAATCGTGGTGTTGCGTTCAATGACCTTGGTAAAGACTTCGCCTAAGGTCTCAATCCCTAACGACAGGGGAGTGACATCTAGCAGTAGCAGATCCTTGACCTCGCCGCCCAATACACCAGCCTGAATCGAGGCACCTAAGGCAACGGCTTCATCGGGATTGACGGAGCGATCTGGCGATTTCCCCCCAAAAAATTCGGCAATGGCCGATTGTACTGACGGAATGCGGGTTGACCCGCCGACCAGCAAGATCTTGTCAATTTCTTCTGGGGATAGTTCAGAGTCTTTAATGGCTTGCTTGACCGGCTCCAGTGTGCCCTCAATAAGCGCTTTTGCCTGCTGCTCAAACTGCGCGCGACTCAGGCTCATTTCCAAATGCTTGGGTCCGGTTTCATCAGCGGTAATGAACGGCAGGTTGATCGAAGTCGTTTGCATCGACGACAGTTCGATTTTGGCCTTTTCGGCCGCTTCACGAATGCGCTGAAGGGCCATGCGATCAGCAGAGAGATCAACGCCTTCTTGCTCACGAAAGGCTTCAATCATCCATTCGGCAATGCTGTTATCAAAATCATCGCCGCCCAAGTGGTTGTTGCCGGAGGTCGCCTTCACTTCAAAAACGCCATCACCCAGCTGCAGCACCGAAACGTCAAAGGTACCGCCACCTAAGTCAAACACCAAAATGGTTTGCTCTTGTTCTTGCTTATCTAGACCGTAGGCGAGAGCCGCCGCTGTGGGCTCGTTAATAATGCGTAAGACTTCAAGACCGGCAATCGTACCAGCATCCTTAGTCGCTTGGCGCTGGGCATCCGTAAAATAGGCCGGTACCGTAATCACGGCCTGGGTGACTTCTTCCCCCAGATAAGCTTCGGCGTCTTGCTTCAGCTTTTGCAAGATCATGGCAGATACTTCTTGGGGCGTGTAAGTTGTGCCACGCACCTCGACATCTACCGTGCTGTCTCGCCCTGAAACACAGACATAGGGAACCCGGGACCGCTCAGATTCGGTATCATCCCAACGGCGACCAATAAACCGTTTAATGCTGTAAACCGTGTTTTCCGCGTTAGTTACTGCCTGCCGTTTGGCCAACTGGCCAACTAAGCGCTCTCCGTTTTTGCCAAAACCAACAATACTCGGGGTTGTGCGTCCCCCTTCGATGTTGGTAATCACAATCGGCTGACCACCTTCTAAAACGGCAACACAGCTATTGGTAGTCCCTAAGTCGATTCCGATTACTTTGCCCATAACTCGCAGCTATTCTCGCAGCTATTAACGATTCGGATGAATATGCAGGAGCACTTGCGCCACTCAAACGTTAGCTTATCTTCCGGGAAATCACCTAATGTTTCAGGCATCCGGTTGAAAATGGCTCCTTCGATTTTCAGGATTCCCAACTTAAGGTCGATGCCATTAACTCACCCCAAAAATTTTCTGAGCTGGCCACGAAACGGTTGGTGAGAGCACTGGCGTCCAACATTTGGAGCCGCGTGAGTAGCTGGGCGTCGCCTCTTTACCGCCTTGCTGCCGCTGCTAGACATCTAATTTAAATGCCTGGAGGCGACTGACTTCGCCCTTTGAATTGCCGTATCTGAATACGGCTCATTCAAACAACAATGGTTCCGTTCACTGTCCAGAGGCCGCTTCGTCAGCGGTCGGAGCACTTCCCGGTTCTGGTTCTGCAGCGACTTTGACCATGGCATGTCTGAGAACGCGATCGCCAATCATGTAGCCTCGCACGAGTTCTTCGATGACGGTGCCCTCAGGATGTTGATCGGTAGGCTCGCGCATCACCGCTTCGTGCAGATTGGGATCAAACTCTTGCTCTTCCACCCGCATGGCCGAAACGCCCAGTCGCTTGAGACAATCAACCAGTTGTTTATAAACGCTCTGATAGCTCTTGTGAATGGTCATTTCAGCCTCCGTTTGAGGCTTGATGTGCGAGCGGGCCCGCTCGAAGTTGTCGATCACCGGCAGCAATTCAGTGATAGTGTTGCGCTTGATCTGAACCTCTTGATCTTCCCTTTCTTTGCTGTTGCGGCGACGATAATTCTCAAAGTCGGCCGCAATCCGCATATATTGACTGGTGCGGTCGTCAACCTGTGCCTTTAGGCTGACAATCTGATTTTCCAAATCAGCCACAGCCGGGCTGGGAGTCCCGCTCGCGTCTCCTGACCCAACTTCGGCGGCTGTCTCACCGATCAAGCTTTCAACCGATGCGGCGGTTGCTTCAACATCAATGTCGGCGATCGCATCTTCGATCCGAAGCTCTTCAACTTCACTAGCCGCACTCCCCTCAGCCACATCCGGGGTTTCTTGAGAAGAATCTATTGGCCGAGATTCATCAACCATATCGCTTACAACCTTAAGGTTCCTACACAGCGTAATTTACACGTTTGCCCTATCCAGAACATCCCTGCCCTGAACGTAATGAGAACTTAATATTAAAGAACCTATCAACATATTGAGTCGTTAGGTCATCAATATTAGCGGCAATTTCCTGCGTGTCACAACTTGACAACTTAAATTTGCACGGGACACTGAGCTTTGAGTCGACCTAAATAATCAGCTTTCGACATCGCATGGCCTGGGGCGCTAAAAACAGTCGCGATCGCCCAGCTACCCACATTGTCGGCCACCGCATCGGCACTCAGGAAAGCCAACAGCCCAACTATTGTGCCCACGATCCGCCAGAGAGCTTCTGCTTGAGATGGATGCAAACGTTAGAAGGCAGCTCAAACTAACCTTCACCGTAGGTGATTGTCAGCCCCTTGTCCCTAAGAAAATCACTATCCCCAACTGAGTCGAATTGCGACAGAGACTTTGGGCTGTTGATACTCGCTCGCTCATGATGTCTGCGCCCCGACAGCCAAGATGGTAAACCTGTTTGCCACAAATCATTGCGGACAAAGAACCACAGTTTTACAGATGAGGCTATTATCGTTCCATCTGATAGCTATCGGTAGATTTTTGACCACAGCCACTTTTACGGTCGGGTGATTCACCCACGAGGGCTACCGGGAACACTAACCCAGTGCATCTTCCGACCATATTTCTGCATCTCTGACCTACTCACTTAAGATCCTTGCATCCGCTATGACGAATTCCTCACAGCGTCGCGCTCTCGTTCTACAACGCAGCTTCTCGCCTTTTGGTAACAAACTCATCCAGGCTGGTCTGGTTGATAGCGAGCAAATGCAACAGGCATTAGCGGAAAGCCGACGTTCAGGTCGGGCTCTAACGGATGTCCTGGAATCTTTGACAGGACAACAGCTCTCGCCCGAACTCGTACGACAATACAAGAAGCAGCAGCTATTCGAGCTGAAAATCCTTTACGGCATTGAATCGGTTGATCCTGAGTTGGATTCGCTGTCCTCTCAACAGATCGGCCAATTTATCGATACCTTGATTCCGGTCGATACGTGCCGTCGCCATCAACTAGTGCCGTTGTCGCGTGATGACGGTGAAGATCCCTCAGTGCTCGTCGCGATGGTGGATCCTGAAAACCTTGAGGCACAGGATGATCTCAATCGCATTTTGCGCCCGGCGGGCTTACGTTTGCGACGCATGGTCATCACAGTTGAAGATTATCAACGCTTGATTTCTGGGTACTTGGATGAGCGAGTCGCCCGCGAAAAACAGCGGGACATGGAGCAAGCCGTCGATGTTCAATCTGACCTGCAAGACTTGGATTTTGATGCTGCTGCCTTAGAGGAAGTTAGCGAAGAGGAATCTGACCTCAATGATGCCCTGCAGGATGCCGGTGCCGCGCCGGTGATTGCTTTGGTTAACAAGATTCTGGTCAAAGCTCTACAAGAAGGCGTCTCCGACATTCATATTGAACCGCAAGAAGAATCTTTACGGGTGCGGTTCCGCAAAGATGGTGTCTTGCGAGAAGCTTTCCCGAAGTTCCCCAAAAAGATTGTGCCAGCGGTGACGGCTCGCTTCAAAATTATTGCAGAGCTGGATATTGCCGAGCGACGGCTTCCCCAAGATGGTCGTATTCGTCGCATGTTTCAAGGCCGCAAGATTGACTTTCGTGTCAGTACCCTGCCCAGCCGTTACGGCGAGAAGGTCGTTCTCCGAATTTTGGATAACTCCTCAACCCAACTGGGCATTGACAAACTCATCACTGATGAACAGTCTCTGAACGTCGTTCGCGAGATGGCCTCTCGTCCCTACGGTCTGATTTTGGTGACAGGGCCGACGGGCTCAGGTAAAACGACGACGCTCTATTCTCTGCTGTCTGAACGTAACGATCCGGGCATCAACATTAGTACAGCCGAAGACCCGATTGAGTATGCTTTGCCGGGCATTACTCAGGTTCAGGTGATTCGTGAGAAAGGAATGAACTTTGCCTCTATCTTGCGGGCCTTTTTGCGACAGGATCCCGACGTCATTCTGGTGGGTGAGACTCGTGACCCAGAGACGGCGAAAACGGCTATTGAGGCGGCTTTGACCGGGCACCTGGTGTTGACGACCCTGCATACTAATGACGCCGCTGGGGCGATCTCCCGGTTAGGAGAAATGGGGATGGAGGGCTTTCAAGTCTCGAGTTCGCTGATTGGCGTCTTGGCCCAGCGATTGATGCGTAAAGTCTGCTCGGACTGCAGAATTCCCTACACTCCAAGCCATGAGGAGTTGTCGAGGTTTGGCCTTTCCAGTGCCGGTGACTCTGAACTCACGATCTATAAAGCCAACGTCTTGTCAGTTGATCAGATTGCAGCCGCGCGATCGGACGGAACGTTCTGTGAGACTTGTCAAGGTGTTGGTTACAAAGGTCGGGTCGGGGTATATGAGGTGATGCAGATGACCGAGACTCTGCAGAAACTCGTCTCCGACGGTGTCCCTAGCGAACAAATCAAGGAAGCCGCTGTTGAGGAAGGCATGAAGACGCTGTTGGCCTACAGCTTGGATCTAGTGCGCCAGGGTTACACCTCTCTTGAGGAAGTTGAACGGGTTACCTTTACAGACACCGGTCTGGAAGCTGAACTCAAAGCTCGGCGCAAAAGTTCTCTTACCTGTGAGAATTGTCAGGCTGAGCTGCAGCAAGACTGGCTAGACTGCCCCTACTGTTTGACCCCCCGCTTCAAGTCATAACCTTGAGGCCAGAAGGACTTCAACTTTTCGACGCCCCTGCTTTTTTCCGCGTCCCGACAACAACTATTCCCACGAGGTAATGCTATGGAAATGATGATTGAAGACCTGATGGAAGAAGTCATTGAGCGCGGCGGCTCAGACCTCCATCTTTCTGCTGGGTTACCCCCTTACATTAGGATTAGCGGTAAGCTCACCCCGACTGAACATGAGCCGATGAGCCCCGAAGCTTGTCAACGTCTCATCTTCAGTATGCTGAACAACAGTCAGCGAAAAGCGTTAGAGCAAAACTGGGAGCTTGATTGTTCCTACGGGGTGAAAGGGTTAGCGCGCTTCCGGGTCAACGTCTATAAGGATCGAGGCACCTATGCTGCCTGTTTGCGGGCTCTGAGTTCCAAAATCCCGACGATGGATTTGTTAGGCCTGCCGCCGATCGTCCGCGAGCTGTCAGAAAAGCCCCGAGGGTTAATTTTGGTGACAGGGCCGACCGGATCAGGGAAATCGACCACGCTCGCCTCAATGATCAACGAGATCAATTTGACTCGGCCAGAGCATATCCTAACTGTTGAAGATCCCATTGAATTTGTGTACGAACCGAACAAAAGCTTGATTCACCAGCGTCAGATTGGGGAAGACACTAAGAGCTTTGGTAATGCCCTAAGAGCGGCCCTGAGGGAAGACCCCGACGTCATTCTGGTGGGTGAAATGCGGGACTTAGAGACGATTTCTTTGGCGATCTCAGCGGCTGAGACCGGGCACCTCGTCTTTGGTACCCTGCATACTAGCTCAGCTTCTCAAACGGTTGATCGCATGGTCGATGTCTTCCCGCCAGAACAGCAAACTCAAGTTAGAGTACAGCTTTCTAACTCTTTGGTAGCGGTCTTAAGTCAGTGTCTGGTGCCTAAGGCTAATCCCAAACCGGGTGAGTTTGGCCGGGTGATGGCCCAAGAGATCATGGTGGTGACACCAGCCATCTCCAACTTGATCCGAGAGGGCAAAACTGCTCAAATCTACGGCTCTATCCAGACCGGTGGGCGTTTGGCTATGCAGACTCTGGAACGGGTGCTAGCCGATTTGTATCAGGCTGGTACGATTTCCTTTGACTCTGCCATGTCTAAAACCTCGCGACCCGAAGAATTACAGCGCATCCTTGAGGGTGGACCGAAGGGCGCTGGTGCTACGCAGCAAGCTACCGCCGCCGGTCGCCGGCGGTAGACCAAACTTTACTCAAGTGCTCTGGCTTTGTCGAAGCGCTTGGGTAATGTCTAAGTCAGCTGCTGGAGAGTAGACCCGCCAAATCTTGAGAAACCGTCTTCGTTTCAGCGCTATGTGCTAACGTATCGGCATCTCAAGGAGCTTCTACAGTGAGGAAATACCCATCAAGCAGAGCAAGTTTCTGCTTTCGATGATTGGGTTGAGTTTTTTTAATACCATTGCCGCTTTAGGATTATGCCTACCTACGTTGCTATCGGTCGAGACAGTGCAGGGCGTGAACGCAAAGAGAAAGTTGCCGCGTCTAACCCCTCTGAAGCTCGTAATTTGCTGAAAGATCAGGGGCTATTTATTCAGGACTTGAAGGAAGAACGAAGCTTCAACTTCGACCTGAGTGAAATCAAAATGGCGATGACGTCAGTGTCTGTTAAAGACAAGGCCGTTTTTTCTCGGCAGTTTGCGGCATTGGTTAATGCGGGGGTTGCCCTCGTGCGGGGGATTGGCGTGCTGTCAGAAGAATGTCCGAACCCCAAGTTGAAGCGAGCACTGGAAGATGTCAATGCCGATGTGCAGCAGGGCACAAGTCTTTCGGATTCGATGAGCAAGCATCCTAGCTGCTTTGACAAATTGTATGTCAGCTTGGTGCAAGCAGGGGAAGTTGGGGGTGTCTTAGATGAGGTGCTCAATCGACTCGCTAAACTTCTAGAAGATCTCAATCGACTGCAAAACCAGATTAAGTCAGCCATGGCTTATCCGGTGACGGTGTCGCTGTTGGCGATCGTGATCTTTATCTCGATGACGGTTTTTCTGCTGCCGACGTTTGCCGAAATTTTTGAGGAATTAGACGCCCAGTTGCCGCTGTTTACCCGCATTATGTTGCAGATCAGTGTGTTTCTGCGGCAGCCCTTAAACTGGGTAATCATGATTGGCATAATTGTGGGTGTCGCCTTTGCGTTCAGACGCTACTATGCGACCGATAACGGTGAGCGAACCATTGACCGTTTGCTGCTGAAGCTTCCACTGTTTGGCGATTTGGTGCAAAAGACGGCAACTGCACGGTTTTGTCGCACCTTCGGTTCTCTCTCTCGTTCTGGAGTCCCGATTTTGACGTCGTTAGAAATTGTGCGAGACACGGCGGGCAATCGAGTGATTTCTGATGCTATCGATGAAGCGCGCAATGAAATTCAGACTGGGGGCATGATTAGTCTGGCCTTGCAGCAGCACCGGGTGTTTCCGGCGATGGCGATTCAGATGATCAGCATTGGCGAGGAAACGGGTGAGCTCGATCAGATGCTTATGAAGGTGGCTGATTTCTACGAAGATGAAGTAGAGCAAGCCGTAAAAGCGCTCACCAGCATCATGGAGCCGTTTATGATTGTCATTCTGGGTGGCATGGTAGGGTCAATTCTCGTGTCGATGTACCTGCCAATGTTCAAAATCATGGAAGTCGTCGGCTAGTTATCCTGCCGATTGCTGACGCTGACCTCTCACAGGGGCAAAATTTTCGCTGCGTTAGCCGAGCTAGTAAACGGTTAGCGATCGATTTCTAAAGTCCGCTTTTTCTCAGAAATGAAGGGACGTACTGACGTTCTCTAGTTGTTTAAGTCATGGAGAACGAATAATAGGTTTTCTGATTGTTGTCCCGTGCCTGGATTTGTGATGGATTTAGAGGGGCGGTTGCCGATTACAAAGTGGCAATGCACTCTGCCGATCTCACCTCCATGACTTCTGAGAGGTAACAAACACCGCCAAACTTATTGAGTAAAGGATTGACCTGTTCAAGCACTGGCTTCACTTTTTCACTGGCGCAAAACGACAGGATGTAGACATTGCTCAAGGTCGTGGCCGCAAAGTCTGAGTCATCGGAAACCGCGCCGCGATGCCCTCTGCCAGTCACATCGCGGATGACGGAGTAGCCAGAGACCCCCACCTCATCGAGCTTGGTGAGGATTTTGTGCATCTCCCGTGAAGAGACAATAATTTCCAGGCGCTTAACGGTACGCATAGTCAACAGTCCTTATGGTGATCAATGGGGCTGGATCTCGAACGGCTGGGCACGACGGTGAATCAGCTCGACTGCCTGCTTTAAAGCCGTCAAGCGCTCAGTTAAGTGATTGCCAGGGGGCAACTGTCGCAGCACTTCTAGACATTGCAAACGATGATAGACCTGGCCCTGAGCACCGACTACAAAGACTTCTCGCTCTTTGGCAAAGGCATCTTTAATCATAGTCTCGATCGCCAGTAGGGCCGTGACGCCTAAGCGAGGCACATTGCTGAGATCAAGAATGAGGATTTCATAGTTTTCGACAATCGACATTTGGCGAGAAATCGCCTTAGCCGCACCAAAACTCATGGGACCGCTGAGATGAAACATCAAAACTTTGCCTCGGGCCGCTCCCAGTAAGATCTGCTCTTCGCGCGACAGCCAATCTTGGTTCTCGGGTCGAGTGATGGTTTTCATGGCCTGCACCTGCAAATCAGTGAGGCTTTGAATGGTGAGCAAATTCGCCACAAAGACGCCGACCGCTACGGCCGTAATCAAATCGACAAAGACTGTCAGACCCAGCACCAGGTACATTACCCCGGCGCCTTTGGTGGAGAGGCGATGAGCCCGTTTGATAAATCCCCAGTCAATGATATCGATGCCCACTTTGATCAAAATCCCTGCCAGCACGGCATTGGGAATGGGCTCTGTTAAAAAACTGGCTTTCCAAACGACGACGGCTAATAACAAGGCATGAATAATGCCTGAAACTGGCGTTCGTCCGCCCGCCTGCACGTTGATGACTGTGCGCATGGTGGCACCGGCCCCTGGCAATCCCCCGAGCAAGCCTGAGACCATGTTGCCAATGCCCTGACCAATTAGCTCGCGATCAGAATCGTGCTGAGTCCGAGTCACGTTATCGGCCACTAGCGATGTCAGTAATGAGTCTAGAGCGCCCAACGTGCCTAACATGAGGCCGTAGACCAACATATCTTTCAGGTTTTGCCACTCAAATTGAGGGCGGTGGAGGGTGGGGAGCCCGCCGGGAATATCCCCAATATGAGGAATATTGCTGTTGGGCAAGCCCCATACTGACAGCAAAGTGCAGACGACCAGCGCAATCAGCGGTGCCGGCAGAATGCGGTTGAGTCGAGCGGGGGCGGCAAAGACGATTGCTAATGTTAGTAACCCCAACCCCGCCGCCGCCGGATTGATGTCACTGAGATAGGTCGGGATGGCCGCAATTGAGTTGACCACCCCAGCAGTGCCCTCATGGCCTAACAGTGGCCCAATTTGCAGCACGATAATAATGACGCCGACCCCCGACATAAAGCCGGAGATCACCGTGTAGGGTATCAGGGTAATGTACTTGCCCAGCCGCAGTAGCCCCAGCAAGATCTGAAACAGTCCGCCCAGCATGACGACGGTGAGCACCATGGCCAGACCTGACTCAGAGGTGCGGGCATTGAAGACGGCAACCGTTGAGGCCATCACTACCGTCATGGGGCCAGTGGGGCCAGAAATCTGGGCGGGCGTGCCACCAAAGAGAGCCGCAAAGAAACCGACGCTAATCGCACCATAGAGCCCGGCACTGGGGCCAATTCCCGAGGCGACTCCAAAGGCCAACGCTAGCGGCAGCGCCACGATCGCCGCTGTTAATCCGCCAAAAAAATCACCGCGAAAATTATCGAATTTGAGGTCGTTTATCAGTTTCGTTGGCGAAAATAGCATCGGTAATCACGAGCCCCAAAAAAGTTGAATACATTGAAAGTAGATGGGGATGCCGACGATGATGTTGAAGGGAAACGTGAGCGCTAGCGCCATCGAGATGTAGAGGCTCGGATTAGCCTCTGGCACAGTCAGGCGCATGGCCGCCGGCACCGCAATGTAGGAAGCGCTGGCACAGAGCACGGCAAAGAGCAAGGCATCCCCGGCACCCATGCCAATCAGAGCCGCGATCGCCATGCCAATCGCCGCATTCAGAATCGGCATCAAGACGGAGAAGCTGATTAGAAATGCCCCCCCTTTGCGTAAATCCTGAAAGCGCCGGGCGGCGACGAGGCCCATGTCTAACAGAAAAAAGGTCAACACCCCATAAAACATCTCACCCGTAAATGGCTCCAGACTTTCCCAACCTTGGTCGCTCGTGACGACCCCGACGAGTAGGCTGCCAACGAGCAGGAACACTGAGCCATTGAGACAAGACTCTCGCAGCACCTCTTCCCAAGAAAAGTCATCGTCGTCAAGATTGGGATTTTGCTGCCGAGCAAACACGCGCACTAGCAAGAGCCCCACAATGATGGCGGGTGACTCCATCAGGGCGAGGGCGGCCACCATATGGCCGCCAAAGTCAACGTTGAGCCGCGCTAAAAAGGTACTCGCTGTGACGAACGTGACGGCGCTAATCGAGCCGTAGGTGGCTGCGATCGCCGCCGCATTATGGATGTCTAGCTTTAACCGCAGAATGAAAAAAGAGTAAACCGGCACCAGAGCGGCCATCACCACGGCGGCCAGCAGCGCGATCGCAATGTCTGGAGTTACCCCACTTTCGTGTAGCTCATGGCCCCCCTTAAAGCCAATGGCAAACAGTAAGTAAAGGGAAAACAGCTTGGGAATCGGCTGCGGAATTTCTAAGTCAGATTTCAGGAAAACGGCGCTTAAACCGATAAAAAAGAACAGAACAGGCGGATTTAAGACATTCGACAGAATCAAACTAGAGCTCATTCATCAACTCTCGCAAGGGGTTCAACTGAGCCCGAGAAATTAGCCCAAGCAAACTTAGGTTAGTGGGCGTTGCTATTTGCGGCAAGTCGAGTGTTACAGCTTCAGAACAATGTCATTGCTGGCGGCACAGTCCCGCTTACCTTACGGTTATCTTGAGTCAAGATCGCCGCCCAGAACATAGATTTTGGTTAATGGAAAAGGGGATTTCCATGAATTCAATCCCCTTCTAAGTTAGGAATACCTGAATCCAATCGTTCGATTTCGTCGACGCTCTGCCAGTGGCCAAACCGCGATCGCGCCACGCCGACTAGGCGGCTCCAATTAAGGTAAAGGCTGCCCAGTTGAGCGGGTCTGGAGTGGTTTGCCGGGTGATTAGCATGGCCTGTCGTAAAGCTTGCGCTTTGGATTGACCTTGCTGTAGCTGCCGGTAAAATTCCGTCATCAGGGCCGCGGTTGGCATATCGGGCACTGCCCAAAGCGACACCATGACATCGGGGACGCCCGCGGTAATTAGCGCGCGCGATAAACCCACAACCCCATCGCCAGTAATGCGCCCGCGCCCGGTGTCGCAAGCACTGAGAACGGCTAACTCGGCCTGTAAATCCATCTCGAAAATCTCAGCGGCAGTCAACAATCCGTCTTCACCATTGCCGGGGGTGACGGCCAAGGCCCCTGGCACATCAAGCACTCCTGAAGCCTGGGGAGCCCCATAGTCGAGCAACCCATGGGTCGCCAAATGAATTAACGGGGCATTGGGCAACCGCTGTTTAATCTGGGTTTCGGTCGCTTGCTCCCCAATGAGGGGGGAGAGGCCAAGCAGGTCACTAATCGCCCAGGCTTCGGCTTCGGTGCCCGGCAGCGGGGCCAACTGCAGATTTTGCAGGCCGCTGCCACTAGGAATCGTCACCTCCGGCATGATGGGATTACCGACCACTAAAGCGTTCTCAGCTTGCAGAAACGGACTGCTGCTCGCCACTGCCCCTGGCGACTGGGTGAGCAAGTTTAAGACCTGCAGGGAGGGGGCGGTCAGAATCGTATGGGTCTCAATCAGATAGGCGCCCTCAGCATCTTGCAGGGCCGCGAAAGGCACTAAAAACAGACTGCCCTGGGGCACAAAAATGAGGTTTGCCGTGGGGTCAGCCGGCAGCAAATCAGCGATGGGGGCAATTAAGACCTGATACAAGTCTGTGAGGCGATGATCGTTCGGGGTGCTGGGGGCATTTGGCAAGGTGGACTGATTGGGCGGGCTAGCGATCACGCCAATCCCGGAGCGCGACTCGGCGACTAGGGTATCTAGTGCTGACGGTTCAGCGCCACCCGGATAGACTGGGCCATCCAGCGTGGCAATCGGGTTGGTGGATCTGCCATCGGCATCGGCATCGTCGAACTCAACGGAGCGAAACGCTAGCTCCCCGGAGGGCTGCACGACCCAGATATATAGCGCCTGATCAAAGATGACCGAATAGGTGATCAGCGTGGCATTTTGATCTCGCGCAATTTGTTGAATGTCGGCAATTGAGGGAGCGGCGGTCACTGCATTCGCTACTGTATCGGCTACGATCCCACGAACCTGGGCCGTCGGCAAACGGCTGGCCAATTGCAGCACAAAGGCGCGGGCACGGGCACGTTCAGTAATTTCTAACGCCGCGGCGGTTTGACCTTGAGCGACTAAGGCCCGCTCTAAATGGGCGTAGGCAAAGGCTTGTGTATCCGCTAGTGAAATGAGTTGAGCATCTGGGAGATCCGTCCGCAGCGATTCATAGGTGGCAACCGACTGTCTGAGCGATTGCTCAGCTTCTGCCAGTTGCCCCATACTGAGCAACGTAATGCCCAAGTTGCTAGTGGTAATCGCCTCTCCTAAGCGATCGCCGATATCGCGTCTGATGGCTAAAGACTGTTGATACAGCTCGATCGCCTGCTCATAGTCAGCCAAAGACTCATAGGCGAACCCCAAACTGCCTAAGGCAGACGCTTCTCCCTGGCGATCACCGATGGCTTGATCAAGGGCGAGCGCCTGCTGATGAAAATCGATTGCGACTGCATAGTCCCCGAGAATGTGATGAGTGGTGCCCAAATTCCCGAGAGCACTGGCCTGGGCCGGGCGATCTCCCAGTTCGATCGCAATTGCTAAACTCTCTTGATACAGGTCGATCGCCTGCGCATAATCGTCCAGAGAGTGGTGCACCAGTCCTGCATTGCCTAAAGCTTGGGCTTCGCTGGCGCGATCGCCGATGGCCCGGAAAATCTCTAAGGTCTGTTGGTGAAACTCTAGGGCCTGCTGATGCTGACCCAAAGTGTCGTAAACCAGCCCCAAGTTGCCGAGTGC
The DNA here is from genome assembly GCA_038523235.1 of Cyanobacteria bacterium J06626_4. Classification (GTDB taxonomy): domain Bacteria; phylum Cyanobacteriota; class Cyanobacteriia; order Phormidesmidales; family Phormidesmidaceae; genus Halomicronema. The sequence goes on from JBCBJQ010000041.1 coordinate 45,872, forward strand.
CGAGGCTTCGCTGCGCGGGTCGCCGATTTCGCGGGCAATGGCCAAATTCTGCTCATACAACTCAATCGCTGGCTGATAATTACCTAGTGAGTTCTGCACATTGCCCAAGTTATTCAGGGCCATGGCTTCGCCTGAGCGATCGCCGATTTCGCGGACAATGGCTAATGCTTGCTGCAAGACATCTATCGCGGCCTGATATTCCCCCAGCGACCGATAGGCAATACCCAAATTGTTCAGCGCGATCGCGGCTTTTTCTCGCAGGTTATTGGATTGATAAATCTCTAACGCCTGCTGCCAAGCGTCCAACGCCGCTGGCAGGTCACCCGCTTGATATTGTTGAGTGCCCTGCTCAAACAGGCGATCGCCTGCTATCTGCTGCACGTCTGTGGCGCTTGCCGTGGTCACCGTCAGGCGATAGCGGCCCCGCTGAGTCTCGTCAAAGGCGGTCGCCAAAATCCGATAGGTGCCCGTGTCCGGTAAGGCGATCGCTAGCGTTGAGTTCGAGTCTGATAAGCTGGCGTCGTCGTTTGACCCGAGGGTTTGATCGGCGGCATCGACCACAATCAGATAGGTATCAAACTCGTCGCTCACCATGCGAATGGTGACGGCTTGTCCGGCTTCTCCGGTAAACGGATGGATGTCAAACAGGCTGTTATCCGCAAAAACTTGGTCGCCCGTTTCCAGTACCCCGTCCGCTTCCAATAAAACGGTTGCCGCTGCAGTTTGTGGTGGTGGTGATTGAGCCACCTCGGTATTGGCCACTCCCGCCCGTTGAGAGGGGTTCTGACCGTCATTAGGGGTCGCTGCCGGGGCCGTGATGACGATCAGCAGTCCCGTCGCCCAGGCGATCGCTAACGTGATGAATCGCGATTGCCACCGAGTTTTTTGAATCATCGCACCGCCTCCTGCCAAGGTTGGGAAGAGAGTGGAAGGGTCAGAGAGAGACCTGATAGAGGCTTCAGGGGAACGTTAGTGGAACAGTCAGTGCATAGAGGGCGAATTGGCTCATCTAGATTTCTCAATTCGTTCCTCGCTCCCCCGGCCAATTAGCTGTGTGGGCAATTTTGTTTGAGCGCCGACCCCTAAGTTTCTACAGTCACACCTCGCCAAAAGGCGACGTAGCCCTTAATGTTGCTGGCCGCCGACTTGGGTTCCTGATAGGCCCAAGCCGCATCGGGGTTCGTCTGGCCATCGACTTCTAGGCTGTAATACGAGGCGGTGCCTTTCCAAGGGCAACCGGTCGTTTTGCTGCTGGGCTTGAAGTATTCCATATTCAAAGAGTCGGGGGGGAAGTATTGATTGCCCTCAACGACTTCACAGCGATCGCTCTCCGCTAGCATAGCCCCATTCCACGTTGCTTTTGGCATGGCTTCGATTCCCTCACTGGTATGTACACGGTTAGTGGCCGATCAACAACGGGTAACCCCGGCTCGACCCAGGCGGCCCCGGGTTGACGCCAAGCGGCACCATTGCCCGTCAGGCATCGTCAGTTAGCCAACTGATTGATGCCAGCCAATTCTCATTATGTCTTTTTTAAAGGGAGGCGATCGCCCGCCCCCCAGCAGTCTATATAGCAACCTATTGTAGGATTGACCGCAGGCCCCTTAGCTGTGAGTTGTTCGCTATGAACCAAATTAATCCCAGCGTTCTGAATCACCTTCAACAGCGCGATCGCGCCGGTATTGCGGCTGAAACCGACTACTCGCGCCTCCAATCATTATCGGAAATTTGGCCCCTGGCGGCAGAGCACTATGGCCATCAGTTGGCGATGAATGACGCACACAATGAGCCCAGTGCCCAACTCACCTATGCCGAATTGTGGGCCAACATTCGTCAGTTTGCGGCTGGGCTGCAGGGCTTAGGCCTGGCTCCCGAAACCCGCGTCGCGTTTTTTGCCGACAACAGCCACCGCTGGTTAATTGCTGATCAGGGCATCATGGCCGCTGGCGGCATCGATGCCGTGCGCAGTGCGCAGGCCGAAACGGAGGAGCTGCGTTACATTGCCGAGCATAGTGACAGCACGGTGCTAATCGTTGAACACTTAAAACTGTGGCAGCGGATTCGCGATCGCTTTCTTGACTTGCCTCTCCAGTTTGCGGTGCTGCTCTCAGATGAACCGGTGCCCGAGGCGCTGCCCTTCAATATGGTGAACTACGGGCAGCTGCTAGAAATTAGTAGCCAACGCGAGTGGCAACCTGCCCCAGCCACTCCCGACAGTTTGGCGACGTTGATTTATACCTCTGGCACGACGGGCAAGCCCAAGGGCGTCATGATTACCCACGGCAACTTGCTGCACCAAATTACGACGTTGGGCGCTGTGGTGCAGCCGCAGCCGGGCG
>JBCBJQ010000042.1:0-44686 GCA_038523235.1 Cyanobacteria bacterium J06626_4
AAACAACGCTTAAAAGAAAAGCTGAATTTCCTGTGCTATTGAATATATCTCTGGCTTCAAGTTTTCTGGTATTGATCTTTGGTGATTCAATGATTTTTGTTGTTGTTTCGAGGCAGCTTCTCATGGCAAGCGAATAGGGTCTTGGGGCTAGACTAGCGGCTGAAAACTCATGATTTAATGAGGATTCTCCACTAATCAGGCAGAGGCCTTGAGGGACAAAATTCGGCCTGTGGCCAGGTCTGGTGAGATCGAGTCGATCGCGCGATCGCTAGGCTCGATACTGGCGATCGCGTTCTAGCTCCAGCTGCGCTGGATAAGCGTGGATCTTTGACTGGGGACGATCACCGACGCCAAAAAGCCCTGGTCGCAATCGCGACCAGGGCTATGAGCAATATCAGGAGCCAACTTACCGGCACCAGCCGATCAGAGAGGTTGGTGCACCGGTAGGCATATAGATAGCGAAGGGATTAAGCCCCTAAGCCGCTGGCACTAAGCCGCGATGACGGAGCAAAGCCTGGGTGCTCGGTTCCCGTCCGCGGAAGGATTTGAACACCTCCATCGGGTGGCGACTGCCGCCTAAGGAAAGCACGGTATCGCGAAACCGGCGGCCAGTCTCAGCGATCGCGGTGTCGTTTTCTAACCCAGCTTCTTCGAAGGCGGCAAAGGCATCGGCGCTCAACACCTCAGCCCAAAAGTAGCTGTAGTAACCGGCTGCATACCCGCCCGCAAAGATATGCCCAAACGCACAGAGAAATGCATCTTCAGGCAATGGTGGCAAGATCGTGGTGGTTTCAGCCAGACGATTGCGCACGTCCCAAATGGTCTCGTCACCGCCGGGCTGATAGCGATGATGCAGCTCAATGTCGAGCCAGCCCATGCTCACCTGCCGCAAGATCGCACTGCCCGTCATAAAGTTGCGGGCGGCCAAAATCTTTTGGAACAGCTCATCGGGGAGTGGTTCTCCCGTTTCATAGTGGCGCGCTAGCTGTAGTAGCGTCTCCCGGTGATAGCACCAGTTTTCCATAAACTGGCTGGGCAGTTCGACCGCATCCCATTCCACATTGTTGATGCCCGCCGCGCCAGAATAGTCAACCGTCGTCAGCATATGTTGCAGACCATGACCAAACTCATGGAAGAGCGTCTCGACCTCGCGGAAGTTCATCAGGCTTGGCTTGCCATCAACCGGTGACGACTGGTTACACACCAGGTAAGCTACCGGTAGCCGGATCTGGTCCTTGATCTTGCCGCGATTGACGCAGAAATCCATCCAAGCGCCGCCTCGTTTTTCTGCTGGGCGGCTGTACGGATCGAGATAGAAGTGGGCGATCGCCTCACCACTTTCACCTTGCACCTGGAAGTACCGCACATCGGGATGCCAGACCGGCGCGTCACCATCAACAGCGGCGATCGTTACGCCAAACAAGCGGTGCGCCAGCGTGAATAGACCGTCTAGCACCTGCGGCAGTGGAAAGTAAGGGCGCAGCTCTTCATCATTCAGGCCGTACTGCTCTTCGCGCATCCGTTCGGCCCAAAAAGGCACATCCCACTGCTTGGGTTCTGCTTCAAAGCCGCGATCACGGGCAAAGTCGGTCAGTTCGGCTAATTCCACCGTCGCGGTCTCGTAGCTGGCGCTGCGCAACTCTTCCATCAGTTGTTCCACAGCCGCCACTGAAGGGGCCATTTTGCGGGCAATGCTTAATTCGGCATAGGTGTCGTAGCCCAAAATCTCAGCCATCTGCTGTCGCAGCACCAACGTTCGCTCGATGATGGGTTGGTTATCGAGTTCGCCAGCAGCGGCACGGGTCACAAACGCTCGATAGACCTGTTCGCGCAGATCACGGCGACGGCTATGCTGCAAAAAAGGCACATAGCTCGGTGCATCGAGGGTGATCAGCCAGGGCCCTTGAGTCGCTGTCGCTTCGTCATGACCAGCGGCTTTAGCTGCCTGAGCCGCTTGAGCCAATAGGCTTTGAGGCAGGCCCTCCCGCTCCTCAGCGGTGGTTAGCTGCAAGCCAAAAGCTTTAGTCGCATCCAGAACATGGTTCGAAAACTGGGTCGAAAGTTCCGCCAATTCTTGCTGAATTTGGTTGAAGGTCGCTTTGACTTCACCCGTCAACCCCACGCCTGACAACTCGGCATCGCGGATGGCTGCTTCGACAATCCGCTGCTGGGCCGCCGTCAGCTCCTCCCACTGACGGCTGGCGCGCATCTCTTTAAAGGCCGCATACAGCGGCTGACTCTGCCCTAACCGATTTGAAAATTGCACCAGAGGCGATTGAATCGCTTCATAGGCGGCCCGCAGTTCAGGACTATTTTTGACCCCCATTAGGTGACCCACGATGCCCCAACTCCAGGTCAGACGCTCTTCGATCTGGGTAAGCGGCTCGACTAACCCTGACCAAGTCGGCTCAACCATCGTTTCTAGCTGCTCTAGGTCGGCGTTTAAGGCGGCTAAGAGCGCCTCAACTCCCGGCACAATCTGCTCAGGTTGAATCTGATCAAAGGGCGGCAGCCCTTGACCAATCAGCATGGGATTAATTTGTACAGTTGCACTCATAGCGTTCTCAAGTAGCGTGGATACGATCAGAAAAAATCGAGATGTTTTTAAGCACAATGACCTCAGCCTTGATGCGTTGACGCAGCGGCTCGCCAATGTCATTGCTATATGCTCTCAAGGTGTTTTCACCTTAACTCATGGGTCTCCGACCCCTAACCAATAGGGGATTATGCTTGCTAAAGCGAATTCGTTATGGGTTTACTTTAGCGCACCTTTACTGCGGTGTGGGCGTTATAAGATGTCAATACGTTCTTTCACTAATGAGTCTCTATGGTCTTGACTGCCGGTGATACCGCACCACCGTTTGAATTGCCCGATGCTGATGGCCAGAGTGTTCAGCTTGCTGATTTGCAGGGCAAGTGGGTGGTGCTCTATTTTTACCCCCGTGACAACACGCCAGGCTGCACTAAAGAAGCCTGTGGCTTTAGAGACGCCTATGCGGAGTATCAGAGTAGTGATGTTGTCGTGTTAGGCGTCAGCACCGATGACGCCAAATCCCACACCAAATTTGCGACGAAGTACGAGTTGCCGTTTCCCCTGTTAGTTGACGAAGGGGGGGCGATCGCCGAGCAGTACGGCAGCTATGGGCTCAAAAAGTTCATGGGTAAAGAATATATGGGCATTACCCGCAGCACCTTTATCATTGCGCCCGATGGCACACTCGCTAAGGTTTATCGCAAGGTTAAGCCCGAACCCCACGCCCAAGAAGTGCTCAAAGATATTGCTGAGCTCGCTGCCGATGCTTAACGGGGTATTCAGCGGCCTCATTTGGTTCGAGTCACTGCAGCGGGCCGCCCGAGTTTTGCTGGGCCTTCTGTTGCGGCGTCCAATTCTGGGGGTCTGTGTGATTCCCATTATGCCCGATGGCCGTGTGGTGCTGATGCAGCGCCGCGACTCTGGGCTTTGGGGGCTACCGGGGGGCTTGATTGACTGGGGTGAGACCATCACGGCTTCGGCTCGCCGCGAACTGGTAGAAGAAACGGGTCTGCAAATTTCTCAAATGGGGCGGCTAGTGGGCGTATACTCTTCGCCCGAACGTGACAGTCGTTTTCATTCAGTCTGCGTTGCGATCGAGGTGTTTGCCACAGGTACACCCTGCATCAACGACCCGGCTGAAGTGCTCGCGGTTAATGCCTTTCACTGGCAAGAGCTAGCCACGCTCAATCTGGCCCATGATCACGCCCAACATATTGAAGATTATTTAGCTCAGCGAACTGTAGTGGATTGATCGTCCAGCAATTCTTGTTTTGATTAAGTGAGATTTGTGAGAAGAGTAAATCTAAAATCAGGCTTTACTCTACATCCAAGTTGACTTTTTACAACTCCCAAATCGCCATCGCCAGAATAGGCATGAACTCAGCACCATAGTAAACAACGTGGCGGCAGCCCAGCCGCCGAATACTCCAAACCCGAATTGTGGTAACCCATCAGCCAACCCTTCCCCTGGAGCGAAAGTCAGGATATGGGTCAACGGTACAAAGCCTAACCAGCTTAAGAAGACAGCAATGAGACTCGGCATTCTGACATCTCCAGTTCCCTGCAGGCAAAAGGCACTACCAATATTCAATGCATTAAAGGCGTTGTAGGCGACGGCGACCCAGAGTAATGTCTGACTCAGGGCAATGACAGCTGCCACCTGACCATCAGTAGTGGTGACGAAGAGCGGTATTAGCCATTGCCCGTTGAGTGCGAGCACAACGTTTGCAGTGACGGCGTAGATAACGCATAGGGCGATCACCACATTGCCTAATCGCTGAGCCCAACGACGATTGCCCGCGCCAATTGACTGCCCAACCAGTGTGGTTCCCGCCTGCGCGATACCCAGTGTTGGCATGTAGGCTGTTGAGGTTAGCATCATGACAACCTGAGTGGCAGCCCCTGGCATAACGCCGAGTTTGACCTGCATGATTTGGAAAAAAGCGATCCCAGTCAAATCAGCAGTCATGAGAAACCCGAGTGGAAGACCTGCCGCAAACAGATAGCGAATCGTTGGCCACTGGGGATTCCAAACACGATGAGATTGGAAATCTTGACGAATATTACGGCTGAGAAAAACCCAGAGGAAAAGCATCATGCCAGCCATGAGCGAAAGAGTAGTCGCCCATGCTGCCCCGGCCATACCCATGCCTAATTGAAACATCAACTCCTCATTCAAAACCACGTTGAGGAGAGCAATGGTGATCGATACCCACAGCGTAATTGTGGTTTTGCCAACGCCATTGAAGAAGGCAGTCAGTCCTAAATTGATAATCGCGATTGTTAATCCCAGAAGACGGGGTGTCCAGTAATCGATGGCGAACTGCTCAACGGTTGGGGAGAACTGAAACAGCTTAAGCAACTCGGCTCCTGAAACAGCCAGCACAACAAACAGTGGGGTGAGCAATAGTGCGCCCCAAAAACCAGTTCCCACTGCTTGGGCGGCCTGGTGAGGCTTACCCTCCCCATAAGCTTGAGCCACTAAGGTTTGCACATACATTCCGACTCCGCCAAACAGCACAAATAGTACCAGTATGAGAAAATACAGTGCTCCCATTGCGGCGATCGCATCCGTTGAGAGGCGTCCGATAAACCAAGAGTCAGTGAGGTTCAGAACCGCTTGCACACCACTACTCAGAAATAATGGCAGGGCAAGCAGCAAGATCTCTCGATAATCCACACGGCGCTTGCCCCACACGTCAACTTTGGCGGCAGGGAGGAGTGATTCAGTTTGATAAGTCATGGTCAAGCTCGTCTTTTTCCCCGCACTACCAAGTTGTTATTATTTGCTGAATTAAATCGCGAGCTTGGGCGAGCGATTGCTGACGCACTTCTTCTCCATCATTCAAACCCTCAGCATAAATAAACGTGATATCACTCACACCAATAAAGCCAAAAACCGTGCGCAGGTAAGGTTCTTGAAAGTCGTAGCTAACGAGGTCTGTTCCAGCTGCATAACGACTACCTCGGGTGCTAAGAATCAGCATTTTCTTATGCTTCAACAAACCTTTCCAAGCGGGAGTAAAGGTGCGATTTATACGGACAACCTGATCAATATAGGATTTGAAATTCGCTGGAATATTGAAGTTATACATGGGTACCCCAAACACGTAGCGATCCGCCTTCAACACCTCATTAATCAGTTCGTCTGAGAGCTGTAAAGCATTCGCAAGTTCGGAGGATAAAACTTCAGTCTTGCTGAACGCACCGGCGATCCAGGCTTCATCGACAGGAGGGATTGGATGTTTTCCCACATCTCGGTAAGTCACCGTATCTTGTGGATGATGCTTCACCCAATGCGAGATAAATTCCTGTGTGAGAGCACGCGAAATTGAACGACTCCCCCGTGGGCTAGAGTCAAGGTGCAAAATATGTGACATGTGCAATTAGGCCCTTGATTAACAATTCAATCGAGAACAAATCAGCAGATAACTAGAGTATGCAGAAGCATAAAACCAGGCATCTTGCCGTTTTCTCCGATTTTTTGCACATTCTCACTGATTATTGATAAAAGCTTTGGGAGTCACACCCACCCACTGCTTAAAGTGGCGATTGAGATGACTTTGGTGGGCAAATCCTACTTCTAGCGCAATCTCGGCGATCGCGATTTCTCCCTTGAGTAAAAGGCGTTTTGCCCGCTCAACTCGCTGGTGGATCACATACTGATGGGGGGTGAGTCCGGTCGATTGCTTAAACAAACGGGTGAAGTAGTTAGGACTCAATTGAGCGATCACCGCCAGTTCTGCCAGGGTCAGGTCTTGGTCAAGGTGAGTATCTATATGCTCAATAATTTGCCGCAGTCGATAACGGGGCAGCCCTCTGGGTTGAGTGGGCACGCTGGCTTTCTGCGTTGTGTAGTGGCGCAGCAGATGGGCAAAAAGCGTCGCGCATAGGGTATCAGCATATAATTGCCCTCCCAGATTTCCTGACTCAAGTTCAGCTTTGAGTGATAAACCGATGCCGTGGACTAACGGATCCGTAGCAGTAAAATGCGGAATTAGCTCAAATGCATTACTGTCACTAGCCGATCTCGCGGCTTGGAGGAATGTACTCGGCTCAAGACTCAGAATCAAGTAACGATTTTCGGCATCCCAATTTGCACAGTGAGGGGTATGAGCCGGAATAACCAGAACGCTGCCGACTTGAAAATGATGTTTTTGATATTGGGTGCCCAACCATTGCTCCACTTGAGTCGCTGCTTCTAAATGAATCAAGACTAAGTGGTGTTGAGAGGTGATCGTCGAAATTTCGTAGGCAGGATGGTGATAGTAGCTTAGATGAACTCCACTCCATTGTCCTGGCTGGCTGGAAAGTAATGCTCCTGAAGGCAAGATTTGTATGACTTCACGCTCTTGAGTGAAATCTATTGTCAGAGCACGATGAGTTGCTAGTGCTTGAGATCTAGAGAATGACTTCTTCACTACAACCAACGCATTTATGGGCTTTTAAATAAAACATAATTGCATTTCAATTATGCCTCACCCTTATACATCATCGATAGTCTGGGCTAGCAGTCCAACCCTACGTTGGTGCAGACACAGTACGGAGATATCACGGTTCACGGCTTTACCCGCTATCACTCACCTTCACCGTTAGGGCAGTCCATGTGCACAAGATGCTGAGGAATACCGACTGATAGATTGGCTACCGAAAGCAATGAACACCAGATGAACAACAGATCTGAATTCAGAACAAATTTTAAGCTTATTGACCATATAGATAGATTTAACAGATCGCTCCAGTGGGGAAAGCTAAACTCAGGAATAGGTCATCCAGGTATATCCATGACAACACCAGCCGAATTTAGCTACTGCTGGCGCGATGTCTTAGCTCAGCACTACCGCCTCAGTGAATTCAAAGAGCGACTGACGCGTCCAGTACAAGCTTGGCTGAACACCTGCGAGTGGACTTTGATTGCAGAAGCGGGCCAGTCTCAGGTGCCGTTATTAGTGCTGCGCGCCCCCGGTCGCATTCGTCTGCGCGATCCTTTGTTACTTGATCTGGCAGAGAGTGCCCACCACAGTTGGGGGCCAATTGATCTCTCCTTATTTTCTGCCGAGGCCACTGAACCCGTCCGCGTGCTCAGTCAAACGCTGGTCGATCTCAATCGCCATCAATAACTCAGCTTTAAAGCGCTCACGGGCACCTCATCCCACGAAGGTACCGATCGCATCTGCACTACCCAGCCGGAGGCTTTTTGCTCTGGGGTGAGATTTGCCAAAAAAGATTCATAGCAATCCTTCGCCTGTTGCTCATCCACACAGGCAATGCAGGAATATAAAATCCCGCAGGGATCAATTTGCTCGTTTACCCAAATGACTAGCTCAGACATATGCGAGTTCAGCGATAACGCCAGCCCTCATCCTCTCACAGATAGCTGGGGTTGAGGCGGAAGCCCCCAGCGTATGACTGGCTGAAAAGTCAGGCTGAAATGTGAACAGGCGCCATTTGGTAAATTAGGCCGATACCGCTTGTGAAGGGTCGCCCGCAGCTAGGGTTGACACTAACTGCTTGACCTCCGCGATCGCCTGCAGTTGATAATCACTGGCTTCTTGCACCTGTGACAAAGACGCGGTCATATCGTCCAGTTTCTGGCGCATCCCGTCAGCTTTTTCCTGCAGCGGCGCAAGCAGTTCCGTCAGCAGTTGAACGCGGCCATCAATGACTCCCACCTCGGCCTCTTGAGTCTTGAGGTTGCCATCTTGCTGTTTCAGCTCTTCTCGACCAGTCGTCTGTTCATTAGACTTTTGTTCAATTTCTTGTTTCAGCGCTTCAATTTGAGCCTGGATTTCTTTGATTTCTGCTTCCGCCTGCTGAAGCGTTTCCGAGGTCTGCTGCCGCGAGCCGTCAATTTGCTTCAAGATCGGCTCTAAATCAACGACATTGACTGGGGTTTCTTCCGCCGCTAAACCCTGACGGCGACGCAACACCGCTTGATGCTGACTGAGGACCTCCTCTCGTTCTAAAAGATTACGCCGTTGACCGACCAAGGTTTCATTCAGCATCTGATAGCGATCTTGCTCATCGGTGAGCTCCGCTTCCAGCTGTAAACGATCGAATTCGTTGGCCTGCTCGATCTTCTGCTGTAGCTCGTCGATCGCCTGCTGTTCTAGCGTCAACTCCTCTTCTTGGTCGTTCACAAACCGTGAAACTTTTTCCAAATCTTTCTCTAAATCAGAGACCGTCTTCTGCAGCTCTTCCAATGGCAGGGCATCGAGCGCCCCAACATCGACCTTGTTGCTCAGACGCACCTTGTCTGAAGTGTTGAGCAGCTCATACACCTGCTGATACAGATTACTTTGCGACTGCAGCTGTTGAGATAATCGTTGCACGTTAGCTTGCTTGCTGACTAATAGCTGCTGTTGAAATTTCAGATCGGCCCGCCGCGTATTTACAGTCGATTCCGCATCATGCCATTGATGCCAGCGCTCTGTGAGGGCGCCGTGGTCTTGTTGAAGCTGCTGGCGTCGCTCTTCTAAAAGTCGCTGCTGCTCTTCTAACGATTGCTGGCGCTCAGCCAGTGCCGCCTGCTGCTGATTGACCAAGTCATAGGCTAAATTTAGCTGCTCGCGCACGCCCTCTGTTGGCGTCACGGCATTGGTCAAACGCTCTAAGGCTTCTTGCAGTTGATTGATCTGGGTTTCGTCCAAGCCGGCTTGTTGAGCTGCATTTTCTTGGCGCTCGTCAAACCGCCGCACCTCGCCGTTTAAGTGATCCCACGCCCCCTGCAACTCTTCATGCTTGCGGTCAAGATCCTCTTTGATGTTGTCGAGTTCTTGCTGAGATGACTCGATTTCTTGACGTTGAGCATCCAACTGCTCCAGATCGGCTTCTGCCTGCTCAACCTGTTCTTGACGAGTTTCGAGCTCGAGCTCGCGGCGGTTCAGTTCTTGACTTTGAAAGGTCAAAGACTGTTTCCACTGATCAATCTCTTCTTCTTGAGATTTAGATTTTTTCGCTTGATTAGAAAAATTTTGCAAAATGCCGACCAGCGGCCGACCAGCGTCGTAATGACGCTGCACTTGGCGGTTGTTAGACAGTTCTACCATCACCAACGCCCCAGCGTTGTAGTTGGCATCGTCAGGTGCCGCAATCACTTCTTCGCCAGGGACCCCTGTCCAGGTATCACCTCGTTGACAGGCCAGAAGCTTAAAGTCTGCCTTACCGCCACCGATGAAGCCACCAGACTTTTTTTGAACCTCAGCCAGATAAAGCACGCTTGTCTTCCTCTTCCCGTATCGTGGTCACTGGGTGCCTATAACCTTGAGATGTTTGACTCAGAAGAACCGTTACCTGTAATACCAAATCTGCACTCGCAACCTCGGTAACGCTTCTAATGACACCTACATTTGCCCTGTTCTCGCAGCGGGTATGCGACCCCTGTTGCCTGCCCTTAAACTAACTTATGTTGCCCAAGATATGGGAAACCCGCACTACATGTCTCGACTGTCGATAATTGTATACGCCAATTCTGATCCCAACCGGTGAGTGTGTCAGGTTCGGTCTTTTTCATCTCCCTGGGGGCCGTTCCTCGGGACTGTCTCACGGATACCGCATGATTGCCCCATTCCAGATATGACCACTCACGGATGCGACCATCAAAGGCCTGGGCCATTGCTGAGTTTCGTCATGAGGTGTAGTCCTGTTGCATCTAGCGACATTAGCCACGGTAGACCATATGATTGGAGACGATGGGCTAGGTTACGAGGATGCTGCTACGATTGGGAGCATTCTGCGGAGCTTTGCGACTCGCAAAGCGGCCCTCACTTTGACCTCTGCGGACGGTAATGGGGCCTGCGGTTGTCGGGCGATCGCCGCTTGTCGTCCAGCTCTCAGCTGCTGTTGCATTTAAGCTTTATCCACCACTGATCGAGAATTGGCTACATCTTATGCAGGGGCAACTCGCCGAAATTGACATTCGCAGCATCTTACAGCTCATTGAGTTAGGGCAAAGAACCGGTGAGCTTTATGTCGAAGCCTACGCGCCTGCCGCCGCCCCCAGCTCTGCTCTATCCGCCGCTCAGAGTTATTCACCTCGGTCTTGGCTGATCTTTTTTCTCAACGGCCAGATTGTCTATGCCGGCGCGACTGATGGCCAGCTCAGCCGTCTTCAGGAATATTTGCATCGCTACAGCCTGGAAGCGGCTCTCAAAGACGTCGATGTACCTGCGATCGCCACCTTTAATTCTCCTGAATACGGTTATCTCTGGGCGCTGTTAGAGAATCACACCCTCACCCCCGAGCAGGGGCGCACCATTCTTAGCGGCATGGTGCATGAAACCTTGTTTGATGTGCTGAGTCTGCACCAAGGCTCTTTCGTCTTCAAGCTAGCGGCCGGTCTCAGTCCCCAACTCACGACCTTTGAGATCAGCTCCTTTATTGCCACCATCACCACCCACATTCAGGCGTGGAACCAGTTTTATCCGCATATTCAGTCCCCCCACCAGTGCCCAGCGGTCGTGGATGATCTCCCCATCCATCGCAATGATGAGAAAACCAAGCGGCTGCTGAGTTGGATGGATGGTCAGACTTCGATGCAGCAGATGGCTCGCTACCTCAACCGGAATGTGGTCGCCGTCGCCAAGTCGATCTACCCCTACGTCCGACAGGGGCTCATTCACCTGCCTCATATGGCCGCTGCCCCTACCGCTGACAGCGCCCCAGAAGAGTGGCATGCGACCCAAGTGCCGCGCATTGTTTGTGTCGATGACGGTCTCACGATTCGTCAAACTGTGGAGCAAATCCTCGATAGTCATGGCTACGAGGCAACCTCCATCGGCAACCCGCTGCGAGCTCTCAGCCTCTTGTTTCAACTGCAGCCTGATCTCATTCTTTGTGATATCGCTATGCCAGAGCTCGAAGGTTATGAGCTCTGCGCCATGCTGCGGCAATCGACTCGCTTTCGGCAAACTCCGATTGTCATGCTGACGGGCAAAGATGGGTTTATCGATCGCGTCAAAGCGCGCATGGCTGGGGCTACGGACTACCTCACCAAACCTTTTGGTGCTCAAGAGTTACTGACTCTGGTGGAACGGTATGTGGGCTTGGGCAACCCAGCCCGACTCAACCCCGATCGCCTCTTGGCCGAGGCCATTAAAGATGATCCAGAGTTAGAAACTAATCCTTCGACCTTTTCATAACAATGGCAAAACGGCCTTGGTTCACCACTCTGAGCTCATAGCAATGGTGCAGTGTTGGGGTTGAACCGGTAACGGATGTTGCGATCGCCGTTGCTAACCCTTGCTAAATCAAGATTTCATCGCTAAATTTGCTTGACTTAAACCGTTGTGCGGTGATGGCGGTGCTCTGTCAGGCGCTGTCTTGGGTTTGACAGCCCACAGTTTGGAGCAAATCATGGTTCTGAGGACTGTTGCAACGGTGAGTCTGCTCTGGGTTTGATCGCTCACAAGAGTTTGATGAGAACCCCCAGATCCAGTGACCCGCTAGCCAATCACATCTAATTCGGAGGCAATCTTGAGTTGCGCGGCCCTAATCACTATTCAGTCAAGCCATCACAAGTTAACCAATTAATGCAGATCGCAAGCATTTTGTAGGTTTGGGGTACCTTAAAAAGCACAGGATATTGATGCAGTTAGCAAGCTGTAGTAAGTGCTCAGACCAGCCAATTAAATCTAAAAAATTGCATCAGGGAAGCCAATTTGCGAGTTGTTGAATATTATGAGCATGGTTTTAGTGGTGGAGGACAGTATTCCCCAACGGGAAATGATCACTGAACTGCTAAGGGGAAATGGCTTACAGGTCGCTGCTGCAACCGATGGCGTCGAGGCCCTGGCACAAATTCAAGCGGGTGAACATCCTGATCTCGTCGTGCTCGATATTGTGATGCCTCGCATGAATGGCTATGAAGTTTGCCGCCGTCTTAAAGCTGATCCCATTACCCAGCATGTTCCGGTTATTTTATGTTCTTCCAAAGGGGAAGAATTTGACCGCTATTGGGGCATGAAACAAGGCGCTGATGCCTACATTGCCAAGCCGTTTCAACCAACAGAGCTGATTGGCACGGTCAAACAGTTGCTTCGAGAATAGTAGTGAGGGATAGAGAAACAGATGGTCGGCAATCCCGATTTTTTAACAGGCAGAGGGCAAGAACAAGGCCCCGAGCTGCAAGAGCTGGAAACGCCCGAAGGCGAACTTTACTTGCGCTTTTTTGTCACCTCAGGCGATGAGTTTGCTCTGCCAGCGACGGGAATTCGGCGCATTATTGAGCATCCTCCTGACAGAATTACGGCAGTTCCCAATGTGTCACCGCTTTTGTTAGGTACCCTA
Organism: Cyanobacteria bacterium J06626_4; assembly: GCA_038523235.1. Taxonomy (GTDB): domain Bacteria; phylum Cyanobacteriota; class Cyanobacteriia; order Phormidesmidales; family Phormidesmidaceae; genus Halomicronema. The sequence continues at coordinate 12,821 of JBCBJQ010000042.1, forward strand.
AATGAACAAGGTCGAGTCATCTGGGTTGCCGATTTAGGTCAATTTTTGGGTTATGCCACGCAGCTGAATACTGACCGGCCTGAGATCCCCGTCATCGCGGTTGAAGAACAGGGAACTATGCTAGGCTTGGCGGTTAATCAGATCGTTGGGACGGATTGGATGGATCTCGAAAACCTCAATCTTTCTCAGGGGACGCCTGATACGATGGCCCCCTTTCTGAAGGGAGAGTGGGCGATGGAAGAAAATGACTCTGAGCGAGTGGTTCGGCTACTGGATCATGTCGCTGTTCTGAGGTCAGCTCGCTGGGCGGCCTAACAGCTGTATTTAGATTGATTAAATGGCAGGAGAGAGGAAATGGCGTCGAGCACTGATTATACTCAAGCATATCAGAAAGCTGAAAGAGCCTACATGCAGGGCAGCTATGAAGATGCTGCCGGGATTATCGATCAGCTGGCTGCCGAGTATCCTACGGATCCCAGCGTGCTGCTGCTCCGCGGGCATATCTATTGTTATGGCCTACATCGCTATGGCGAAGCTCGCGATCAGTATCAGGCAGTTCTCAATATCACATCAGACCCGGAGTTTGTTGACTTTGCCCACAACGGCCTGGCCTATGCCGAAGAGCAGTCAGCCGCCACATCCTCTTACGGTGCCGATGATGTTGAGAGCATGACCGATGGCAATGCCACATTGGCTGACCTCTCAATTCCCCAAGAAGCTTTTGCCGAGCATGATGCGGGTGCGCCTGAGATTTTTGAAGAAGAAGACCTGACTGATTTCAATCTGAGCGCAGCTGAGGTTGATTTGGAGTTGTCTAATGACTTGATCGATGCCGACGACGCCTTTGCCAGTCCCTTTGATCTGCCGGCCGAAGACTTTCCTCCCTCCGTCTCTGAAGCTTCGTCGGCAACTGCTGATCCCTTTGCCGCCCCTAGCGTTTCCGAGCCAGACTTGGCTGATATGCCTGAAGAGGCCCCTTTTGGTGCCAGCCTTGATTTGTCAGATATTGACATGCCCGCATCAGAAATGACAGGGGATGATCCGTTTTCGGCCTTTGAAAATTTAGAAACTGCTGAGACTGATCCGGAACCGCTGGCCAACCCGAGTCCGCTTGATATTGACGTGGCAACGGCTCCCACCGAAATGGAAGCGGAGCTCGACATGGCAGAGGAACTCGACTACGGCGACTACGATGACAGCTTGCTGCCGGAAGACGCCACGATGGAAATGGGTGCCGATGAGCAAACGCTATTCATGGCGGAACCGGCTGTCGAGTCTCCCGATATGGCTGAGGCGGCGGCTGAGGACGCGATTGTCGAGAATTTTTCGAGTTCAGCTTATCCGCTCGATGACAGCCCGACGGGCGAAACCTACGACGACCTCAGCTTTACTGACAATGGTGCCGCGATCGCGGATGACAGCTCCAGTAGTCAAAGTAACGTTGATTTCTTAGATGAGTTTGATGAATTTGACGACCTGGGTAGCATTCCTGATTTTGAGCTGACCGATAGCTCTGCCGGGTTTACGAGCCCTTCTGCCGGGAGTTCTGGCTTTAACGCCAGCGATGACACGGGCGAGACGAGTTTTGGAGCCTCCGACTTTGCTTTGGATGACGCCAGCTCCGCCAGTCTTGAGAACGAAGAGATGTTCAGCATCTCTGAAACAGCGGATCAGCTGCCCGCCTTTGCCCAGGTCGATGACGATGAAACGGCCTTAGCGCAGGTTGAACAGGGTGGCTTAGCGTTTTTAGAAAACGCCTCCATTGATAAAAAGCAGATCATGATTGCGGGCGTGACAGGCTTAGTCTCAGCCTTCACCGTCGCCGCCGTTAACTTTATCGGTGCCAGCTTGTTGCCCGAGCAGAAGCTGCCTCGAGGTATTCCTCCGGCGATGGCGATCGCGGCTGGGCTGGCTGGTTTCGGCACTGCGGCCGGAGTTGGGCATCTGGCTAACCGCCGGACCAAACAGGGCCTAGAAAACCTGCAGGCACAATTCGCCTCAGTGTCTCAAGGCAATCTCAACGCTCGCGCCACCGTTTACGCGGAGGACGATGTGGGGCAGCTGTCGACGGGCTTTAACCAGATGGCTCGGGTAATCTTGACCACCACCAGTGAAGCCCAGCGCAAAGCGCAGGAGCAAGAACAGGCCAAAGAAGATCTGCAGCGTCAGGTGATTCGTCTCCTCGACGATGTGGAAGGAGCGGCCCGAGGCGATCTCACCGTTCAAGCCGAAGTCACTGCTGACGTGTTGGGAGCGGTCGCTGACTCCTTTAACCTGACGATTCAAAACCTGCAGGAAATTGTCCAACAGGTGAGTGCAGCCGCTCGACAGGTGAGTAACGCCTCCGCTGAGAATGAAACCTTTGCCCGCAGTCTGTCTGCTGACGCGCTGCGACAGGCTGAGGAGCTGGCAGTTACCTTAAACTCGGTGCAGGTGATGACCGACTCGATTCAGCGGGTGGCCGAAAGCGCCCGTGAGGCTGAAGAGGTGGCGCGGTCAGCTTCGGCCACTGCCCTGCGCGGGGGGGAATCGGTGGAACGGACGGTGGCCGGTATTCTCGAAATTCGCGAAACCGTGGCGGAAACGACCCGTAAAGTGAAGCGTCTGGCTGAATCTTCCCAAGAAATTTCGAAGATTGTGGCTTTGATTTCGCAAATTGCCTCCCGGACGAACCTTCTTGCCCTCAACGCCAGTATTGAGGCAGCACGAGCTGGTGAAGCGGGTCGAGGCTTCGCTATCGTGGCTGACGAGGTGCGGCAGCTTGCTGACCGAGCCGCGAAAGCATCGAAAGAAATTGAACAAATCGTCTTGCAGATTCAAAGTGAGACGAGTGGTGTGATGACGGCGATGGAGGAAGGCACCCAGCAGGTGATTGAGGGCACCCGCTTGGCGGAACAGGCGAAGCGATCGCTGGAAGATATTATTCAAGTCTCCAACCGCATTGATGTCTTGGTGCGCTCTATTACCGCTGACACCGTTGAGCAAACCGAAACCTCGCGAACCGTGGCACAGGTGATGCAATCGGTGGAACTGACTGCGCAGGAAACCTCTCAAGAATCTCAGCGGGTGTCAGGCTCGTTGCAGAATCTGGTGGGCGTCGCCCGCGACCTGCTCACCTCAGTAGAGCGCTTTAAGGTAGACAAAACGGAGGATACAGCTAGTTAGAGAAAGACAGCCACCGGTCAACTCTGCCGAAATATTAAGTGCTGTAAAAGTACGCATTTTCGACCCACTAAGATGTCTCAGCAAAGGTGTGTTTAGCCCAACTAGCTGACTGCAGCAGACATGGGGAAGTCAGTTTTCATACCGCGATCGATCAATTCAAGGGCACCACACACGAGCACGAGGGGGGATAGTCCGCCATGATGCCTGAACAGCAGCAAAGAATCCTGGGATACTTCATTGAAGAGGCGAAGGATCACCTAAATACGATTGAGCAGGGACTGCTGAATCTTCAAGCCACCATTCAAGATCGAGAGATGATGAATGAGGTTTTTCGGGCCGCTCACTCGGTGAAAGGCGGCGCTGCCATGCTGAGTTTAAACAGCATCCAGCTCACTTCTCACCGCTTAGAAGACTATTTCAAAATCCTCAAAGAAGCCCCCTCGACCCAAGTTGATAGAACGCTGGAGTCGATGTTTCTCCAGCTCTTTGACGGACTGCAGGCGCTCTTAGAAGAACTCCAGGGGCCGTTCGGACTAACTGAAGACAAAGCCCAAGAAGTGATGGCTGATGTCGAGCCGGTGTTTGATCGCCTCGAAGCCCATCTCAACACGTTGGTCGACACCACAGCGGCCCCCGCCGCCCCCCCCGCTGCCCCAGTCGCCCCGGCTGTCCCGAAAGTATCGGCCTTGGCCACTGAGCGTGAAGACAGTGCTCTTAAGCTGGTGTTTACCAGTGATGTCCCCAGTCATCTCCGGGAGATGCTGACGCTGTTTAAGCAAGCTGATTCCGCGTCTAGTCGCGCTGCTCTACAGGCCTGCTGCGAGACCCTGAAGCGCAGTGGTGAGCAGTTTGACCTCACGGCTTGGTGTGCCCTCACGGCAACCGCGAGTCAAGCTGTCGGCAACCCTGAGCAAACCTACCGGTCGTTGGCCCCGGTCGTCATCAAAGAACTCAAACGCGCTCAAGAACAGGTGCTCTCAGGGCAAGCTGAGGCGATCGCCGTGTCAGCCGAACTGACGTCTCTGATGCCGGTGATAGTGGAGGCAGCCGCACCGGCGGAGATCGACGATCTGCTCGAAGACATCTCGGTAGCCACCGAAGACGCGGATTTTGCCGATCTCTTTGGTACTGACGAGGTACCGGCAACTGCAGCCGCTGCTGATCTCGACTGGTTAGACCTGTCTGACGCCGAACCGGCAGCGGCGGCTGATCTCGATAGTGATGACCTCAGCACCTCTCTAGAGGCGTTCGCTAATCCTGAGCCCAGCGCACCCGAGGACGCAGCCGCCCCGCGCGAACCGTTTGTGGGTGCTGCCGAGCTGAATAGCCTCGCCGATCTGTTTGAAGGAGAAGTGGCCGAACTCGACTCCCCTTGGGAAGAAATTTCTGAATCCGAAGCGGCGATCGCCGATCATCCTAATCCCGACATCGATGTTGCCGACGACTTTTCGGACTTACTCGACGGGGCTCTGGACGAAGAAGCCTCAGCAACACAGACCGATATCGCCGATCTCTTTGGCGATACACCAGGCTTCGAAGCTACCGCTGAGACCACGCCTACCGATGTGGACGAGGTCGAAGACGATCTCGCTGATCTTCTCAATCTCGAAGTCGCAGCCGCTTCGGTAGAAGCCGTCGACAGTGCCGAGTCGACCTTGGACGATGAAGCAGACGACGGCCTTGATGTCTTCCTCGACAGTTTTTCAGAAGCCGCTGATGAGGCCGTGACAGACGAGACCTCAGTCACGGATGAGAGTCCGGCTGTAGTCACGGACGCAGCGCTTTCAGAGGATGCCTTCGAGCTGCTGGACACGCCCGAATCTGAGCCAAATATTGACCTTGATCTAGGCGCTGTTGAGGTGCTCGACGAGACCACACCCCGCTCGACGGCAGCGACGGACTTAGACAGCATAGACAGCAATGAGGGCTCTTTTGGTGCCATTTCTGACCCTTGGTCGTCGGATGATTTGCCAGCAGACGACCCCGCCGAAGATGCCCTCGATGCGCTTGACGAACTGTGGACCGAGGGGCAGTCTGAAGAGTCAGTGGATGAGATGCCATCCGCCGCAGTCAGTTCTGATGCAACCGACTTTGACGAATTTGCTGACCTAGATCTGGTTGAGGAGTCCGATAGCGCAACTGACTCAGCGTCAGCGTCGCCCGTCCCCGAAACTGATACCAGTTCAGACTTTGATGACTTTGCCGATCTCGGCTTGGATGTCGAGCCCACCGGGACTGTTGACTTGGCGGCTCCCGCTCCCACGACCGAGCTTGATGAGCTGGGTTTTGATGCCGCCGCGACCGACACCGATCTAGGCGACCTGTTCGGTTCCGCCAGCGATCCCCGCGATAGCGATATGAGCGATATTGATGCAGCCTTGTCGGCGATCGCCAGTGATGACGAGACCATTGATGCCGAACTGTCTGATATCTTTGCGGATACGCCGACCAGCGATACCGCCACCACAGAGGCCGACTTAAACCTGCTTTTGGATGAGACTGCGGCCAGTGACTTGGACGTCGCGGCGGCAGCAAGCATTGAGGTTGAGGATGATTTAGGGGGGCTGTTTGACGATGAAGTCGCAGCAGCTGATGCTGAGGTCGCTGACGACAGTGATCTGGGTGAACTGATGGGTGAGGCGATCGCCGCCGAATCAGGTCTCTCCCTTGACTTTGAATCTGCTGAGGCCGTGAGCGGTGATCTGACTGATCTCTCACTATTTGATGCTGGTGCTGACAGTCCATCGCCGGTTGAGCCGGATGACCTCGCCGATCTCGCATTGTTTAACGAAGGTGCTACCGCTGAAGGCACATCGTTGGACGATGCGGCAGCAGCGACCCCGGCGACTGATACTGATCTGGATGCCCTCGATCCCATCGCTTCTAATGGGGATGATTTAGACGCTCTGCTCAACGCTGACGACGCTGCGACCGTGGATGAGGTGGCCATGGCGTTTGATGGGATAGTGACTGATGAGGGAGCAACCGATGCCGCCGCTGACCTTGATCTGAACCTTGCCGCTGCGGATGACAATGATTTAGGGCTCGATGCCCTGAATGACCCACTTGACAGCCGACTGAGTGAGCCGGCAGCTGAGCTGGATGATTTCAATTCAGATCTCACTGGTGATTTATCTCTAGAGGGAGACGATGCCGCGATCCTCAGCAGTGATGAGAATAGCTTTTTTGACGCTGAGCCCGCGGCGTCCGCTGCATCCCCGGCAGTGACCGCAGGCGTCATCCCAGAAGATGACATTGATGCCTTTTTTGCGACCCCAACGGCAACCTCAGAACCGGCTGCAGCATCGGATGAATTTGACGATTTCCTCTCTAGCCCTAAGGCCACCGACGCCACCAGCGATAGCGACTTTTTAGCAGTTGAGAGTACGGTTTCTGATGAGCCTGACGTCACGACTGCAGCTCTTGATGAAGGCCTTGACGATGAGCTTGACGCTTTGGCAGCGATTAGCGAGTCGACCGACGGCATTGGCGAATTGGACTTGCTGACTGCTGATAACGCTGAAGCGTTTGACCTGACGACTGACGATGAGCCAGCGGCGGTTGATAGTTTGTTTGAAATCGATGAGTTAGACGCAGCAACGGCTGAGTCCGATCGCTCCTTGGCGGCAGCCGACCCATTGGACGTCAACGGCAGTATGGTGCTGGACGACCTCGAAGCGGGGGCAGACAGTGTTGATTTGTTTGAAGTATCTTCCCCTGACGAAGCGGATAGCGCGCCGCTGGAATCTTCACTGTCAGAAGCTGACGACCTTCTATCCATCAATGATGTGATTGATGAGAGCGATCATCTGGAAACTGAGCTGACGGAGACTGCTGATTTAGGATTGGATATCAGCACTAGCAGTGACGTTGACGATGCCGAGGACTTGGTGGGTCTCGATGCGCTGCTCGACGATGCTCCGACTGACGCTGCCAATGCCGAGTTGGATCTCAGCGCCAGCAGTGACATTGAAGATGCCGAGGATTTACTTGGTCTCGACGCGTTGTTAGATGACGCTCCGACTGATGCTGTTGGTGCGGTAGGGGAAGAGACTAGCCTCGATGATCTCGACGCGCTGCTAGAGGATGCCCCTGCTGTCAGTGATGCCGGTGAGGAGGCCAACTTAGATGAGCTGGATGCGCTGTTAGACGACGCTCCGACTGCCAATAATACGGCTGACTTCGATGGCCTCGATGCGCTGCTGGATGATGCCCCCACGGCTGCTGAGACCGGTACTGATGAGGCCGACTTTGATAGCTTAGACGCGCTGCTCGACGACGCTCCTGCTGGTTCGCAAACCGCCGCTGGCTTCGACGAACTCGATGACCTGCTCGGGACGGATGCTGACAATGGGTTGACTGACGCGGGGGAGGGCGATGTCGACTTTGACGAATTAGATGCCCTCATTGGTGACGACTCTCCTCGTAAGGTGACCGGGGAAAGTGCTGCCAACGCGGCCGCTGATGATGATTTTGGGGATTTAGAAAAGCTCCTCGAAGAAGCTGATCAAGCCTTGGGTGGTCCCTCCGCTTCCATTCGCTCCACGAGTGCTCGACGCGCCCCGCGCCGGGTGGGTGGCATTGTTGACCAAACGATGCGGGTTTCAGTCAAACATCTCGACAACCTCAACAACCTGGTGGGCGAGCTGGTCGTCAACCGCAATTCTTTAGAACAGGATCAAGATCGCTTCCGGCAGTTTCTCGACAATCTGTTGTTTCAAGTGCAGCAGTTAAACGATGTCGGTCAGCGGATGCGCGATCTCTATGAGCGATCGCTCTTAGAAAGCTCCCTTTTAGCTAGTCGGCAGGCCTTTCAGAGTGGCGGGCTCGCTCCAGCGCCTAATAAACACGGTGGCAACGGCGATGGCCATGCGACCGGCGCTAGCTTCGATGCCCTAGAGATGGATCGCTTTACCGGTTTCCATACTCTTACTCAGGAAATGATCGAACTGATCGTCCGAGTGCGAGAATCTTCCTCTGACATCGCCTACACCGTAGAATCGACGGATCAGATTGCGCGCCAGTTTCGGCAGGTTACCACTCAGCTACAAGAGGGGCTGAATAAGGCTCGCATGGTGCCCTTTGCCCAGACCGCCGATCGCTTGCCCCGCGCTGTACGAGATATTTCGATCAAATGTGGCAAAGAGGCGCGTCTGGTGGTCGAGGGTCGCGACACGCTCATCGATAAGATGCTGCTAGAGCGGCTCTATGACCCGATGACTCACCTGGTCAATAATGCTATTACCCATGGAATTGAGTCCCCCGAAGAGCGGGCTGCTGTGGGTAAGCCGCGTGAGGGCAAAATCACCGTCCGCGCCTTTTATCAGGGTAATCAAACCGTCATCTACATTGAAGATGATGGTGGTGGCATCAACCCAGATGTCGTTAAGAGTAAAGCCATTCAGCGAGGCATCATCACTCAGGCCGATGCCGACCGCATGGATACTCTAGAGACCTACGAACTCCTCTTTCGTCACGGCTTTAGTACGCGCGATCGAGCTGATGACTTTGCGGGTCGGGGCGTCGGTATGGATGTGGTGCGCACCGCCCTGGCAGAAATTCGCGGCTCCATCACCATCGATTCGGAAATGGGCAAAGGCACGAGCTTTACTATTCGCTTGCCACTGACCCTCAGTATCTCGAAAGCATTGAGCTGTCTGAATAACCAAGCACGCATTGCCTTCCCGATGGACGGGGTTGAAGATATGTTCGACGTGCCTCGCGAGCGCGTGCAAACAGACGATGAAGGCCAAAACGCGATTCAGTGGCGCGACATGCTGCTGTCATTCCAACCTTTGTCAGAGCTGCTGCACTTTAATCGGGCCTTGGGACGAGGTCGTGTTTATGGTGGCAACCAAGATGACAACATGGTTTCCATCGTAGTTCTGCGGAATGCCAGCACCTACATCGGCATTGAAGTCGATCGCGTGCTCGGTGAACAGGAAATTGTGATCAAGCAAATCGAAGGCCCGGTGCCCAAACCAATGGGGATTGCCGGGGCGACCGTGCTGGGGGATGGCCGCGTGATGCCGATTGGCGATGTGCTTGAACTGATTGACATTGCCCAGGGTCGCGTCCGTCGCGAAGCGGGGTCTTCGATCTGGTCGCAAATTGAGCTGCCGCCGGAAGAGACTGTTGTGGCCAAGGCCGAGCCGACCGTCCTGATTGTGGACGACTCTATTACCGTGCGCGAGCTGCTGTCGATGAGCTTTAACAAAGTTGGCTACCGGGTCGAACAGGCCCGCGATGGTCAAGAAGCCTGGGAGAAAATGCGCTCAGGGCTACCCTGCGACCTCGTCTTCTGCGATATTGAAATGCCTCGCATGGATGGCTTAGAGCTGCTGTCGCGGATGCAAAAAGACAGTGCGTTGAAACAGATCCCCATTGCCATGCTGACCTCACGAGGGGCCGATCGCCACCGGCAGATGGCCGTTGACCTCGGCGCGAGCGGTTACTTCACCAAGCCCTATTTAGAAGAAGCGCTGTTAGATGCCGCTCAGCGCATGCTCCATGGTGAGGTATTACTGGTCGGTGCCGAAGCTGAAGAGTCGCCGTAAACGATTGCCCAATCAATAGCTTGATGCGGCCAACTGGAGTGTTCCGGCTGGAATGTTCTGGGCAGCCGGTAATCGCTGCTGGGTGGTGTCATGGGTAGTGCCCCGCGCCTGCACATTGCGAGTCCACATGACAGCTCTAGGTCTCGGAGTTGAGCCTACCTGCGAGCTTTATTCACCTGGTGGTGCTGTCTTGAACCGGTAGCTGATTTCGTGGGGGGACTATCCAGGTGTCCCCAGTTTTGAGTATCCTCCTAAGTGGCTCATATCAGAACTATCATGCTGGATCTCACCGGAAAACGCGCCCTCGTCACGGGCATTGCCAACAATCGCTCTATTGCTTGGGGCATTGCGCAACAGCTGCATGCAGCCGGAGCTGATCTCGGCGTGACTTACCTGCCCGATGCCAAGGGCAAGATGGAAAAGAAGGTCAAAGACCTGGTTGAGCCGTTAAATCCCTCACTTTTTTTACCTTGCAATGTACAAGATGAAGTGCAAGTCACCGAGACCTTTGATGCGGTGAAAGCGCAGTGGGGACAGCTAGACATCTTGGTGCATTGCTTGGCCTTCGCCAATCGGGATGACCTGATGGGTGACTTTAGTGAGACGTCGAAAGCCGGTTTTCAGCTGGCGTTAGATATCAGTGCCTATTCGCTCGTGAGCCTATCCAGAGCTGCTAAACCCCTCATGACCGATGGCGGCAGCATCGTCACCCTGACGTATTTGGGCGGCGTAAAAGTGATCCCTAACTACAACGTGATGGGCATCGCTAAAGCCGCCTTAGAAATGAATGTCCGCTACCTAGCGGCGGATTTGGGCAGCAGTAACATTCGTGTCAACGGTATTTCAGCCGGGCCGATTCGCACACTGGCATCCTCTGCCGTCGGGGGCATTTTAGACATGATTCACCATGTCGAAGATATTGCGCCGCTGCACCGCACCGTCACGCAAGAAGAAGTGGGTAAAGCAGCAGCATTTTTATGCAGCGATTTATCTAGCGGTGTCACCGGGCAGATTCTCTACGTTGACTCGGGCTACAACATCATGGGCATGTAGGCCAATGATGCAAGCGACGTTGGCTGCTACCTGGTGAGCAACATCATTCCCATCCCCACCCAGCATCCCGTCATTCGCCACCAGCTATATTTGCTATCGGCGGCGGCGAGCCTGTGAATTTTGCCTCAGCTCGATAAACTAAAGTTTTCGTGTGAGCACTTGGCCTTGAACGAATCCGCTCCCATGCCGTGGATGCGTGATTAGTGAGGTGCTAAGCCAGTGGGCCTTATGGAAGTTTTGTTCTCCCTGGTGGCAGGGTTAATGATCGCGGCTGTCCTGCAGCTATTGCTGACCAACCTTGGCATCGCCCTCGGATTGACGGTGCTGGATTGGTCACCGATCGCAATCAACGAATCAGCCCCGGACGCTCTGCCTTCGACTTCAGATAGGTCGGATGACGAGGATACATCGCCGTCATCCGAGATAGCTTTGCCCTTTACCCATTTGATCGGGTTTGGTGTTGCTGCTAGTCTTTCGCTGGTCATGTTTGTTGCGGCGCTACTCGCCACGGAGTTTAGCCAAATTGCTGAGCCTCGGCGGGGTGGCATTTTGGGGCTAATTTTGTGGTCGGCCTATTGGTTACTGTTTCTCTGGCTCAGTTCGACGACGCTTTCGGCCATTGCCGATTCGATTGTCGGTACGGCGATCGCAGGGGGACGACGACTCATCAAGACAATTCGACGTAGCCTGCAGTCACCATCTCCTGCACCGGTTGAAACGGCCTCACCTCAGTTAGAAGCATTGGTGGCTGAAGTCAAGCAAATTGCCGCCCTTAAACAGCAGTTACCGCAGCTCTTGATCAAGCAGCGAGAACTCCTCATTCAAGAGCTGAGCGATCGCACCGAGTTGTCCGCAGAGGAGGCGACCGCTGTGGTCGAAGAGCTGGAGCCCACCCTCACCCCGACCCCATCCATGACCGCTGAAATGATGACATCCTCAATGGCGTCGGGGCTATGGTCGCAGTTAGAGCTGCCCAGTTGGCAGCAGATGTTGCAGCGCCTGCTAGAGCAAGTTGATTTATCTAACCTGGATGCTGACACCATTTGGCGTCAGGTGCAATCCTTGCGGGAGCAGCCAGACACCGCTGCCACCGACCATTCGCCAGAGTTTGCTGACGCCATTCTGCAGGATGCTCGCGATTATATTCGCCATGCCCCTGACTGGTCATTGCGTCCCGAGGTCCTCAAAGACGAGTTTTATGAACGGCTGTATGACCCCAAAGCTGCGGCTGCTTCTATCCATCAGCAGTTGAGCCAACTCAGCCACCATCACTATGTGGAGTGGCTGCAAGAACGAGGGGATCTCGCTGCTGATCGCGTAGCCACCCTCACTCACCAGTTAAGCGAAGTGCAACAGACAGTGCTCGCCCAAGTCAACGAACAGTTAGAGGAGCCTGACTGGGAGCCCGCCTTGGCGACAGTGCAAGCCAAGCTCATGGCCTACTGTCGCTATACCAATCTAGATTCCCTCACCCCCGACCATCTGTCTGCCAAAATTCAGACCCTACGCGAAGCGCAAGACCTACCTAAACCCACTGCGGCCATGGCCGCTCACCTAGATTTAGCCGCCATCACGGCCGTCTTATCACGACGACAGGGCATCACCCCTGAGCAAGTGCAAGCCCTCAATCAAACTCTGCAGGCAGCGTGGGCGGTGGATGATGCCGCCCGCGATCGCGCTCTGATGGCGCGAGTGACGCAGATCTTCGAGCAGACGTTGCAAACGGTGGATTGGTCAACGGTTTCGCTAGAAGACCTGAAGCCGGACTTGCTCACGCAGTTGCGAGCGCTAGAGCTGCAGGGAGAGATTGACTGGAATGCTATTGGGGCACGCCTGCAGCTGCCTGCCGACACTAAAGCCTCATTGACTAGCTGGCTGCAGGAAGTCGGTCAAGACCTCAGCCGTGCCCCTCGCCGCTGGATCGTGCGAGCCGGAGAATCTTCTCAAACCATTGCGCAACAGCTCGCGCGAGAAATTGGCCACTATCTTCAGTTCCAAGATAAAGCAGCTCTGCAACCGGCTCAGATGGCGAAAGATTTGACCCATATTTTTAAGGGGGCGATGCGGCTATTGCCCAGCCCCCATCTCTGGCCTGACCTGTCTGATCTCAATCAAGTCCTCAATGTGACTGCCCTCCGGCAAACGCTCGAAAATCGTCGAGACATGACCGTAGAAGATATTCAACAAGTGTTGGACTGGTTTGAGTCGGGCTGGCAGCAGACCACTCAACAACTAGGCGACTGGTCACAAGCATTGTGGACGGCAGCAGGCGATCGCCTCCACACCGATGCGGAAACCTTAGACGCGGCTCGCCAACAGGTCGTCGAACAAATCGCGGCCACCCAGCAAGCGCTGGAAGCTCAAGCGGCGGCTGTGAAAGCGGATCTCCAACGTCAGGCGGATGCTGCTCGGCGACAGGTCGCGATTGCCGCGTGGTGGTTGTTTTTTAGCCTTGTCTCTTCTGGTAGCGCCGCGATCGCGGCCGGCTGGCTAGCGGTCAAGTATTGAGCTTATTTGATAGGGGGCGATCGTAGAGCTAAGCAGACATTGGTGAGCTTGATGGGATGCCTGCAGCAACCATCGACGAGAGCTGAAATCTTCTCATTCAGAAGCATTAGAGCTTTTGTGTTGCTAGCAACACAGTGACTTCTAGCAAGCACTTTGTCAGAAATGAATGCCACCAACATAGAACGCCAGCAGTTAATCGTCGATCAGCCCCGGTTGTGTGGGCTCTATAAGTACGTCGCAACATCCGATCAGACCGCCACATGATGCACCCTAATCCACTTTGGCAGATGTCTAATAAGTTAGTGAGAAAGGGCACAAGACTTGTCCAGCATTCCACCGAGGATATGACTCGCCTTCTGAGTCAAAGTTTCACTACGACACCCGTCACGAATAAAAAAGAGCTGCGAATCATTGGCTTGCGCAGAACTGGCAACCATACCGTTGCCGAATGGATTAAAGCTCAGCAACCGGGCAAAGTAGAACATCTCAACAATCTGCAAGTCCGGTGTAATCCCTATCGATATAAATATGAGAAGCTTATTGATTTCTATCCAGAGCATACGAAATGGGCTCATAAACATTATTTGCCTTTAGCCAAAGGCGATTTTGTTGATCTAGATTGCCTGATCTGTGGCTATGAGGATCATGCACTGCCTAGTATTTGTGATCCAATTTTTGAAAATTTTCACGACATATATCTTGGGAAAAGTGATCAGAGATTTGAAGTTTTAATTTTAAGAGATCCATTTAACCTATTTGCCAGCCGCTTGAAAAGCAACATGTTAGATGTGAAATCTACCCGATTCACCGCTGTAGATTTATGGATTCAATATGCCAAAGAGTTCCTCGACGAAACGCAGTATCTCAAGCAGAACAAAGTTTGCATCAACTACAACCTGTGGGTTGATGATGTTGACTATCGCCGAAATATTGCAAAAACTCTGGGACTAGAGTTCACAGACTCCGGCATCAACCGAGTAGCTAGCCTTGGCGGGGGCAGTTCATTTGAAGGGCAACAGATGGACGGCAAAGGTAGCAAGATGCAGGTTTTAGACCGATGGAAACATTTTATTGATGACGATCGTTATCGAGGAATTTTCCAAAATAAAGCTCTGCTTGACTATTCCCAAAGGATTTTTGGAGACATTCCAGGGACGGATGTTCTTCTGTAAGCTAACGCTCCCAGGTAAACATCCCCAAAGATATAGCTGTAGACAACTTGATTAGGACGCGGCTTACCGCCGTGTCGCTTCCATCGCTGCATGCAAATTGACTGCTTCTGAGAGCCGTTGACGAATTCAACTTTTCAACCACTCTCAGCATTTCTCGATGCGATTGAGGTCGGGTGAGTCGGGTGGTAGATACAGCGGGTGGCATTCTGCGGCATTGCTCAACTCGGCAATCGTGAAACGTGGCATTGTCGAGAATCATCTAATTCCCCTTAACGGGTGACAACTTAGCTAGAAAGCTTGCTGCATGAGGGACAGAGCTTGGAGACCACGTCGAAAAAAGCGCCGTTTGTGAGGCCTGAGAGCCATCAACTGACTGGCCCAATGATGCCAAAGCGCCATGGCATAAATCCAGCGCTGGCCATAGAGACCTAAACCGAAATCGCTCTGTCGCAACGTTTTATCCTGGTGTTCTTGAAGACGTCCAGCATAGTGGTCTATCCGCAATTGCCGCAGCCGTTGTCCGTGGAACGTTGCCAGCATGTAGGCCAGAGCAATGAGCAACACTAAGGCGAGAAACCGCTGGTCATTCACCTGAGTCGCCTCCAGGTTGTAGCCGCCCGTTTTGCAGTCTTTGAAGAGTTGCTCGATGCCCCAGCGACAGCGATAAATCGCCATGACTCGCTTGACCTGCGAGAGATTCGTCAGGATATACCAAGGGGCTTTAGGGCCGTGGCCACGATAGGAGCGTTTTCAATAGATGGCAAGATTGAACGGGCCGAGACCATCGCCTTTGTTGCAAGCCACAGCGGGATAAAACTGTTTCATGCCGGAGCGAATGTCGAGGTCTTTCACGACCTGGTACTCGCTCTCGCCAGCGGCTCGAAAGTGCAGGTCTCTCTTCTGTCTCAGGACAAAGGCTAAGCCTCTAGAATCGAGCCACTCAGCTCGCTTAGGACTGTGGAACTCGCGATCACCAAGCACCAAGACGGGATAGTTTTTGAACAGTAGACCTCTTGCAGATTAAATCGAATTGTCTGAATCAAGCAGCCTGGGCATATTCCAGGTTATAGAAGGCAGCAATCAGATTGCAGCGCAAGCCAAAGCGACGGCGGCGATTGCGATATCGCTCGGCCAGGATACGAAACGTCTTCAACCGAGCATTGACATGTTCAATGCCAATCCGCTCCTGAGCCAGGGCACGGTTGTAGGCCTTGTCTTCTCGACTCAACTGCCCCCCTTTCGGTTTCTTTTTCGGCAAGGCACTGTTGCCATGCCGGTGTTGAATCCCTTGATAACCCTTGTCTTGTAAACTTCGGGTGGCGGGATGAAAGTGCATGCCAGAGCGCTGAAACAGCCTGAAATCATGCTGACGACCTTTGCCAAAGAAGGTGCAGAGAATGCGGCCGCTGTCTCGCTCCATCACCAGTTGGCATTTCAGGGTGTGCCGTTTCTTTTTGCCGGAGTAAAAGCGCCGTTGTCGCCGCTTGGGGCGCTCAATCGGGGTTTCCGTAACATCCATCACCACCACTTCGGGGCGACCCAACCCTTGCCACAAGCTCTTTTTGCCCGGTAAGTGAAACTGTGGAGATCGCATCAGGGCGTCTTCAACCCAATGGATAATGCGACAGACCGTCGACTCACTCACGCCCCAACTACTGCCGAGGTGAAAGTAGGTGCGGTACTCACGCCAATACTCCAAGGTCAGCAACACTCGATCGGCGAGTCTCAACTTGGGTTTGGCACCGGGTTGGGGATGGGGTCTCCATCGTGGGGTCAAGGTCTCAATGATTTGCTTGAAGGTCTTGTGTGCTACGCCGAAACGACGCTTAAACTTCCGATTAGAGAGGGTTTGCGCTATCTTGTAGTCCATCATCAGGAGGTTTTAATTTTACTAATTCCTGATGTTTCCTGCTTTTGGGGTCAGTCGGCAAGACGTGCCCACGCTAATTTGCAAGAGGTCTAACCCTATCTCACTTTTCAGCTGTGTCGTGCCACTACAGCAATGTTTATTGATGGCTACTTACTTATAGGGCGACCAGGTCACCGGGCAAAAACTTGCACCGGGCTGGCAAAATCCGATGCGTGGCAAGGTCATCTTAGAGCCCTAAGCTTCCCTAAACCGCAGGCGACGGGGCCTGATGCCTCTGCCGAACTATCGCGTATGAGGCGGCAGCGGAGCATTCACCGGTGTTTCGGCCGCCGGTGCCATTTGAGGTGACATGTCTGCGGCATAGGGCAAGAGCCCTCGATTTTCGAGCACCACTTGCTTGAACAACAATTCATAGCGATTGAGCGCCTGTTCAAACGAATATTCGTGCATTGCATGACGACGCCCTTGCTGCCCCAAACTCTCAGCGAGTTGCGGGTTCTCATAAAGATTTTGCACTGCCTGCGCTAAATCTTCGGGATCCTCTGGCTTGACGACCAAGCCACCGCCACTCGCCCGAATCGCTTGCGCTGCCGTACCGTGCGCAGGAACGGCAGCCAAGATCGGGCGGCCGCTCGCGAGCAACACCTGCGTTTTGGATGGCATGTTGAAGCCGACTACATTTTTTTTCTGCACAATCAAGCCGACATCAGCGGCAGCTAACATTTCGGGCAATTCTGCGCGGGGGGCAAAGGGGCGCAGCAGGACGTTGTGGATACCAAGTTCTTGTCTGAGCTCGTCTAAGTCTGACAACTGGCTTTCTTCACCCACAATGACAAAGACCAGATTCTCCAGATGTTGCAGCTTCGCAGCCGCTCGAATGACAGTTTGAATCCCTTGTGTACGAGCAATATTGCCAGAGTAAAGCACCACAAACTTATCGCCAAGGCCATTCGCCTGGCGAAACGCGTTATTGTACTTGTCCATCGGTCGAATGAAATTCACATCTACCCAGTTCGAGATGATATTCATCTTGCTGTTGGGAACGCCCTTACCCAGCAAATTTTGGCGAAAGCCTTCGGCAATCACGCTAATCCGGGTGGAAGAACGATAGGCAAAATTTTCGAGCGTTTCGAACACTCGAATCGCAAAGCGATTGCTGATCAACCCGGTTTGAATTGCCGCTTCTGGCAAAATGTCTTGTAAATTAAGCACCGTTGGGCAGCGATAGAGGAGCTTGAGCAGCGCCACAGGCACCGAGACAGGTAATGAAGGACTAGTATACAAAATGACATCCGGTCGCCAACCTTGTAGCGATTTCAGAAAACTGAGTCCCACAAAGCTGCCTTCTAACAGAAATCTAGTCAGCAGTCCGGGATTGGGGCGAATCCATACGTAACAGCGCTGAATCGTGACGCCGTTGCGCTCTTCGGTGATGTACCCTTTGCCTCGATAAGCTGGGTAGATTTTGCGTTCTGGATAGTTCGGCATTGCCGTCACCACCCGCACCTCATGACCACGCTTCACTAAACCTTCTGCCAACTCAGTCATTAGGGGAGCAATCCCAATGGGTTCAGGATGGTAGTTGTAGGAGTAGATTAAGATTCGCATTGACGCTAGATATCCTTGATGTGCTGATGACGGGTCAGGGAGAGAGCCGTGAGTTTGGCGCTGGTCGCTAGACGTGGCACCACGCGACTTCTCGCGAACAAAGATGGACGAATAGCCTCAAAAAGCTCGTGCATCTCTATACATATCCCGTAGATTGACGACGAATTCCTTAAATAGAGCCCGCCTTTATGAGAACTCAAAGCTTTGATTAAGATAGTAAAAAGGTAAGGAAGCTCTGATCTCGCTGTTAAGCATGCCCAGGCTGGCAAACAACAATACTGGTGTTTTTACGGCATTTCCTGTATCCCAGAGGCTATCTGCGGTAGCTTCTGGGATACTTCTAATACATGAAAACAGCTAATAATCGGTCTGTGTTCAGTAAGGTGCCTTATTCTTATTTTCCTAAATAGCGCTCAGCATTTTGCATGTGCAGGGCAAAATGCTGAGCGCTACTGATGATATGTGTGGTTTCGCGATCGCGGATAGATGTGCAGTTGAGAGCCGTTGTGTGAAGCTGTTAACAGCGGCCACTCGACTCGCCCAACTTAGTTTGAGAAAACCGCGTCGTTACCTAGACCTATCAGCAGAGAAATCGCCATGACTCAGTCGAACGATCGCTGGAATCCTCTTAGACTGGTAGATACGTTGAACTTCTTTGGTGAAGTTCCGCTAGTTGGCAATTTTCGATGGTTACAGCATATGTTTGGCGCTGCTGCAAATCCCCAAGCCCCTGCGGCCGATGTCCTAGAACCGACAAGGGCGGTGGTGGTGCTATCTGAGGCAGGACCGGCAGCGGATGCCCTGAGAAAGATTTTGGAAGATCGAGGCATTGCGGTGCGATCGCAGCTATTGCCGCTGGATTCACCACTACCGCCAGCCGCTGCCAATCGTATCGTCAACACGCCAGCCGTGCTTTGGAAAGGCGTTCCCGACGACGAGGAATGTTTAGCAGCACAGATCGCCGATTTGCAGCAGCTCCCCGCGAGTGAAGAATATCCGCTGTTTGACTTTCGCACAGCGGCCTCAACAGTTCTGCAAGACGTTTGGGGGGCTGTAGATGATGTGGTCATGGGCGGGGCCAGTGCCAGTGGTCTGGCTCTGTTACCCGATTATGGACGGTTTGCGGGCAACGTCTCTACCGCCAACTCTGGCGGTTTTGCCAGCGTGCGCACCCGCAATTTTGAGCCACCTTTTGATTTGTCAGGCTGGCAGGGGGTGCGTTTAGTGGTGCGCGGCGACGGCCAACGTTATAAAGTCATTCTGCGCAACAGTCACAACTGGGATAGTTTGGCCTACTGTACTTCGATCGATACCGAAGCCGAACAGTGGATCGGTATCGACATTCCGTTTTCTGCCCTGCAGGCGACATTTCGTGCCAAAACCCAGTCAACAGCACCGCCACTGAATCCATCCACTATCTGCTCTTGGCAGCTGATGTTGAGCAAGTTTGAGTATGATGGCAACCAAAATCCGCACTTTCGCGCCGGCGCATTTTCACTCGATGTGCGATCGCTGGGAGTTTATCGCCAAGCGACAGCTCCCGTCACGATCTTGATTGCCTCGTCATCGGAACAGGCTGCCACTTACACAACGTTGCTGGCACAGAGTGGCCTCGCCCATCAGGTATTGACCCACGATGAGCCAGAGTTTGCCATGAAGCTAGTGCAGGCTTTACCCAGCCGTTGAGCCGTTGTCAGCCCTTTGAGCTCGCTGCAGCGATCGCTATTGTAGGGTTGCAACCCCAAAGGTGGCGTTGAATTCCTGACACCAGACGGCCACAGACGCAAACGACTCAAGATCGATTTCTGCCGGCACGACATATTCTTGAACGCCGGTGGTCGCGGCTAAGGGCGCAATCACCACATAGTCTGCTTCGTCGATCGGATAGGCCGGCGGTGACGTTGCCGCCAGAATATCGGGCGATCGATGCAGCACCACAACTAGATCAGGCCCATCAGAACTGGAAAAGCTGTCATCGAAGCGCAAAGTCTGCTGCCCTCCGTCACTAATCAGTTCAACACCGCCAGTCGTATCATGCTCGGCGGCCACAAAGGTACCGGTGCGGACGACGGGATCGGCGGTCTCGGTCGGAGTGGCGGGAGCAGAATCGGCAGATTGCGTTTGCTCGGTGGTGGGAGCAGCGTCGCTATTGGTGCTGGAAGCGTCAGGTGATGCTGTACAAGCGGTCGCTAGCATCATTGCGCATAGCGTTACACAACCTAGGGTGAAGCGAGAAGTCAACATGATTAATAGCCTTGAAGTGAAGCTAATGCCACCTTAATTGGAAAGCGGTCGGGCAACCGCCTGAGAAAATCTTCAGAACAGAACTCGAGAATCATTAAAGAACGGGTATTCCCAAATTAGTGGTGCCGTGTGGGTAATGATTTGTTGTCGCGATGGATAAAGTTCTACAGCCATCCGATGTGATTGCGTAGCCTTTTTGAGAAGGCTAAACTGCGCCGGACAAACCGCGAAACGCGCTGCCGCAGGGTACAGTTAAAGCTCTGATAGCTGATTTTGCCTCTGTAGCAGAAGTCGGAGTTGGAAAGCCTGTCAGAAAACGGTTTCAGGCATCTGGAGTGACCGAGTCAAACTGCGGCGTGCGATGGCAATAGTCGGTCAATCAACTCTCGGGTGGACTGGTCGAGCCGCTGATTGGTCGGATGGTCGACGCACTGGTAACGGCATTGACAGCATAGATAGCGCTGTTTACCCGGATGGATGACCGTTTTTGATGGTAAGGGTGGTTTGGCATTGAGGGCAGATGGCATCGTCTCCAGTGGGGGCTTCACGATCGCCCTAGCAAACTCGTCATTAAGCCCAGGACACTACCAAACTCTGATTAACATTAAAAGTTGCAGTATCCAAATCTTTGAGTGCTTGATGATTCATTCGCTAGATCTTCTGAGCTTTGCCAGGCACTGGTGGGATGAGCCTTTAATCGGCTGGGGTGACATCGTTGAGTGGCCACCGATAATCCACTTTGAGCTGCAGGCGATCGCAGTGTTCTTCGAGCTGCCGTTGCTGTGACAGTGCCTTGCGTAGAGTACTGATCAGCTCGCTGACTTCTAGTTTGAGCGACGGTTCTTGGTAGGCAGCAAATAGAGTTTGCTGCTCCAGCAGCTGCAGCAGCAACTCGTAATGTACGTGAGATGGGAGAGGTAGCGGCTCGCTCATGGAAACGTTGAACCTGTAGTGGCATAGCTGACAAAGGGTTTAGGGATATAGCTGAGCGATCGCCTCGGCCAAATCGGCTTGCCGCATCAGCGACTCGCCAACGAGGATGCCCTGCGCCCCAGCTGATTTGACCTGAGCCACGTCTTGGGGGGTATGAATACCTGATTCACTGACAACAAAGATTTGCCGCTCTTGCAATTGAGCTTGGCGCGCCTGCAGTAATTGCTCAGTGGTGTCTAAAGACGTTTCAAAGGTTTCTAAATTGCGGTTGTTGATGCCGATGAGCTGAATCGGGTCGATCGCTAAAACCCGGTCAAGTTCTGCTAGAGAATGCACTTCTACCAGGGCGCGCATTCCCAAGGCCTGAGCAATTTTGGTGAAATAGCGTAGGTCAACGTCGCTCAAGATGGCCGCAATCAACAACACGGCATCGGCCCCTTTAACCCGTGCCAGATACATCTGATAGGGATACAGGATGAACTCTTTGCAGAGCAAGGGCGTATCGACGGCGGCGCGGACGGCGGCTAAATACTCAAAACTGCCTTGAAAGAAGGTTTCGTCGGTCAATACTGATAGGCAGGCGGCTCCGCCCGTTTGGTAGGCTTGGGCGATAGCAACCGGCTCAAAGTCAGCGCGGATCACTCCGCGACTCGGTGAGGCTTTTTTGACCTCAGCAATCAGGGCGGGCGGGCGATCGCTCTGCTGCAGCGCGGCCAAAAAATCGCGCGTCGGAGGGGCACTGATCACCTCTCGCTGCAAATCGGCCAACGGCATCTGCTGGCGTAGCCGCGCCACCTCTTTTTCTTTTTGCCAGACGATTTTTTCTAGGATGTTTTGCGGCTCAGCATCTGGGGCCTTGATTTTGTACGTCAAACTTTGCACAGAGACTTCAGGGTAGGGCGACCGACGGCGAAACTGCATGGTGAAGGAACCTCAGGCGCTAACAACGGCGCGCTTAAACGCTTCATCCATCACTTCTGAGAGCGTGGGATGAGTATGAACACAATAAGACAAAGCCGTGACCGTCTGCCCTTGGGAGATCGCATTAGCGGCTTCTTGAATCAAATCAGAGGCATGTAATCCGAGGATGTGAGCGCCTAAAATCTCACCGGTGTCTTTTCGGTAAATCACCTTGGCGAGACCGTCGGATTCACCTTCCGCTAGAGCCTTCGAGTTGCCCTTAAAGTAAGTCTTGACCGTGGCAATCTCAAACCCGTCGGCGTCAGCCATTTCCTTCGCTTGGGGCTCTGTCAGGCCGACAAAACTCACCTCAGGATGTGTAAACGCGGCGGCAGGAATGCTGCGATAGTTGACGGTTCGCGCTTCGCCACAGATATTGTCAACGGCCACGACCCCTTGGGCTGAGGCGGCGTGGGCCAGCATCATCTTGCCGGTGGCATCACCGATCGCCCACAGATGGGGCACCGGCTGGCCGTCACGCAAGACCCGCAGTTCGTCATCCACGGCGATAAAGCCCCGGCGATCGGTTTCCAGGCCGACGCGCTCTAGGCCCAAATCTTTAGTAGCGGGAATGCGCCCTGTGGCCACCAGACAGGCATCCACCTCCAGCACATCAACAACTTCCTGCGTTTCTCGATTGACCAGCTCGATGACGACCGGGGAGCCGGGCGTGACCTTCTTCGCCAACACACCGGCCCGTGTTTCCACATCTCTGGGGCTAATCAATACTCGCTGGGCCACCTTGGCAATATCAGGATCAAAGGTCGGCATAATTTTGTCGAGGGCTTCGACGATAGTGACTTCGGAGCCTAAGGCGGTGTAAATGTCGCAAAATTCTAGCCCAATGTAGCCGCTACCAATGATCGCCACCCACTCGGGCAGCCACTCGAGCTGTAACGCGCCGTCGCTGGTGAACACCGTTTTATTATCGATTTCGATGCCCGGTGGCACAAAGGGAATCGAGCCCGGTGACAGCATCACATCTTGAGCCGTGAGGGTTTGATCGCCCGCTGCGGTCGTGACCACGACTTTTTGCTCTCCGGCAATTCGGCCCCAGCCTTCGATGATGTCGACGCCCAAGCGTTTTAGGCTGTTCGACATATCGCCCTTAATCTTGCTGACTAAGTTTTTGGCATGATCGGCGATCGCCTCCCGCTCAAAGGAAACATCGCCGACCTGAATGCCTAAAGATTTGAGGTGATGGCTATTTTGAAATTCTCGCACCCGTCCCGAAGCCGCGAGGAGGGCTTTGGACGGAATGCAGCCCCGATTGACACAGGTGCCCCCCATGTCAGCCGCTTCAATAATCGCGGTTTTGAGACCCCGGCGCACGGCGTGTAGGGCCGCGCCATGACCGCCGACCCCGGCACCAATAATGACCAAGTCATAGTCAAAGGCTTGACTCACAGCTCTCTCCTCAGCAATCGCAGCGAATTCTAGAGTATCGTTTGCTGCAGCGACTGGCTACCTGGCCAGTCGTCCTGCAGCTTTTCCATTCTTGACCAAAGTGGACAATTTCGACAGTGGGCATCCCTCTACCCAGCGGCCAGGTCACCAGTTGGCCCGGTTGGGGAGCCATGACCAGGCTGCCGGCAGGGCTCAAGACCCTACGATCGCCCCAGCTTTGGCGCCCCACTGGGCGATGTTGTTGAGGGCGGCACAGGAGCCGTCACCGGCGGCACCGGCCAGGCGCGATCGCGAGCGCGGGCCAACAAATGGCGCTCCTGCGGCACCTTGACCCGCGTGGCTAAGCCGACCCGTTCTAACAGCTTGATAAAGCGATAGGTCGGGTCAGGCAAATAGACCACGCGATCGGCCCGCAGGGTAATGCCATGACGACTCGATGACGGAAACGTATGGTGCAAATTGTGCCAGCCTTCCCCCAGCGTTAGAGCCGCCACGAATCCGTTATTGCGGCTCGTATCGTCAGTCTGAAAGGGCTGCTCGCCGACTAGATGACTGAGCGAGTTCACAGTTTGCACCCCGTGAAACAGCACTGTGGTGCTGAGGAAAAACGCCCCCAGATATTCCCAGCCTCCCAGCCAATAAGAGATAGCCCCCAAAGCCACTAAGGGCAGAAAATGCAGGCGATCGAGCCGCCGCAGAAAGGCATCATTTTCCACATCAGCGGGTAGCTTAGCAGGGAAAAACTGGCGCGATAACAGCCAGCCCCCCTGCGACCAATAAACCCCGTTGATCCCCTGCGGGGGGACATAGGGCGAATGGGGATCGTGCAGCTGATCCGCATGCTGATGATGGGCGAGGTGATGAGCTTTCCACCAGCTCGGCCCCATTTGCCCAGCGGCCGACGCCACCACACAGCCCAGCCACAACAGCGGTTTCGGGGCCTGGTAGCTTTTGTGAGTCAGAAGGCGATGGTAGATACCCGTGGTCGCCAGCATCCGCAGCCCGTACCACAGCATTGCCCAGGCGATGGCCCCGGCTGACAAACCGGTGATGAATAGGAGCAGTGATCCCACATGGCTGATGAGGATCAGCGCTGGCCCAAGCAGATAGAGCACGACCGTCAGCGGAGAATATTGCCGCATATTTTTTTTGGTTGCCTGATATTTAGCAAACCTCAGTCTACCGGCATCTGCCTCTACTCAAATCCTCCTAACGACAATTTACCTGACTCAAAGCTGATGGGGGGCGTTGATTTCAGTCTCACGCACAGCAAACGCGAGACGCCTGGCATCGATTGCCTTTCCCTGATGGCAAACGGCTTTTGCCCGATCACTGTTCTTCGTCGGTGGAACCCGGCTCAAATTTGAGGGTCTTAAAAAGTAGAACACGGCAATGCGTTGCGCAGAGAATCAGGACCGATCGATCGGCTTTCAGGTCTACGAAGGCAAGTCAATCGGTAACTCATCGCGGCATCACCTACACGCATTCATTGAAATATGGCTGACTAAAAAACCGCACATGCAGAATTCCAGTTTTATACAAGAGGTCGTCCGGCTGACGAACCAGTTTCGGAACCGAAATGGTCTGGGCGTGCTCTCAGTAGACACCGACCTGACTGAGGCGGCTCAGTCCTATTCAAAAACCATGGCGCTCGGAGACTTTTTTAGTCACATTGGGCCAGATGGCTCGCTGCCGTGGGATCGGGCGGAAGCGGCTGGGTACGACACCGGCATCGTTGGCGAAAACATTGGGGTGGGCTTTTCGACGCCAGACGAGATTGTGGACGCGTGGATTGATAGTGACAGACACCGAGCCGCCATGCTCAATCCTCGATACAACGAGATCGGCGTGGGTTTCTACTTTCTGCGCAACGATACTGGCTCGGTCAATTACAACACTTACTGGACTCAACTGTTTGGCCAGGGCGATATCGAAGTCGTGGCGGCTGATGGCAGCGTCGCGGTATTTGATCCGGTGCAGTATGGGGCTTCACATAGTGATTTGATTGCCGCCTATGGCTACGATCCAGTCGCCTTTGAGCAGCACTACATCATTTTTGGCAGAGCCGAAGGTCGGATTAGCGATCGCTTCGATGAAGGGCGTTACTTAGCCTCTTATGACGACTTGATCGAAGCTTTTGGCTACGACCCCGCGACCGCAACCGCCCACTACATTCAATTGGGCCATCAGGAGGGCCGTTCAGATGACGGGTTTCAGCCGCTGCAATATTTAGCATCCTACGGGGATCTCCTCACGGCTTTTGGGGCCAATGCTGAGTCGGCCACCCAACACTATATTCAGTTCGGCTATCGCGAAGGCCGCTCTGATGAGCTCTTTGATGCGGGTCGCTATTTAGCCTCTAACGCTGACTTGATCAACGCTTTTGGCTACGACACCGAGGGCGCAGCGGGCCATTACATTCTGTTGGGGATCAGCGAAAATCGTTCTACCACATCCTTTGACCCTGCCGCCTACTTAGGGCTGCATGCCGATTTGCAGTCAGCGTTTGGGAGTGACCTCACCGCCGCCACTCGACACTATATTCAGTTGGGGTTCCTTGAGGGCAGGGCGACAGGCCCTTAGGGAGCTGCGAGTCAATAGACCTCTTTCGCCAATGCTGAACGCCCCCTAATACCATTTCTGCAAAATAGCGCTACAGATCGGCGATCCCCCGCTGTCGCTGCCCCCTTATCGAAGGGAGCTACACATTTTTTGGGATGTGTAGTCTAAATTCAGCGACTTGGTATTATTCGTGCAAGAGGTCTAATCAAGTAACCGAACCTGGCTGTGGATGGGGAAAAGGGATGGCGGCCTGCAGAAGTCGGCAGTTGGAATCAAACAGCCGATCATCAGATGATGATTTCAGTCATCTGGAGTGACCTGGTCAAACTGCGCTGAGGAAAAATCCTGCCCCTGACCCTGCACAATATTCCATTACGTTAAAATTGCGCCGCCCATCAGCTTTTCATAGCGGCGTTGGAGTTCTTGGCGCAAGACCGGAAATTTTGACAGCGTCGGCTCTTCGTTGATCAATGTCTCAGCCGCCTGCCGGGCGATCGCCAGGGCATCTTGATCGGCGACCAAACTAGCCAGGGCAAAGTCTGGTAGGCCTGACTGGCGTGTCCCCAGCACTTGTCCTGGCCCGCGAAAGCGCATGTCCATTTCGGAGATAAAGAAGCCGTCTTGCGACTCTTCGAGCACCTTGAGCCGCTGCAGCGCGACATCGTTGCGGGTGCTGCTCATCAGCAAACAAAAGGACTGGGCCGCCCCCCGACCCACGCGCCCCCGCAGCTGGTGCAGTTGCGATAGCCCAAAGCGCTCGGCATGTTCGATTAGCATCACGGTGGCGTTGGGCACGTCTACGCCTACTTCAACCACAGTCGTCGAGACCAGCATCTGGCTATGACCGTCTCGGAACTGACTAATGGCGGCGTCTTTTTCGGCAGCACTCATGCGGCCGTGTAGCAAGCCCACTTTGAATTCAGGAAACACCTCTTCCTGCAGTCGCTGATGTTCATCGATCGCTGAGCGCAAATCCAGCTTTTCCGACTCTTCTACCAGGGGCAGCACAACATAGATTTGCCGACCCTGGGCGATCTCCCGCCGCATCAGGTCATAGGCATGGGTGCGATCGCGGCCCTTCAGCAAGGTGGTTTGAATGGCTTTACGACCCGGCGGCAGCTCATCAATTTGGCTAACTTCCAAATCGCCATGCAGCGTCAGTGCCAACGTGCGGGGAATCGGCGTCGCCGTCAGCGTCAGCACGTGGGGATTATCGCCTTTGCGCTGCAGTCGTGCTCGTTGCTGCACTCCAAACCGATGCTGCTCATCAATCGCGACTAGGCCCAAGCGCTGAAACTGCACGGGGTCTTCGATCAGCGCGTGGGTGCCCACCAGCAGCGGCAGTTGTCCCGTCACTAGATCTGACAGGGTTTGTCGCCGCTTGGCTGCCCGAGTCGACCCCGTGAGCAACTCCACCGGCAGACTGAGCGCGTTAAACCAGCCCACCAGCTTACGATAGTGCTGCTCGGCCAGCACCTCGGTCGGGGCCATCAGCGCCCCCTGATACCCGGCTTGAATCGCCGCTAAAATCGCCACCACCGCCACCACCGTTTTGCCCGAACCGACATCGCCCTGCACCAACCGGTTCATCGGCGTCGGCTGCTGAAGGTCAGTCAAAATTTCGTTCACGACCCGCTGCTGCGCGCCGGTAAAGGCAAACGGCAGGTTGTCATAAAACTGGTCAATCAGCGCTCCTGTCGGCGCTAAAATCACCGAGGTCGCCTGCTGTCGGCGCGTTTGGCGGCGTTGCAACAGTCCCAATTGCAGGTAGAAAAATTCGTCAAACACCAGGCGACGGCGGGCTTGCTGCAGCGTTTTATCATCTTTGGGAAAGTGGATATGGGCGATCGCCACCGGCAACTCAACCAGGCCAAATTCTTGACGAATGGCGGCGGGCAGCGGATCTTGCAGGGCGATCGCCGTCGGCAACGCCGCCACTATTGCCCGCCGCACCAGAGCTGCTCCCACCCCTTCTGTCAGGGGATACACCGGCACGATACGACCCACCGTGAGCGATTCGGCTTCACCATCTGGCCCATCGAGCACCTCCAAATCGGGACTGTCGAGGGTGATGCCATACTTATTTTTTTTCACCATTCCTGAAGCCGCGACGACGGCCCCGACCGGATACTGTCGCTTCTGGCTCTGCTGCCAACCCATATTGCGAAAGCGCTTGCCCGGCCAAAACTTGGTCAGACGAATCTGACCCGTCGCATCCGTCAGCACCAGCTCTTGAATCGTCAGATTCGGATTTCTCGGACTGCTAAAACAGCCTGATCGTTTCACCGTGCCCACGAGCGTCACCGTTTCTCCCGGCTGTAGCTCACGAATGGGCACCTGTTGCGCGTAGTTGATGTAGTCACGGGGGTAATAATGCAGCAGATCTAGTGCCGTCAACAAACCGAGCTTCGCCAGCCGTTCCGCATTCTTGGGGCCGACGCCTTTGAGATAGGTGACGGGCTGCTCAGGGGGCGAGACTTGGCCGTTGCGTCCGGTTGGAGCTGCTGAGGCTGATGGCGTAGCTGTTGCCCGCCCGCCCGTCGTTTTCGCGCGGCCATTTTTAGCCGAGCCACTCACCTTCGCCTGTACGGCAGCGGGTTTCGCCTGCTCTAAAGATTTTTTAGTCTCGTACAGGGTTTGCCGCGTTTCGGCCACCAAATGCTGCCGCGCGGCAAAACTCATCTCGCGGTACCGGCGATAGTCTGCCGCCAGCGATCGCCACTGCCCCTGTTTATCCGCCGGCAAGGGAGCGGGCGGCGCCGACAGTTCCCCCTGCAAAAACTCGCTAAAGCGCTGCTGGTGTCCTTCTAAGTCGTTGAAGCCGCGATCGGCTTCGACCATCAGCGCCTTTTGCAGGCGAGTCCAGTCAGGCGCGGTTGCATTGTGGAGAGTGTCGCTCATACGCCCAATCGACCAAAGCTCAGTAGCTAGCAGATTCAGAGACCACTGGAAACCCCAGATTGTTCAGGATACTAACCCGAGACTGGTTGGGGAGGGGAAGCTCCATTCTAAAACCGCTAGCCTGCCAGCAACTGTTGGCATGTGGTTTGAGCAACGCCCGCAAACGGGATGGCAGTCTCACTAGACCTCAAGACCAAGCGGCTACCGCTGAGCGATTGCCTGCAACGATCGACAAGAAGAAGATGCTCATCCAGCCAACATCGCTGTCCAAACAATCCTGGTCTGGGTCATGGCGCAGCCATCGCGAACCAGACTATTAGGGCTCGTAAAGCGAACCAGACTATTAGGGCTCGTAAACTTGAGCTTCAATGCCTTGATTGTTTAACTCTTCGGTCAAAGCAGCGGCACCGGCTTCGCTACTAAACGCCCCTAATTGAATGCGGGCACCCACATCGAAATTGCGCACATAGGCATCGCCCACAACTTCACGAGCCTCATTCAAGGAGGGATCACCCGTGTAGTCTGACACCACGTAGTAGGAGGTCACCGGTGCTTGACTCTCTGCAGGCGAGGCATCAACGGCTGCAGGGGTCGATACCACTGGCGCTGGCGCTGAGGCTGGCGGCGCTGGGGCCGGTGCAGGCGCCGCCGCCGGTGCTGGATTAGTGGGGGCGATCGCCGCTGGACGCGGAGCCGGAGTAATGTTCTGTGGAATCTGATTGACCTGCTGGGGAGTGGGCGTTCCCGCTGCAGATGTCCCACTGGCAGCGGCATTACCCGCATTTGCTTGAGCGGTTCCCAAACCGTTGGCATCACCAGGGCGACCGGTGGCTAGCGGGACAGCCTGCCCCGCTAGCGGCGAGGTATTAGATGGCAAATTACTGAGCGTGTTGAGGTCTAGGGTCGAAAACTCTCGCTGCGAGAGATCAGGGCCGAGCGCACTCAGGGGTGGTCCCTCAGGGCTGGCGATCGCTTCTGCGTCCGCCTCTGCCGCCTCCCCATCAATTGCTTCGACCTCGTCAACCGCTGAACTGGGCAAAAGGCGGGCCAACGGGGTGTTGCCAAACAAGTTTTGAGCGGCAGAGGGGTTAACCAGCACAAACCCAAATCCGGCACTCGCTACGAGCAACAGCAACAACGCACCCAAACCAAGGGGCGTATTGATGCCTTCAAACCAGCTTTTGGACGTGGGTGAAGGCTCTGACCCCGCCGCTGGATATGAGTTGTCAAAGTTTTGCAGTAGCGCCTCAGACGACTCCAGATAATTGTCTGGCTGCGGGGCGGCTTGCCGCACGAGAGCACTTTTGAGACTGGCAACCTCCGAGACGTTACCAGTCGCGTTGCCTGGCACGGGGTCTGAGACAGGGGCGGGCGCACTGGAATTGGCGGTTTGGGCAATGCGCGGATTCGGCGGTGGAGGCGGGGCCGCCGCTGCCGTAGCAGGCAACTTTACCGGCTTAGCCGGGGTCGGTACGTTGATGAGATTGAGCGATCGCTGCCGCCGTGACTGAAACTGGGGTGGCGCGACGCCGGGCTGAGCATCACCTCGCTTGGCATAGCGATAGCGCGCCAGCTCATAATCAAGGTTGATGTTGAGGCTAGATAGCGTGTTTCTCAGAGGGGGTTTGAGTCCTTCTAGCAAGGCACTATTAGCCAGCGGTGATTGAGAATAAGACTGCTGAGGAGCAGTTGAGGGGGTCATGGGGCTCGCCTCACGGAAAATACCAACAGGGTCGATGTAGACCAGCCGCAAATTGCTTTAGCCCCTGATATAGAGAGGCTTTTGCTGATAGCTGCGGTAACACGCATCTAGTTATAACAATGTCTGCGTAAAAGTGAGCATTCTTTTAAGACAAGATTTGTTTGCAGTTGGCACAATGTCGCTACATTTAGGGGGGTGTTTAAGAGAAATCACGCCACCCCTAGCGACATTCCTGCCCACTGTCAGGCTAGAGTGTCAGGTAACGCCTAACCAGTGCTAGCCGCCGCTGGAGATTCTCAAGGCCCTGCGGCTGTTGACCGCAAGACCTGGTCATTTGGGAGTTGTGAATGTCTGACAGAGTCGGACGCGAGAGTGTTCTCAGTCAGCCCTCAAATCTGGCAACGTCCCAAGAGTGACACCGCTTTTTGCCACCCCTGTCATAATCTGGCGTTTGTAGTAATGCGCCTTTAGCGATGCAGTCGATTCAAGCCTTGATGAATAATCTGGAGCGATCGCCCCAATGGCAAGCTTCCTCCGGTTTGCGACAGGTCTTGGCGATTTGGCCTCAGCTGGTTGGCGACGCCGTTGCCCAACACAGCCAGCCCACCAAGATTTATCGAGAAGTGTTGCAGGTCTCGGTATCGAGCGCGGCCTGGGCACAAACGTTGACCTTTGAGCGCACCCGCATCTGCCAAAAACTGCACCAAAAGCTGCCCTCACTGGCCACCAAGATTCGCGATCTGCGCTTTGCCCCCGCCGAATGGCGGCGACTCACCCAGCGATCACAGCCCCTCGCCGTCAACTCTCTCGCCCATCACCCCAGTTGGGCGGCCTTAAACTCCGACCTTTCCCCCTTACCGCCGGCAACGGCTAACGGTGCTTTTCAAAAGTGGGCTGAGCGCAAACAGGCTCAGCTCGCCAATCAGAGCCAATGCCCTTGTTGCCACAGTCCGTGTCCGAGTCAAGAGCTACAGCGATGGGGAGTTTGTGCTATTTGTCAAGCGCATCAGTGGCATAGACTACAAAGCCAAGATCGCCAAGAGACCAAGCACAAGAAAAAGATTTGAATTTAGCCCAAAAACAGACAAACCCATCTAGAATCTATTTTATTCAGATTTATCAACATCACAAACACGAATCAAAACTTATATTTCGATCCATTACCCCCTCTTTTCAGCATCCGCGAAGCTACTGAATTTATTCGAATTTCTTGCCTTTTAATTT
>JBCBJQ010000043.1:0-44165 GCA_038523235.1 Cyanobacteria bacterium J06626_4
AGTTTAGGTGTCGTAATGGGGTTTGTCGTTGGGGTCATTATCGTCTATCAAATTCTCTACAGTGATGTCTCAGATCATTTACCCGAATATGCCACGCTTAAGGCCATGGGTTATCACAATGGCTATTTACTGAGTGTGGTCTCTCAAGAAGCTTTTATTTTGGCAGTGTCTGGTTATATTCCCGGCTATTTGATCTCATCTTTCCTTTATGACTTGACTCGTAACGCGACTAATTTGCCACTTCTGATGACATCTCAGATTTCTCTCTTTACGCTATTTCTGACAGTTTTAATGTGTGCAATTTCAGGAGCAGTTGCCATGCGAAAGCTACGGTCAGCCGATCCTGCAGATATTTTCTAGATGTGTCGAATTTGCTCAAATTTCAAAACAAAAGACATGTTTCGTATTGACGAAAATCCACAACTTATACATTCGAAATCTTTCCATGGATCCCGTCATCCATCCATAGTTTCTGTTCAGAATCTTAATCATTTTTTTGGGAAAGATAATCTCCGAAAACAAGTTCTGTTTGATGTCAATCTAGAGATTCAGACAGGTGAGATTGTCTTGATGACAGGCCCCTCTGGGTCTGGAAAGACAACTTTGCTAACGCTGATTTGTGGATTGAGATCTGCTCAAGAGGGTGGTTTACAGGTACTGGGGCAAGAGGTTTGTGGAGCCAGCCAGCGTCAATTGACTCAGTTACGGCGAGAAATTGGATACATTTTCCAAGCTCATAATCTCCATCAGAGTTTGACAGCTCAGCAGAATGTTGAAATGGCATTACAACTGCATCAGCCAACGGCATCAGAGCGTCGAATTAGAGCCGTTGAAATGCTCAAATCAGTCGGACTAGAAAGTCGGCGAAACTACTTTCCAGACGATTTATCAGGTGGACAAAAACAGCGGGTAGCGATCGCCCGTGCTCTGGTAAGTCATCCCAAAATTGTCCTAGCCGACGAACCCACTGCAGCCCTGGATAGCAAGTCTGGTCGAGAAGTGGTAACGCTGATGCAGAAACTCGCGAAAGAGCAGGGCTGTACGATTTTAATGGTCACCCATGACAATCGCATTCTGGATGTGGCTGATCGGATTGTTGAAATGGAGGACGGACATTTGCTCTCCAGTTATTCTTCTCAGTCTCAGGAGCAGGTAGCATAGCTTTTCGGCTTCAGGTTTAGAGGCTGCGATTTTTCTCAATATCGTGTTTGCTTACATAATTAAAACTAGGACAATCTGCATTTTATTGTTGCCATCAACTGTTATCTGAAAGCTGATTACATTCAAAATTATTTCGAGAAACAGTATTTATTAATCGTGAGGATAAATCATCATGTATCGTTTCTTTTTGCGTTTAATTAGCATTACATTCGGTGGAGTCGTTTTTTGTTGTACAGACTCACTCTGCTAAGGGGTAAAGCAAAAGACCAAAAGATCGCATGAATTGAGATATTCTCAGGACGTGCACCCGCCAGGTAAGCAGGAGAAGCAATTAATTGAACTTTGGAGACAAAAATGACCTCTGCTAATCACTCATTTGGTATCGCTAGCGCCTTCTCGCTATTGTCGTGGTTGCTCTTGGGCTCGAACACCCCTGGCTCCGCCCAAGCTCTCCCGGTAGAAGTGCTGACGACTACCCCGGCAAGCGAGGTTGCTCAGACCACGCCTCCTGATGAGGAAGAGGAACAGCCCCCGAGAACTAGCTATGTGGGGCTAGGCGGGACTCTTGGCCTCAGTGACGACGGCGAAACTAAGTTGGGGAATGGCGGATTCTCTATTATGTCGCGCATCCCCTTAACGGACGTGTTGTCTGTACACACGGCGTCTGTCGTGAGTAGTGATGGCTACAGCTCATTTGCGTTAACCGGGAGTTTTCCGGTCGGTAATCGCGAGTCAGAGCAGGCAGAACTGCCTGTGGTTATTCCCTTTGCTGGAGTGGGCCTGGGGGTGGAGTTTGAAGATTTTGATATTGATCCGATGATAACTGTGGGAGCAGATATTCCGATTACTGAGAGGATCACGGGAACGACCCGAGTTAATGCCAATTTTGGTGAAGAGGGTACTGACGTTGGCCTAGTGCTCGGCGTGGGTATTCGTCTATTCCGCTAAGTGCTTTCTGAAGGATTCACAGATAGAAAAAGGCGATCGCGGCGACAAGAGTTATGAACCTTGAGTTCGCAGCAAACATATGTGGCAAGCAGGGTACTCATCCTGAATCCCCTGCTTGTCACTCAATGCCTTTGTCTTTTGCGAGACCTTGAACGGCTGATGAGTTTAGCCATCCTAGGTTTTGCCGTCAGTCACATCTGCGGTGAATTCTTGAGCAGCCGAGTACTGCCTCAAGGGAGTCTCGTGCTTAAATTAGATGTTTTTGCGCCCAAAGTGCCGCCTGAATGCGATCGCGCATCTCTAGCTTACTGAGCACTTGAGTGACGTAATTTTTGACTGTGCCTTCACTCAGATGCAGGGTTGTCGCAATTTCTTGATTGTTCTGGCCCTGCCCGATGAGTTTGAGCACTTCGGCTTCTCGCTTGCTCAATTCGCTGATGGCAGCTGTGGACGCCTGTGGTGCAGGCTTTAAGTAGGAAAATGCTTTGAGGGCAACTGTTGGGCTTAGCTGACTGTAGCCTTGGGCGACCGAGCGGATGGCGGCAGCGATCGCGGGGGCAGGTGTCCTTTTCAAGAGATAGCCCAGCGCCCCAGCCTGCAGGGACTGCAGAATATACTCGTCATCGTCAAACGTCGTCAGCACCAAAATGCGCATCCAGGGATAGCGCTGATGGATTTCGGCAGTGGCTTGCACACCGTCCACACCGGGCATTCTGACATCCATCAGAATCACATTAGGCTGTAGCTTTTCAGCTAAACCAATGGCTTCATCACCGTTTTCCGCCTGACCAACAACTTCCAAGTCAGCCTCAACAGACAGTAACGTTGCCAGCCCCTCGCGGAAAATCACCTGATCGTCAGCTAACAGCAATCGAATCATCGTGGCAACGTCACTTGAAGACGCATGCCTTCTGACAACGCAGTTTGAATCTCTAGCTGTCCGCCGAGGAGTTGTACCCGCTCTCTAATGCCTTGAATCCCAAAGCCGGCATAAAGTGCGTTCATCTCTGCACCAATACCGTCGTCTTCAATGTCGAGAACAATGTCACTGGCGGTGACAGTGCCGTAGAGTGCGAGTTGAGAGGCCTGAGCGTGCTTTTGCACGTTCATAATGGCTTCTTTCGTAATGCAGAAGATTTGATAACTCTGATAAATCGGCAGTGGGGGCAAATTCAATTCCCCTCTCACCTTTAAGTTAGACGTCTGCTGAACTTGCGCTAAAAGGGTGCTGAGGGCTTGGTTGAGGTCGAAATCTGAGCGGCGCATGCGCTGCAGCGCTCGGCTCGTATCTTCGATGCATTGACCCACCAGCGTCTTGGCTAGGTCTACAGCACAGGCGGCTTGCTCTGGGTCGCGTCGCCGGAGTTCTTGAGCGACGGCTAGTTGAATGTCGAGATCCGTCAGGGTATGCCCCAATGAGTCGTGCAGTTCGCGGGCAATGCGAGTCCGCTCAAGATCGGCTGACAGAGATTCGATTTGCTGCGAGAGTATCTTTGCTCGCTGGCGGCTTTCTTGTTCAGTGACGACCATAGCGCTGGCAATTAGCGTAAAAGTGCTCGCCGAGAGGTAAGCCGCTAGCGAAATCACGACAAACCGGATGAGCGTAGCCGGGTCAAACACAGAAAGGGGAATCGGTTCGGACGATCTCTGAACCCAATCAACTTGCGATAGATACTCGCTGATGATCCAAGGCCCCATCACTAACACCACCGCCGCGATCGCGAAGCGGCGGTCGAGCAAAAAATAGCTCTTAGAGAAATAGACAAATAGCAGAAAGTCGGAATCAATGCCCACTCGATTGGCTAGTACGATCGCGGCCAAAGCCGTCCCGATGTAAAGCAGGCGTTGGGTGTAGGGCCGACGCTCTGGGAAAAAACAGCTCAGGCCAAAAACACCCCCATAGAACACGAGAGCCAGTGGCCAGTCCTGCCTCATTCCACTCAGTTCCATACTGATATAGGCAAAAAGAATAGCCCACTCTAAATATCGAAATGTCCGAGAAAGGGGATGCAAAAAAGGCATCAAACAGTGATTTAAAGAGCGATTAAGTTATGTCACAACCGTATCGTGAATAGCCTTTCCGCAAAAGATGACTGGGGTCATGTCTTTTCATGCACTGAGGAAGTATCGGTCTGATTCCTAAACTTCCTATGCTGATTGTGTTAATCACAGTTTTAGCCACACAGCTGGCAAATTGCTCGTGATGGCGTTGAACCAGAGTCGGGCTAAGAAGCTGATCTTAGGCTCACTACAAAGGGCGTAATGATGGCTTTAGGGCTAACTTGAGCGGCTGGCACTGAGCAATCCGTTTGACGGAGTCTGGCGACGATGTTTGTGAGCTGCGGATCAGAGGAAATCACCAGTGCCACCATCGGCTGAGATGACAGTTATGTTTTCATCCCTTACTTTGCCTTTCATCAATCGGATGGGTATTAAGCACCAGCCATTGGTTTCATCGCTGCGAGCTGTTTGAAGAATCCTTTCTCATGGTCGGATCGGGGTTCACAGCTTGAGGCTTCTAAACCACGTCTAAGTTGAAAACTGGAGTTGTGCTGGCTTGGGAAAACCTCACCTAACCTCTCCTTTTCAAGGAGAGGAACCAAAGTCTAGCTGAGCCTCTCCTTTTCAAGGAGAGGTGCCGCAGGCGGTGAGGTTACGCCAGGTGCCAAAACTCCACTTCTGAATCTGGATGAGGTTTAGCTGCGGATTCGTGATTGATCCTTCCCCCGTAGATATGGATTTCGTGCGGAAAAGAAGGGCTACTCTGTTGGGTTTCTAGCCCGGTTTACAGCATTCACAGATTCTTATTTTCCTGCATATCTGAGTTTGTTCGACAGCGCTGTTGGATGACAGGCACAACTGTCGCTGTCAAGTGATCGGCATCGTGATTCAAACCCGCAAATTCGTTTCCTAGCTTTGTTCGTTAATCAACCATTCACCAAAAGAGAAGACTCATGGCTACCATTTCAGGCATCGTCGCCAGCAGTGGTGACGGCTTCGACAACAACAATCAAGACTTTGACATTCTGCTCCGTGCCTTACAGTCCGCCAATTTGGTCGAGGCCCTTAATGACCCCGCCGCTGATCTGACGGTATTTGCGCCGACGGATGCAGCGTTCGTGGCGCTAGCTCAAGACTTTGGCTTTGGCGGTGATGATGAGGCAGGCGCTTTTGACGCGATCGTGGCGGCGCTCACTGAACTGGGCGGCGGTAACCCCCTACCGCTCTTGACGGATGTGCTGTTGTACCACGTTTCCCCCGGTGCTCAAAGTCAGACGCAGTTGCAGAGCGCAGGCACCACTACGACGCTTTTAAGCGACGTTAGCTTTGTGGTCGTTGGGTCAGAGCTGGTCGACAACGAGTCGGATCTGCTTAATCCCTCTTTTGTGGCAGAACTCGTTGATGTTGCGGCAGACAACGGCACGGTGCAGGGCATTAACCGTGTCCTCATTCCCTTAGATATTGCGGGCAACGAACTGATGTTGCCAGAACCTGAGCTACCGACGATCGCCAACTTCGTCGGGGATGGCTTTGATAGCGATCGCCAAGACTTTGATATCTTACGGCTGGCCGTGCAAACTGCGGGGCTGGCCGACACGCTCAATGACCCCACCGCAGATTTAACCATATTTGCACCGACAGATGCGGCGTTTATCGCCCTCGCCCAGGACTTGGGCTTTGGCGGTAGTGATGAGGCGGGCGCTTTTGACGCGATCGTGACTTCCCTGACTGAGCTAGGCAACGGTGACCCCATTCCTCTGGTAACTGATATCTTGCTGTACCACGTCTCCCCTGGTGCTCAAAGTCAGTCCCAGCTACAGAGTGCAGGCGCTGTTACCACACTGCTGAGTGACACTAGCTTCGATGTTGTTGGCTCAGAACTGGTAGATAATGAGCCGGATTTGCTGAACCCGACTCTAGTCGAGGAACTCGCTGACATAGTCGCAGCGAATGGTACGGTGCAGGGCATTGAGCGTGTCCTCCTGCCTCTAGATATTCCTAGTAATGAGGCTTCACCGCCCATGCTGCCGACCATTGCCGGTATCGTCGCTGCGAGCGGAGATGGCTTTGACAGCAATGATCAGGATTTCGACATTTTGCTGCAGGCCGTCCAAACTGCTGGGCTAGTTGACGCCCTGAATGATCCTGCCGCCGACCTGACGGTGTTTGCGCCAACAGACGCGGCCTTTGTCGCGCTCGCCCAAGATCTGGGTTTTCGCGGCGTGGATGAAGCGAGCGCTTTTGACGCGATCGTGGCAACTCTCACCGACCTCGGCAACGGTGATCCGGTTCCCGTTCTGACCGACATTTTGCTTTACCACGTGGCTCCGGGTGCCCAGAGCCAGGCCCAACTGCAGGCTGACGGCACCGTGACAACGCTGCTGACCGATGCGAACTTCGGTGTAGAAGGGGAAGCGCTCATTGACAATGAACCGGATCTACTGAACCCGAACTTTGTCACTGCACTCGCTGACGTAGCCGCCGCCAATGGGGTCGTACAGGGGATTGACCGGGTTCTGATTCCCCTAGACCTCCCCGACAACGATGTCCGAGTTATCGATGGTAGCTCTGGGCAGGACTTTCTGTTTGGCTTTCGGCAAGACACGGTCTTCTTGGCCCAAGACGGGGATGATTTTGTCTTCGGCGGCAGCGGCAACGACCAGCTTAATGGCGATGACGGCGATGATTTGTTGTCTGGTAGTCGCGGGCGTGACGTCCTGCGAGGGGGTGGCGACGACGATTTTCTCTCCGGCGGGGATGAGGCCGACCTACTGCTCGGGGGCGAGGGCAGCGATCGCCTCTTTGGTAACGACGGAGCCGATACGCTACTGGGCGGCACCGGTGACGACATCCTATTCGGTGGCGACGGCAGCAATGTTCTAGACGGTGGTCAGGGTGAGGATCGCCTTCGTCTCAGCAGCGGCGATGACATGATCACTCTGCGTCAGGGCGACGGTATCGATACGATTCTCGGCTTTGCCCCTGAACGCGTCAGCTTTTTGCTGGCAGACGGTCTCACCTTTGCCGACTTGAGCTTTCAGCAAGGGCAGAATTCGACGAATATCGTCGCCGGCGATGAAGTTCTTGCTCAGGTGATCGGAGTCGCTGCCCCATCGCTCAACCTTGAAGCCATCTTTACGACGGTCTCAGGGTGACGACGTTGACTTGCATCACAGTCGGCGGCGAGGTATTGATATCGATTCGCCAGACTGGCCGGTTGGGGTGGGGCGTTAAACCTGTAGATGCGCTTTCTGCCTCTCTCACCCACACCACAAGATAGCCATCCTCGTCACCGGTTGAGCAAATTATACCAATTCTCTGAAACTGGACTACAGATCTTCCTTTCGGCTCCGCTCAAGGAACGTCGGCTGAGCGAAGTCGAAGCCAACTTGTATGTGTAGCTGTAATTTGTCGAACTGGTATTATCCCTGAGCTTTTCCTCTCGAAAAGAGAAGCTCGATCACAAAATTCCTCTCCCGAGCCATAGCCCGAAGGGCATTAAGCCAAGAAGAGGAATTGAGAGGAGTAAACGCAGAGCGGCTTCTCTGCGAGTGGCAAAGCGTGTCAAATGTCCTTCTACAAGACTGGATAGCAACTCCTCGAAAAGTTGCTATCCCACCCTGACTCCTAAGTTTGCCCTTAACGACGCTGGCGCTTGGTGACCAAGCCGATCGCCCCGAGACCTAAAAGCGCGATCGCGCTAGCCGGTTCTGGGACTGATGCTGTGTCCTGAGTATCTACCAGCCCTCTGACAGCGACGACGACGTCGTTGTAGTCTTTATCGCCACCACCGTAGATGTCTTCGTAGGCCAACACGAGATAATCGCCATACTGATAAGTTGTAACGTGCTGCAAGCCATCACCGTTCGATGTGTCAGCGGCGGATAAGCTATCAAAGACCTTGGTGTGGGGATTGCGCAAATAGAAGTTGACTGCTTCACCAGCGTCAACATCGCCAATTTTGTAACCTTCACCCAGGGCCAAAGGTCCATTACCATTGGCAAGAATGCTGTTTTTGGACGACACATCGCCCCAAACGGTCTCAAAGTTTTCGTCGTTGTTCCAAAAATCAACCAGAGCCTGGTTGCCAGCCCCAGTCGGCGCATTGGTGGAATAGCCAAACTTGTTGCGGTACCCAGCGCCTTCATTAATGAAGAAGACTTCGACATCTTCTGCTCCGGCTTCCCAGGTCAGTAAATCGATGTCAAGCTCAACGAGGTCGTCGAGCTTAGCGCCATTTGTACCGTAGGCGGCACGCTCATTATTCACAAAAGAATTGATAGCAAACCAGTCTTCAAAGTCAAGGGAGTAATCTGCCGCTTGGCTCTCAAAGGATGACTTAGTCCCCTCAAAGAGGGTGCCATAATTGCTAGCGGTCGTGTCTGCATTCAGTAAATCCTTAGCTTGCCGAGAGACCGTGGCAGCGTTGGCAGTTGCTGGCAAAAAAGCGACAAGTGATGCGGCTGTCGCTAATCCGAGCGCGAGTGCTGTATTTTTCATAACTAACTTTCCTCAAAACAAAAGGTGAATCAAAACCGACTTTTATGTCACCCACAGTTATCAGAATGGCAACTAACGATTGATTTCTGTCAGAAAAACTGAGATTTTTATGGGAATCTCGAAAACAAGACTATAGACCTTTAAATTCCTTCTTGAAACATCTCCTGACCTGATTTTTGGTTGAAAAATTAAGTGGAAGTTCGGCAAGAAACTCATCCTAGCGTCACCCAAACTCAGTGAATTTCCACAGAAAGTTGAGCCTGACTCCGGAAATTCAACGATGCTTATTTAACCCCGTTATCGCTGCTTTCCAAAAAACGGGTGCTCTTTCCGTAATTCACCCAACATCACGATGCTGATATCGGCTCAATTCAAGCCAGTTGTCGTGAAAGCCAACAGAGCACTCGCAATAGAGCGGGGTTTAGGTCGACAAACGCTTTGTTTTTGCCTAATGTTCTTGCTGACAGCGAGGTATGACAATCTCTCGCACTTACCAACGAGGTCATGTAGCGCTGCTAAAGCCAAGAGATGCTTGCTCTTTTTATCCCAAAATTTGATTGGTTCTGAGCTCCAAAAGTCTCCAAAAATCAGACTTAGCTTTTCAGACAGACTTGCAAGAAGGGCTAGGCAAGGTGCAATACTCAACCAGAACACATACCGTGAGCCATGAAAGTTACTAGATTCGAGATCGTCTCTTGAATATCTTTGGGCCGGTTGCTCTGCAACAAAGCATTAGGTTTTCCCGCCTGCATCTGCACCTGGATTAGCGCTGCGATAACGATATCAAGCTTCCACTCAAGTTGCGATCGCGACTGATTGGGCAGTGCTCGCTGCAAGACATCCAAAAATAATTCAGCGCTAGCGCTGAACTCTTCACGAGCAATGCTTTGAACGGGTTCCGGTTCGGTGCGACAACGCCCCATAAACTGAGCCCGCACGATACGCGAACTTTCGCCGCCACTAATGAATTCCAAGGGCGATGTCAGGAATGCCGTCAGGAGATCTTCAACCGAAGGAACCACAGTCTTTTGCTTCAGCTGATTGAGCATATCAAGTTGGCGGGCAACGACTGGCTTGGCAATGCGTTGAACCACCGCCCGAAACAGATCCTCCTTAGAACCAAAATGGTAGTGAACAGCGGCCAAGTTGACGCCTGCAGCGCTGGCAATATTGCGTAGTGTCGTGCCAGCAAAGGCTTTCTCCGCGATCAGGTACTCGGTCGCATCCAAAATTTGAGTTTTAGTGTCGGTTGCAGTGGCGTTGCTCATTTTATTCAAACGTTTGAATGATATTTATATTGCGCGAGAATCCATGTGGCCGGAGGTTGGGAGGTTTCGCCGTCATTCCTTGCTCTGCCAATAATTGAATTCTCCTTGTCATTTTATCAAACGTACGTTTTAATTTTATCAAGCGCACGTTTGAATCTTGCCTCAAGTGAGCACATCTTACCTCAAGTCCTGAGTGGATGAACTTTCATTCAAGGTTGAGGAGGCCAGGACAGGGAGATCAGGGCTAAGTTTGCATTGATCTATCCCAAATATGAAACGTACGTTTGATTTATTTTGTTCCTATCGTGGAGTTACTTATGACTGTTCATTCACCGCCATCCCATTCAGAGGCGATGCACTTTGCCAGAAAGGCGCTCAAGCGAATTCATCGTCATCCCAAAACGGCTGCTGGAGCAGGGGCGATCGCCCTGCTGCTGGTGGTCGGGGTTCCTGTTGCCAGGATGCAGTTGACCCACTCTGATACCTCGGTTGCGGAAGCGGGTGAGCCGACGGTGACTTCTGTGGAAACGCTGACGGTAGAAACAGTTGACGGCTATGACACGACCCGAGCCTATACCGGAGCAATCGCCGCCCTGAGAGCGAGTGATTTAGGGTTTGAGCGGGGTGGGGAACTGGTCGCCGTTTTAGTGGAAGAAGGCGATCGCGTCGCTGCCGGGGCACCGCTGGCGCAACTCGACATCAGTAATCTACAAACTCAGCGGCAGCAGCTCGAAGCCGATCAAGCCCAAGCTCTGGCCGTACTCTTGGAACTGGAAGCGGGGCCCCGAGTAGAGGACATCGCAGCGGCTGCAGCCACCGTTCGTCAACTGGAACAAGAGTTGGCGCTGCAGCGCACCCAGCGATCGCGGCGAGAATTTCTTTATGAGCGCGGGGCGGTTTCTCGCGAAGAACTCGATGAATTTGCCTATGGTCAAGGAGCCTTGCAAGCGCAGCTCGATCAGGCCCGCAGCCATCTGGAAGAGTTGCAAAACGGCACTCGCCAAGAACAGATTTTGGCCCAGCGAGCTGTGGTGCAGAAGCTAGAGGCGGCGATCGCGGATGTTGACGTGAACATTCAAAAAAGCACGGTGCGATCGCCTTTCGTCGGAATTATCGCTGACCGTCAGATGGATGAAGGGACCGTGATTGGGGCAGGGCAATCAGTCGTTCGTTTAGTCGAAGATGCTGCCCCCGAAGCGCGCATCGGCATGCCGGTGGCGACGGCTAGTCAGCTGCAGTTGGGCGATACCCAGCCGGTGAAGCTAGATGCCGAGACCTTTACCGCTACGGTCACAGCGGTATTGCCTGAAGTTGATCCCGAAACCCGCACCCAAATGGTCGTGTTTCAGCTTGATCAAGCCGCTGTTCCCAGCATTAATCCTGGTCAAATAGTGCGGGTCGAAATTACTGAAACCATTCCCACTGCAGGGACATGGTTGCCGACTGCGGCCCTGACTCAAGACATTCGGGGCTTGTGGAGCGCTTACGTGCTTACCGCTGTCGACGCAGACGGCACGTACGAAGTTCAGCCCCAATCCGTCGAAATTCTACATCAGGAAAGTGATCGAGCCTTGGTGCGAGGAACGCTACAGCCGGGCGATCGCGTCGTGGCTGATGGAGTTCATCGCTTGGTTCCAGGTCAACAGGTAAAGCCGATTGAATGAGTTCGGAATTTGGAATCCGGAGTTCGGAGTTCGGAGTTCGGAGTTCGGAGTTCGGAGTTCGGAGTTCGGAATTCGGAAATGAGGAAATGAGGAATGCACAAAGCTCTCCCCCTCTCTCCCTCTCATCCACTCAATTCTCACCCCCCTATTACCCACTATGGTTCGCCCATTCTTTACTAATATTCGCTTGTTGATCCTGGCGATCGTGTTGATCCTCGCTTGGGGCTTTTCGGCCTATCAGGGGCTGCCGCGCCAGGAAGACCCCGAGCTAGTGGCCCGGACCGCTGTGGTCACGACTGTTTTTCCCGGTGCCAACGCCGAGCGGGTGGAAGCGCTGGTCACTACCGTTCTTGAAGAAGAACTGGCTGAAATCGAGGAAATCGAGACGCTGTCTTCGACGTCGCGGGTCGGATTTTCCAGCGTGGTGGTCGAGCTCCTCGACTCGGTCACCGATGCCCAGCCGATCTGGTCAAAGGTGCGAGATGAAATGGCTGATGCCGCCGCTCAATTCCCGGTTGGGGCGGCTGAGCCAGAGCTCGAAGAGAGCAACATGAAGGCCTACACCCTGATCACGTCGCTAACGTGGAATCTGCCCGATGAGCCAAACTACGCTGTCTTACGCCGCTATGCCGAAGAACTCGCGATCATCATGCGCGGTATCGACGGCACGGAAGAAGTGGAGTTTTTTGGTAGCCCACAGGAAGAGATTCTAGTTGAAATCGATCCGGCAGAACTGGTCGGCGTGGGCCTGTCGCCGCAGCAGTTGGCAAATCAGGTCAGCCTCAGCGATGCCAAGGTGAGCGCTGGACAGCTGCGCAGCGCCGATCAGACTGTCGCAATGGAAGTTGAAAGCGAACTGGAAACGCTGGAGCAGATTCGCCAAATTCCGGTACAGACAGGTGATGGACAGTTCACGCGCCTGAGCGATATCGCCAGCGTGAGTCGCGGGGTGCGCTATCCGCTCATTGAGCAGGCCATCATTAGCGGCAAGCCTGGTGTTGTGTTAGGCACCATGATGAAGTCCGGGCTGCGCGTTGATCAGTGGGCTGCCGCAGCCAAGGCTGAACTGGCCGCTTTTGGCGATCGCATGCCCCAAGGGGTGAGCTTAGACACCATTTTTGACCAGAGTGCATACGTCGCTGAGCGCATCAATACGCTCATCCTCAACCTCAT
The DNA here is from genome assembly GCA_038523235.1 of Cyanobacteria bacterium J06626_4. Lineage (GTDB taxonomy): Bacteria > Cyanobacteriota > Cyanobacteriia > Phormidesmidales > Phormidesmidaceae > Halomicronema. Next base: position 12,716 of record JBCBJQ010000043.1, read on the forward strand.
CATTAGTGCGGCTCTGGTGGTGGTGGTGACGTTGGTCACGATGGGTTGGCGATCGGCCATCGTCGTGGGCACTGCCCTGCCGATGACGATTTTTGCGGTATTCGGCTGGTTCACGGTCTTTAATGTGCCGATTCATCAGATGTCGGTGACGGGGTTGATCATTGCCTTGGGTCTGCTAATCGACAATGCGATCGTCGTGGTGGACGAAATTCAGGTCGAGATGCAGCACGGCGACGCGCCCCTGGAGGCGGTGACGAAAACCGTGAAGTATCTGCAGGTGCCGCTGATGGCCTCAACCCTGACCACGGTGCTGACGTTTTTACCCATCTATCTATTACCTGGAGCACCGGGCGAATTTGTGGGGGCGATCGCCCTCAGCGTGATTCTGTCGCTGGTGTCATCGTTGGCCATCTCCCTGACGGTGATTGCCGCCCTGGCGGGACGGATGCTGGGCGACAGCGGTCGCCAATACGAAGCGGCACAGCAAAAGTCGCAGCGCGGGTTCCGGGACCAGCTGATCCTAGTGATGATGAAGCCCGGCGTCTGGTGGAATGATGGCCTCACGCTACCGGCGCTGGCAAGGCCCTACCGCTGGTCGATTGGGCGGGTGGCGGCGCGCCCCCTATTCGCGGTGGCGCTGACCATGACGGTTCCCCTAATCGGCTTCATTGCGGCTCCCACCCTGGAAAATCAGTTTTTTCCCCTGCTCGATCGCGATCAGTTTCACATCGAGATCGAATTTTCCTCCCAAACGGCGATCGCCCGCACCGAGCAGCAGGTGCTGCAGGCCCGCGAGGTGATCTTGCAGCATGAGAACGTCGAAGACGTCCACTGGTTTGTCGGCGAAAGCGTCGCCAAGTTCTACTACAACCTCACCGGTCAACGGGAGAACCAGTCGTACTATGCCCAAGCGATGGTGCAGCTGCAGTCGGATGAGGGGGTAGACGCTCTGGTGCGGGAGCTGCAAACGGAGCTGAGTGAGATGATGCCAGCGGCGCGTGTGCTCGTGCGCAAGTTTCAGCAGGGCCCGCCGTTTGATGCGCCGGTAGAAATGCGGATTTATGGCCCCAACATCGACGAACTGCGCCGTTTGGGCATGGAAGTGCGGGCGCTGGCGACGACGATTACTGATGTCATCTCCGTGCGCGACGATTTGACCGAGGGCCGACCCAAGCTCGGTCTAGTGGTCGATAACGAACAGGTGCAGCAAGCCGGACTGAATAACACCGCGATCGCGCAACAGTTGTCCGCCTACTCTGAAGGAGTGACCGGCGGCGCAATTCTAGAATCCACCGAGAACCTGCCGGTGCGCGTGCGACTCACTAACCAAGATCGCGCCAGCTTGGCATCTCTCGCCTCGTTGGATTTGCGGCCTGACCAGGGTCGAGATCGCGCCTTTCGCCCCACCTCGGCCCTGGGTGAGTTTGACCTTTTGCCCGAGCTGTCCAGCATCGCCCGCCGCGAAGAGCAACGGGTGAATACCGTGCAGATCTTCATCACCTCTGGGGTGTTGCCCGAGACGGTGTTGACGGCTCTGCAAGACAGGCTTGCAGCGGAGAATTTTGAGCTGCCGCCCGGTTACCGCTATGAGTTCGGCGGCGAGTATGAAGAACGCAGCTCGGCGGTTGGTGACCTGATGCTGTATGTCCCCTTGCTGGTATTGGTCATGGTCACCGCGCTCGTGCTGTCGCTGGGGTCGTTTCGGCAGGCAGGCATTGTAGGAGCCGTCGCCGTGGGCTCAGTCGGCATGGCCCTCTTTTCGCTCAAGGCGTTTGGTTCACTGCTCGGCTTTATGGCGATCGTCGGCACAATGGGCCTGGTGGGCATCGCTATCAACGGCTCCATCATTGTGCTCTCGGCCTTAAATGAAGATGCCGAGGCCCGGCAGGGCCAGCCCAAAGCGGTGCAGGCCGTGGTGATGAAAGCCAGTCGTCACGTCATCGCCACCACAATTACGACGATGGTGGGCTTCGTGCCCCTGCTGGCCGATGGTGACCCCTTTTGGCAACCGCTGGCGATCGCGATCGCGGGGGGGATTGGCGGCTCACCGATTCTGGCGCTGTACTTCACTCCGGCAGCCTTTTTGTTGGTCGGCGTTCAGCATCGCCAGTCGAGCAATGTGCCGCCCCAGCCCCCGGGCAAAAAAGCCGAGCACCTTTCCCCGTCCAACTTTCCAGTATGAAGCAGCTACAGAAGCTTACAGATCCGACAGAAGCTTACAGATCCGTTTGTTTGAACCTATTTATTCGGTCAAATCCAATTTAGGAGTCTATAAACGCATGTTTTCACCCAGAATCAATTCCCAAACTATTGAAGCTGAGCGGTCTTGGCATCATCTACCGGCTAGCGATGTTCTGTCACAGCTCAAAACGGACACGACTGACGGCCTCAGCTTGTCTGCAGTTATACAGCGACAGGGGCAGTTTGGCGACAATACCCTGACCAAAATCGAGCGCAAAAGCCTGCTCAAGATTTGGCTGGAGCAGTTCCAAAGTCCACTGATTTACGTCTTGGTCATTGCCGCCATCATTACTTTCCTATTGCAGGAATGGGTTGATGCCAGTGTCATTTCTATTGTGGTGATTTTGAATGCGCTGATTGGCTTTGGGCAAGAAGCCAAGGCCACGCGAGCGATGGAGGCATTGAGCCGGTCGATGCAGAGCCAAGCGACGGTGATTCGCCGGGGCGAAAAGCAGCAAATTCCAGCCGTTGAACTGGTTCCGGGTGACCTGGTGCTGTTGCAGTCAGGCGATAAAGTGCCCGCCGATTTGCGTCTGCTGACGAGTCAGTCACTCCAGGTTAACGAGTCGGCATTGACGGGTGAGTCGGTGCCGGTTGAGAAGCAAATTATCGATCACCTGGCGGCAGAAACGGTGCTGGGAGATCGCGTCAACATGGCCTATTCTTCTACTTTTATCACCTTTGGCACTGGCAGAGGGGTCGTGGTAGCGACGGGCGATCAGACTGAGATCGGTCAGATTGGTCAGCTCATGGCCTCGGTGGAAGAGCAGGAAACTAATCTGACTCGCCAGATGGGTCAGCTTAGCCAACTTTTGCTGAAGGTGATCTTGGTGCTGGCGGTCATCAACTTTGGTGTGGGCTTATTACACGGCTCTGACTTCCATCACATGTTTGAGGCCACTATTTCCCTAATGGTCGGCATGATTCCCGAAGGACTCCCAGCGATTGTGACCATCGCCCTGGCGATCGGGGTCTCGCGAATGGCCCGGCAGCACGCCATCATTCGCAAGCTCCCGGCCGTAGAAACGTTGGGCAGCGTGACCGTCATCTGCTCCGATAAAACCGGCACCCTTACCCAAAACGAAATGACCGTGCAGGCCATTTGGGCGGGAGGTGAACACTTTCAGGTGGCGGGTGGTGGCTATGCCCCCGAGGGGAAATTCTATACTGCCGACCAGCCGATTCACCCCGAAGCCTACCCTGCGCTCCTGGAGTGTTTGCGGGCCGGGGCTCTCTGCAATGATTCGCGGCTCGTGGCGGACGAGGCGAGTTGGCGCGCAGAAGGCGACCCGACGGAAGTGGCGCTGCTCACCAGCGCTGCCAAAGCCGATTTAACGGCTCGTAGTATCGAGGCTGAGTATCCTCGCCTGAGCGAGATTCCCTTTGAGTCGGACTATCAGTACATGGCGACCCTGCATCGGCGCGAGGGCACACCCTGCACCGTGGCGTATCTCAAGGGGGCAGTGGAGCAACTGCTGCCGCGCTGCCAGTACCGGGTTGACGACAAGGGTCAGTCTCAGCCCATTACCAGGGCCACCGTCGAGCCCATAGCCCACGACCTGGCGGCCCAAGGGCTGCGAGTGCTAGCCCTGGCGCGGCTGGACTTACCTGCCGACACCGTCAGGATTGACCATGACATCGTGGCCACGGAGCTCACCTTTTTAGGCTTGCAGGCCATGATTGACCCGCCCCGCGTCGAAGCGATTGAAGCGGTTCAAGTGTGTCAGGCCGCCGGCATTGACGTGAAGATGATCACTGGCGACCACATGGGTACCGCGATCGCGATCGGTCAGCAAATCGGTCTGGTCAATACGACCACTGACACTGATCAGCCCCTGGCCGTTAACAGTCGTGACCTGGAAAATCTGTCTCAGGAAGCGTTGGTTGAAACCGTGGACCAGGTGTCGGTGTTTGCTCGCGTCACCCCCAAACAAAAGCTGCGGCTCGTCGAGGCGCTGCAGCATCGTGGCCAAATCGCAGCGATGACGGGGGATGGCAGTAACGATGCCCCGGCTTTGCAACAGGCTGACGTGGGCGTGGCCATGGGCATCACGGGCACGGAGGTGGCCAAGGAAGCCGCTGACATGGTGCTCACCGACGACAACTTTGCCACCCTCAAAGCGGCTGTCGAGGAAGGGCGCAGCGTGTTTGACAACATTGCGAAGGCGGTAATCTGGACGCTGCCCACCAACTTTGGGGAAGGACTGATCATTCTGGTCGCGACCTTACTAGGATTGGCGCTGCCGATTACGCCCCTGCAAATTCTGTGGATTAACACCGTCACTGCCGTGCTGCTGGGGTCAACCCTAGTGATGGAGCCCAAAGAGCCGGGATTGATGCAGCGATCGCCCCGTCCACCGCGCTCCCCGCTCCTGAGGAAAGTCACCATCCGACGCATTTTTATCACTGGGGTGCTGTTAGCGACCTTCACCTTCACGACGTTCAACATTGCGCTCGGTCAAGGACAGCCGCTGCCCACCGCCCGAACGGTTGCTGTTAATACGCTAGTCGGGGGTGAAATTGCGATGTTGTTGGGCTTTCGGTCCCTGAAGTATTCGCTGCTAGAAATCGGACTGTTCAGCAATCCATGGGTTTGGGGCGGCATTGGCTCGGCGATCGCCCTACAGCTCTTGCTGACCTATGCGCCTTGGATGAACTTCATTTTTCAAACGGCCCCGATCCCACCGACTGCTTGGAGCTTGGTGCTCGCCAGCATGGCGGCATTTTATGGCCTCATCGAAGCGGATAAGCGGCTGCAGCGTCACGCAACTAGACGTTAGCCCCCTCAACCCTCAGGAGGCAAACTTCTTTTTGCCAAAATTCAAACAAACGTATGACTTAAATACAGAAAGTTTTGGAAAATTCTCAATACTCGATGGCAATCACGTAGGACAGACCCATGCAATTTCCCCTTTGGCAATATCTCGATCAGCCCCTCTGGGATCGCGATCGCCCCTTTGTTTTGAACCCGGTTGACTATTGGCGGCAGTATCGCCGTCAACATCTCAAACGCTGTCTCAGCAATGCTTTTCTAGAGCAGTGCTGGCAAGCAAACTATCCCGATTTCGTGATCAAGTACCAAGATTTTTGCACCCGCAATGCCTTAGAGGAAGAGCCGCGATGGCTGCTTGAGCGGTGCTGGCACTGGCAACGGCGCTATCTCTATTCCGGCCAATTGGACCATCGCTTTACCCAACATCCCGAAACCCACGACATGGAAAGGAATCCTGATGATTTTTTCTACAATTGACTTCATTTATCCCGTTTTGGCAGAGACTGCTCTGATTGACGAAACTGTCATTTTCAGCGCCTTGCTGATCGCCGCTTTGATTATTTTCCTGACGAGTCAGCTCTTAGGCGAGCTGTGCGTTTGGTTGAAACTCCCCCCCGTTTTAGGTCAGTTAGTCGGGGGCATTGTGCTCGGGGTCTCAGTGCTCAAAATCCTGGTGATGGCAGAAGGTGCAGCCGCCATCAACCCTGGCATCATTAATCTCATTTGCTGGACGACCGGGGCGAGTGCCGTTGAAGCCACGACGGCCTATCAACATCAGCTCACCGGGATTTTCGAGGGGGCGGCCAATCTGGGTGTGATTGCCCTACTGTTTTTAATCGGGTTGGAATCCGATTTCGAGAGTCTGCTGAAAGTCGGGCCGAAGGCGGCGATTGTGGCCGGAGCCGGAGTCGTGCTGCCCTTTGTCGGCGGTACTGCCGGACTGATCGCGCTGTTTGGCACGCCGCTTTTGCCGGCCATCTTTGGCGGTGCCGCCCTGACCGCTACCAGCATTGGCATTACGGCCAAGGTGCTGAAAGAACTCGGACAACTGCAGTCAGAAGAGGGCCAGATCATTATTGGCGCGGCTGTCTTGGACGATTTGTTAGGGATTCTGGTGCTGGCTTTGGTCGTCAGCTTAGTCAAAGAGGGGTCGATTAATGTGGCCGGTTTAGGGGTACTGCTGCTGAGTACGACTGCCTTTGTCGCCGGGGTAGCTTTACTGCGGCTGCCGATTATCAGAGCGTTTACGGTGATCACTGACAAGTTGCAGTCAGAAGACACCCTGCTGGTATCGGCAATTGTCTTTGCGTTGTTCATGGCGGCGATCGCCAACGCCATCCATCTCGAAGCGATTCTCGGGGCCTTTGCGGCGGGCGTCATTCTCAGTGGAATGCCTCATCGACACCACCTACTCGAAAAATTTGAGCCCGTCGCGGGACTCCTCGCACCGCTGTTCTTTGTGGTGGTGGGCGCTAAGACTGACCTGAGCGTCCTGAATCCGGCTCATCCGAGCAGTGCCGCAGGTCTCTGGATTGCGAGTTTCCTGATCATCATCGCGGTGGTCGGGAAAGTCGCGGCTGGCTATTTTATTCCCAACACTGGCACCCTGAACCGCCTCGCGATTGGCATCGGCATGGTGCCTCGTGGCGAAGTCGGACTCGTCTTTGTCGGCATCGGTTCCTCCATCGGCATTCTCTCCTCGGAGTTAGCGGCGACCGTTGTGCTGATGGTGGTCGTGACCACGCTCATTGCACCGCTGCTGTTGCGTTTCGCGCTCCCTGAGTCCACCCCATCATCCCCGGCCATCACCGAGGCGGTTTCCGATAGCTAGAGCACCGGTTCAGTATTGCTAGAAACCCGGTTTCTTCATCGACTGAATATACGAGATTAAGCCTTTTCTAGCGGAGAAACCGGGTTTCTGTAACGGCATTCTAGGCTCCTGTCGGCAAACACTTAATCGGCTGACCTGTTTGCCGACAGGCTAGCTGCGCTTCCCCTTTTCTGGCCCATTCCATTGGCGACGAGCGTGCCCAGTGCACGAATGCCGCTCTCTAGCCGTCTCTCGCAACGACTTCTCAGCGATCGATTAAACCTCATCCAGATTCAGAACTGGAGTTTTTACATCTGCCTGAACCTCACCGCCTGCGGCACCTCTCCTTACTAAGGAGAGGCTCATACACATCTCTAGAACTCAGCGTCAATAACAGATCCCCCACTGTCGCTGCCCCCTTAAAAAGGGGGCTCTATCCGATGCCAACTGGGATTTCCCCCTTTTTAAGGGGGATTAAGGGGGAGCCAATCTCAGGCGTGTTCTAAAGAATGACTTATGTATAAGCCGTAGCCTTGCCAAGGAGAGGCTTAGGGAGGCTTTGGTTCCTCTCCTAAGCCCTTCGGGCAGGCTTCGCCAAAGACAAGGAGAGGTTAGGTGAGGTTTTCCTGGCCACTCAACAACTACAGTTTTCATCTTGGTCTTGGTTTGACTCAACCTTCTAATCCTTTACGAACGGAGTTTTTACCGTGAACTTTATCCCCAACGATGCCCTGTGCGAGCCAATCTTAGATGCCTGGATTCGCCAGCAGGTTGAACTGCTCAGTCCTCAAGCACTGAACGCCGGAGCTGAGATCAGCCCCGCGGCCCAAGTGCCCCACCGCAATTACTCGATCGCCTTCAATGGCGAAGTGGTTTGTTGCTCACCCGAGAAAGCCTATGCCACGCTGCACTTTTTACAAGCTCTACAGGAGCGCAGCCAGCGAGACTTTGCCCATAGCCAGACTGGCCACAAAATTTTCTTTGATTCAATTCAGATAAAACGGACGTTTGACTTTGCGGAGGAAAAGCACCGATGACTCTGTTCACGGTCAGCCACTGGCTGGCAACTCACAACCTGCTGATCTCAACCATGACCGTTTTGATGGCCGCGACTCTAGGAGAAAAACGATGCCACTGACTCTTCAAACCTACTTTCATCGCCTCAGAAAATTTTCGACGCTCCCTCTCTGGTTGGGGCTCGGGGCCGGTGCCATCGCGACCCTGCCAGTTTGGGGCGCTGAGCGGATTCAATTTTTCTACGGGCCGTTTGAGGCCACGATCGCGCTCGAAGAGTTGGAGGCGATCGCGACTGACGGCGCTGATACTGATGCCGACGGTCTTCTCGTGAACCAGTTGAATGAGGATCAACTGACGTCACTGCAGGAATTCCTCAATACCGACTTCGACGTTGATGTCGTGATCATGTCACAGCTTAGCAACAGCAGCGTTGGTGAAGAGTTGCTAAATCGCTTAGGTCAGATTGTCCAGACGGAGAGTGGGCTCAATGGTGCGACAGCGATCCGAGCTGCCTTGATCCTGGCAGCTGCCGACGAGGCCGGACTCAGCCTTCTGAACATCGTCCGGCAGTTTCCGCTGGACACCATTCAGCTCAACTTACCGTTAGTGCAAAAGGTGATCGCTGAAAACCAGACCCTATTTCAGCGTCAAATCGAGGTGGTTGATCACCTGCAACAGCAGGCTCAGAGGCAAGTTGAGCCTAGCGCTGAGTTCGGTTCAGCCCATGCTAGCGACCCGCGCCAAACCGGCGACTATCCCTGGCGCGTAGAAACAGTGACCTTTATCAATCCAGAACGGCCAGCCTCATCAGTGGCTGATCTCTATTTACCCGATCGCCCATCAGCCACTCCCGTCATCGTCATTTCTCATGGCGCGGCCTCAAATCGCCAAGCCTTTGCTTACTTAGCCAAGCATCTAGCCTCCCATGGTTATGCAGTCGCCGTCTTAGACCACGCTGATACCAATGCCGAAAAATTTGAGCGGTTTCTCACCGGACTCGAAGGCCCCCCGGATGCTCAGTCGTTCCTCAATCGCCCGAAGGACATTGCCGCTTTGCTAGATACCTTAGAGCAACAGGCTGAAGCGCGATCGGAATTGCAGTGGCTCACGTTAGATGCGGTCGGGGTGCTGGGTCATTCTCTGGGAGGCTACACCGTACTGGCTGCCGCAGGGGCCGAGTTACACCGCCATCAACTGGCTGACGTTTGTGGTGACACGGTTGCTGAGCAGCCCCTGTTGAACTTATCGATGCTGCTGCAATGCCGGTTTCTAGAACTACCAGCAGCCGCTGCCTTCGATGTCAAAGACGATCGTGTGCAGGCGGTGATGGCGCTTAATCCGCTCACCAGCCACCTGTTTGGATCGGCAGGGATGGCAGCGCTATCAGTCCCGACATTACTGGTCGCGGCCACCGATGATTACTTTGTCCCGGCTCTACCCGAACAGATCGAGCCCTTTGCCGCGATCGCCGCTGAAGATAAGTATCTTGTCGTGATTGAGAACGGCACTCACTTTACCCCGCTCGATTTTGGTGAGCAGGTGTTGCCTCTCCCTGATTTTTTGGTGGGTCCTGATCCGGCTTTGGCGCAACCAGCACTACAAGCGCTCACCCTCGCCTTTTTTAATCGTCATCTGAGCGAGCTTCCTGATTACAGCGCCTTTCTCAGCCAAACTTATTTCAACCAGCTGGCACCAGACCCCTTTCAGTTCAGCATTGTGCAGCAGTATGGCAATCCTCACTCTGCCAATAACGTGATGCAGCTCGAAACCCAAAAGTTTTGAAGGCTGCAACGTCTCGTGAGCAATAACGGGTGAGCGATCAGCCGATTGCTCGTGCTCATCGAGTCTCTGAGGGGCGCTGTCCTGCTGATGAAATTTGCCCTTCGTAACCCAACTCAAGCTGTTTGTCTCAGTCCGAGACAAACAAAGATTTTTGTCCCCATTTTTGACATTGACACAGTAATTATGACTTCATCAAACGCTCCAACCATCATCATCGGTGCCGGTTTTGCCGGACTGTTCACCGCTCTGCACCTGACCAACCAGGGCTATCCACACCCGATTATTCTGATTGATCGCAATGATCGCTTCTGCTTCAAGCCCTTGCTATATGACTATATGAGCGGTGAAATGCAGTCCTATCAGATCAATCCTGTGTATGTCGGATTGCTGCAGGGGCGCGACATTACCTTCATCAGAGGCACCGTAACGTCGATTGATTTAGAGTCGCGTCAGGTTTATCTAGCCAATGGCAGTGCTCAAGCATATGGCCATTTGGTCGTCACCCCCGGCAGTGCGCCAGCATTTTTTGCTGAGGGAGCAGCTGAACATGCCTTGACCTTTCAGAGCAAAGCCGATGCCGATGCCTTAAAAGAACATCTCATGGCGCGATGCTGCGATGCCGTGCAGCAGCCATCGCCAGAGGCTAAGCGATCGCTGCTGACAATTGCCATTGTCGGCGGCGGCCCAGTTGGGGTGGAGCTGGCCTTAACGCTTGGCGACCTACTACCGCAATGGTATGAGGATGTAGCCAGTGAAATCGCCCCCGAGGTCACCACCCAGCCAGAAGACATTCGCATCGTGTTGTTCAATCGCAGTGACATTCTCAACGGCGACGTGAATAGTCGGCTCCGAGATACAGTCATGTCGGCTATGGAAGATCGGGTGATTCAACCGGAGCTGATATTAGGCGCTTCGGTGACCGCAGTGCATCCGGATGCAGTCGAATTTGGGCGTGATGGCAATTCTGAGCGCTTAGTCGCAAATACGATTGTTTGGACCGCTGGCACCAAAGTTCATCCGCTCGTTCAAGCGCTGCCTGTACCAGAGGGCCAACGGACAAAACGGGGCCATCTCCTGGTTAAGCCCACGCTGCAGCTGCTCGCGCATCCCGAGGTTTTCGCCGCCGGCGACTGCGCTGTTATCGAATCGGATGAAGGCCATACTGACCCGCTCCCGGCCACTGCTCAGGTAGCCTATCAACAAGGCGGCGCGATCGCTCAATCCTTGATGGCCAGAGCCAAACAGCAGGCCTCTCTGCCCGCGTCTAATGTGGGCCTGCGAGGAACGGTGATGAAGCTGGGGATGGGCACCGCAGTGGCAAATGTATTTGATCGCTACGAGATTGTCGGGACTTTAGGGCAGACCATTCGTCAGGCGATGTACTTGAGCCTGATGCCCACACCAGCCCACAACCTGAGAGCAACCGTCGACTGGATCAAAGTTGATGTGTTTCAGGCCTATGTGCATGACTACGACGCGATTGACTACACCGCCGGTTACGAGGTCGAAGAACTGCTCACCCTCGCCACCGCCGTCACCCTAAGCGCCACCGCCGTGTCTAAGGCCGAAACCGGATTGATCGCGGATCAGTTGGAAGCAGTTGCCCTGAGGCAAGCGCTGGCGAAGGCGACGAGCCAATATCCTAATAGTCCTCTGATTCATGCCTTGTTTGGGCACCATGCTAAGCGCCAGCTAGTTCTGAAGCAGACCAATAGGCGTGATCAAACATGGGAACAAATGCTCGCGTACGCCCTCGCTAAGATCGATCAGGCGATCGCGATTTTGACCGAGAAAGCGACGCCGGAGGAACTGCGTGACTATCAAGAACTGGTTTATACCTGTTGCGATCGCGTCGCTCGCGCGGCGCGGCGGAGCCCCTTAGACCAGCAGCAGATTTCCCCAGCAGAAGCCGTCGTTCTCGCAAAAATAAAAGCTGCTCTCGGGTTGGCACAGCCGCATCACACGCAATAGGGATGCTGGCGTGATGATGGATACTTGACGTTGCAGTTCCCAACGTCAAGTATCCGTGAGCTACCGAATCCGTTTGTGGACGTTGCTTTACCCAGCCCAGCCCAAAGCACGGTGTCTTGCCGGACGGGCCGCTGACGGTTACCGTCAGCGTTTTCCCACCGAAACCGGCCTGTTGCCCCGAAGCGGTGGGGCACGTTTCCATCCGGGGAAGGCGACCCGTTACAATCATGGCGTCGATTGTGCTGCCATTCTTCCCCGCTTTTATGACCCACACCATCTGGCCCGGCAACCCACATCCCTTGGGGGCAACCTGGGACGGCCAGGGCACCAACTTCGCGATTTTTGCCGAAAATGCGACGGCTGTTTACCTTTGCCTGTTTGATGACGAGGATGCGGAAACGCAAATTCAGCTGCCAGAATTGAGCAACTATGTGTGGCATGGGTATCTGCCCCAGATTGGCCCTGGTCAGCGATATGCCTATCGGGTCGCCGGGCCGTACGAGCCTGAGGAGGGGCAGCGATTTAACGTTCACAAACTGTTGTTAGATCCCTACGCGCAGGCGATCGCGGGCGATGTGCAGCATGGCGCGGCTATTTTTGGCTATCCCGTCGACAACGCGACCAAAGCCGATCGCGACCTCGATTTCTCTGACTTAGACGACAGCGAGCTGATCCCCCGGTGTGTGGTGGTAGACCCCACCTTTGAGTGGGAATGCGATCGCCATCCGGAGACGCCGTGGCACCGCACCATTATTTACGAAGCCCATGTCAAAGGGTTTACCCAGCAGCACCCCGACATTCCCCCGGCGCTGCGGGGCACCTATGCGGGGTTAGGGCATCCTGCCGCGATCGCTCACCTCAAAATCCTTGGGGTCACGGCCATTGAGCTACTGCCGGTGCATCATTTTATGGCCTATCCGGGCCATTTAGTCAGTGTGGGCCTGCGCAATTATTGGGGCTATGACTCCCTCGGCTATTTTGCCCCCTACTCGGGCTATAGCCCCCAGGGTAGCCACGGTGAGCAGGTGCGCGAATTTAAGGAGATGGTCAAGGCACTGCACCAAGCGGGCATTGAAGTCATTCTCGACGTGGTTTATAACCACACCGGCGAGGGCAACGAGTTTGGCCCGACGGTCGCTTTTCGTGGCATCGATAACCAGGCCTATTATCGTCTGGTCGAAAATCTGCCCCAGTACTATATGGATTTCACCGGTTGCGGCAATTCCCTCAACGTCTGTCATCCTCAAGTGCTGAAGCTGATTATGGATAGCCTGCGCTATTGGGTTGAAGAAATGCACGTCGATGGGTTTCGGTTTGACCTGGCCTCGGCGCTGGCCCGTGAACTTTACGAAGTGAATAGCTTGGCCGCGTTCTTCGACATCATTCATCAAGACCCCGTGTTGTCGACTACCAAACTCATTGCCGAACCCTGGGACATCGGTGAAGGCGGCTATCAGGTGGGTAACTTTCCGCTGCTGTGGTCGGAGTGGAATGGCAAATATCGCGACACCATGCGCGACTTTTGGCGCGAAGAATCGAACTGCCGGTTGGGGGAATTTGCCTTTCGCCTGACGGGCAGCTCAGATCTCTATGAATCGAACGGCAAGCGCCCCCACGCCAGCATCAACTTCATCACCTGCCATGACGGCTTTACCCTGCGCGATCTGGTCAGCTACAACGAAAAGCACAACGAGGCCAACGGTGAAGGCAACCGCGATGGTGAAAGCTATAACCGCTCTTGGAATTGCGGTGTGGAAGGTGAGACGAATGACCTTGTCGTCCTGGAAATTCGCGCCCGCCAGCAGCGCAACCTGATCGCCACGCTGCTGCTATCGCAGGGCGTGCCCATGCTGTTGGGGGGCGATGAACTGGGGCGATCGCAGCAGGGCAACAACAATACCTACTGCCAAGACAATGAACTGGCCTGGCTAGACTGGAACTTAGCGCCCGAACAAAAGGACTGCTTCTCATTTGTGCAGCAAATGATGGCCTTTCGCCAGGCTCACCCCGTCTTTTGGCGACGTGATTGGTTTCAAGGCCGCGAAATTCACGGTTCGGGTGTCGATGACATTGGCTGGTTTAATCCCGATGGCAGTGAAGTCAGCGACGCCGATTGGCAAGAAGCCGAGGCGAAAACCATTGGCGTTTTTCTCAATGGCGAAGAGATCCCTGAGCCTGACCTACAAGGTCAGCGCATTGTGGATGACAGTTTTCTGGTGCTATTCAACGCTCAGGCCGAGTCGCAAACCTTCGTCATCGCCGCCTCGCTAAGCGATCGCCCCTGGCAACTCATCATCGATACTAAAACTGCCGCCGGCTTCGTGACGCCTGCCGTTGAGGTTGTGGGCGAGTCGCTGGTCGTGGGCGGGCGATCGCTCATGGTGCTGAAGCATTCCCCCCGTTAACATGGCCCCGATGTCACCGCTGGGTGCCGAACAGTCGTGGTGGCTGCTAGGTTCAGATATTGAGTGAGGGGAACACACAATTCACCCGCGTTTAGCTATCCTTGAGCCAGTCAAGGGCATACCTGACCCCTGGCATCTTCCGTGGCCGGCCGGGTTGGGTAGCCATGGAGAACTTATTTGAGCACCGCTCCCTGAGCGTAAAAGCTCTAGCTCAAATAAAAACTCCGCCCCAAGACTGAGGCGGAGTGCGATTGCAAGCCCACGACTCGCTGGTGCGAGTGAGGACAGCTGATTTACTTATACAGTTCGGTTGCGAGGCGGAGAGCCAAGAAACCGGGAACCAGGGCAACGGCCAAGGCGACGAAAACTTGAGTATCTGACATTGCTATCAGTCCTTTTAAAAAACGCTAAGAGGTCTCACCGTAAGAGACTGAGTTAATTCTTGACCAAGAAGCTTATTTATCTACTTTTCGATGAGCAACTGTTACACAGCGTTACCTAAACCAGATATTTGGTTTCTTAACCTTGACCGGTCATGCTGGTAGTTTAAAGGTCTAGACCTATGCCTTCAGCACGGGGGGATCTGGCGGATCAAGAGCCCCTTTGCCACTGCTTGGCAATGGCAGCGAACTCTCCTCGATAGGTTAAGAAGCCGCTGTTAATTCTGAGTTGGTGACCTGAAACACTTCCTTTTAGGAAGTCGCACAACATAATGACGCCAATGTTTAATCGCTGCTGTGACTAATTCCCTGCCTCTCTCTTCGTCAGACAATCCTGCCCCACCGCCTTTTGGCCAGCAACTTAGGCGGATACAGCGAGATGTCTTGCGGATGGGCGCTTTGGTGGAATATTCCTGCCTGCTAGCTCGGCATGCGTTGTGCGATCGCAATTTAGAAGCGGCTCAGCAGCTCCAAACCCACGATAAGCAAGTTGATCAGTTTTATCGCCAAATTGAGGTGGATTGTGTGGAGTTGTTGAACCACCCGCCTCAAGGCATGCAAGACCTGCGGCACGTGAGTGCCTTTATGCAGCTGATCCGAGATTTAGAACGTATTGGTGACTATGCCAAAGACATTGGCGAGGTAGCGATGCGGCTGTTTCCCTATCCAGCGCATCCCACGTCAGACGAGATTCGGGTGATGATCGATCGCTGCCGCTCTATGGTGGCGCTGAGTTTGGTGGCGGTGTCTGACCTCAATGCCGATGTCGGGCTCGATATTAAAATCAAAGACGACGCGGTCGATGACGATTACGAGCGGCTGTATGACACGTTGGTGCATGCCGAGGGTATGCTCACCAATGTTGAGGTGACGGTATCGCTGGTGCTGGTGATTCGATACTTAGAGCGCATGGCCGATCATGCCACCAATGTGGGGCGTCGCATCGCCTATGTGGTGACCGGTGAACGTCGCTAAAGCCCTGAGGAGACGGGGCGATCACGCGGCTCATCCCAGGTGTCCGTATTTTTTCAGATTACGGTATAGTTGTAACGGCTTAGGGGTAATTGGCTCTGTAGATTTGAGTCATCCACGGCTTAACCGGTTTCCTGCCATCGGGTTCCGCAAGTTCTTGCTAAGGCTGAGCAGGTTCTGAAAAGGCATCGGCGCTGGGGGTTGCATTAACCCCACGCAGGTATAGATGTGGCTTTTCCAGCAACCCAGTTTTAGGATGTGCTGTCACAGCGAACTGAGTACCAGGGCGTAGTTACCAAATGCATTTCGGAACGGTTAACGGTGGTCCCTTGGCTAGTCAGCTCTCACCCTCTCTGCTCTGGCAAGATTGATGAGCTTTGGCTTGTTGTGTTGCTCATCTGCATCGGATAAGGATTACCCGCTTCATGAATTTCTCGATCGCCTCACTGCTCGCCAACTTGACCGACGACAAGACGCTGACGCTCAAAACGATTCAAAAGAAGCTCCATTGTGATACTGATGACAGCGTCCGAGAGCTGCAAATTGCCCTGGATGCCCTAGAGCGCATTGGCGTGCTCGCCAAAGAGAAAGGTAAATATCAGCGGGCCACCGAAGAAGGGGTGGTCGAAGGCAAGCTCCGCTGTTCCAGCAAAGGCTTTTGCTTTGCCATTCAAGATGATGAAGCCGCCGACGATATCTACATCCGCGAGAGCCAGTTGAACACCGCTTGGAATGGCGATCGCGTGCTGGTGCGCGTCACGAAAGATGGCAGTCGCCGCCGCAGCCCGGAAGGGGAAGTCAAGGTGATTTTGGAACGGGCCAACGCCTCGGTGCTCGCTCGCGTCAAACAGGAAAACGAAAAATATCAAGCCGTACCGCTCGACGATCGCCTGCTGTTTGAGCTGAGCCTGCAGGGCGAAGCCGAGACTCTCTCCCAGGCGGTCGATCAGCTGGCTCATATTGAGGTGGTGCGCTATCCGCTCGCGCAAGAGCCACCCCGAGGCCGCGTTGCGCAAATTTTGGGCAGTGATGCTGAAGCCTCTTCTGACATCGACATCGTTTACTGCAAATACGATTTACCGCGCAGTTTTTCTGACGAAGCGCTAGCGGCAGGACAATCTCTACCCAATCGCGTCCGCAAAGCCGATCTTAAAGGCCGTCTTGATCTGCGTGAGCAGCTGACAGTCACCGTCCACGGGACTAAATCCCAGGCCATTGATGATGCCTTTAGCGTCAGCAAAACCGACGATGGCAACTGGCAATTGGGCGTCCACATTGCCGATGTGGCCCACTACGTGCCCCTGTATTCGCACATCGATCGCGAAGCTCTCAAACGCGGCACGGCGGTTTATCTTGGCAAAGACATGATTCCGATGTTGCCGCCGCCGTTATCCACGTCGCTGTGTTCCTTTAGTCAGGGCAAAGACCGGCTAGCGATTTCAGTCATCGTCACGCTCGATCCTGAGGGCAAAGTGCTGGAATTTGAAATTCAGCCCAGCGTGATTTCCGTCGATCACGCCCTCGATTACAAGCAGGCTCAAGGCATTTTGGCCCGTGATGACAAAGCGGCACTGGGTGAACTCGGGCTCAAACTCAAGGATCTGAAAAAGCTGGAACCGGCCTTTGCTACTGTCGAAAATCTCTTTACCTTGAGCCAGGGCATTCGGCAGCAGCGCATGGCGCGGGGCTCGTTTGAACTCAATCTGCCCGAGCATGAGTTTCCCGATGATGCGAAAGAACCCCTAGCCTCCTACGCTTCACCACGGTTTCAATACGACGATGAAGGGCTGCTGGGCGTCATTGTCGTGTCGTCATCCCTGAAAGCTCGCATGATGGTGACCGAGTTCAGTTTGCTGGCAAATCAGCTTGTGGCCTCTCACCTAAAGGCCTTGAGCATCCCCGCCATCTATCGCTTACACCGCACGCCAACGATCTCTGATGTGCAGGAGTTGACGAAACTGGCGGAAAACATGGACATCAATCTGGCCCTGGCGGAAGATGAAACCATTGAACCGATGGATTATCAGCGCTTTACCAAGCAGTTTGCCGAATCCCCGTCAGAAAAGATTCTCACCTATCTGCTGCTATCAACGTTTAAGCCTGCGTTTTATGGCACCCATGCCGACTTGCATTTTGGCCTCGCCCTGACAGAGGGCTACACCCACTTTGCGTCGCCCACCCGCCGCTACCCCGATCTGATGATTCAACGGGTGCTGCATGCGCTGTTTGACGATGGCCGCGATCGCCGCTCGACGCGCTCTAAAGATCGGGTCAACCTACGCCACAGTAGCTGTCATGGCAACGTCAATTGGAACGTGTTGCCGCCCGACATCAACAACGAGCTAGAAGACTACATCAAGCGCATTGTGGGGCCATTGAGTGAGCGTGAACAGTTGGCCCAAGATGCTGAGACTGATCTAGAAGGGCTCAAAAAAGCCGAGTTTATGCGAGACCACACCGGTTCGGATTTTCACGGCTTAATTACCGGCGTGCAGTCCTACGGCTTTTTTGTTGAAATCGAAGAGTTGCTGGTCGAAGGGCTGGTGCATGTCAGCTCGCTCAAAGATGACTGGTATGAATATCGATCGCGGCAACAAAAGCTGGTCGGACGTAAGAACCGCCGTCAGTTCCGCCTAGGCGATCAGGTTGAGGTGCAGGTCAAGAGCGTTGATTACTATCGTCAGCAGATTGATTTGGTGGTCGTCGGCGGCGGCAGTGAGGCCAGCGAAGACGATATGAACGACGATGACGATGTGAACGGCAACGGCAACGGCGAAGAGCGACCCAACGACGAGTCCGAATAAACCGCTGGGGCGGCTTCAGTCCATAGTGAAGGGAGTTGCTTAAAATAGCCTCCCCGCTCGCAGGGGTTGGGCACTGCCCCAACCCTTACCGGAAATTGTCGTCCCGAGGATATTTCTAAGTGCAGATCCCTAAGCTCAATTCAGCGCTTTGTAGAGGTGCTCAGCGGACAAGTCCATATTGTCGCTAAGGGAGTTGCTTAAAAATGACCTCCCCAATTGCAATCCCTAAGTTCGGCGCTCAGTTTTGCAACTTGAAGATCGGAAACGAGTAATGCTGAATTTATTGGTAATACGATCCAAAGATATCGAGCAATCCAGGCAGTTCTACGAGCTGCTAGGACTCAATTTCGAACCCCATCAGCATGGTCAGGACGCACCACATTTTGCCGCGGAGCAAAATGGCTTTGTGTTTGAGATTTATCCGTGTAGGGGCAAAGATACCACGGCTACCCGGTTTGGGTTTGGGGTTAACCACCTTGAGGCAACTTTTGACAGCCTGATTGCAGCGGGAGCTCAAGTAGTCAGCGCCCCTCAAGACTCTCCCTGGGGTAAGCGGGCAGTTATAAAGGCCCCGGATGGTCACATGGTTGAGCTGATGGCGCAATGAACACATTACCCATTACGCTGGGCATCACGGGCGCTTCGGGCTTGATCTACGCCGTCAGAGCAGTGAAATATCTGTTGGAAGCTGAGATTCCCATCGAGCTAGTGGCCACTAAAGCCACCTACCAGGTGTGGAAAGCAGAACAGGATATACAAATGCCGGGGGAGGTCGAAGCTCAGGCTAAGTTTTGGCGAGAGCAAGCTGGGG
Organism: Cyanobacteria bacterium J06626_4; assembly: GCA_038523235.1. Lineage (GTDB taxonomy): Bacteria > Cyanobacteriota > Cyanobacteriia > Phormidesmidales > Phormidesmidaceae > Halomicronema. The sequence goes on from JBCBJQ010000043.1 coordinate 31,742, forward strand.
TGCCCCAGCAAGGAACGCTGCGCTGTCACCCCTGGAGCGATGTAGGGGCCAATATCGCCAGCGGTTCGTTTAAGACTCAGGGCATGGTGATTATGCCTTGCAGCATGAGTACTGTCGGCAAACTAGCGGCTGGCTTGAGTTCTGACCTGTTAGAGCGAGCCGCAGATGTGCAGCTCAAGGAAGGTAAACCCCTCGTCTTAGTGCCTCGGGAAACGCCGCTGAGCGTTATCCACCTACGTAATTTGGTGATATTGGCGGAGGCCGGAGCCCGCATCGTGCCAGCAATTCCAGCTTGGTATCATCAACCCCAAACCATTTTGGATTTGGTCGATTTTGTGGTGGCGCGGGCGCTAGACCAGCTAGATCTGGACTGTGTGCCCCTCAATCGCTGGGAGGGGCCGCAAAACGGCTAGAAGCCATTCACTTTAACCACACTCAATCTGACGACAGATAGGTGTAATGGTTAAGGCTGTGCTCGTAGTGCTGCAACAGCAGCTGCGCTTCTTCGATGGTAATGGTGCCGTCTTGCAAAGCGTGCTCAGAGCGGCGACGAATGTTTTCGATCAGATCGTCGGAGTCGTATTGCACATAGCTCAACACCTCAGTCATGGTGTCGCCTTTAACCACATGCTCAATGTGATAGCCCTTCGGCGTCATGTGAATGTGGACGGTATTGGTGTCGCCAAAGAGGTTGTGCAGGTTGCCCATGATTTCTTGGTAGGCTCCTCCCAAAAACAGACCCAAATAATAGGGTTCATGCTCAGTAACCGGATGCAGCTCCAGGACGGGTTTGACATCTCGCAGATCGATGAACTGATCAATTTTGCCGTCGCTGTCACAGGTGAGATCGGCCAAGGTGCCACGATTGACGGGCTCTTCATCGAGCCGGTGGATCGGCATGATCGGAAACAGCTGATCGATCGCCCAAGCATCGGGCATCGATTGAAACACCGACAGATTGATGTAGTAGATGGACGCCAGATTTCTGTCGAGGTCTTCTAAATCATCGGGCACATAGTCTTCGTGACGCACCAGATCTAAAATGCGGCGGCAGCAGGCCCAGTAAAGCCGTTCAATTTTTGCCCGTTCGGTCAGGCTCACATAGCCAAAGTTAAACAGACTAATGGCTTCGTCTTTGAATTGAACCGCATCGTGATAGGCCTCCTGATAGTTCTTCAGGTGCACAGAGTCGTAGGTGTCGTAGAGTTCGCGCAGGAGGGCATGGTCATCTTCCTTGGGCGGCTCGATCGCGGCCAATCCAGGCTTATCGCTGGTGCCCAACACATCAAAGACCAAAATGGACTGGTGCGAGGCGATCGCCCGACCGCTTTCGCTAATCAGGGTCGGCACCGGTAGATTGCGAGCGGAACAAGCCTCCTGCACCTCGGCCACCACATCGTTGGCATAGTTTTGAATGCTGTAGTTTTTGGACGCGTAGAAGTTGGTTTTAGAGCCGTCATAGTCGATACCCAAGCCGCCACCGACATCGAGAAAGCCCATTTTGGCTCCCAATGCGGACAGTTCGACATAAATTTGGCACGCTTCCCGCAGGGCATCTTTGATGACGCTAATTGCCGATATCTGCGACCCAATGTGAAAGTGCAATAGCTGCAGGCAATCGAGCATGTCAGCCTGTTTTAATTGCTCGACCGCACTCAGCAGCTCAGGAATCGCCAGGCCAAATTTGGCGCGATCGCCCGCTGAGCCCCCCCAACGGCCTACGCCTTTGCTGCTCAATTTGGCACGCACCCCCAAAATGGGTCGAATGTTGAGGCGCTGACTCGCCTCAATGACCAACTCCACTTCGTCGGGCTGCTCCAACACAATAATGGGGGTTTGGCCCAATCGCTGACTGAGCATGGCCGTTTCGATATATTCGCGATCCTTATAGCCGTTGCAGATCAGTAAAGCATCGGGACTGTCCAAGGTGGCAAGGGCAATCAACAACTCCGGTTTAGAGCCCGCCTCCAGGCCAAACTGATGGGGCCGACCAAACCGCACCAAATCTTCGACCAAATGCCGCTGCTGATTGCACTTAACCGGAAACACGCCGCGATAGACACCGTTGTAGCTGTAGCGGGCGATTGCCTTGGCAAAACAGGCATTCAGCTGCTCAATCCGGTCTTCCAAAATGTCAGAAAAGCGAATCAGGATAGGCAGATCCAAATTGCGCTTTTTGAGCGACTCCACCAGGTGATAGAGGTCGAGAGAACCACCGCGATCGCCCTTGGGCGATACCGTGATGTGACCCGCCGCATTGATCGAAAAATAGGGCTCACCCCACCCTTTGATGCGATAAAGCTCTTCACTCTTTTCAATGGTCCAGTGGGGCGAGGGGGTAGCAGCAACTGCCTGGTCTGACGTCACCTGCGATCGCAGCGCCTGCAGCACCTGTTCTCTCGACTGCCGGGTCGTTTCCATACTGCTCGTCCTTCCCTTCGATACTGAATTGTTGGCGATAGACAGGCAAAGTATGCCCCCATCCACCATCCCGTTTAGGGTAGCAGGGGTTTTCCCGATTTCACGCGAGAAATTACCCCCACGGACTCGGCAGTGGTCTGAAAAAAGCACCTTCGTCAAGACCGACAGGACTCGAAACTGCCGTCTAAGCCGGATTTGAGGGAAATCGCGTCTGCTCGCGTCTACACCATCAGGCCGTTGTTGCTGAGTTGAACCCCACGACCTTTCTTACCTCTCTTTCTTTGTAGATTGAGCTGTTCCCGAACGCTCTGGAGACGGCTTTTTGAGCACTTTTCGAGACACTTCCTGGTGGCTTAGGCCAATGCCTCACACCAGTCTAAAATACGGTTCCAAGCCCACCAAGGGTCGGGGTCGCCCGCGATCTCCTGACCTTCGGCGCTGCTGATATAGCCGACATGACCGCCGTGAGGCGTCAGCACTAAATCAATTGCCGTATTACCGGCACAAGCAGTGCGCAGGTCAGCTACCAAAGTCGGATCAAACAGCGGATCATCAGCCGCATAAAGAATCTGCGTCGGCTTGCTCAGATGAGGCAAGAGCGGCAGGGGGCTGCTTGCTGAGTAGTAGTCTTCGACGGACTCAAAGCCCAATCGGCCAATCACCAGCTCTTGGTCAAAGCCCCAAATACTGTCGGCGCGGGCAATCGCGTCAGGATCAAACTGGCCGGGGTGATCTTGGTGCAGTTTCCAGGCCAACTTGTTGAGCTGCTGAGCGATCGCCTTTTCAATGTATTGGCCAAGGGGGTGCGCAGTCAGATAGCGCAGCGATCTCTGTGAATCCAAACTCGGACAAATGACCGCACCCCCGCGAATGTCTTCACTGGCAATGTCAGCATCTGTAATGGTTTGGGCAGCTTTAACACCCCACAGCGCCAGTTGTCCCCCCAGCGAATAGCCCGTAAACCAAAACGGTGCCGGACAGCCCAATGCCTTTGACTGAGCGGCAATCTGCACAAAGTCTTCGCCTTCATACAGCCCATCCGAGGTGAGCGTCGGTGACAGCACCGCCGTTTTGCCATGGGCACGCCAGTCAAACAGTACGACGCCGTAGCCTTGAGCAAAGGCTTTGCGGCCTAAAATCTGCAGAAACCACTGATTGTCTAAATCGCCTGTGATGCCATAGGTGCCGATGATCGTCCCTTTAGCCTGAGGAGGGATCGCGACCAAACCGTAAATGGGCACATCTCCCGCACCAGCAAACACATGACTGCGATACTCCGGTTCAGGATCAGGGGTCTGATTTTGCCAAAGCTGACTGGCCACTTTGGCCGTATACACCGTCATTGCCAAACCGGATGCCAGGTACCAAGGGGGTAGAAAGGGGGGCATGTTTAGCTCAAATGAGGATAGGTTCGTTGTTAGTCTCGCATAGCCTTGCTATTTACCCAGGGCAATCATTCGGCTTGCGGCTGTAAAGTACCCACACCAGGTTGATCGCGCAAACCAGTTCATGAGCCAGTCTGTCAGCGATCGCGTTAACGATTGCTATCAAGGTCTAGAGATTGGTAACTGTCAGCCAGCTGGTACCAGAGTTTTTTAAGCTTTTGATAGGCGTCATCGGGCGTAATTTTGCCACCGGTTTCTAAACCGCAGACCGTATTGACGCGGAAGGAAAATTCTTGCAGATTGGCGTTAAACGCTAGATTCTGCGGCGAAAAATGGCCATAGTAACGGCTGCGAGGCGCTAGAAATTCGTTGTTGTGAGGATCTTGAGCGGGCATAACACACCTACTGATATCAATACTTTGAGTTAAAAATGAGATACAAAAATGTTCCGGGCGTTTTCGGACAATTTGGAATGGTCTAGACTAATCATTCTAAACCCGGTGCCTTAATGTTGTGTTAACCCAGGAAATAACTTCATTACTCCCTGTCTAGTTAGCCCAGTTGATAAAGGAGATACCGGTTAATGACGCGATCGCTCACGCTCACCGCCATCGCCCTTGTGCAAGGATTCATCAGTGTCATGTCGTTGGTGTCTGGCATCTGCTTGGTGTTGCTGATGACGGGGGCCGCACAGCTCTTTTCTCGAGATCTAACCGGACTGTCTTTGCCGCTGAAAGGACTCATCGTACTGGGGCTGGCCATTAGTCTCTTGGGACTAGTTGTGACTGTGGGCCTATGGCGTCGGCAACGGTGGGGCTGGGTGGGGTCGCTGATCTTTCAAAGCTTGTGCATTGCTAACAATGGCTTAGCATTGCTGGCAGGTCAGTCGATGACGCTGGGGGTCGGGGTGGCGATCGCGGTTTGCCTCACCCTGATTGTCGTTCTATGCCTACCGACTATTCGCGCTGCCTTTACAACCGAGTCGACTGAGGTCGATGCCATTACTGGTTGAACTGACATCGCAATGTCGGCAAACCGCTGAACTGCATCGCGGGACCTATCGCCAGCTGCCCTTTGAATAAAGGATTGGGGATGGCTGAACGGTTTATCTGACCAGCCGTTAATTTCCACTTCCGAACGCTGCATGCCGACTTCTAACCACTTGTAAATGCCTTCAAAGGGGAACATGTGTGGTTCAACGAACAGAATATCTGCAGACATCGCTAGACATTGCAGCTTTGGCTCTGTCGGAGGTTAGGGACTAGCCGATTCAATAGAATCGGCCACGACGGCAGTTTCTAGCTTTTTCGTTTTGTTCAAGGGATCCATCCAGCGCTCTAGCAAAATGAATGCCTGAGACGACAGCGTGTTGAGTACCAGATACACCAAAGCCACCGTAATGTAAATTTCGAACGCTCGATAGTTTTGCGCCACGATGAGCTGGCCGCGGCGAAAGAGCTCTTCATAGCCAATAACTGCAACCAGACTCGTATCTTTAAGCAGGGTAATAAACTCATTGCCCAAAGGTGGAATCATGCGCCGAAAGGCTTGCGGAAAGACAATGTAGCGCATGGTTTGAATCGGACTCAGCCCCAAAGATTCCGACGCTTCGCGCTGGCCCATCTCGATCGACTGAATCCCCCCTCGGACAATTTCAGCCAAATAAGCGGATGAGTTAAGGCTGAGAGCCAGAATCGCCGCAAAAAATCGATTAAACGTAAAGCTGGTGCCGATGCTGTTGGCAAAGGCCGGAATGCCAAAGTAGATCATAAAGATCTGTACAAGCAGCGGCGTCCCGCGAAAAAAGTCGATGTAGACCCGACTCGCAATCTTTAACGGTGTGACATGCGATAGGCGAGCGATGCCCAGCAGCGTGCCCCCAATCAGACCAAAAATGACGGAAACCGCTGTGAGCTGCAGCGTCGTAATGGCTCCAACCAGCAGCGTGGGCAAAGCATCTAGGGAATATTCTAAAAATTCAGCCACCGCGATCGTACTCCTCACACAAACACGCAAATATTGTTCGCCATGGTATCAGCGTTGAGGGGCTCAAGCCGTTCGGCCTGCACTTCTTAAGCTAGAGATGGGCAGTCTAAAGGGCAGCTTAGTGATTCAGTAGGTGACGCTGAGATCAAATCCCTGGGATTGAGAGGCCGGTCTAGGCAATGGGGCTCTCTGTCTTAGCTGAACTGGCCCGTTCGACATCCACTGCTACGGTGATCCGAAATTGACGTTTGGGTCATTGCTTAAGAAGATTTAACTACCGACGCGTCTTAATTGGTTTGGAGCCATCATGACTAACCTAGAACCCACCATGACCCCAGAAATCAAGCGACCTAAAGCAGGCTTCAATTCCTATGCTGAGCGACTCAACGGTCGTGCCGCAATGGTCGGGTTTGTTGCTGTCGTCGCGATCGAATACCTGACTGGCAAAGGCTTTTTGACCTGGTTGGGTTTGACCTAGGCGCAACACGACCGATGGACATCATGAGAACTGGAACGTCAGTCTTTCTGCAATCAAATATCAGCTTCTAAGCTAAGGTTGTTGGGGTTTGAGAGGCCCAGGTTTAGGAACAGAGCTGTCTCCCCTTTGTCGTTTATTAGTGATTTAAGAACGCGATCGCCTGTGTTTATCAAATATCTATTTAGACGAGAGCCGGTTGTCAGCACCGTAGTGACTGCGGGCACCGTCAATATCTTTCTCGGTATGCTCGAAGGCCAAGCACTACTGGCATTTTTGGGCGTATTAGTTGTCAGTGGCATGTTGGCCGCACGGGGCTGGCAAAAATTTCAGCGCCCGGTAGATTGGTCAGATCAGGCTCCCATTCGCTATTTACCTGACCAAACAGATCAGTCGACGATGCCCACTATGAAGCTTTCTGAGCACCGCGACTCGACGCTCCAGTAAGCTGGAGTCAAGTTGGCTTGAGATTAGTAGACCTGAGATACCAGTCACTCGGCTTTGGGCAGTAGCCAAAGGTCGAAACTGTCATAGTAGAATCCTCTTCGGGAAGAGCAAGACTCGATGGCAGACTGAGGTCGGAAACCCATTGGGAAGCACAAGCCCTACAGAATTAAAAAGCCTGTCGGATGGTGATGGCAGCCATTTGGAGAGACCTCATCAAACTGTTGATTGCCGCATTTATTCAGCGATCGCCTCTCAGCTCAGCATTGTGGTGCCGTCAGCGTGTGAGTAAAAACTGGTTCTATCTACTGTGCAGAGAGTGCAGGGGCAGAGCTTTTCAGAACTGCCATCTCGTCTTAGTGACGGCCCGCTGGCCAGGTCTGCTCTAGCCTGCTAGTGCCCTTGTCCACCGCCTGATCGAGCGACTTATCTGCACCCACCCAATGCTTCGTGCCTCCAAATCAAGCAAGGGATTGGTTAAGCGGTGGCGTTACTTATGCCTGGAATGAATTAATTTTTGCCAGCCCTGGCGAGATGAAGGGGGCTTAAATCTGTTCATCGCTGACTTCCGCAGCACCCTAGCAGCGTTCACTCTTCAAAAAATCAACCTAACGCCCGTCACCCTCTCCAGCTCTTGAAGAACCTGATTTCTTTCTTCGATATCAGTGATTTCGGTGAGCCGCTGATACAAATCTTCTATTTCTAGATCTCGATTTTTTATTTCCAGATCACTGACTTGGGGTACGCTTGGCGTTCTTGCCTGGATGCCAGGTGACTCAGACTCATCCAGGGGGTGGAGATCGTGGTTATCCTGCGGACTGATGGCGTGACCGATGGCTGTCTTCATCGTTGTAACGGGGATTTTTGGGGGAGGCTATCAAGATAGTTGCCGGGCGAACAAATTTCTGTGCGACTGTAGCCATTTTGCGCCTTATACGAACAGTGGCAAAAACGGAGCGGAGAAGTGGCACAGGTGAAACCATTCAGGTAGTTCAATTTTCTCAGATAATGGGAGTGCCGACCACTCTACATAAATGTCTGTTAAGCCCACACCTCAACAAATTTTGACAACGTTGCTCCCGCCCTTGCGGCTGGCAGCTAATTATTCTCGTCATATTCAATCGAAAATTGCGACTCAACCAGCTAAGGCTGGCCCCACTAAGTTTGCCGCTGCGCTGACTGATGCCGATTTGTCGGTGCAGACCTTTATTGAAGTCGCGCTGCTGGGCACCTTCCCCGATATTCGGTTTTATGGCGAAGAGTTTGAACAGTCTTACAACACCAAGTATTTCAGAGCAATTGATCTCGGCCCCCAAGATGACTACTTGGTCACTCTTGACCCGATTGACGGCACTCTCTTTTATTTAGACGGGTTTCCCAATTATCAAATTATTGTCACGGTGTTGAATGCTGATGGGTTTGAAGCGGTGCTGGCCTTGAGCCCTGCTGAAGATCGATACTATTACGCCTTGAGAGGACAAGGGACGTATACCGGCCAGCTGGCGCAAGCGCTAGAAGACTGTCAGCCGCTACAAATCAACGCCAATAACACGGTGTTTTTAGGCACTCGGATGGCTCCCTTGAAAGCTAAATTGAGCGATCGCTATGACGTGATCAATGTGTCCGAAGACTACTCCCACAACACGGCTATCCCGAACGTCAACGGTGTGCTTAAAGGACAGCTAGCGGGGGTCGTGTTAGCAGCGGGCAAGTTCATTGATGGGGCGGCTCTCGCATTTTTAGCCCAAGAGGCGGGCTGCCTTGTCACCGACCATCAGGGCCAGGCCCTGCCTCGCCTAGACAACTGCACCGACTATGCCTGGCCAGGATTGGCGATCGCGACTTCACCAGAGCTGCACCAAGACTTGATCTCAGCCCTGCAAGGATTTCAGATTGCCACCGCGTAGCTCAGTGCAGCCAGCTTTGAGAGTAAGCTAACAAAACACCCTTTTGCCCTGCTGTTGTCATGATTCATCTGAGTCAAAGCGCCATTCGTGAACTCAAACGCCTAGAAGCCAAAGATCCCTACGGCAGTGGTGTGGTACGCCTAAAAATTGCACCAGGGGGCTGCTCTGGGCTGGCCTATGATTTGCAGTTTCGACAATCGACTCAATCCACCGATCAGGTCTTAAAAATTGACCCGCTCAAAGTGGTAATTGCCACTGAGGAGCTGGCTGCTTGTGAAGGGTTGGCGATCGATTATTCGGAAGACTTGATGGGGGGGAACTTTCGATTTACCAATCCCCTCGCCAAACAAACCTGCGGGTGTGGGGTTTCCTTTAGTTTGGAGGCTGCAGCGCCCGTACCAGCTGTTGATTGCACTCAGGAGACGGCGCTTTGAAAACTAGCGCCTAGACAGTCAAGGGAATTATAGTGATTCCCATTAAGAATGCGAAATTGAGCAGGGTGAAACGTATACTCCATGGCATATTCACTTCTCAAACTTATGTCGAATCGCCATATCTCTACATTGAACTGAGAGGCCATCCCAGTGACTCTAACGAGATCTGTGCAAAGCTTACGTGTCATGGTGGCGAGGGTATTAGTGGCAATGGTGACCAATCCTAATCAACTTATTGATAACCAGCCGCTTGCATCTGAAAGAGCTGTGCGTAACGTCCCTGCTGAGCCAGCAGTTCCTCATGGGTGCCATACTCGACCACTTTGCCTGCGGCTAGCACCAAAATCTTGTCTGCCCGTCGTACTGTTGAAAAGCGATGAGAAATCAGAATTGCCATTTGATTTTTAGTCGCGACTCGAAACTGGTCAAAAATTTTAGTTTCAGCTTCTGCATCCATCGCTGAGGTCGGTTCATCGAGGACCAAGAGGTCGGCCTCTTGACGCATAAAAGCTCGCGACAGCGCCACCTTTTGCCACTGCCCGCCAGAGAGTTCTTGCCCCCCTCTAAACCACTTACCCAGTTGGGTTTGAAACCCTTCGGGCAAAGAGTCAATAAACGGAGTGGCAGTGCCTTTATCTGCCGCCATCGTCCACTGTTTTTCAGCTTCGAGATGCTGCACGTCACCGACGCCAATGTTTTCGCCCACGGTGAACTGATACCGCACAAAGTCTTGAAAGATCACGCCGATGCGTTCTCGTAAGACATCAATGTCCCATTCGTTTAGATCACGGCCATCGAGCAAGATGCGGCCCTGACTGGGGGTATAAAGCCGAGTCAGCAACTTGATTAAGGTGGTCTTGCCGGAGCCGTTTTCGCCCACGATCGCCAATTTTTGACGCGGTTTGAGATGAAAGGAAACGTCGGAGAGGGCGACGCGAGTGGAGCCGGGGTAGGTAAATGACACCTGCTCAAACTGCAAACCGGCTTCGGGATCATGACCTGATCGCGCATAGCCCGTCGATTGCGGCACCGGTTGCTCTAAAAATTCATAGAGATTGGACAGATAAAGTCCATCTTCGTACATGCCACCGATGGCGGTCAGGATCGCCGAAAAGGCATTCTGACCCTGGCGAAAAACTGCTAAGTACATTGTCAGTTCACCGAGGGAAATGCGCCGCCCGATCGCCGCCAACACAATCCAGCCATAAGCTCCGTAAAAGGCGGCAGTGCTGAGCAATCCCAGGCCATAGGTCCAGCCGCTCCGGCGCATGGTCAATGCGCGATCTTCATCATAGAGCCGGTTAAAAATCGCCTGATACCGACTCAGCAACATTGAGCCCAGTTGAAAGAGCTTGACTTCTTTGGCAAAGTCTTCGCGTCCAAGCAGTACTTCTAGATAGTTTTGCTGGCGAGTTTCAGGCGATCGCCAGCGAAACAATCGAAAGGCCTGACCCGCAAACCGCGTTTCGGCGATGAAAACAGGAATGGTCGCCCCCATTAAAAGCACCACCGCCCAGCCTGAAAACTGCAGCAGTAAACCGCCGTAAGTCAACAGGGACAACGTATTTTGTATCAACCCAAAGGTGCGATTGACCATGCTCAGCGGTCGACTTGAGGCTTCGCGGCGAGCCCGAGTCATCTTGTCATAAAATTCGGAGTCTTCGAAATAGATCAAGGGTAGGGCTTGAGCCTTTTCCAAAATCAGCAGGTTCACCTTTTGCCCTAAGAGGGCTCGCAGAAGAGCCGTGCACAGATTGAGCCCTTGACGCGCCCCCGCCAACAGAGTCACCAGAATCGCCTCAATGCCCAGATAGGTGAGTGCTGAATTGCGATCCGCGATCGCACTCGATGCTGCCGCTTGGATGACCGCATCAACGATGAGCTTGCCAACATAGGCGATCGCCCCTGGCAGCAATCCCGCTACCAAGGTACACAACGCCAGCAACACCGTTAGCCGCCAATGGGTTTGCCAAACGAGCTGAATGGCTCGTCCACAATATTGATAAATTTCGAGGGATTCACGTGTCGATTGCCCTCGTTGTCGTAGGGCTTGGCCCCAATGCTCTAGTCGTCGTCTCACCATACATTAAGCATAATCGGTGAGTTGATTTCTTTGGTTCACCCACCCAGCGTCATGCTGCCATCTGTTCGCTGCGACAAACTCGGCTCTCCGGCAGAAATATCGCCACCTGCAGCAACGCTGGGGAGTCTTTGCTAGAGCCTAAAAGACAAAGTATTTAGCGAAGTTATACGTGCAAGTCTCGTATGGTGAGTTGGGTGGTTACTTGGCCTGCTGAGTGATAAGGCCAAAAGGATTTCACCTTTTCATACAGCCAAAAAACCGGACTGACCAAACTGTAGCAGTACAGTGCCATCTCCCCGGCCGGTACGGCTTCTGTCCAAATCTTAGGACCGTACTTGAGTAGCTGTCGCAAGATTCGGCGACTATCATTCAGAGCATAAGCGGGCACCATTAAGGGCCGCTGCCACCAGGCACAACTCAACATGCGAGTGCGAAAGCGGCTCAAACCAATACCGCGCATCAAACTCACGAGATAATTTCTCTCCAGCCGATCACGAGGGATTTTGTGGGTTAGCCGCATGCCTGGATTGTACCAAACCTCCCAACCAGCCTTCTGAATCTGGATCACGGGTTCAAGATCTTCGGCCACATCGCGATCGCGAACTCGAATTCCCCAACTCTCCCCATCGGTGGTAGCGGCTAACCAGGCCTGTCGTCTAACTACCAAGCCCGCTCCAGGAGGCAGTAGATTTTTCTCGGGATCATACAGCAGTGCATTATCCCCCCGTTCAGTCAGGGCTAGGAATGCCGCCAGGCGATGGAACCCCTGCGGCGGCGAAGTTTCAAACTTGCCCGCCAGACGGCTCCCAAACGCTCCGGCCTGTGGATAGTCTTGAGCGAATTTAACTGCCCTATTCACCCAGGTTAGAGAGGGCAGGTTATCGTCATCCAGAAATCCGACCAAGGGGCTGCGAGCCAGGCGGATGGCCCGCTGTCGAGCAAAGCCTGCACCTTGAGTCGGTTCAAACGCGTATCGCAAGTTTGGCCAACCCTGCTGATAACGGCGCACGACTGCCGCTGTCTGATCAGAGCTGTTGTTATCGACAACAATAATTTCCCAACGAATATGTGTCGTTCCCAGCTGCCATTTCAGGCGCTCTAACACTTCAGAAATACGGTTGGCACCGTTATAGGTGGGAATAGCGACCGTAAAGTCACAAAAGAAACCCGTCACAGTCATCTCAGTCGCCCTGCATTAAAAACTCGCAAACTTCACAGATATGAAGATTGTTTATTAACAGACAAGAAGCACCTTTTGTGTAGATTTGATGAAGTAGATAAATACATTG
>JBCBJQ010000044.1:0-44091 GCA_038523235.1 Cyanobacteria bacterium J06626_4
GACGGGTCTAGTTGAGTGTGACGATCCAGCATATTCCTGACACTTCTGATCGAGTGGGCAAATACCCCTGTTATTCGGAGGATATTAGAGCTTTTACCGAGAAGTCGGTTCCCCAAAATACCTGGCGCTTACAGAATTCCCGAAAGCTCAGCGTTATTCCCTTAGATCGCTTCGTATTTCGTCGGGCGATCTAAGGGAATTCACGCGTTCGACCGAGCGATCGCCCAAACAACATACTGAATATTCGATGGCCACTCATTTCTAGAATTGGCCCCGCCGAACCCAATTACTGCCAGGGTCGTGGCGCTGAGTGATCAGCAGGTGACTGCTCCGCAGTTTGTTCGTATTAGCCAGGGGCGAACAAGCTGCTCATAAGGGGGCTCAATTTCACCGTCGATGCTGATTTTTCCGATGCTGTGCGGGCTTCGGCCGGTTACTTCTCTAGCCTGTCGTAAAAGGCGACGAGAATGAACAGGGCGATCGGGCCTAGCAATAGTGACAACAGAAACCAGTTGCCGCCACTGCGATTTTTACCTTGAGCAATTCCAGCGGTGATCAGCGCTAGCGTGCCCCAACCAATGCCATAGCTTTGCGAGTCATTCATACAGGGTGGTAACTCTCTGCTTGAGGGCTTGGTTAAACGCCGCAAATTCCTGTTCGATTAGGGCGCGGCTGGTCTGCAGAATATCAGCGGCCATCTGCCCAGAGAAGGACTCACTGTTCACGAGTCGGGTCTGATGCGTTGCTAGTGCCTGTAGTTCGAAGCGATGAATGCCTGCGAAGATCTCTGGCTCTCCCCCCTGCCATACCAACACCGTCGGGACTGTAACGGCCAGAATTTTGATGGTGAAAACGCGCTCTTGAGGAGTATCGGGGGCCGCACATAGGCGAGCTTGAGCCGCCACTTGCAAATCAACAGGAACATTCTCGATTCGAAAGGTGGGGTTCCAATCATGGTGAGTCGCCAGATTTGCCAACACGCCCCAAACTTGTCGGCAAGCAGCGTCAATATCAATTGACTGCGTAATCGTTAGTGAATCTTGCAACAGGGTCTCCCGCCATCTGCTAGACAACTCAGGCATCTGCGCCCAAATAAAGTGTATTTTTCACAAGTCAAAACAGACCGCACATCGACCAACTGGTCAAAGATGCTGCACAACCTGAAGCCCAACGCGTTTATGCCGATGGGGTGGCTGGCAACCATCAGTACCGGGAGCCCGATCGCCGCCGCCCCAATATGCTCATAAGTCAGCTGATCGGCCAGTTCACCCTGACCCATTGGTCGCTCGACAGAAACCGACTAGATGATGTGGCAAATTTACCGACAACGCCATTGTTTAGGGGCGCAGTTGCCCAGACCTAGCCACTTGTGAGGGCAGTTTGAGGCTGCGCTTGAAGTCCCGATTAGGAAACCTAAACATGATTAGAAAATTTACCCATCGAGTCGGTTTAGCAGCGCTTTTGCTCGGATATTCGGGTGCTTTGTTCGCTGCTCACGCGGCACCTGATCCACTTTTTGAGCCCATATTGGACGATCTGCAGCAGGAACTCCCCGATGGCTGGCAGTTTCGCTTACCGGCTGCCCTGCCCTCAGACAGTGAACTGTATCCCTTTATTAGTCAGGCCTCTGATACAGAAGTGGTGGTGAGTTTGGGGCTCACCCCTGACTGTGCCGACCCGAGCTGTGCCGTTGGCCTGATCGGCGTGACCGACGTTGAACCTACTGCCGATAACTGGCCACCGACCGGTGAGAACGTCACCCCCGTTGATTTAGGCCCCGGCATTGAGGGCTACTATCTGCAGCGGGGCGAAGGGGAGGCGATGAATCAGCTGGTGATGTGGCAGCAAGACGGGCTGACCTATGCGATCGCCACGCTGGCTGATTCGTCCTCACAGGAAGAGTTCATTGCGATCGCCCGCTCGATGGCCAGTGAGCCCCCCATCAGTGCGGTTGAAGATGGTGCGATTGAAGACGGTGCCATTGAAGACGCTCCCCTTGAAGATGGTGCGATTGAAGACGCCCCCCTCGAAGATATTCCGGCTGAAGATCCGATCGCGCCGATGGATGAACCAGAATCGCCTGCCGGTGACCCGATCAGCCCCACTGAGGAGCCCATGTCGCCGACCGATGAGCCCTTAGACCCGAGCGCTGATCCCATGTCGCCAACCGATGAGCCCCTAGACCCCATGGAGTCACCCGCCACCCCCCTTGAAGAACTCCCTCAGTAAACGGATACCTTGAGGCCGCGGCGATCGCCGCCATGACCCTGGCCGCGATCGCGCCACGCCAAACTCTAAAAACCGCAGCTGCCAGCCGCGCCGCGATGCCCGGCATCCAGGTGATTTTTAGGGCGATGGTCGGTGGTGCGATCGCGACTCCGGCCTTCAATTTCTTCGCTTTACGAATCGGCCGGTATATGAGGGTTATCCAAATAAAAAATATCCCACCTGAAGAACCCGGTTTCTATGAAAAGCTTGCCGTAAACTGTTGACCGGCTCCTAGAAACCGGGTTCTTGGACACGTTATTTTTTGGAATACTTTGAACATTTGGATGCGGTGATTGAGCAGATTGCCCAGGCTGTTTGTGAGCTGCGCGGTTAGGAACCTCACCGCCTGCGGCACCTCTCCTTACTAAGGAGAGGTTGATGAGCATTCGTTTTTTACTCAGAATCATTTAAGTGCTTCCGGTCCCTCTCCTTGATAAGGAGAGGTTAGGAGAGGTCAAATACTGTCAATACTCAGACTAAATGTCCCTAGATCACAACACACATCATCAGATCAGCAACGGTGTGGCTGGGTAGGTTACCAAGAGACAAGATGACTGAGTTTTACAACAAAACCAGCGAGAAAGTGAAACGCCGTACACTTCGGCAAAACACCACCAAAGCCGAAGCGCTTGTCTGGGCAAGGTTGCGTAATCGCCAGGTTGAGAATTGCAAGTTTCGCCGACAATACAGCGTGAACTCATTCGTTCTGGATTTCTATTGCTCAGAGTTGCGGCTGGCGATCGAAATTGATGGTGAGAGTCACAATTCTGATGAGGCCGTGGCCTATGACCAGGTGCGGCAAAGCGCGATCGCGGCTTTGGGTATTCAATTTCTTCGCTTTACGAATCAGCAGGTGTACGAGCATTTGGATGCGGTGATTGAGCAGATTGCCCAGGTGGCTTGTGCATTGCGAGGGTAGGAACCTCACCGCCTGCGGCACCTTTCCTTACTAAGGAGAGGTTGATAGACAGTCTGGTTGGCGACTAGAACCACTCAAGCACTTCCGGTTCCTCTCCTTAATAAGGAGAGGTTAGGTGAGGTCAATTTGTGACCTGCGGGGATAGGAACCTCACCGCCTGCGGCACCTCTCCTTATTAAGGAGAGGTTTGTGAACATTCTGGTTTGTGCTCAGAGTCGCCAAATGCGTCCGGTTCCTCTCCTAAGCCCTCCGGGCAGGCTGCGCCAAAGACAAGGAGAGGTTAGGTGAGGTCAAACCACTGCCGCACCCACCCCACCACCTGCCCAAACGGCGACCTCGTTGGACTCGCGGCCTGCCGCACCGGAGCGAC
Source organism: Cyanobacteria bacterium J06626_4 (assembly GCA_038523235.1). Classification (GTDB taxonomy): domain Bacteria; phylum Cyanobacteriota; class Cyanobacteriia; order Phormidesmidales; family Phormidesmidaceae; genus Halomicronema. The sequence continues at coordinate 3,558 of JBCBJQ010000044.1, forward strand.
TTGATCAGGACACAACGCCTGCTTTTCGTCTTCTGGCACAGAAGGGTTTTGTAGATAGTCGCTGAACCAGTCGCAGCTTCTCGCCAGCAAATCCTCGAGGTCAAAATTCCAGAGAACTATCGTGCCACCCAAACCAACAGCAGCAAGAGTATCGTCATATAGGGGAGCGAAATTCACTCTCCAAAATAGCTCCCGATGCCCATCTAGGGTTTGCAGCAACTCCCCTTGGCGATTCCATAGCTTCACCGTGCCATCACTACTGGCGGAAGCAAGGATTTCTCCATCGGGACTAAAGCTTACGCTATAGACTGCATTGTCATGACCTATCAGAGTCTTCAGTTCCTGACCCTGACGATTCCACAACTTCACTGTATTATCCGAGCTAGCAGAGGCAATGATGTCTCCATCAGGATCAAAACTCACGCTCATGACATCATCTGAATGTCCTTCTAGAGTTTGCAGTTCCTGAGTTTGAGGGTTCCACAGCACTACCGTATTATCCGTAGTACTAGCAATAATGTCTCCATTTGGACTAAAACGCGCACTATCAAAAAAACTCCCTTGTCTGTCTAGAGTTTGCAGTTCCTGCCGCTGTCGGTTCCATAGCTTCACCGTGCCATCCATAGCACCAGCGATGATTTCTCCATCTGGGCTAAAACTCACATCAAATGCACTGTTATAACCGTCTAAAGTTGGCGGTTGCTGTTTCTGACGATTCCACAGCTTCACTGTTCCATTGCGGCTGCCAGAGGCCAGGGTGTCGCCACTGGGGCCAAAACTTACGCTGTAGACTGCGCGGTCATGGCCTGTAAGAGTTTGTAACAAATCGCCCTGACGGTTCCATAGCTTCACCGTCTTATCCCAGCTAGCAGAAGCAATAGTTTCTCCATCCGGGCTAAAGCTCACGTCATAGACATCATTGTCATGTCCCGTTAGAGTTTGTAGCAATTCTCCTTGACGGTTCCACAGCTTGACTGTGTCATCCAAACTGCCAGTGGCGATGGTTTCTCCATCCGGGCTAAAACTTACACTAGTGATACCGGTATTACGGTCTCCGAGGGTCTGCAGTTCCTCTCCCTGACGGTTCCACAGCTTCACTGTCCCATCCCAGCTAGCAGAAGCAATAGTTTCTCCATCTGGGCTGAAGCTCACGTCATAGACATCATTGTCATGTCCCGCTAGAGTTTGTAGCAATTCTCCTTGACGGTTCCACAGCTTGACTGTGTCATCCAAACTGCCAGTGGCAATGGTTTCTCTATCCGGGCTAAAACTCACACTCATGACCTTGCTGTCATGGCCGCTTAAGGTTTCCAGTACCTGACCCTGACGACTCCACAGCTTCACCGTTCCATCGAGACTAGCAGTGGCAATGGTTTCCCCATCCGAACTAAAACTGATATCAAAAACTGCCCCGATGTGGCCGTTTAGGGTTTCCAGCACCTGACTCTGACGACTCCACAACTTCACCGTTCCATCAACACTGGCAGTGGCAATGGTTTCTCCATCTGGACTAAAACTCACACTCCAAACCCTATCGTCATGATCACTCAGAGTATTGCTCTCGATGAATCCTGATTGATAAACGGTTTTCCAGAAGGCTGTAATTGCTTGCATACGGGTGCTGCTAGAAATCGGACTATTGCGAAGGTTTACATTTGCAGTGTTGATAGCAAGTAGTGGCGACTGCACTGATGCCAGAGAGGCCATCGGCTCCTCTCGTGATTGCAATTGACGGCCCATTTCGGTCGCAACCTTCAGCGCTTCAAAGTTTAAGCCCGATGCCATTAGCAGTCCCACTTCTACCGCCTGCCGTTGCACTTCTACATCCAGCTTTTGCCCTTCTGCAATGACTTTGGCTTCCTCCGCTTCCGCTTTTTCCTGTTCCGCTTTTTCCAAGTTTGCTTGAGCAACTTCGTATTCTTCCTGAGTTCTAGAGGCCAGTGCTTCCAATTTTTTGCGGGTTTGCTCGCTCGCATCGGCCTGTCGTTGAACTCGTGCTAAATCTGCTAAAGCGTCTTCTCTTTTTTGCTCCGCATCTAAAGTTTCCTGTTCAGCATCTGTCTTTTCAGCTTGCGCAGTTTTTAGCGCTTCATCAGCTTCCTCTAAACGCTCTTTTGCTGCCTCAGCGTCTTCATTCAATTCAGCAACTAGCAGCTCTTGTTCATTTGCACGTGTTTCTTCCGCTTTTGCAAGGTCAACAGCATCACGCGCGATTGTACTTAACCGAGTAGCTGAAAAAGCCAAGATTGACACAATCACACCAGCAGCAACTACGCTGGCCATTGCGAATCTTCTAACATCTTTAGCTTCTTTTCGGGCCTTGCCAACAACCTCATCGGCCTCAGCGTTTGCTTCTGCCAACACCGCATTCGCTTCCGCCAGCTTGTCGCGCTCAAGCTCCGCTACCTCTTGAGCTGCTGCCGCCGCCGCTGCTGCTGCCCGCGCCGTTTCCAGCTCTGCCATCAGCCCCGGCGTCTGCACATCGCGCACATAGCGCACCAGGTAGTCGTGCACCAACTGATACCGCGTCTCCGGCTCCTCCGGAATCTCAAACACCAGCCCCGACCCGACCAAAATCTCGATCGCCAACGTGAGCTGTGCCGAATCGAAGGGCATTTCTAACAGCTGCAGCTCGTATTCAATTTCCTCGCGGGTTTTGAGCGGGCGATAGAGACGCTGCTCGCGATCTTCATCGGTGAGCAAGTACAGCACTACCCAGGCCAGCCGCTCATTTGGTGGCCCGCAGTCGTGCACGACCGACGCCAGATAGTTTTGCACCAGCGTTTGTTTGGGCAGCTCGCCCAGCGCCTCGTACTGCGCCAGGGTCGTGATGTCATCGCGCTGCAGCTGCGCCCCCACCACCTGCAGCTCAATTGGACGCACATCGCCAGTTTCTGCCGCCAGGTCAGCGACGAGTCGCTGCACCAGCTCATCCCGTAGGGGATATTGGGCTGCCGCCGTGAGTTGCCGAATCACCTCTTCTGCGGCAGTGGGGGTAAAGTTGGCCAGGGCATAGCGGACGTCTTTGCTCAGCAAATCCCAATCGGGGCTGACGCGATTGATGATGCGCTCGGCTTCGAGCAGGTGGTGCAGATAGTCTTCACGCAGGGCCAGCACCACTTTAATTGAGGGCAAGTCAATGCACTGCTGCAAAAAGTCGTAAAACAGCCGACGATCGCCCAGCGCCTCTTTATCAAAGAAGAATTCCTCGAACTGATCAAAAATCAGCACGTAAAAGCGGTTTTGCTCAATGCCCTCACGCAAGCGTTCCATCAGCTCAGCGGGCGTGGGGGTGGGCAGGTCGCTGGGCTCCGGTTGCTCCTCATCGGCACCGACGGCAGCCAGGGCATCGTCTAGATTTTGGGCGATCGCCTGCTGCCAATTGCCGTAGGTTTGCACCAAAATCGGTTCGGTAGTGCGCCCACGAGGGTAGAGGCTGCGCAGGCGCGGCAACAGCCCCGCCGTCAAAATCGAACTTTTGCCGACGCCCGACGGCCCGTGCACGATGATGATCGAGTGCTGGTTGCTCTGCAGACGGCTGACCAGCGCCTCCACATCTTGTAGCCGACCCGAGGCGCGAATCTCGGCAGCGACAGCGGCCTGGGTGATCTCATCAAACTGTTTCGCCGGGCTGGGGCGCTGATGGGGCTGTACCGCTCCCGCGCCGATAAAAGCGCGCAGGCTGTAGCGATATTCCACCTGCCGCCGCTTTTGCTTAATCTCAAAGGCGGCCCCATAGGCCCCCATGGCAAAATAATGGTCAATCAGCTCGTTCAACACTTTGAGGTGCAGGGTGAGATCGACCTCGGGGTCGGTTTCCCGGCGAGCCGCCTCTAAATATTGCAGCGCCGCCTCCGGATCTGCGAGATGCATCCGGGCTTCGCCCAGCAAAAAGCGATACCAGCCCCGCTGAAAGCTGGCGGCAATCGCCAGCGCGTTGGCCAAGTCCACGTCAGCGGGGGCAGCGGCGTGATCGACCGCTCGGCTATCGTCCAGCGCCGTCTGGGCCGCCTCTAGAATATCTAGCGCCTGCTGGGCTTCGCTTTGAGCGGTAAGCCAGTCTTCTTTAATCAGCGCCACTTCGGCGAGAAAGCCGTGATCACGGGCCAGGCGAACCGGGTCTTGGGTCTCTTGGTGCAGGCGCACGCCTTCGTTAGCGATCGCCGCCAGCGTTTCCCAGTCGCGCTGTTTTTGCAGCACTTCTGCTAAGACGTGAATGAATCGGGCCAGATGTAGCGTCTGGTCGCGATCGCGAAAATGCGTCACCAGCTGCTCAAAGTATCGCCGCGCCTGCCGCAGCGATGCCGTATAGGTGACGCGCTGCACTACGGCATTGCTGCGCCACCATAATCCCAGATGCAGCCATAGCACCGCCCGCTTGTCAGCAGCGGTGAGCGGCTCGGGTTCCTCGGTCGGGTCTAAAGGCGTGGCCGACTCCTCTGCCTCCACTTGGGCTTGCCAAAAGGCCAGACTGCGCTCATAAAGCATTTGAGCCGTCGCCATTTCGAGCTGACTGTGGGCTTCGCGCCCCTGCAAAAAATCGAGACTAGCCTGCAAGCTCGGATCGGGTACCACGTCATGGGCCACGAGGTCTTGCAGGGCAAATTCCAGCTCGCTGCGCAGGGCATCGCTGCCCATCAGGCGAATCGAGCTGGTGTTGAGTTCGCGATCGCCGCCCCGCGCCAAAATGTTCAAAAACAGCTGGTCGGTGCCCGCTTTCAGCGCATGCACCAGCTCCCCTGCCGGTAGGGTGAAGGGAATCGCCGCCGGCGAAAAGCTGCGGAAGTCAGGTGCATAGCGGGCGAACTGCTGCTGCACGCGCCGATTCATCCACAGCACGAGGGGAAAAGGAAACTGCTGCCGAAAGCCATCGCGTGAGAGATTGGCCCCCTGCAGCACCGCCCGCTGCTGCGGTTCACTCAAATAATCAAGCCCGACCACCAGCAACGCCGCTGGCGTCTGCCCCTGCAGCTGACAGTGAATCGTTTCGCGCAGGTTCGTAAAATCGCGGGGCAGCTGCATCACGGTCGCCAGGCCTGCCTGTGCCAACTGCTGATTGACTAGATGGCGCAGACGGTGATAGTTGCAGGTCGCCAGCGTCAGCGAAAATTCCCCCGCCGACAGTCGCAGCACGGTTTGCAGCTCCTGCAGGCTGGCCTGATTGTGCTGCAGCAGTTCGTCGTCGCTATGGGCTCGGCCTGCGTTGTTGCCTAAGTTCCCCGCCACTGTTGATAGACCTCAGTTTCTGCTAGCACGGGATTGATATCGACCCAACGCCCGCGATCGTCGCGATATTCGTAAAGAAAGAGGTTGCGTAACAAACTATTGTAATCATTGTCGCCCTGCAGGGTACGGTTCTTTACGGCTCGAAACAGCAGCTGCCATTCGTCGGTATCGATCAGCGCCAGCATGTCGTTGCGCTCATCGCGAATCACCTGTTCTAACGTGGCCCTCGATAGCGGCGGACTTTGCTTGCGCAGGCAACCGTAGATATAACGCAACACGCTGCGCATGTGGCCGCCACTCACCATGCAAAGGCGATCGAGGGTGTCAGGGGTGTCAAAAACTTGGGTGATTTGGGCCAGGCGATCGCCCGCCGACAGCTCGGGATACGCCCGCGCCAGCACCATTTGCCGCAGCTTGCCCAGACTCACGTCATTGATCTGGCCGCTAATGTTGTGGGTCGGCACCATCGTCAACACCGACGGTCGCACCCCAAAGCGATTAATCAAAATTGGTAAATCATTCGAAAATGCCAGCGACAGGGGAATCGTGTATAGCACATGGCAGTTCAACCGCTTCAACTGTTCGCCGCGATCGACGAACAGATACTCCGGCTGAAATCGACCGCTCGGCTTCGGGTTGGGGAAGACGCGATCGAGGTTGTCCACGATCGCCACCAGTCCGGCTTTACCCTGGGCTTTGAGTTGCGCGATCGCCGGATCGAGCAGTTCCTGATTGATCGCATCCAAAATATTCTTCGTGCGCGGCTCTAAATATTGATGGAGCTGACTGCGCAAGTCGGTGCTTTCTTTCGACTGGGCGGTGATGTTGGCAATCCCCACCGACAGGCTCACGTCCGAAATTTCCATCGGCATCCGCAGCGTGTCCGAAATGCTTTGAAACAACCGTTGAAAGTAGCCCGGCTGCAGCGCAATACCCACCTTTTCTAAACTGGCGCTGATCTGCCGCGCGATCACCAGCAAAATGTCCGTCACCTCGACATCCGCCAACTCCAAATCCACATCGGATTCAAAATAGACCACGTGAAAGCCCGCCTGCTCCAGCTGATCTCGCAGGCGAAACAGTTCCGTCGATTTGCCCGAACCTACATGCCCGGTCAAGAGCTGCGTGGTCGATTCATCCGGCGAAATCACGGTAATCGTGCGCGCCAGCTCCTCCACAATGTCGCCGCCCCGCACATCCGAAAAGTTGATGTAGTAGCGAGCATCGGCGATCGGTCGGCTCGGATTTGATGCCTTATAAAACTGACTAACCTGCAGCTCCACGAATCACCCCAAGCTCCTGATAGCACGCCCTTTATAGCACGCAGACGAGAGGAAGCAGCCATCTGTCTTGCCGAGGAACTGTGTACCCATTAAACAACCAGTACGCATTCACAACCGGTGCACAGTTCCGGCAAGAACGAATTAACTGCGCCAATCCTTAACGCGCTTCATTGAGGGCGTTTTGGTAGCCCGGACAGGTACTGGCGATCGCCGCTTCAAAATCTGCAACTCCCGACTCCCGAATGTAGGCCACCAAGTCTTTATTAGGGTCACGGTCAATAATTGTCAGCTTTTCACAGGCTGGTTTGCGCTCAAACTCTGGGTTGTAAAAGTCAATCGAAGTTTGCAGCGGGTCATTGATCGCCGCCAAGACGACCACATAATCAGGACAGTATTGCAGAATGCTATTGGCAAAGTGTTCCACGCCAGAGCGGCTGACCCAATCTTCAATCGGTTGTCTGAGTTCCTGTTTGCGCCTTAGCTGATCGCAAGGATGCAGGATATCGAAATCCAGAGATGCGTTGCGAGCCTTGGTGTTTTGCCAAAGCTGAGCTAACTCGGGCAAGAGAGTTCGACAATCTCGATAAACCCTGGTTGCTAGCCGCCTGAACCCTTGCTTATCCAAGTCAAACGAGCCAGCGATCTCAGATCTCAGACTGTCGCAGGAATTATCTCTCGGAGCGACATTGGTAATTCTGTCTGCCTCTTGTAGAGCACCCAAATGGGTGCGGCACTGAGTCGATATCGCCGAGGCAAACTGGTCATACCTCAAGCCAGCATAGTATTCATTCACGAGATACGGCACGACTCTCGACTCGCTGAATTGTTCAATTTCATCAAGCTCTTGGCAAAGAACATTGGTTTCGCTCGCTGGTTCGGGATCGTCAGCTCTGGTTAGTGCTTGACCAACTAATAAAGCGGCCATCAAGCTGAGGGTGGCTCTCATCGCAAATGTACGACGCATGGCAGAAACTCCTTTAAGTGGGAACAGCCGTCAGCGACTGTTCAAGGCTGAGCAAGGCACCTAAAGCACGACAAAAACTGCCCAATTTTTCCCATCAAAAAGTTTCAGAAAAAGCAAGCGCCGCACCATACAACAACAGCAGTGCTTTCCTTTTCCGTACAATTCGATCTTGTTTTCGACAACAGGCCCTGTTTTAGGCGAACAATTGTTTGTTCAGACAATAGCCTTATCTAGACAAACCAAATATTTCTCCAGACATCGAGTCCTGTTGGTTGAGCGGGCGCGCGATCGCCCGTAGAAAACTTTCCTTAAACCAATCTGGTTGATAAGAAGCTGGCAGCATGAAGTCCTTTAAAAATTTAGCTAGAGGGGAACTCTAGAAATTAATCTGGTGACTCGCAACGAATTCATTTGATTAATAGATTGCCTGAACTTATTTGATGCGTCTATGGGGAAAAGTTCAGGCAAAGTTCATTTGCCTATCCAGAAGTTCATTTATTTTCAGCTTGTACGTTCAGCTAAGCGAGAGCGCTCATGTCTATTTGACAGAGATTTTGTAGCCTGATTTACTTTTTCTATGCTGAAGTTTTTCTAGGGTCTTATTGCCAATATTCTGGATTTCAAGCCTCACAAGGGTTTCACGATTTGCTCATGACTCCCAGCAATTTTGATGTGGAAATAATCGCCATTTTGAGCGATCGAAGGCCCAATACCCTCTTTGTAACGTCGGGGAGCCTGGGGGCTGAAAAGCAAGATTTGCAGAGAAGCGGTATCCGGCGTCTCATGATGCCTACCTAACCTGAGTTCGGGATCAGAATAAGTAACGCTTTTACCCGCCGATTGAGCCTCAAATCCCCTCTCGGGAGGGGTACCAAAGGCGGGGTGGGGGCCGATCAGTCGCGCTAACTAGCGATCCACCCACCCCTTAGCCCCTCCCAGGAGGGGAAATATCTAACCCGAACTGACGTTACCTAGCAGTAGTCTTCCCTGGTCGCTATTTAACCAGCCTCTCAATTCCGCATTCCGAATTCTGAATTCTGTCACACCGCTACGGCTCAGCCTGCCATTTTCAAGGTCGCTTCTGCAGGGCTTTGAGCAGATCACGCCGTTCTTGGGGCGTGAGGCCAAACATTAAGAAGCGCGCTTCTTTCACCAGCAGGGCGACGGTTAGCCCCACACACAGCCCCAGACCGGCTGCCGCGAGCCGATTAAATGCCAACCCGTAGCGAATGGCGGCCCAGGTAAAGTGTTCTGCGGCCTGCTGCCAGGTGCGTCTGAGGCTCCAAATGCTCATCATCCCAGCGGTGGCCCACAGCCCCAGCGTCACCAGCCACCAACGCCGCATCCAAACGCGCCTTAGGGCCAGCATCCGTGCCGTATTGGGGGGGGAAGCTTCAGGCTGCACAGGGATTTTCAACCAACAGACGGCTCTGACCGAATCAAGGCGTTTCTTCGACGGGTTGCCCCGCCTCAGGCAGACCGGCAATGGCCTGACCAGACTGGACGCGCCACCAGGCCAGCAACGTACTCGCGACAAAAATGCTGGAATAGGCCCCCGCCAAGAAGCCCGTAATTAACGCCAAGGCAAAGAATTTCAGGGTTTCGCCCCCAAACAGGACGATCGCCACGAGAGGCAAGACGGTCGTCAGGCTGGTGTTGATGGAGCGGGTCAGGGTCTGATTGACGCCATCATCTACTAGGTCGTTAATGTGACGCTCGGGATGCAGTTTGATATTTTCGCGGATGCGATCGTAAATGACGACGGTATCGTTCACTGAGAAGCCGACAATGGTCAGCAGCGCCACGATGAACAGGCTGTTGACCTCCACCTGCAGCAAGAGCCCCAGCCAGGCAAACAGGCCCATGGTAATCACCACATCATGCAGCAGCGCCACGATCGCCAGCAAGGCATAGTCGAGCTGAAACCGCACGCTGAGGTAAATGACAATCCCGGCAAAGGCCACAATCAGCGCAATCAAACCTGAGGCAAACAGCTGTTGACCAATCACCGGCCCCACCGAATCGATTTGCGTCGATTGATTATCCAGCGGCCCGAAGGTGCTCGCGAGGGCCGCACGCAGGGTCGATTCTTCATCAACGTCGAGGTTGCGGGTGCGGATAGAGACGCTTTGACCGTCGTCTCCTGCCACCTGAATCACCCCGGTTTCTAAACCCTGTTGCGCCAACAAGGCTCGCACATCAGCCGAGTCAATTGGCGCAGTGCAGTCAGCCTGGGCACAATCGCGCACGATCTGGATGCGGGTGCCGCCCGCAAAGTCGAGACCCGGGCGCAACGGTGCTCCCAATTGCTGCCAGCTAATCACCATGCCAATCAGGCTGGCCACAATGAATAGGCTGGAAATCAACCACCAGAACGGTCGCTGTCGAATAATATCTAGCTTCATGAGTTCGAAGGAGCGGTGGTGGACAGACCGGGGCAAAAGAGTTCCGGCTTGCGAAATTGGGGTAACCCCAAGGAAACGAACAGCAGCGTACGACTGCAGGTGACGGCGGTAAACAAGCTAATGACCACGCCAATGGCGAGCGTCAGCGCAAATCCTTTCACTAAACCAGCGCCAAACCAAAAGAGGGCGGCGCAGGCAATCAGGGTGGTGACATTGCTATCAAGAATGCTCGAAAAGGCTCGGTAAAAGCCCGATTCTACAGACCGATAGAGGGTTTTGCCGCTTCTCAGCTCTTCGCGGGTGCGTTCAAAAATCAGCACGTTGGCATCGACGGCCATGCCAATACTCAAAATAAAGCCCGCGATGCCGGGCAGCGTCAGGGTCACGCCAAAGGCATTGAACGCGGCGAAGGTCAGCAGGGCATATACCACCAGGGCAATATCGGCGAGCACGCCCGGTAGCCGGTAGTAAACCGCCATGAAAATCAGCACCAACACCAAGCCGACGATCGCGGCGTACAGGCTGCGGCGAATACTGTCTTGGCCCAGGGTCGGCCCGACGGTGCGGGTCTCGACGACGGCAACGGGCAAGGGCAAGGCCCCGCCTCGGAGCTGAATGGCTAAGTCACTTGCCCCTTCGGCGTCAAAGTTGCCTGAGATGACGGCCCCTCCGGTAATGCCCGTTTCGGCGTATCGCACGTCTACTGTCGGGGCACTGATCAGGCGATTGTCTAAAAAGATGCCCAGACTGCGGCCCGTACCGGCCACGTTGCGACTGAGCTCGGCAAACTGATTGCCGCCCGCGGCATCGAAGTCTAAGACGACCTCCCACTGGTTGCCGCCCTGGCGCGGCTGAGCATAGGCATCGGTCAGTCGCTCGCCGGTCAAGGCGGCCGGGGCGAACAATTCGCGAATGGCCCGATTGCTCTCGCGAATTGCGGTTTGCACTGACTGAATCTGCTGTTCTAACTCGGCCGGTACCGGTGTGCTGTCGGGGTCAGCCGTCGTGGCGTTCAACAAGCTTTGATTGCCCGTTTCGGCTGCTTGCTGGAGCGTGAGCAGTTCGAGCTGATGCTGCTGCAAAATCTGATTTTCAATTTGAAATTGCTGGTTGGTTTCGGGCTTCTGCGACCGAAATTCGAGCTGTGCCGTTTCCCCCAGCACGCGCTGGGCCTGTTCCGGATCGCTCACCCCCGGCAGCTGCACCAGCAGCTGATTTTGCCCCAAAATTTGCACCGATGTTTCCGACACGCCCAACTCATTGACGCGGTCAGAAATCACTCGCTGCACGGCTTCTAAGTCCGTCTCGGTGAGGGTGGGAATTTTCTCGGTGGTCTCGACCTGCAGTGTCAGCTGAGTGCCACCGCGCAGATCCAGCCCCAGCCGCGTCGGGGTAGCGGAAATGAGTACGATCGCGGCGATCGCGAGGCCAAAAATCATCGCTAGCAGCAGCCGTTGTTTGCCCATACCGTTCTTAGACTCGCAGCATCATCATTATCGTCATTGGCGCTCCCTGATTTAGCTAAGGTTGCACAGTGACTTGGCTCTCTAGTGTACCGCTGAAAGCTCAGTGCAGATCCTCAAAAGCGCGTTGCCGATTGAGCACATAGTTCAGGAGGGCAGCGCGACTCTGCCGTGGTCTCTGGCCGCTGCATCGCCAGCGCCGGCAACGGCGGTATCGTCTCTGTATCTGGGGTTCCCGAAGATAGCTCACCCAGTATCGGGCCGCTTTTGCCCCTGCTTTGAATTATGAAAAACGCCAGCGATGGCCGCTCATCTCGCGGTTCCTCCCGACTCAAGCCGATCTATTCTGAGAAAACTTAAGTCGGCCTCCGGTGCCTATGAACGCTGCGTCCGAGATCCAAGATCGCTTTATTACCATCGCCCAGGATCTGAGTCCGGTTTTAGCTGAGGCGATCGCGCGCACTGACCCGATTGAACTGCAGCCGCATCAGGAGGTCCCCCTAGCCGAACGCTTGTGCCGGGCAGTGGCGGGGCAACAGCTGTCGATCAAGGCGGCGGCCAGTATTTGGGGGCGAGTGGTCGAGCGGGCTGATGGCCAAGCTTTGATCGAGCATTTCGCCACCACTGAGCCACAAACCTTGCACGACTGTGGCTTGTCGCGAGCCAAGGCGAAAGCGCTGGGGGCGATCGCGGCAGCGGCCCTAGCAGGAGAGCTGGATGTCGAGGTGTTGGGGGGCATGGCCACCGGCGATCGCACGCAGCGACTGGTTCAAATTTGGGGGGTGGGTCAGTGGACGGCTGATATGATTAACCTCTTCTATTTTGGTGATCCCGATATCTGGCCCGATGGCGACACGACCGCCCGCAAAACGTTGGAGCGACTGACCAGTGCCCGGCGCAAAACGACGCGCACCGCGGCTCATTTTGCACCCTACCGCTCTTACCTGGCGCTCTATATGTGGCGGCAAGCCGATGCCGCGCCTGAGTAATGTCATTCCTCTGCCAAGCATTCCTCTGCCAAGGGGCGTCGCGACCCGCATCACCCGCCTGACCTTGGCCGTCCGTCAGATGCCTCAGACACTGCTGATCTGGTATTGGGCGTAACAAAATTTAGGTGATGGTGTCGAGGGTGCGTGATAGCATCACTCCAAAGACTGAGCGCCGGTTTGACCTCAGTTAAACACCGTAAACGGGAGCAGAAAAGCATCATGGCAGAGAGTTTCAGCCCACAGGAAAGAGCCTTTCTCGAAAAAGTGATGCAGCGTGCCAGCCTGCCTGACATTTACGATGCCCGCGATTTAACCACCATTGTGTTTCGCACCATGCGAGACCTGATGACTACCGAGACGGATGAAAGCACCGAAGCCGCTTTTAAGGATGCTGACATTGCCGATCTCTGGCGCGATGACAATCCGATCGTGTCTTTTTTAAGTCGCTTTCGCCCCCCGCTGGAAATTGATGATGAGCTGTTTTTGCGTCGCATCAAGCAAGAAGGCGGGGTGCCGAAAAACGTGACGGCTGAGGCTGTCGTCGTCGCGGTATTCTCCGCCGCGAGAGAATCAATTTCCACCGAAAAAGCGAAGGAAATCGCCAAGACCCTGCCTGGTGGCTTACGGGTGATGTGGGAGCAGATCTAGGCTCTTTCACCCAGAGTCATCCACAATAAAAATATCTCACCTGAAGAACCCGGTTTCTATGAAAAACTGGTCGCAGATGGTTGACCGGTGCTCAGAAACCAGGTTCTTGCATCCGTTATTTCATGGAATACTCCAATTTGCAGGGTCACGCCCAAATAAATTTCTGGAATAGACGATTGTGGGTGAAGGTGGGGCAGAGCCCAACTCCTGCGATCGCGACGCTATTTTTGGGGCCACTCTCTTGTCAGGGTTAGCAGCTGCCGGCTGCGCCGCGATCGCCCGTCACCTTCCATTGGCTAGAACTGCGACGTTTTCTATTGCGATCGCTTAGACTCCACATAGATTGCTGTGACGCTTGAGGTCGAACGCACTTCAGGATCAGCGGCGACGGTTTGATTCGGCGATCGCCCTGAAGTTCATGTCGCGGCCAACTATTTCACAGCTTCATTCGGCCTAAAGGGGAAGACATTCATTGCTGGGCTTCGTTTTAGTACTGCTGTCTTCGATATTTTTCTGCGTTCAAAATGTCGTCGTGCGGATTTTGTTTGCAGAGCAAACCCTCGTGGGCGTCGGCGTCACCGGGGGCTTTGTAGCGCCGACGTTGCATAACTCGTTCTTTCTGCTGCTGCTGCGCATGGTGCTCGCGGTGCCGCTTATGGGCCTGTTGACCACACGGCTGCATCCGCCCATTTGGCGAGACGTGCGGCAGTTGGCGCACCCCACTCAGCGCCGGGCTCTGTGGCACGCCCTCGCGGGGGGCACGCTGATGTTTACTTATCTGGCGTTGCTGTACGTTGCGATCGGTCTGATTGCCACCGCGATCGCCCTTACCCTGTTTTTCACCTTTCCAATTTTTACGGCGCTGCTGTCCTGGCATTTTTTCGGCCAAAAGCCGAGCGCCATGCGGTGGGCCATCATCGGCGGCGTGCTGTTGGGTAGTCTGTTGACCATTCCCAGTGAGCAGTGGAGCGGCGGTGGCAGCACTTGGGGCGTGGTTCTAGGCATCACCAGCGGCGTCGCCTACGCCCTGTATACCGTCAATGCCCAAAAGAGCTTCGACTACCTGCATCCGCTCACCTATACCTGGGTGAGCTTTGCCATCACGCTGCTGCTGTCGGCCCTTTGTCTAATTATTTGGCCCCTCGCCAACACGCAAGATCTGGCCTGGCAGCCGATTTGGATTGCTAGCTTGATTTCGGGGGTGGTCACGTTTGCAGGGCATATGCTCTACAACTTGGGCATTAAATACGTCGGTGCCACCACTGCTGCCATGGTGGGATCGGCCAATCCAGCTTTGACGGTGGTGTTGGCGTGGGTTGCGATTCAAGAAATGCTGAACGCGGTGCAGCTCATCGGCGTGGGCATCACAACGGTCAGCGTGTCGGCGTTGAGTCGGTTTAAGTGATCGCTGAAGAGGCAAGCGGGAGCTGCCGGGCAGAGGGGCAGGGGAGCGACGGGGTAGAGGGTAGAGGGAGCAAGAAGTGTGAAAAGCCGAGCACATCCCGGATTTATAAATTCATCAGTGCGTTTAGGGCGGACATCTTGCCTGCGATCAGAACTCGAAATACAAAATTGGGATGCACTCAAAAAGCGAATGCTTCTGGATGTGGGTGCTGGCTCATGAGTGGACATGGGGCGAGCGGTAAACAACCCTGATGCTCTGAAATAAGACGACAAATCTGGCCCTTCCGGCTCTCCAGCTCCTCCGCTTTCTTACGATGCCGAAATCCTAACCTTGAGAATCGCGGCTCCCCGGCCCCCTTCCGCGCAACTTTTCTGCGATCGCTCCGGCTGAATGTGCCCCCGTAGGCGATGATGGATGCTGACGAATTACCGCGGCCAACGATGTTCTTTCTGTCCGCCCGATGTACCCGGCATGGTTAAGCTCATCATTCAGATTCCCTGCTACAACGAAGAAGCCACCCTGGGGGTGACCCTGGCCGAACTGCCCCAGAGCCTGCCCGGCGTGGATTGTGTGGAATGGCTGATCATCGATGATGGCAGTCTTGATCGCACTGTGGAAGTGGCGCGAGCCTGTGGCGTCAAGCATGTGGTGCAGTTTCCCTACAACCAGGGGTTGGCGAAGGCATTTATGGCAGGGGTTGAAGCCTCAGTCAGAGCGGGAGCCGATATCATCGTCAACACCGATGCCGACAATCAGTATTGCGCGGCCGATATTCCTAAGCTGATTGTCCCCATTCTGCAGGGGGAGGCTGACATGGTGTTGGGCGCGCGCCCAATCAACGACATTCCTCACTTTTCACCGTTGAAAAAACGGCTGCAGGGCTTCGGCAGCTGGGTCGTGCGGCTTGCCAGCAACACCCAAATTCCCGACGCGCCCAGCGGCTTTCGGGCCTTTAGTCGCGAGGCGGCGCTCAAATTCAACGTCTTTAACGAATACACCTACACCCTCGAAACGATTATTCAGGCCGGCCAGCGCGGTATGAAGGTCGAGTCAGTGCCCGTGCGCACCAACGGCTATCTGCGCCCCTCGCGATTGGTCAAAAGCATTCCGTCCTATGTGCAGCGATCGCTCTTTACCATCCTGCGCATTTTTATGACCTACCGCCCGCTGCGGTTTTTCCTCTTTGCGGGCTCGGTGCCCTTTAGTTTCGGCTTTTTGCTTGGCGTGCGCTGGCTCATTTTGTATTTTGGCGGCACGCCGCGCTCCCACGTGCCAAGCCTGATTTTGGCCGCCATCTTGATGCTGATTGGCTTTCAACTGTGGATTTTGGGTTTAGTGGCCGACCTGCTGGCGGTGAACCGCAAAATTCTGGAAGACAACCAGCTGCACTTTCGTCGTCTGAACTGGACTCAGCCCCAGCGCCCCTCTCATGAGCCGTAATCTGTTTGCCCAATCGGCCCTGGCCGAAATTCCCAAGATTCTGACCCTGATGGATCGCAATCGCCACAGCCCTACCTATGGCTGCGGCGATCGCAACTTCTGGCAATACAAAATCATCGACTTTCCCAGCGGCATGTCGCAGGAATTTGCCTTGCCGCTGGCCCTGGCCTACCACCTCGATCTGCCCGACAATCCTTTTTATCAGCAGCCCGCCATGCGCGATTGGGCGATCGCGGCCATGCACTACGCGGCGACCAGTGCCCATAGCGACGGGGCCTGTGATGACTACTTTCCCTTTGAGCGAGCCAGCGGCGCGGCGGCCTTTTCACTCTATGCGTTTTTAGAAAGCTATCGGCTGCTGGGGCTGCAGGACGAGGGACTGCTGCGCTTTTTTGACCAGCGGGCCACCTGGCTGGCCGAGCATCGCGAAAGCGGCCAGCTCGCCAATCACGAAGCGCTGATCGTGCTGTGTCTACAGCTGCTGGGTGACCTGCAGCAAACGACCCGCTGGCAGCAACAGCAGGCTCAGCGGCTAGAGCGTCTGTTGAGCTGGCAAAGCCCCGAAGGGTGGTTTCAAGAATACGGCGGGTTTGATCCGGGCTATCACACCCTGACGATTTCCTGCCTGGCCCGGCTGCAGTCGCTGCAGCCCCGCGATGATGTGCGCAAAATTCTGATTCAGGCGGTGGATCTAGCGGCGCAGTTCGTGCATCCCGACGGCTCCTTTGGCGGCGAGTATGGCAGCCGCAATACCTACAACTTCTTTCCTCACGGGTTTGAGCTGATGGGGCAGTGGTATCCCCCGGCCCTCAGCGTGAATGATGCCTTTCTCGCTGGCTTGGCGCGCGGTAAGCAGCCCTGCTACGCCGATGACCACATTGTTGGCCACCACGTGTGGAACTATTTGCTGGCCTGGCAGGATTTTGTCCGCGATCGCCCCCTGCCCTCACCGCGCCCGACTGGCCAGTTCTGGCTAAAGCAGGCGGGCATTTTGATCGATCGCCGCGCCGACACCGAACTGTACATTGCCCTGAATAAGGGTGGCGTATTCAAGCTGTTTCGTCAGGGTGAACTGGTGCTGTCTGATACCCAGCTATCGGTGCAGGTGCGCCAGGGCGGCCAGGTTAAAAACGCGGTCGGTCATCTGCTGGCCGACTATGAGTTTGAAGTGGAGGCAGCGCAGATCATGATTCGCGGGCAGATGGGCTGGGCCAAACAAACCCAAATGACGCCGTTGAAGCTGCTGGTGCTGCGATTCGTTAACCTGACGCTGGGGCGCTTTTCGCCCAATCTCGTGCGCAGTCTCTTGCAAAAGGTGCTGATCACTGGCAAGCAGCAAGCGCCTCTGCAATTTTTACGGCAGCTCACCTGGCAGGAGGGCCAGTGGCGAGTTACTGATGAGCTGAGAGCTGAGAGCTGGCCCGCCGTAGAATCAGTCGGCATCAGCGGTCACCAAACCTCGATCTATGTAGTGGTGAGTCGGGTCTTTCAAGTCGGTCAGCTGCAGCCCTGGCTCGATGTTAGCGATCGCCTGCCCAGCCTAGCTCCCGGTCAACCCCTAACCATTCACCGTACCCTCTAGCCCTCCACCCTCCCTCCCCCAAACCCTCTACCCTCCACTCCCTCCCCCATGAAACGCCTGATTTCCATCGCCGTTAGCCTCGTAATTCTGGTCATTCTCTATTGGAAAATTGAGTTCGAGAGTTTGATCGCGGTTTTCAGAACCGCCAACGGCTTTTGGATGGTGGTCAGCCTGGGCATGGTGGTGCCGATTACGCTGCTGACCGCCCAACGCCTGCAGTTTTTGATGCCGCCTCAAAGTACGCTGACCCGCTGGGAGGCCAATAAGCTGATTTTGGCGGCGAGTTCCCTCAATATGGTACTGCCGTCTAAGGCCGGGGACATTGCCAAAGCCTATTTCATGCGCGATCGCGGTCATCTCAGCGGCTCTCTGGCACTGTCGCTCGTGGTGTTTGAAAAAGCCTGTGACATGCTATCGTTGCTGCTCTGGTGTTTGCTGGGTCTAGGGCTGTATCCGCAAAAAGACGCCTTCTTTTGGCTGATGGGGCTGGGCATTTTTGGCGGACTGGCGATCGGTATTGCACTCTTGGCCTCGACCCGATTCGCCGATCTGTTCTTTCAACTGGGTCAGATTATTGCGCCGAAAAAGCTCAAGCTCCGGTTCAAGCAGCTGCAGGTAGCCTGGGCCGAAATGCACGATTATTTTTGGCGCGATCGCCTCCAGCTGCTAAAAGTTACCGGCAGCTCTGTCTTCATCTGGCTGCTACACCTGCTGCAAATCTGGTTTTTTATTCTGGCGTTGAATGCCTGGGTGCCGTTTTTGACCAATTTGGCCCTGTCGCCCCTAGCCATTCTCGCCGGGCTGCTGCCCCTTACCTTTGCTGGGGTCGGCACGCGCGATGCGGCGCTGGTCTTTTTCTATGCCCCCTATTTTGATGCGGCAACGGGGGCGGCGCTGGGCCTGTTGTGTACCTCGCGGTACTTTCTGCCCGCGATCGGTGGCCTGCCCTTTCTGGAAGGCTATATGCGATCGGCCAGCTGGAACCCCAAAAAAGGCGACCTATAGCGGCTATGGTGGAAAGCTCAGTCCGCTGACAATCGGTTTTGAAACCAAGACCATCATGAAAACAATCGTTTTAGCACCTCACCTAGCTTCTCCTCAGCCCTTCGGGCAGGTTTTGCGAAAAGTCATGGGAGGAACCGGAATGTTTTCAACCTCTCCTTAGCAAGGAGAGGTGCCGCAGGCGGTGAGGTGCAAGCCGCGGTGAAAACTCCAGCCCTAAATCTGGATGAGGTTTATGTCTCAGACCCCGGCCCCGCCGCCAGCCCATCTATTTGAATATCTGACGGGAATCGCTCGCCGCAGTCAATGGGTTTGGTTTGGGGTAAGTTTGGCGATCGCGGCGCTGTATGGGGTGCTGGCGCTGCAGCAAGCTTTTGCGGGCGAGTATATGGTGCAAGATGATGCGCGACAGCACATTTTTTGGATGCAGCGATTTGTTGATCCCACGCTGTTTCCTCAGGATCTGATTGCCGATTATTTTGAGGGTGTCGCGCCCTTGGGTTACCGGTGGCTATACCAGCTCGGGGCTGGGCTGGGCGTCCATCCGTTCACCCTGGGTAAAGTCCTGCCCTTTTTTCTCAGTCTGATCACTGTCAGCTATGCCTACTGGATCGTGATCGAGCTGTTTTCGCTGCCGTTGGCGGGCTTCATCTCATCCGTCAGCCTGAGTCAAAGCCTGTGGTATTCCAGCGAGCATGCCTCAGCCACGCCGAGGGCGTTTTTATATCCGCTGCTGTTTGCCTTTCTCTATTACCTGATTCGCGAAAAGCCGCTGCTCTATTTGCTGTGTTTGGGACTGCAGGCGCTGTTTTATCCGCAAATTGCCTTGATTTCCCTTGGGGTGCTGGCGCTGCGACTACTACAGTGGCAGGCAGGCAAGCTCTCCCTGTTGCGGCGCTGGCAACCCTATGTGCTGTTTACGGTGGGTTTCGCTGGCGTGGCGGGCTTGCTGTTGTGGACGCGGGGACAGGCAGACTTTGGCGCGGTGATTAGTCGGGCCGAGGCGATCGCGATGGCGGAATTTCAGCCGGGGGGGCGCAATGCCTTTTTTCGATCAGGGATTGACTATTGGCTGCAGGGACGCAGCGGCCTGTTTCACGAGCGGGGCTTTACCCCTGCCACCATCATTGCTGGATTCACCCTGCCGCTGCTGCTGGTGCTGCCGATCAAGAGTCGCTGGCGGGCTTTGGTGAATCGCAAAAGTGATGTGTTGCTGCAGTTGCTGATCGCGTCGCTGGGCTTGTTTGCGCTGTCGCATCTGCTGCTGTTTCAACTGCATCTGCCGAGCCGCTATAGCAGTCACACCATCCGCGCGATCGCGGCCCTCACCATGGGCATCAGCTGGGTGATCATTGTGGATGATGTGGCCAGGGTGCTGGCAGCACTGTGGGCTAAACTGCGCCCGCCGCCCGGTTGGGGCGTCTTACCCCGCAGTCGTCAGCGATCGCTCTTTACCGTTCTGATCGGCCTGCTATTCGTGCTGCTTCTGGGATATCCGCTGTTCTTTTTCCCACGCTTTCCCAAGGTGGGATACTACGACTTTTCGCCCAATCGCCTGGTCTATGAGTATTTTGCGGCGCAGCCGGTGGATAGCGTCATCGCGTCGCTCTCGACGGAGGCGAGCAATCTGCCGATGCTAGCAGCACGAACGGTGCTGGTGTCACCCGAACATGCGATCGCCTATCACCAGGGCTATTATGGCGAGTTTCGGCAGCGCGTCGAGCGTCTGATCGAGGCGCAATACACGACTGATCCGGATGTTTTGTTGGGGACGATCGCGGCCTACGACATCAACTTTTGGTTGCTTGATCGCACTGCTTTTCAGCCAGATATTGTGGCGAACAGTTCTTGGCTGCAGCAGTATGAACCGATCACTAGCACCGCTGTGCAGCCTTTGGTTCAGGGGGCAGCGCCGATTATGCAGCAGTCCACTGCTGTCTGCACCACGTTTGAAACGGCAACGCTGATTGTGTTGGCAGCGGACTGTGTGGCTGATTGGGTTGAGGAGGCTCGCGATCGTCTTTTCTAAACAGGGGTGTGAGCGTCGGAGCAATGTAGCGCTAGTGGGGAGCTGCGATCTCCAGGCTTGTCATTTGTGATAAAACCCTATCGCACTCTGACCCGAATCTGCTACATCCTAAGATCTGGATAATACGCAGAAAGTTTCTCACGATCTTAGCTGTTAGAGTAGACATTCCGATAGTTTAGGTATGTCCACCTTCGTGGGAGTGAGAAATCTAAACTATCTATCCACTTAATATTGTTATGCGGCTAACTCTATTAAGTGAGGACCGTTACGCAAAGCTTTTCCACCAGTATTCAAAGTCAAACTGCCTTGAAATGATCGACAGAGTTATTTCGGATAATCAGAGTACTTTCCATTGTATCTTATAGTGAAAATTGCTGTATGAATAGCCAGACCAAAACCTTTCAAACAGTTTATGAAGCTTACCAGCTTCTTCGAGAATTGGGAGCATCGTCGAAATTACTGCTTCACGTCAAGTTAGTTGGAGAAGCAGCTGAGTTGTTGATCTTAAAGCTGCATGACTTACAGATACAGTTCGACGAAAACTTTTTCCGTTTGGGGGTTGCATTTCATGATGCAGGTAAGATCCTTCATCCAAGGGAGTTGATTGCTAAAGGCAACAATCACGAAGCCGATGGTGAAACGCTGCTAATTACTCACGGAGTTGATCCAAAAATTGCTCGATGTTGTCGCTCTCATGGTCAATGGAAAACAATGGAATGTTCTTTTGAGGAGATTTGTGTCGCTTTAGCTGACACGCTTTGGAAAGGTAAGCGAAACTCTCAATTAGAAGACTTATTTATTCAGATATTAGTAGCACGACACAATAAAGATTATTGGGAGCTTTTTGTTGAAATGGACTCCTGTTTTGAAGCGATTGCTTCAGATGGTGATTCCAGACTGCTGCGTAGTGAAGCCGCATAACAATTCCAATGCACATCAACCTTCAACAAGTCATCGGTTGAGTACTATAGGACTATGTACGGAGGTGATCGGGAATCAAATTGATGGCTGAGATTGACAACGTATTTCGCGAGTTCGCGGCGGCATTCGCTGGCGCTTTTAAGGATACAAATCTAATTTGCTTTCCCGAAAAGCTAGATCGCTCCGAACTCGATCTCTCGCATGACAGTCTCAAGATTGTTGACAACTACCTCCTTTATTTACACCGCCACAAAGAACAACTCGACGTCACCGAATGGGATAGTACGGTACTCTACGGAGGGGCATATGTCGGTGAGGTCATTCGCGAAGCAACCAAAAATTACTTCTATTGGATTGACTACGACGATTACATGCTTGACCATCCAGACCTGCAGGTAACAATCCCGGAGCGGACAACAGCGACTTGTGCCTTTCTCGTTGACGACAGTGGTGGAATTTCAATGCCGCTTAACAAGATTGCTCGCTTTATTGAAGACGGCGAAGAAAACAGTGTACATTTCTTTGCTCATTGCGACATCCAGCACGCACGAGACGCATGACAAATAAATACCCCGGAACGCGGATGTCTGGCCAATTTTAATGAGAGTTGCTGGTTCGCATCCAGTTGTTTGAAGTGTTAACTATTAAAGTCATGCCCAGATCTATTGTTGTTGGCAATGTTTATGAGGGCATTGTGACTCGGATAAAACCTTATGGTCTCTTCGTTGAAGTTGATGGGGTCCCTGGACTGATTCGCATACCGGAGATCTCATTAGAACCGATTGAAGATATCTTCAAAGTCGCGGAAATTGGTAAACGAGTTCGCTTTCAAGTGCTTAATCTTAATGACCCAGTGCAACGTCCACATGAGCAATTCAACGGTTCAATGAAAATTCTTCTATATAGGCAAAATGGTGAGACTGAAGTTTAGTTGAAGCAATCCGATATAAACCTTATGGCGTTAAATTGGCATCAATTGTTTATGTCTTTCGTCAAAAATTGCCTCCCAAAAGTATTGCTCAATCCTATTCGCTGCTTAATCTAGAGAAGGTATGCGGGGCAATCACCTTCTACCCGCCAACTGTTCGGATATTGATGCGTACTTCTTCTGTGAAGAGCAGGCATTTGCCCACATGCTGCAGCCTTTGCAGAGCGACGAACCTACTCTGGCGGCTAAGGCATTATCTTTGTGACGTTTACAGGCCGTCACTAATGACTGCATCGGGCCGCGCGACGGCATTGGTGAACGAGGCTTTGAACTGTCGATCGCGCTCCTCAAACGTTTCACGTCCCGGTGGCCACAGGCTTTGATAGAAAAAGTAAGACACCCCCGCATAGCCGCGATCGCGCAGGGCGGCGAGCTGTGAGGTCAGCAGATCTACATCAGTGGGGCGACCGCGTAAGCCGCTGAGCAAGCCGATGCTCGTGACCGTGCGGCGACGCGACGCGAGCGTGGCGGGCTTATTGAGTTCCCAGACAAAGCGATCCAAATCATCGCGGTAGATCTGGACGATGACTTCATCCAGCCAGCCAGCGGCTTCCCAACTGGGCCAGTCTTGCAAATATTTCGCGTAGGAAAACGGGTAAGGATTCGGTGAGACCGACAGCAGCGCTCCGGGACGGCGCTGATCGATCACCCGACGCACGTCGCCCATGAATTCGCTAACTTTATCGGCGCGCCAGCGCATCCACTCGGGGTCGTTGATGTCAGTCGGCGGGGCATCGCCCCCATGGGATTGCTGATAGAGCGCCGTGGTGTAGGGGTCGTAGCCCATATCGACCGGCAGGCCCAGGTGATCATCGACCTGAATGCCCTCAACCTCGTAGTTGTCGAGTACTTCCGCCATGAGAAATAGCAGCAGCCGTCGGGTTTGTGGATGGAAGGGATTCATCCAGGTGAAGGTTTCTGCCCCCATCGGAATCTCGGCGGTGCCGTCTTGCCGCTGGGTAAACCAGTCGGGATGCTCGTCGTGTAGGGCGTACTCGCCCGGAGCCATAAAGCCAAACTCAAACCAGGGAATCACCGCCATGCCTTCAGCATGGGCCAGCTCAATCAGCTCTCGCAGCATGTCGCGATCGCCCTGTTCGCGCTCAAATTGGGGGTTTTCGCCGGGCCAGAGCCGTTGCTTTTTACCCAGCCAGCGCTCCGCGATCGCGCTGGGATACTGCGTGTACCCCATGTTCCACACGACGGGATAGAGGGTGTTGATATTTAGTGCCTTGAGTCGCTGCACCCCCTCAGCCAAGTTGTCTTTAGAAAAGAGCACTTCGCTGTCAATATTGGTCAACCAGACGCCGCGCACTTCGGGGTCGGGCTGCGCTTGCTCGAGCAACGACTGCGGGCGAGCGACCCAGGTCGGGTCAATGGTCGCCTGCAGGGCGCGATCGGGGTGAGCCTGGCAAATCAGTGCCGCCATTTCGCCACGAGTGATGGGGCGCGTGCTCTCAACCTGTTGCGCCTCTGGATAGTTGACCAGCACCTCAGCCGCCAAGGCTGCCGCCACCCCTTCGAGGCCGTAGTCAGGCACGCGATCACCATCTGGCAGACTCTCGGCGAGCAGTTCGTTAGCGCGGGCTGTGTAGGGCAGTCCGGCTTTGGCGGCGAGGGCACTAATCGCCTCAGCGCGAGTAATCACCCGATCGGGCTCGTAGTATTGCTCGGGATAGGTGTAGAGCACGTTCACCGGGGAGGGCAGCTGCAGTGCTGTTTCTAAGGGGGTAGCCACGCCGTAGATCGTCGTGGCCGGAAAGCTCTGGTTGAGCATGGTGACGGCGGCTGTCCAGGTGGTGCCGGACTCGGGCAAAAAGCGCGCCTCATCGAGGATCTCAATGCCTTCGGGATACAGGCCGGGCACATCGTTTAGGGGCAAGGCGCGGCGACGGGCCAGGGCGTCGATGCAGTCAGCCGCCCAGTGGTCGCTGATATCTTGAGGGATCGGCGCGGCAGGCACTACGGGGCTATCTGCATCGTTGAGGAGATCGTCAAGCAATCCTTGAGCCGTCAACTTGGGGGGAGTTGCCGCTGAGGGGGATTGCGCCATCAGCGGCGTAAACACACCCATCACCAGCGCCAAAATTAATCCCAGCGCCAGGCCCGTCATAAACCGTTGCGGGGTGGGGTGCGATCGCGATCGCCGCTGCCGTCCCGCCGAAGAATGTCCTGATGAGCCCATTAACCGCCACTCCTTTTTGCGGTGTATCCCGCTTTTTGCAAAGATTCCAGCAGGGTCGCTGCGTGATCGCCCTGAATTTCGATGGTGTCGTCTTTGGCCGTGCCGCCAGTACCGCATTGGGCTTTTAGCTTTTTCGCCAGTGCTTTTAACGTCTCCGGCTTATGTTGAAAGCCGCTGATCAGGGTGACTGTTTTGCCGCCGCGCCCTTTGCGACTCACCATCACTTTGACCGATTGTTTCTGAGGCGGTAGATCGGCCACCCCCCTCGCCGTCGCCGCAGTGCGCTCGGTGGCGAATTCGGAATAGGCGAGGCGATCGCCCGAAGACTGCTTGGCGCGCGATGATTTCTGCTTACCCATAGATCTCAGCGTAGAGAACGAACAGCGCTCGATAACGGATTGGCTGGGGACTTAGCCAGACTAATTTCTTACCCTACTACCGTTTTGTGCATAAAACAGCCACTGGGTCGCTCGGAAAACACATGCCAGTACCGACCGTTAACTTGCCCTAAGGCTGCGAAAAGCTATCTGCCCCGCAGTAAAGTTCTGTGCCCTTTCGAAGTGCGGCGCCTCCCGGTAGCCTGATGCTGCCCCCGACTAGGCGATCGCGGATGCTGTCTGTTGTCTCCATTTCATGGCGTACTCGGGTGGCGCTCCCACGGCTGGCCGACAGCACTACGCACGGCATACCAGCCAACCGGAAGATTGGCCAGTTGTTTGATGGTCGGGTCATGGTCAGCCATCCGCCGCAGCGAAACGACCATGGCGTTCGCTACGGTGACGTTGTCACCATCCAGGAATTGCCAGCCACCGTCATCTTCATCGTGGGTGACGTGCAGAATTGGAGTGGAACCATCCAAAATGTGGACAAGCGTAATGACGGCGCAGTTGTCCGGGTTATCGAACGCCCAGTCGTCTTTCATGGCGATTTATTTCCTTGACTGTTAGACGATGATGATCTTTCCTTCTCTACGTGAGCAGGTCAGTCGGACAAAGGTTGTCGAACTCATGTTTTTGAGACAAACTCTGATGTGAGAAAGCGAGGTTTTGTGACATTGGCGATCTCCTCCAGAGACGACTTTCGGTGTAACCGTCTTACTGCATTTGGTAATTTTCATGCCTGCGATTACAGCCCAGCCCTATCCCTATTCGCTACCGGCTGCGGGCCAGCTGGCGCTGGTGATTATTGATATGCAGCGAGATTTTTTAGAGCCCGGCGGCTTTGGGGAAGCATTGGGCAATGATGTCTCGCCGCTGCGGGCGATCACGCCCAATATTCAAACCCTGCAGCAGACCTTTCGTGAACAGGGTTGGCTGATTATTCAAACGGTTGAGGGGCATCAGGCCGACCTGTCTGACTGTCCGCCTGCTAAGCGCGATCGCGGTCAGGCGGCGCTGAAGATTGGCGATCCGGGGCCGATGGGGCGCATTTTGGTGCTGGGTGAGCCGGGTAACGCGATCATTCCCGAACTGGCTCCCAAGGCTGATGAAATCGTGATCGAAAAGCCCGGTAAAGGGGCTTTTTATGCCACCCCGCTGCAGGCGATCTTGCAACGCCACCGCATCACCCATCTGTTGTTTACCGGCGTCACGGCGGAAGTGTGCGTGCAGAGCACCATGCGCGAAGCCAACGATCGCGGCTACGAATGTTTGCTCGTCGAAGACGGCACCGCCAGCTATTTTCCGGAATTTAAGCAGGCGACTTTGGCCATGATGCGCGCCCAGGGCGGCATCGTCGGCTGGACGGCCACTACGGCTCAGGTGCTGGCGGGTCTGAGTGCCTAAGCCTATGACCTAAGGGCGCTGGGCGCAAAGCCGATCGCCTACCCAACCCTGCCAGCCAGCATTGTATCCTCAGGAGCTGATTCCAGCGCGGAGCCCTAGGCTTCGCCTGTGATCGAAAGGGACTCCACCCAAATGCGCGGGCAAACGCCCCCCGGCGTAATCTCCGGTTCCGCTTCCACATGAATGATCGACTGCAGCAGTTCCCGAAAATCTCCGGCCACCGTTGCCGATTCGATGCTGACTTTTTCGCCTTTGTTGACCAGCCAGCCATCAAACGGTAAGGAAAAAGAGCCCTGCAGCGCGTTGACTCCGGCATGCAGCGCCTGCACATCGTCGATAAACACGACATTTTCTGCCGTGTCTAGGCTTAAGGATTGGCCCGACGGCTGCGCCGCCATCACGTGATAAAAGTTGGCACCCACACTGACCTTGGCTCCAATGCTGGCATGGCCGGTGGGTTGAGCTCCCATCCGTTTGGCCGTTCCCGCACTGTGCATAAAATTGCTCAGCACGCCTTCACTGATGATCGGCAGGCGGCGGGTGGGGGTGCCTTCGCCGTCGAAGGCTTCAGGGCTGACATTTTCTGCATGGAGGGCGTCGTCATACACCGTCAACAGCGACACCGCTACCTGACTGCCCAGCGACTCAGCGGTGGAGAGACTGCGGTTATCCAAAATGCTCTGGGCGTTGTATAGGTTCGAAAATGCATCTAGCAGACTTAAAAAGGCTTCGGCAGAAAAGACGACGGGATATTTGCCCGATTCGATTTTCTGGTAGTCCAAATGGCTGATGGTTTTTTCTGCCGCTTCGTGAATGCAGGCGTCAACATCCAGCTTGGGCAACCCTCGCTGAATCCGTACAGCTCCCGCCGATCGCGGCTTGCGGTTTTCTTGCTCGGTCTTGCTGTAGAGGTACACCGAGGCATAGCTGCGCCCCTCTTGCCGTAGCGCGCCGTCACTGTTGAGATAAAAGCGATCTACCTCGCGCTGGGCAATGCCGTTGTAGGGCACTGAGGCGATCGCGGGGTGAGCGTCGAGCAGAGCTTTTTCGGCCCCGACTAGCGCCTGAATCAAATCTTGAATATCGGCGGGGGGCACCTTGTCATAATCGACCGGGGTCATCGGCGCGGTCGATTCGGGGCTGAAATCAGGCAAATTGTCCTTGGCGCCAAAGGCACTGGCATCGGCGGCGGTTTGCAGCGCTAGCTCAATGCCGCTGGGGTCGACATCGGTCGTGGTCGTCACCCCGACTAAGCCCTGCTCATTCCACACGCGCACAATCACGCTCGATCGCTGCGATGCTTTGACTTGCTTGGGCTCTCCCTGATCGACTTGCACACTGGTTTCGTCTACGGAAGACCCATACACGTCGTATTTGTGGATGCCTTGCTTTTGGGCACTTTCTTCGGCGTAGGCAGCAATTTCTTGAAGCGTTGGCATAGTCGTCCGCTGATCCTTTCAATATTCAATCTGTGTCTATTCTAAAAGGCTGGGTGATCGGGCAGGGGAAATTTGCCCTGCCGAATCGAGACGTTAGAGTGGTGTTGAGTGGCTGGTTGGAGACTTGTCCTTTACTAGACCTTATCGGTAAAAAAGGGGAGTGAAATGGCCTCAAACGCTTATCCAGCAAAGGCTTCAGCCTGTTTTTGCCCGATCCCTGAAAGCCTCGTATAGCAAGGCTTTCGCTATTTCCGATTAAGTCTACTGATTTAGGCAAAACTCGGTTTTATTAAGCGTGACCGGATAAGCCTCCTCAAACCAGTCGGTGGCGATCGCGTTCTCCGCATCGCTAACGAGGAACTGGTTGACGGTGGTACGCCATTCGGAGTCATCGTTCGGCAAGATGAGACCATAAAAGTCGCACGTTAGCGGCAGCTCAGGAATCAGTGCAAAGTCCTGTACCGATCCCTGATCGAGCCGCACCTGGGCATAGGACAAAATGCCATCCCCGACAAACGCGTCGATTTCGCCCGTGGTGGCAGCGGCAATCCCCTCTTGGCGACCTTCCACCCCGGAAAACAGCACAATGTCAGCCTCCGGATACGTCTCTTCAACAAACGTCTGCGTAGTGGAATTGCTCAAGACGCCCAACCGCACATCCGCCAGCGGCGTGTTGGGATTCACGCTGGCTGCGTTGCTCACCGGCACTAAAAACTGCGTGCTCGCCACAAAGAAAGGATTGGAAAAGATCACCCCCTCCACATCATTGCGAATAGTGTTGGGGCCACATTCGAGATGCACGTCGTTGTTGCGCACCAGCTCAAAGCGATTGTCTAACGTTGACGTGAGTTCAGCAATCTCCACGTCAACCGGTCGATTGAGGGTGTGGGTCAGATAGCGGCTCAGACCGATCGCTAAATCGCCGCAGTAGCCATCCCACGCCTTGCGGCGATTGATAAAACCAAAGGGCGGCGCATCTTTGCGGAGCGCCATCCGCAGCACGCCAGTTGCCTCAATTTCGGTTAAGACGCTCTCTGGTCGCGGCGGCACCGTCGCGGCGATCGCGGGTGGAATGATCGGCACTGGGGCCGACTGCCCATAGGCCGTTTCAATTTGTTCGGGCGTTAGTGACGTAATAATATCCACCGTCATCGGCTGCTCGGCACTGATCTGCTTGCCATATTGGGCTGTGAGATAGGGCAAATAGGCGTCATCACCCCGCAGATACACGTTCCAAAAGGCCACACTGAGGGCCTGATAGTACGCGGCCCCGACCTCTCGGTGTTCGCCCGCGATGAGCTTGAAGAACCCCGTGGCATCGCGCCCCGGCTTCGACGAAAAATGGGTGCCCACATCAAGCATCGCCAGATATTTGGCCTCCGTCTGCAGCCAGATAAACGGATGAAACTGCTCAGTCACCACGGGCGAAACAATATCCTTAGAGCCCGACACCATGAGCAGCGGCACATCGATTTGGCCCATCCCTTCGGGGCCATACAGCGCCGACCCCAGGGGGTGCCCCGCCACCACTGCTGTGACCCGAGGATCTTTGAGATCGTAGTTTTGGGGGGGCAGATACTGCGCCCGACATTCCAAATAGAGGGCGACGTTGAGCAGAATATTCTCGCGATCGCAGGCTTCTACCAAGCGGGCGTAATTGATCTCCGCTCCGGCGAGGGCCAAGGTGGTCGAGCTGCCGAGCGAGTCACCAGCCACGCCAATATTGTTCAAATCAAGTACTGCCGCCCATGCCGGCGATTCTGCCGCCAGCGACTCTAACTTGTCGATTAAAAACGAGATCTCTTGAGGGCGGTTAATAAACTCCATCGGGCTGAGCAGGGTGTTGAGCCGCCCCTGCAGATAGACCTCGCGATAGGCCAAGTCACTGCCGACATGGTCGGGCACCACCACGATAAAACCGTAGGATGCCAGGTGTTCAGCCAGAAAGGTGAAGCTCTCTTTGACGTCGCCAAACCCGTGGGAAATAATCACAATCGGGGTGGGCCCAGTCAGGCCGCTGGGCAGGTAAACGTCTGAGTCAAAGTCATAGTTGACCGATAGCCCCGCTTGGGTCTGCCGCAGGGCCGGATTGGTCACCGTGATCGTTTGCCGCGTAAATTGCCAGGAGCCGGGTTGGCTCAAATCGGCTAGTTCCGTGGTGCTGAGACCATTGGCTGTCGCTGCTTCTGCCGCTGCCTGCGCCTGCACGGCGGCCACCACGGCATTGTTATAGCTAAAGTAAATTGCCAGCTCACGGCGCAACGCGAGCAAATCACCCAGTTCAATCTCTAAGGCCGGGGTCGGAAACTCGCGCAAGACATCAATGATGGTCCACCCCGATCGGTCCGCTTTGGCCGCTGCACCGATCACCGCTGCTCGCAGGGCTTTTTGGCCATTCACGCCGCGATATACCTGAAAGATCTTGCCGAGGTTAAATAGAGCATCTCGGCCCAAAGGCGAATAGGCCAGACTATCGACCGTGACCACATCCAACGGCAGTCGGCGGTTCAACACCCGCCGTAACGCCGCCAGAGTTTCCTCATTCATAAACCGGGCGTAGAGGGCAAAATCGTCCGTGATTTCCCCGGTTTGGGCAAACGTCTCCAGCGAGTCGACCGATAAGTCAAACAACAACGGCCCGCCCACCAACAGCCTGATCGTCTCTGCACTTTGCACCGGTCGCGGTAAGACGACTTCAGTGGCCAGGCCGATCGCGACTAGGGCCGCAGTTGAGAAACCAGTTTGCAAAAATCGGCGGAGTTTTTTCATTCCAGGTTGACCTAAACGTGGGGGATTGCCACCGGCAGCGATGGTAATTTGTCAGCAGAATTTTTCGACGCAATCATCACTCTACCGGCATCCGGTGACAGCACTTCCTTACAACCAGGTTTTCAATGCGAGCGGGGCTCAGCATCGCTCCGGTCAGGGTTTGACGAAGAAGATTCTGGTTCTTTTCCCGGCGGCCGGCGGCCGGTTTGATCAGGGTTTGGGGGCGCGATCGCGGCGTTCTGAGTCAGATCCTCTGGTCAACCGGCGATGGTACTGCATGCCACTGCGCTCACCTGGCTCTCTGCAGTACCATCGCTAGTGCCCTGGCAGCCACTTACCAGAGTCGTTAAGGTCAAACGGTGGATGAATACACATTTGCCCGAGTCATTGTCAGCGTCTAAATGAAAGTTCTGATTTGGTTTCGTAACGATCTGCGCCTGCACGATCATGGCCCCTTGCATAAAGCCCTCCAAGCGGGCGCTGAGGTCATTCCGGTCTATTGCTTTGACCCTCGCCAGTTTGGACAAACCGCCTTTGGCTTTCCCAAAACCGGCTCATTCCGGGCGCAATTTTTAATCGAAAGCGTGGCCGACCTGCGGCGATCGCTGCTGCAGCGCGGCAGCAACCTGATGATTCGCACGGGTCTACCGGAAGCGGTCTTGCCCGCGCTAGCCGCTGAGGTGCAGGCTGACGCGATCGCCTGGCATGCCGAAGTCACTGCCGAAGAAATCGCCGTTGAGGCGGCGATCGCCGATCAGCTCAAAGCAGCGGGTCAGCGGGTGCAAACCGATTGGGGCACTACCCTCTATCACCCAGACGATTTGCCCTTTGCCGTGGCAAAGCTGCCGAAGGTGTTTACCCAGTTTCGCAAACAGGTAGAGCGTGACAGCACTGTGCGTGAGGCGCTGCCGACCCCGACTCAGCTGCCACCCGTGCCCCCGAGCCTTGACCTCGGCACCTTGCCGACATTAGCAAGCCTGGGGCTAGCTGCGCCAGAGCCCGATCAACGTGCCGTATTGGCCTTTGTCGGTGGTGAAACGGCGGGGCTCGCTCGCTTGCAAGACTATATCTGGGAGGCCGACTGCCTCAAGGTGTATAAACAGACGCGCAACGGTATGTTGGGGGCCAATTATTCGTCCAAGTTTTCGCCCTGGCTGGCCCTGGGATGCCTCTCACCCCGCCAAATCTACCAGTCTGTGCAGCAGTATGAAACGGCGCGCGTGCGCAACGACTCGACCTACTGGCTTATTTTTGAACTGCTGTGGCGCGATTATTTTCGCTGGGTCTGCCAAAAGCACGGCGATCGCGTCTTCTATCCCTCTGGGCTCAGAGGCTTAGACATTGCCTGGAAGCAAGACTGGCCGAGATTTGATGCTTGGTGCCAGGGGCAAACGGGCTATCCGCTGGTCGATGCCAACATGCGCGAATTAGCCGCCACCGGCTTTATGTCGAACCGGGGGCGGCAAAACGTGGCCAGCTTTTTGACCAAAAATTTGGGCATTGACTGGCGAATGGGGGCCGAGTGGTTTGAATCGCTGCTGATTGACTATGACGTGTGCAGCAACTGGGGCAATTGGAACTACACCGCTGGTGTCGGCAACGATGCGCGGGGCTTCCGCTACTTCAACATTCCGAAGCAGTCTAAGGACTATGACCCCGAGGGCGCCTACGCCAAGCATTGGCTGCCTGAGCTGCAGGCCCTCCCGCCCAAAAAAGTCCACTCCCCTTGGCTGCTGCTGCCCGTCGAGCAAAAACGCTTTGGCGTGCAACTCGGGGTTGACTATCCTCACCCCGTCGTTGATTTGCAAAAGTCGGTCGCAGCGAACGAACAAATCTACAACGCGGCGCGATCGCGGCACGTCTGAGCGGTTGCCCCCGAACCAGTGCTGTTTAATACTCACATCGCGGCAATTCCTGACTTGGCTGCGGTAGCGATCACGCTCCCCAGTGAAGCGATGTAGGATAGAACCGTGTAGGAGCAGTTAAGAGGTTTAAGGGATGTTTTTGGACGAACTAACGCCATTTTTGCAAGAATTAGCCCGACAGCCAGTGGCTTTTTTGGGTGGGTTTGTCTCTGGCGCTTTACGCCTCAACCTCGACGATGACCCAGTAAAATCCTGGCTCGGCAAGCAAAACGTCGAAGTCTCTAACGATGATGATTTTGGCGATGGGGGCACGGGCAACAGTCCCCAACAAATTTCTATCGATTAATCGGCTGTGACCGCCTTAGCCCTGATGGTCTGAACCCAGGCGATAAATCTTGTCCTCTGAGGTTTCTCGGTGCGATCCGGTTTGCCTCGGCAAGTTGATCAGCGCGATTGGGGATGAAAGCGTTCCGGCTCATTCCCCAGTCAAGAACTGCAGAGGCAGTACTCCTCTCAAGCTCCTGGCTAAGTCAGTGACAGCAGCGAGCGGATGAACTGGCAGATGGCATGCTCTTAGGCCGCCGGCACTAGCTCATCTAACCAGACCAGGACGTCACAGCGATACGAATTCTGGGCGCGGTGGTTGGTACTGGTGGGCAATGAGAAAGCCTGCAACGCTCGTTGATAATCCGCGATCGCGCCGTTCCAATCACCGCACAGGTGATAGGTGCGGCCTCGTTCGGCGTAGATTTCGCCCGGCATTTTGTGGAATAACAGGGCTTCATCCAGCTCTGCTAAGGCTACGTCATAGCAGCCTAGCCCGCGTAGGGTAATGGCTCGATTGATCCGCGCTTTGATATGAAAGGGATCAAGGTCAATGGTGCGCTCATAGTCTTGCAGGGCATGAATGGCATCGCCCTGCGCCGCATAGTAGTTAGCGCGATTGTTGTAAGCCGCTGGCAGCTCAGGATTGAGTGCGATCGCCTGATCAAAGTCGGAAATCGCTCGCTGGGCTTGGCCATGCCAAAGGTAGATGAGCCCCCGGTTGTTGAAATCTTCAGCCGTGACGGCATGGTGGCGAATGAGACGACTGGAAAGGGCGATCGCGTGAGCCAAATCACCTTGTCCAACGGCGTGACGGACGTGCTGACGCATCTGCTGAGCGGCCTCTTTCGACTGCTCTGCGGAGCCACGACGCTTTAAGGGCCTTGGTGCCCTAACAACAGACAAATTGCTTTTATGGCGATTGGGGTAGATACGACGAGGCATAGCCACTTCCTCCGAGGGCTGAGGGGAGACGTACGATGCACATCTGAGAAACTAGACGATGAGACTGGAGTTTTGTTCTGGACTTGATCCCAGCTCCTAGGGAGCCAAAATACTGAGTCCGATATCTCGTTCTGTTGGCATATTTGCACCCGACTTCAGGGAAACCAACCGAGTAATCTCGTAGAGACCTGGCTGCTCCCAAGTCTTTACACAGCTTTCACGCTGGTTTTTCCGTAAAATCTCGGTAATATCTCCGGCTCGTTACAGAATTGAGACAAAATGTCATCGCTTACTGACGAGTATTTAGGCCCGATCTCGTCATTGCTCGAGCCCATCAGCTAGGGATGGATGCAGAGTGCGTTACAAAGCTATTTTTTTGTTTTGCAAACCTGATGGCTTTTGGCTGCCAAAACTCGGTAGCGTTGGCATAATTCACCGAATTTTTAGTCCGTAAACCTCGTACAGAAGTTATGACCTTAGACGCTTTGCTCACTCAAGCTCCCGAGTTGACTGCCCAAGACTATTTAGTCATTGGCTTCGCGACCTGTTTCCGCCGCGAAGAAGGTGAGCTAGAAACTGTCAAAGTTTTAGAGCCGATTCCGTCGGCTTATCTGGAATCACTGCTCCAAAATATTCCCACCTCCTATGAGCTGGTGGCAGCGACAACAGTAGGCGATGTCTTAAACAATGTGGGCATTCCCACGCTGCCCAATGGCGAAGCCGTTCATTTCTGCGAAAATTTTGGCGATCGCGTCATTGCCGCCGCTCGCACCTACCACGCTCGTCCCGACTCTCAAGCGCATTTGCCCGTGGGCAGCACTCGCACCGACTTCAACTATTCCACCGAAAAGAAGCGCGTGCTGAACTTTAAGAATGTGGTCAAGGCTGAGGACAACGTACGGCAGCACAAATACACCCACCAAAAGCTGTAGTCCTAAACGGCCACCCGTTCAGAGGCTGATGCTCTGCTGCAGCCTGGCCGTTCTCCTGACATAAATGCCTCACAGTCGACTGCGGTAGGCTTTTGGGGTCATGTGGCTGTACCGGCGAAACACTCTGGTGAAATAGCTCTGATCGCTAAAGCCTACCTGCTGGCAGATATCGGCGATCGCCAGCGACCTGCGAGTCAGGAGTTGCTTAGCCCGCTCGATGCGGCAGCGGGTGATGTATTGCAGCAGCGTTTCCCCAGTGCTTTGTTTAAACAGGGTGGCAAAGTAGTGCGGGCTCAGCGGCACCACACCCGCAACGTCTGTCAGACTCAAGTCGCACGCCAGATGCTCATGGATGTAGGACATCACCCGCCTGAGGTTAGCCGACGACAGCCCCGCTTGAGAATTTTGAACGGGTAACTTGGCGGTGGCATAGTGCTTCAGCAGGTGCATGACCAGCGTCGTCGCCATCGATTCTGCATAGAGCTGACTGTTGAGCGGGGACGACGCGACACCATGGTTTAGCGCCAGCTCTAGCTCTGACTTTAGCAACAACCCCACTTGCCGCAAAAACGGGTCATAAACTGTGCGGTGATAGAGAATTTCAACGCGATCAAGATCAATCACTTCAGAGGCGACGCAGGCGAGAAACGCCGGTTCTAAGTAGAGATCAATAAACTCCGTATCCTTCGCCCACCGCTCTTGGAAGGTGTAGTTGGCTGGGTAAATGCAGCTCGTGCCGCCGCAATTGCTCCGCTGGTGATGAGGCCCATTGCCCGGCTGCACCGGCTGCTCTAAGTCAATGCCGATAATGTACTGTTTGGCAAAGTGCTCTGGCGTCTCATGGGCAGGTTGCCGATAGTACCCCAGGTGGAGCCCTGGCCAGGTCTCATCCCGACTCGATAACAGGGGCAACTGAGGGTACACCTGCAGAATTTGGTCGTCTTTCGTGTAGTCAATTTCTAATGCCACCTGCGAGCTCCACTGGAAGAAACTCTCTACTGCCGGGGTTGGGCTTGCGCCCAGGCTAGCATGAATCAAATTGCTTCAGCTTGCTGACAAAGCGCCAGCTGTAGGCGATCGCGGCCATCGTTGCCCCCAGGTAGTAACCGATCCACAGTCCTTGAGCCCCGAGCCCAGCGCCAAAGCCCAGGGCATAGCCACTGATGAGCCCCACCCCCAGATAGGACAAGATGTTCAACAGCACCGGGACGCGCGTATCTTGAATGCCGTACAGGGCGCCGAGGGTCGTCTTCTGTACGCCGTCAAAGATATGCCCCACTGCAACGACGACAATCAGCGGACTCACTAGCTTGATCAGGGCGGTATTCTCGGGGTCGCTGATGTCGATATAGAGCCCAATAATCGGCTGGCGAAACAGCAGCAGCGCGATCGCCACCACGGTGGTCACGCCGATGGTTGTGACGATGCTGATCAGCCCCGCCCGTCTCAGACCCTGCAGGTCTTGCCGGCCAAACCACTGCCCCACTAAGGCGGTGGTGGCAAATGACATCCCCAGCGGAATCATGAATACCATCAGCCCGGTCTGCAGAGCAATTTGGTGAGCCGCCAGCGCGTCGGTACCCAGCAGGCCGATTAGGTAGGCCATCACCAGTACCAGACCATATTCC
Organism: Cyanobacteria bacterium J06626_4; assembly: GCA_038523235.1. GTDB lineage: Bacteria > Cyanobacteriota > Cyanobacteriia > Phormidesmidales > Phormidesmidaceae > Halomicronema. The sequence goes on from JBCBJQ010000044.1 coordinate 39,774, forward strand.
AGCAGAATGGAAACCCCGATGGGCGTGCCAATCACAATCAGCTCTCGCATCAGCGGCAAGCGCAGCCGATACCACTTTTGAAACAGGCGATAGATTTTGAGCTGCGGGTGCCTGAGCAAGTAGATCACCAGCGCCAAAAACATGCCCCACCAGGCCAGTGCACTGGCGAGCGCCAGCCCCGCCAACTCTAGGCGAGGCGCACCTAACTTACCAAACCCAAAGATGTAGTTACCCGCAATGTTGAACAGCGTCCCCCCTGCCACAATGGTCATGATGGGGCGGGCCTGCGATAGCCCCGAGACTACCCCCCTCAGCAGTGCAAAGCCCACAGCGGGGAAGAGGCCCCAAAGCACCACGTTGAGATAGCTTGTGGCGAGGGCAACCGTTTGGGGGGCTTGCCCCAACCCCAGCATCACGACGTCCATGCGGCTCATGCCCACCATGGTGCCAGCGGCGAGCCCCAGCGTCAGCAGCAATCCTTGCTGCGTCACTTGCTCAATGCGCGTTTTTTGTCCGGCCCCGAAGCCCGCTGCGACGAGGGGGCTAACGCCCATCACCACGCCTGCTAGGACGTTCAAAAACACCTGAAAGGTAAAGGATGCGAGCCCACCGGCCCCTAAGGCTTCTCGCCCGAGGTGACCCATCATGACGGTATCCACAAAACCAGTCGCCGCCTGCGAAAGTTGAGCGCTAACCAGGGGGACGGCGAGCGTTAAGAGCGACTTGATTTCAGCTTGAGTTGAAGAAGCGGAGAGTGTTTTCATAAAAGAAGTTTTCGGCGATCGCACCGTATAGTAAATGCCCTCAGCGTTAGAACATCCGCGCACCTCAGCGCTGACGCGAGTCATGCTTTAAGCCCAGAACACTGCCTTAAACGATGCGGCCAAGGCAATCAATTAAAGACTGTGATTTCGTGATTTCAATTTAGACCAGTGCAAAATCAGAAGGCTGGTAAATTCTTCCGAAACCTACGACGATCTTCCGCTATTCAGTCAAAATCATGGCCGACAGACTTTAGTTCAAGGATGCTGCCCTAATCACGACCGGAGAGTCGAGATTGCTCTGCCTCAGCTAAAAATTACGTCGCCAATTCACAGAACCGTAGTCGATGGCGGCAAATCACCCGCAATGGCCTATGATTCGCCATCGACCCAGCCCTCAGGAGCATTCTCGGGAGCTGACCAAGTTTCGTCAGGGTAGTTGAGGTAAGCCGCTGTGTTGGGCTGCGCTTCTTCCACCCAAATCTGCGTGCGCAATGGGCCATACTGCTGGCGCAACAGCGCTTCGACGCGCTCACCCACAATGTGGGCGACGCCCAAAAATTCTGGATGAATGGCGATGTGAAGGTCGATCCAGACCTGACGACCGACCAACCCGCGTGAGCGAATGCGGACACACCGCGTCACTCCCTCGGCCTGAGTGACAATATGAGCCACGGCTTCTGGCGCGATCGCCATCGGCCGTAATAGCGTGGGCAACTGGTCATGCAGCACCTGCCACAGGCTCCGCATGGCTAACAGCGTGAGGGCAAAGGCCAGAACCGGATCGATCCAGGTTTGCTGCTGCCAAATGGCAATGAGCCCGGCGATCGCCACCCCCGACAGCCAGGCATCGCCTAATACATGCTGGGTATGCAGCATCAGCGCCAGACTGCCCAACTCAGGACTGCGGTAATAGGCGTAGACCGCGATCGCCAGTGTTAGAGCGATCGCCCCCACTGTTAAATAAACGACGGGCCGCTCGATCATCACCTGCAGCGCATTTGGCTGACCCGAGACGGCATTTACTGCCTGCTGCACCGCTGCGAAAATGAGATTGAGGCCCGTAAACCCCAACAGCGATACGACCGCCAAGGTGCCGGCCACCTCGGCGCGACCATGCCCCCACACTTCGCGCCCCAAAGGGCGCTGGGCTGAGGCCACCGCGACCAAACTCAACACGGTGCTGAAGGCATCGATAAAGGTGTGCAAAGCTTCGGCAAATAGCAGCAATGAGCGCGTCGCCCAGCCCGCGATCACCTCAATGCCCAACACCAGCAAGGTGAGCCACAGCCAAGTAAGTAATAGACGATAACAATGACGGCGTTGACGGTCGGCAGCAGCAATCACTGAGTAGTTGACTCCAGCAGGTGCATAAGCTTTCTATTAAAACCTGTTGCCGCTCGACGAACTCACCAAAACCACCCTCTTGTTACGCGCCTTAATGGCATCGTGATGGCTTTAACTAGCTGACGCCCAAGTTTTGCCGCGACGATTTGAACCCATTTAGTTCCTATGAACTATGGAGAACTCGGTTCTTGTAGCAGAAGATTGAGGTTGCTACGATCAAATGTATCCATTGAGTGCAGCCGGACAGTGAGGCGGCGATCGCATGTCGCTCAGGCGATCGCACTACCAAGTCCCTGCACAAAGAAGCGCTGCAAGCGATCGCAGGGATATGAGTCGGGTCAATATGGACATTGGGTTTCCTGGCGTTGGTTCAGTTGGAGTAAGGGGCGATCGTGCTCCATTACCATGCGTTGGCGCTAGGACAACAGATAGGTTGGGCTAGTATGAGTATTATCTGTGGTCGTCTTACGGCTTAGCTATGCAAATCAGTGTTGATGTTCCAGATGATTTGGCCTCGCGACTCAGCCCTCTACAAGACAATTTGCCAGAAATTCTGGAGTTAGGCTTACGGGAGTGGAATGCTCAAGGCCAGTCAGGGTTTTCGGGGCTGTCAGAGATATTAGAGGTTTTGGCAAGTTTGCCTTCTGCTGAAGAAATCTTGGCGTTGCAGCCATCGGCAGCGCTACAGCAGCAGGTTGAGCAATTGCTAGAAAAAAATAAGACAGTCGAATTAACGCCTGAAGAGGAGCGCTGGTGGCAGCAGTATGAGTATGTTGAGCATTTGGTGAGAATGGCTAAGGCCAAGGCACTGCTCAATTTACAAGCATCCTAAGCATGAGCAAAACTTACATCTCGGTCGCGCTGAGGCAACTCGTTCGCGATCGCGCTCAAAATGCTTGTGAATATTGCTTGATGCCTGAAATTGCGGTACTGGTGCTCCATGAGGTGGATCATGTGATTGCTGAGAAGCATGGGGGACAGACGATCGCCGATAATTTGGCGCTGGCCTGTACGCTTTGCAATAAATATAAGGGCAGCGACGTGGCTTCTATCGACCCCGACAATGAGAAAATTGTGCGACTCTATCGGCCTAATTACGATCTCTGGGCTGAACATTTTCGACTCAAGGCTGGAGAAGTTTCGCCTTTGACAGCCATTGGCAGAGTCACGGTGCGGTTGTTGCAGCTTAATCGCCCTGAAAGAGTTGCAGAACGCCATTTGCTCTTGGCAGCCAACCTGCTGAAGGTCCCTGAAGGATAAAGACCGCCCTCAACTCTCATCGCTTTCGCACTAGCCTGTCAGCAGGGCGATCGCGCTACCAAGTCCCTGTACAAAGAAGCGCTGCAAGCGATCGCAGAAACATGAGTCGGGTCAATATGAGGGTTGAGTTTCCTGGTGTTGGTTCAGTTGGAGTGAGGGGCGATCGTGTCGAGGTGAGAGGAAATCATACTAAACGAGGACGATCTCACCACCGGATCCCTGCATAAAGAAGCGCTGTAGGCGATCGCCCCCAACTGCCATACGCTCCACTCCCGTCGAGATCTCTACCGAGCCTTTGCTTGAAAGATACTGCTGAATACGAGAACACCCTCAAGACAGGACGTTGCAGCTCCTGAAGGAATATGATTAGAGCCGATAGGAATATTAAGTTTCTCAGCGTCAATTTGATTAGCTTTGAAGGGCGAGCCGATTGTTTATTGTGTGGACGGATTCGATATGTCGAAAATCACGACAAAACCAGGTAAAAATGAAAGAGAGCTTCGAATCTTAGTTGATGACGTACCTCTAACGGAGCACGCCATCCTAAGCGAGTTATCTTTGAAGAGCCAAAAATCTTTTAATCTAATAGGAAAATGCTGCATAAGGGAAATCCTAAAATATATTACTGGCCTTTATATAGATGAAATCGATATATCTGATTGGCTTCAAGTAAACACAATATCTAGTTTATTTGAAATCCATGGCTTCTACCTTATTTCTAGTAGCGATGATCAAGATAGCGCTTTTACGATAGCATGTTCACTGGCTTTCAACCTTGCTGATTGGAAGTCGGCATGGAGTGCAAATGAATTTATAGAAGAGTTTCTAAAAATATATCTTGGTATAGATACCTCAGATCTGTTTTCTCCTGTTGACAGAGAATATCTAGAAGACTTTGGTGATGACCAAAAGTATATTTACGCAGAAGCTTTATTGCAAGAGAAATCCTA
>JBCBJQ010000045.1:0-43317 GCA_038523235.1 Cyanobacteria bacterium J06626_4
GGTACTGTAAGCAGGAGAGGTGCTTCTAGCGATTTTGATCAGGTTCAGCCATTGTCCTGCTCACACGCTACAGCCCCACTACCTGAATGAACCTACCCGGCAAGGGTTATTTCACGGCTTCGATACATTGCTGAACAAGCGGTTTAACCTTGTCGACATTTTGCCAGCCGAGAATTTCCGTGACCTTGTTCTCTAGGTTCTTATAGCTACGGAAGAACTCAGCAATTTCATCTAGGCGATGGGCGGCAATGTCGTCTAAGGAATTGACTTGGGCGAATCGGGGATCTTCAGCCGGTACACAGAGAATTTTTTCGTCGCGATCGCCGCCATCAATCATTTCCAGCATGCCAATAGGGCGAGAGGCGATGACGCAGCCCGGAAAGGTCGGCTGATCCATCAGTACCATGCCATCGAGCGGATCGCCATCATCGGCTAGGGTATTGGGCACAAACCCATAGTCGTAAGGGTATTGCACTGAAGAAAAAAGCACCCGGTCAAGAATGAGGGCACCCATGTCCTTATCAAACTCGTACTTGTTCTTGCTACCAGCAGGAATTTCGACGAGGACGTTGAGCAACCCCGGTTCAGGTTGGGCAGGAATACGAGATAAATCCACTATGCGTCTCCAGATATGGGCCTAAAACACTCTGGAGCTGCCTCTGCGCAAGACGCCAATGCCGCCTGCTCAAATCCAATGCACCCCGAACCAGTGGCCTGGGAGCAGATCTGGGCGAACTGATTTGATCCCCTTGACGCAGCTGGGCAACTCTTCGCTTTGCATTTTAGGCGAAGACGTTCACTTGACTGCAGAACCGCTCGGTATCCTCATCAATCATTCACGAGTTTGCGAAAACGGATAGCTCGGTAGCGTCGCGGGCGGCACATTGGCCGAAGAATAATGGGCAATCGCCAGCACCGGCAGCATCAACGTTAAAACTGCAACAACTGCGCCAACAAGATGAGAGAAGCGGCTACTCGGAGGTTCCGGAGGGTTCTCGGAAGGACTAACAGATTCCATACAGGCGAGGTAACAGTACCTAAATTGAAAACGGCAGTGACAGACCCGCGCACTTACAGTTTCAGCGTAGCTTACTTGAGAAATGAATCTGCAAAGAAGCTTAGGGAAACTTTAGAGTCTCCTGCTAATAATCAGCTGAAATCTACCGTAACGAACGTCTGGGATATCGGTTGTGAGCTAGGCCACACAATGCATACAAGAAGTGTAAACAAATGCCTGCATCAACTTAACATTATTCTTTCTTCAATGAGTGCGATCGCCATTCCGGAAAAGCGGAGGGCGAGCTGGTGGGCCCGTGATGTTAGGTGCTGCCCTGAGGAGCGCCGGTAGCGAGCCGACATAATGCCCTGCAACTTGGGCGGTAGAGGGTCATCATGGCGGTGGCGGCGACTCATGGTGATTCTAGATGCTGGCGGATGGCTCTCAGCTCGGCCAAAATTGATTTCAAAATTTCTTGGGTGGTGGTCTCTTCTGAGGGCTGTACGGTAATCGTCGGGTTTAACCCCAAAATGTCTTGGGCGAATCGCCGCACCTCGCGGGGGTGAAACTGCAGGGGCTCGTCGCGATCGCGCCGCACTTCCGGATTGAGTTTCTCCGGGTCATAGGGCGGGTTGAGAATATCGAGATCGGTGTTGGCATACCGGTAGACCGAGGCCCGCGATCGCTTAATCTGCTTTTGCACATCATCGACGGTGAGGTAAGCATCTGGCGGCAGTTCGTCAGGACGATAGTCGGCAGTTTGTGTACCCAACTCAGGAAACCCAGTGGCGTCTTCCATAACCCTCATCAGCAAAGTTGCATGTTGAGTCTACAGAGGAGATTGCAGAATCTCAAGCCAATTTTGTGCAGACGCTAGGGCAGTTCACCGCCCTGCTGGTATCACTGTCGTAAAGGGGCCTCGTGGCTATCCGCCATTGGTGAGCGAGCGCCGTCTGCGCTTATGAGGCAACGCCGAAAAGCGACTATTCCGACCGCCACATTCTGCGGGCAAGCTGACTGGACGCAAAAGACTGTTCACCCCGCGAGCTTCACGGGGACGGTTACTGCTTTGACCAGGAAGATGCTGACCGGAGCTTACGATTCTCCGAGCAAGGTCTCAAACTCACTGCGTAAATTGCTGAAGTTGGCAACGCGACCCACAATGAGGCTGGTTTCCTCTGCCTTTTGCAGTTCGATTTTCCAACGCGCGACCCGATCGCCATCCTGCAGCCAAAAATTGACCATTTGGGCTGCGATCGCATCCCAATCCCAAGCGGGTTTGTGTTGAATGGTTTGGGTGGCGGCGATGAAACCATCTAGCGTGCATTGGTAGCTGCCCAGGTAGGCACAGCTGCGATCTGGCGATTGCTCGACGTGCTGCTGATGTCTGAAAAAGTCCCAGACTGTGGTGATGCCGATAATGTCAAAGTTGTATTGCATAGAACTGATGATCAAACGGTTTTCTAAGGTTGAATACACCCGCCATAGCCCGAAAAAGCTTACGGCCTATGAGCACCCACAAAAAAGGCACAGGAAACTCCCGTGCCTTGCAAGCGATTGAGAAAGTGAATCTTAAAGAGCATACGACTCACGGACTTCTAGTGACGATAGTGAGATTTTCAATAGATTTCTCTAACCTGGCCAGGGCTGCGACACTTGCCGACTAAAACCAGCCAACAGCCATTCAAGCCAAGACCTTGTGTCACATTTTATGGTCATCTTTAAGGCAGACTGTTCAGAGCTAACCAGAGCAAAGATATTTGACCGAACTTTTGGGTGCCCGAATGATCTCGGCGCTTTATCCTAAGTTCTCCCAAACACAGCTACAGAGTTAGCTCCTCTGCCCCTCAACTCCCCGGCCTTTGCAAAGGTTATGAGGGGCGCAAAACTGAGAAACGGGATTACGCCTCGCCTCCACAATGATTATTTCCTCTATGTCCTCACGTTACTAATGACCACTGAAAGCTGGAATCGGGTCTAATTTCAGCTCTGTGACCTAGCGGCCCTGCAGCCAATGGGTCATCATCGGTCCCTTACCTTTGACATCAATGATGCCTCGCGCCTCAAAGGTGTATTCGTCTTTGAGCAGCTCGTAGACCGATTCGGTGACTTGAATGTGGTCGGCAACCCCTTGAGATTCCATGCGGCTGGCTACATTAACCGCATCGCCCCACAGGTCGTAGGAGAATTTTTTGAGGCCAATGACTCCCGCGACGACCGGGCCAGTGTCGATGCCAATGCGGAGGCTAAAGTTGGAATCATCTTGCCGACGAAACTGAGCGATCGCCGCCTGCATGTCGAGGGCCATTTCGGCGATCGCCCGCGTGTGATGGGGCAGTGCACTGGGCAGTCCACCCACCACCATGTAGGCATCGCCAATGGTTTTGATTTTTTCTAACCGATGGCGTTCGGCGAGGTGATCAAAGGCGGAAAAGATTTCGTTGAGCAAATCGACCAGTTCAGTCGGGGGCAGCGCCCCTGACAGCTCGGTGAAATTAACAATATCGGCAAAGAGAATGGTGACCGCATCAAACCGGTAGGCGATCGATTGCGTGTTCCGTTTGAGCTGGTCGGCAATCGAGGCGGGCAAGATGTTGAGCAGCAGCCGTTCGGAGCGCTCTTGCTCAACTCGCAAGGCTTCTTCAATTTCTTTGCGATCGGTGATATCCGTTAAGAAGCCCTCGACGACAGCGGGCTGAGCCGTCGCTTCAGAGACCGGCACCCCTTTCTCAAGTACCCATTTTTCTTGTTCGCCCGTGGTCAGAATCCGGTAAGTCATCTGAAACGGGCTGCCAGTGGGAAGGGCTCGCCGCAACTCCCCTTTCACGTAGTCGCGATCGTCCGGGTGAATCAGCTGCTCAAAAGGAAAGGCCTCGGGGCCCAGCAAATCTGCTGGGGTATAGCCTGTGAGCTCGTAGCAGCCGTCGCTGACAAACTCCAGCGTCCAATTGGCGTCGCAGTAACGACGATAGGCCATGCCTGCCAGATTGCCCAGCAGGGTGGCCAAGGTGCGCTGGCTTTCGCGGAGGGCCTCTTGCGCTTGGCGACGTTGGGTAATGTCGGCGACTGTGCCTTCGTAATATTGCACTCCGCCGCGATCGTTGGTCACGGCGCGCACATTTTCTGAGACCCAAATCACCTGCCCATCGGCCCGATAAACCTGTGACTCAAACTCAAACACCGCCCCTTGAGAATGTAGCCGCTGCAGCATCGTGCGCCGGTGCTCCTCTTTGACGTAGAGGCGATCGATGTTGTGAATCTGCGCCATCATTTCATCGGGGCTGAGATAGCCATACATTCTTGACAGGGCCGGGTTAACGCTGAGATACCGGGCATCGGGGCTGGCTTGGAAAATCCCTTCAGCGCTGTTTTCAAAAATGCTGCGATATTTTTCCTCAGCCTTTTGCAGCGCCATATCGGCTCGCCGTTTCTCTGAGATGTCGCGTGCTACCCAAATCACCCGATTCTTGGGCATCGGCGAAATAATCGCCGTGTACCAGGCGGCATTCTCAAAATCATCCAGATCCGCCTGGCCGCTGGACTCTGCCCCCGCCTGTCGCCAATCGCCAATGGGCAGGCTGTATTCGACGCGCACGGGCTGACCGGAGTTGAGCGCTGTCTGAATATGGCGCATAAACAAACTCGCCTGATAGGGCGGCAAGATGTCGTACACCGTTTGGCCAATGCGTTCGGTGCCTGGGTTGTAGCGCAGCTGCGCCTTAGTCACCATATTCAGGTAGCGGCCATCGCGATCAAATACGGTGATCACATCGGTCATTGCGGCAAATAGGGCCCGCAGCTCAGCCTCCGAAGCCCGCAGTGCGTCTTCGGCCCGATGGCGATCGCGCACTTCTGCCAACAAGCGTTGGTTGGACTGGGTCAAGGCGGCGGTACGCAGGTTGACGCGTTGTTCTAGTTCCTCATTCGCTCGCTGCAGGGCGGCCTCGGCCTCTTTCCGCTGGGTGATGTCTTCAACGGTGCCCTCGTAGTAAATCAACTCACCGGTCCTGTTGTAGACTGAGCGCGCATTTTCAGAAATCCAGATCACCGTACCGTCTTGCCGGTAAACCTGCGATTCAAACCCGGTGACGGCACCGTCACGCTGTAGGGTTTGGGCAAACGCTTGACGACGCTCCGGATCGACATAGAGCTGCTGTTGAATGTTGGTCAGTTCGACCGTCATGGTGTCGGCTGACGGATAGCCATAAATGCGGGCCAGGGCCGGGTTGGCGCTGAGGTAACGACCATCGGTGGTGGTTTGAAAAATCCCCTCAACGGCATGTTCAAAGATGTTGCGATATTTGGCTTCGGCTTCGCGCAGGGCCTTTTCAGCGCGATTACGCTCGCTAATATCAATCCCCACGGTAAAAGCTGCCCGGCCCTGATTATATTTTTGCGCCACGATCAGAAAGCGCCGTTCGTCGCCGGCGACCTGAGCTGAGACTTCGCGATAGGCATCGGACTGCTGACTTTGAAAAAAGTCCTGCACAAAGGTGTTGAACTCGTTGCTGGTATGCAGGAAGCCAATATCCTGACCGGTGAAAGCCTCAGCCGGCATGTTAAAGGTCTGGGCTAAGTGATTGTTAACGCCGAGGTAGCGCAGGTCATCGCTAATCCACGACACGATGCCGGGAACCGCATCTAAGATGGCCTGCAGCTGGTCGCGGGCCGTCCTGAGCTTGGTTTCAGCTTGGCTGCGTTCGACCACCTCAGCCACTAAGGTGTCGTTTGATTCCCTCAGAGCAGCCGTTTGGGCGATGAACTTTTGATTGAGATCGCCAATTTCTGCAGTGGTGGCTTGGAGCCGCTGGTCCCGATCGTAGAGCTGCTGCTTGAGGTCGGCAGCTTCGCGTTTGAGGTTAATGATTTCTTGCCGCAGGGCATCTTCCCCGGCATTGGTTGGGGTAGCCTGATGAGATCCCGCCTCCGCCCCCGATCGCGGTAGTGATGATCGCTCAGTCATAGTGGAATGAAGTCCTGCGAACAGCCAATCAAGGTCTCAAGTCGATGTTCCCCAGCGGTGGCTGAGCAACGAGCCCTAGCTTTATCCATGACCACCACAGAACTCGTGCGCTTCGAGCCGTGGTCAAGTGATCGAGAGGGCCCCATTATTAATCCACGGCGCTGACGAAAATTCCGGTGATTTTATGAATTTTTGAGACCAGAGAGATGCGTGTACTCTGATGGAAGAGTCATTTTCATTGTGGCTCAGTGAGCTCGTCGATGGCGAGCAATTCGCCTCATGGCCAATGGGGGCGACGGCGACGTGGGAACATGTCACCCTGTGAAAAGAGATCTTTAACAAGGACACGCGTCTGTGAAAGCGTTAGTGGTCGGCAATGGGGGGCGTGAACATGCCCTCGCTTGGAAGCTTCTGGAATCGCCGGGGGTAGAAGAGATTATGTGTGTGCCCGGCAATGGGGGCACAGCCACCCTGCCGGGCTGTCGCAACCTAGGGCTCGCGCTCGATGATTTTGAGGGGATTGCTCGGGTGGCCCTGGTCAATAATTTGAGCCTGGTCGTCGTGGGGCCAGAGCAGCCGCTGGCGGATGGCATTGCTGATTACCTCAGCCAACAGGGACTATTGGTCTTTGGCCCGACCCAAGCGGGGGCGCAAATTGAGGCGAGTAAAGCCTGGGCCAAAGCGTTGATGGCCGAGGCCCAGATTCCGACGGCGGCGGCGCGGGTGTTTACAGATGCCGCGTCGGCGATCGCCTATCTACAAACGCAGCCGCTACCCATCGTGGTCAAGGCCGACGGACTGGCCGCTGGCAAAGGGGTCACCGTCGCTCAGACGCGGGCGGCGGCGATCGCCGCGGTGGAGGCGGCGTTTGAGGGGCAGTTTGGAGCCGCCGGTCATCAGGTCGTGATCGAAGCCTGTTTGACAGGGCAGGAGGCCTCCGTGTTGGCCGTAACCGATGGCGATACCATTGTGCCGCTGATGCCCGCGCAAGACCATAAGCAAATCGGCGAAGGCGATACGGGCGCAAATACGGGCGGCATGGGCACCTATGCGCCGACTCCAGTCATTACCCCGGAAATTCTCGATAAGGTGCAGGAACAGATTCTTGAACCCGCGATCGCCCTCCTCAAACAGCGCGAGATTGATTATCGCGGCGTGCTCTATGCGGGGCTGATGATCTCACCCGAGGGTGAGCCGACGGTGATTGAGTTTAACTGCCGCTTTGGTGATCCTGAAACTCAGGTCGTCTTGCCCCTGCTAGAGACGCCGCTAGAGGAGGTCTTGCTGGCCTGTGCCGAAAAGCGCCTAGCCGCGTTGCCCCCCCTCCGTTGGCGCGCGGCGGCAGCCGCCTGTGTGGTGGCGGCAGCGGGGGGCTATCCCGACCGTTACCAAAAGGGCATGCCGATTGCTGGGTTAGATGCCGCGGCGGCCAAAGGCGCTTTAGTGTTTCATGCGGGCACGCAGCTTAAAGGGAGCCACATTACCGCCAATGGCGGTCGGGTGTTGGGGGTGACCGCGGTGGGAGAAACCTTTGACTCCGCATTGGAAGCGGCCTATGCCGCGATCGCGGAAATTGAATTCGACACCATGTACTATCGCCGCGACATTGGATTTCGAGTCCGTCAATCCTAAGTAACGTCAGTTCGGGTTAAGGCAAAACCCGTTACTTTCCCCTTCTGGGAGGGGCTGATGGGGTGGGTTCAAGCCGTCGGAGAAACCCGTCCCTTCCTACGAACACCCCTCCTAGTAGGAGATTTGGCCCTTAAACTACCCGCAAATCCCTTGTCAGTTTTATCCCGAACTCAGGTTAGGTAGGCCAATTGAGGCGGATAGAAATGGGTGATTTTGAGTGCGGTTGTGAAATCTCCGCGCTCAAAATCACTGCGGCAAATTGATGCCTGAATTCTGCGTTTATCATGTCCTAATGTTGTCTGAACGGTTCTACCGAAAGGGCTTTAAGCCTCAATCTCTTTATTCAGCTTGATGGCCTGCGCTTAGTGCTCAGCTCAGCTCGTGGTGCTCTACAATTTTTTGCTAATGGCGATGACCTGGGCCTTGCCATCTGCGGCTGAGGTTTTTGGGGGTATAGAAACGCTAGGAAGTTTAGCATTCCCAGCTTCTATGCCGTTTAGAGTTCGCCAATTTCAGCCAACGTGCCACAATAGAGGCTACTCCGGTTCACACAGCGGTTGGAACGGGGAACCTTTGCCCAGAACGGGGCATACCTGCAGTCGCTCACACGCGTTTGTCTAGGAAAAGCAGTTGGCTGGAGATAGCGTTGATCACTCTGCTCAAAAAAGTTCGTGATGTCATTGTCCGCTGGTGGCGGGACTTCACCCTACAAACGCGATTGTTGGCAGGGGCTACCCTGGTCGTCTCGATATTGATGAGCGGACTGACCTTTTGGGCGGTCAATTCGATTCAGCAAGATGCTCGCTTGAACGATACGCGCTTTGGTCGCGATCTGGGTCTGCTGCTCTCGGCCAATGTGTCACCCCTCGTGTACGAAGGCGATCGCGAAGAACTGGCCCGATTTTCCTACAGCTTTTATCAAAGCACCTCTAGCGTCCGGTATATGCTCTACGCCGATGAAGATGGGGCCATTTATTTTGGCATTCCCTACTCGGATGACTCGGTGCAAAATTCGCTGACGATTCGTCGCCGGATGCAGTTGCCCGACAACTACGCACGCAACGCCAATTTACCGTTTGTGCGGCAGCACCTCACCCCCGCTGGGCAAGTGACCGATGTCTTTGTGCCCATCAAATATGACGGTAACTATTTAGGCGTCTTGGCTTTGGGGATCAATCCGAACCCCACCGTCGTTGCCTCCTCAAATCTCACCCGCGACGTGGCTGTCGCTGTATTTGTCTCAATTTGGGCCATGGTGATTTTGGGGGCCGTGTTCAATGCCCTCACCATCACCCAGCCGATCAAAGAGCTGCTGACCGGGGTGAAAAATATTGCTGCGGGCAACTTTCAGCAGCGCATCGACTTGCCGCTCGGCGGTGAACTAGGCGAGTTGATCTACAGCTTCAATGACATGGCTGAGCGCCTAGAGCGCTATGAAGAGCAAAACATTGAGGAACTCACCGCCGAAAAAGCCAAGCTGGAAACTCTGATATCCACCATTGCCGATGGGGCCATGCTGTTGGATACCGAGATGCATGTGGTGTTGGTTAACCCCGCTGCCCGCCGAATTTTTGGCTGGGAAAGCCGCGATCTGTCGGGTAACACCGTACTGCAGCATTTTCCCAACGCGGTGCGGGTACAGCTGACCCGCCCCCTCTTTATGGCAACTTCGGGCGAATCGGAAGGGATGGAGTTTCGCATCATCCTCACAGAACCCACCCGTCGCACCATTCGCGTCATGCTGAATACCGTGTTCGATCAATCGCGCGAAAATGCCAAAGGTATTGCGATTACCGTGCAAGACGTAACCCGCGAAGTGGCCCTCAACGAAGCCAAAAGCCAGTTCATTAGCAATGTTTCTCACGAGCTGCGGACGCCGCTCTTTAACATCAAATCGTTTATTGAGACGCTGCATGAATACGGTGATGAGCTGAGTCAGGAAGAGCGTCAGGAATTTCTTGAAACGACGAACCACGAAACCGATCGCCTAACTCGTCTAGTGAACGATGTGCTCGATCTGTCGCGGTTGGAATCGAATCGCCGCTATCAATTTGCTGAAGTGGAGCTAATGCAACCGATTGAGCAAACGCTGCGCACCTATCAGCTCAACGCCCGCGATAAAAAAGTCACGCTGCATCACGATGTGGAACCTCACTTACCGCCAGCGCGTGGCAACTATGATCTGCTTTTGCAGGTGTTTGGCAACTTAGTGGGCAATTCTCTGAAGTTCACTGAGGCGGGGGGCAAAGTGATGATTCGAGCCTATCGTTTGCCCCATCCCGATCATCCGGATAACTTAGATGAATTCATTCGGGTCGAAATCGCCGATACGGGGATTGGCATTGCGTCGGAGGATCAGGCGGCGATTTTCGATCGCTTTTTCCGAGTCGAAAATCGCGTTCACACGTTGGAAGGCACCGGTCTCGGCCTGTCGATTGTTAAGAATATCGTTGAAAAGCACAGCAGCCGGGTGCATCTGGTGAGCGAGGTGAACGTGGGCACCACCTTCTGGTTTGACCTCCCCGTCTTCCAACCCGAAGAACCAAACGCCGGTAGGCTGACGCCGGATGAGCGCGAGTCAGAAACGACGGCTCAGCTGATGTCGGCTGGCAGTAACGCCGATAATTAACGGCCTTGGCACCATGTTGAAAGTGGGCTCTTCGGATCGGGCGATCGCCCAGGGACATTAATCGTCCGGCAAGATCCATTTCGGTGGTTGCGAGGCGCGCTCCATCATTTTTTTGCGAACGGCTTCCTCGGCCATCGACAGCATTTGATCGAGGGAGGTTTCTTCAATAAATTTTGCGGCGTTTTCTTTGTATTCCAGGTTGGGGCATTTGTCCCCTAAGATGCAGCCGTTTTTACAGGCTTCAGCACAGTTAACCGTTTCCATTGTTCTCTTCCCAACTGCTTTGCCAACAGGGCAAAATACCGCGTTGCTTCGTTACGAAAGGTATTATTTTATCCCCCTACCGATTCTAAGGGATTGTCACAGCACTGTCTGCACCGGTTGCGTCGGGCGGAATTGGTGCTCCCCATCGGGCGGCGGCGATCGCCCCAGCCGTCATGCTGCAGCGGGAGGGGTCCAGCGTGTAAGATATATTAAACAGGATTATCGATCGCGGTTGAGAGTTTGGGTATGACGGCAAACGTAGAGCTAGAGCAGTCCCCCGTAACCTATCAGGGTCAATTCGGTGCTTTCACCATTGAAGAGACGGATCGCCAAGATGTGATTTGGTATCGCGCGGGCCTGGCGATCGCGGCCCTGAGCTTTGGTCTTGGGACGCTTGGTATTTTGCGGTACGGCGAGGTGGATTGGGTGGTGCAGGGCGTGAGTGTGCTCTACACCGTTTTTTGGCTGGGGCTGGGGCTCAGCCTGCTCAAAATCCACATCTACCTGAGGCCGCTGCATCGCCTGCTGCAGGCGTTTTGGCTAGTGGGTGGGGTGGCCTCTTTAGCGATCGCCCATTTTTCGCCAGAGCCGTTTGCCCTCACTGTTTACCATCAACCGACTACTCTATGGGGCGTCGGCTTCACCTTTGCGGCTCTCACCGGCGTCTTTTTCAAAGAGGGCTTCTGCTTCAACCGGATTGAGACTAAGGTGTTGACCCCGATCGTGCCCTTTTTGCTGTTGGGCCATTTGTTTCAGTTTGTGCCCCCCGTTTGGGAAGCGCTTTTATTGGCTTTTTGGGCGATTAATTTTGGTATCTTTGCCCTCCGGAAAGTAGTGCAGCCGATTCCCCCTGATATTGGCGACAAGAGCGTGTTCGATTATCTTGAGCAGCAGCGTCAACCCTCTACGTCCAGTGTTTAGAGCTTTGATCAATGAGGCATAGCTCCCTAGCGGATGGTGTTGCCACGATCGTCTCATCAACTCCCGCAACGTTGTTGGTCATGGACTCGCCAGAGCGGATGCTCATACTGGCGTCGAAGCGCTTTACTGCCTACGCCAGATTGAAGTTTGTCTCAAAGTAACGCTCACTCCGCGCGGTATCGGGCCAAGAGTGGTACAACAGGGGCTATAGAGACTGCTACTGCGAGTTATGAGTTCTCCTCCCCGACGGCAATCGAAACGGTCTGTTACTCCACCTGCGGTGAACTCGACCCGAACTAAACAGTCTCCCCAGGCGCGATCGCCGCTTCAGCCAGCCCCGACCAGCCGTGCCGCCAAACGAGTGCCGACTTTAGGGCGACGGTTCTTAGCCTGGAGCTTAGAAGTCGCCCTTCTGACCGCCAGCGTAGCGCTGCCCTTTTATTTGGGCAGTCAGGCTAACCAAACCTTTGATCGCCCCAAGCGCGATCTCTCACCGACACTACAGTGGGTGCAAACCGGAGCAGCCAAGGCGTTGGGGCTGTCGCCGAGATCGCTGCCCACGCAAGTGACGCCGTTGACCAATCTGCTATGGTCGGCGGCGTTGGGGCTGCCGCTCATCTTGGCCGCTGGCCACATTTATCGGGTCGGGCGCTCGGGGCAGAGTTGGCCCAAGCAGTGGCTGGGGGTGCAAGTGCTGGCACTAAATGGTCAGATGCCGGGTTGGCCCAGAATGATCATCCGCGAAGGTGTGGGGAAATGGGGCTGTCCGCTGTTGGTGGCCTACGGCGTGTGGCAGTTTAGTGGGGCTTTTCCTGTCATTGGTATGCTGGCGGGGCTCGGCGCAATCGCCCTCATTGGCGAAAGTTTGACTGGTCTGGGCAATCGCCCCAGACGGGCCTGGCATGATTGGCTCGCGGGCACCTGTGTGGTGGATGAAGACACGGGCGCCATGATTCATCTGTCGAGTCTGTGGCACGCTGAAGCAAAGGTGCCGCCAGGGCTGGGAGGCTCCGGCCGCTGGGCTCCGGCCGTGGGGCCAACCTCAGTGGTGATCAATCCTCGCCCGCCGGGCTGGCCAGACTCAGAACTCACCCTGTCGAAGGTGGGGCTGGGCTTAGGCTTGCTGCTGACCATCGGGGGCTTGACCGGGGGCGTGAGCTACTTTTTGCTCGGGCGACCTTCGACCGCTGCGGCCACCCCCGATGAAAATTTATACGTCAACTTGATCTCCATCCTGACCAATCCCGAGTTAGACCCGGCGGCCCGCCGGGCCGCCGTGCTGGCGCTGGGGAATCTGCCCGATGATCGCGTAACGCCCCTCTTGGTTGATCTGATTGCTCAAACCGATGATTTGCTGTGGCTCGATGCGCTGCAGCAAGCGTTAGTCGCGCGGGGGGCGGCGGCGTTTCCTCATCTGCGGCGGCTTAACCAGGGGCTTGCCGCTGACTTAAGGATGCAGGGCGAACCCACGCGGCATTACACCACCCTGATACGGCTACAGACCACCAATCGCATTCTTACGAAATTGGTAATGCTAGAGGAGGGCGATCGCTCCCGTCCCCTCAACCTGACTCGCATGCATCTCGGGTTTATTCACGGGGGCGATGGCGAATTTCGGCTAGTGCTCAAAAATCAAGACCTGGCGGGCATTCAATGGCAAGGGTCGGTCTTAACCCAGGCGCAGCTCCAAGGGGCAAGATTCTACAGCCTCGGCGCTGATAATCATCCCAACACCTACGATGATCGCGTCACTAATTTCAGCGGGGCCGACCTCAGCGACGCCAATCTTGCCGGTGCCGATCTGACGTTGAGTCAACTGGTGAATGCTGGCCTGCTCCGCACCAATTTCAATCGTGCCGATCTCACCTGGGCCAATTTGAGCGGGGCCAATTTAGAACATGCCAGCCTGATTCAAACCGTGTTGGATCAGGCCACGCTGGCCAATGCTCGCCTGTCAAAGGCGGATCTGACTGCCGCTCAGCTCTCCGGTGCCAACCTGGCCGGTGCCCGCTTAGCCGCGGTCAATGCTGCCGGCAGTACCCTGATTGCCGCCAATCTACAAGGTATCTCGGCTCCCGCCGCGATCCTGACCGATGCCGATCTGAGTGGTGCTAACCTCCGTAGTGCCGACTTGACCGGGGTGACACTGCAGGGCGCTAATCTAAGCGGCGCTGATCTGGCGGGGGCAAACCTGCGTGATGCTGACCTGCGGGATCTGCGGCTGCAAGGGGCGAATCTGAACCAGGTCGATTTTGCCGGTGCTTTGTTCACGAATCCGACTGGGGGCGCGGACGATGATTTTGTGGCAGCGATTCCTGACCTCAGCATGGGCGACCAATATCAAGGCGTCGACTTTAGCGGCGGTCAGAACTTAGATGCCACCCAGCTCAGCTTTATCTGTACTCAAGGTGGTTTGCATTCTGCCTGTGGTGTTTCAACGCAGGAATAACCGCCATGCAGCGCACTCGTCTATCTACTCTGATTGAGTCGATCTCTAACCAATTTGGCCGCTGGCTATACAACCCTTGGCGGCGGTTGTCTTTGGTGATTATTGGTCTGCTATTTGGCAATTTTTTTGGTATCGCGATTTCGTCGATCGCCGGACAGGCGGCCCAACTCGATGTGATAGTGTCAGCCGTTTTGCTTGCGGCGACCGAATTGGTCAACTGGCTGGTCTATCGCCGTCCTCCACCCGAACTGCCCCGCCGTCGAACCTTGTTTTTAGAAGTGTTGAACGCTCTCAAGATCGGCCTCATTTATAGTCTCTTTGTCGAGGCGTTTAAGCTGGGCAGTTAGGGCGTTTTTCAGAAATAGTGTCCCAGATCGCGGCGGTTTGGCACTGCCCAACCCTTCCAGAGAGCGCCGAGCGCTTAATGGGCTTGAGGCCGAGAGGCAGTGCCGGTCAGGCTGGCGAGAAACTGTCGCGATCGCGTCTCGATAGCGGACCAATCTTCACGCCGCAGCAGTGCTTGGGGAAACAAGCTGCTAGCAACTCCGATCGCGATCGCCCCCTGTTCTAAATAGATCCGGCCATCTGTCAGTGTGATTCCTCCAGTGGGAATGAGGGGAATATGGGCCAATGGGCCTTGTAGATGACGAATGTAAGCCGGTCCCCCCAACGCCTGGCAAGGAAACACCTTGACCCCCATGCCCCCCAGTTGCCAGGCGGTCATAATTTCAGTCGGGGTCAGGGCACCCGGCACCATGGGAATGCCGTGGTGCTGGCCCAACTGCATTAGCGCCGTCTCCGTATGAGGCATAAAGCTAAACTGAATTCCTGCCGCGATCGCATCCTGCAGATCCGGTCTCGATAGCAGGGTGCCGCCCCCCACCAGACAATCCCCCGGCAAGGTGGTGCGGAGCTGACTGACCAAGTCGCCAGGGCGATCGCTGGTCCACGTCACTTCGAGGAGACGAAAGCCGCCCTTCACAGCTGCTTGAGCCATCTGAACGCCAGTTGCTACGCTGGTAGCCCGCAGAATGGCGATCGCGCGGTGCTTTCTCAACGCTGCCAACCAAGTCGCTCTGTCCATCACTGCTACCCAGCCCAAAATCTCCACCATAGCTTGTGAGCAAACTGGACTAAACAGAGGCAATGCGTCGATAGACTACCGGAGTCAGAGGAGTTCCGTTAAGATTCAGAAGTAGTTAGGTTAACGATGATACCGCTAGTGGGTAACACTCGCTGGTCAAGCCCTCACCCCTCGGGTTTGAGCGGTTTTCCTCGCCGTTGACACCTCGCTATAGAACGCCTCACGCGCTACAGCCACTCGCTGTTCAGACATTGATGCTATGACGCTGCCCAACGCTTCAGAACGAGCCCTCGAACAGGCCAAGTTGCTACTTGCAGAGTACAGCTTTGACCTGAGTGGTTTTCGTGTCGGTGAGCTGATGGCCATCTGGCAAGAACATCTTAAAATCGAGCCCAGCTGGATTCGGGCTGCGGTGCTCGAAGCGCTTTATCAGGGCCGATACAAAGCATTTTCAGTCGAGCAAATTTTGCAAGGTTGGAAGCGACGCGGTCATCCCGTGCGACATTTCAACAGTGAATTTGAGCGGATTGTGTTTGGGCCGATTGATCCGCTCATTAGCAAGTATGCGCCGCTGACGGGCCGCCGCCCGTCTGAATTGATGGCCCCTCAATCACCTACTCGTCAGCCCACTCTGCCCCCCACGACCAGCAGCGAACCCTTGACCAGCAGTGAACCGGTGGCATCGCCGCCGGAACCCCCGATCGCGCCTTCACCTGACGTCGCCGACTCGGTGGAGCCATCGGAGCCAGACGCGGCAGCGGTGCCTAATCCCCCCACGACGCCCAGTGCATCCCGCTTAGTTGCCGCCCCGACCCCGGCATCGGCGACTGAACTGCCTCAACCGGTCTCACGCTTTCACCACCCGGCACCGATTCAAAAATTTACCCCTCAGTTAGAAGCCTCAGAGTTTTACCATCGCCTACAGTCTGTTGCCCGAGATTTTTAGGCTAATGGTCTACCTTCGGCGTACGCAGTTGCTTGAGCAGGCTATTGATCCGGAACTGACAGTGAGGAGCGATTAGTCGCTGCCTGCCTGCGGCATTCCGAATTTTCTATGTCTCCAATTTGGTGGGCGATCGCTACATTTTCCTCCCGCTATCTAGCAACGCTTGAGACCATCTGCCTGCGTGGGGCGATGGTTGGTCACCTCGCTCCTGGGCAAACCGCCGCCCAATCCCCGTCAAAACCGATACAGTAAAGAAAACGTAACGTTTTCGAAAAAGGCAGAGGCAACGATATGCGCGTAATTCTCATGACCGGCAAAGGCGGAGTCGGCAAGACTTCTGTTGCCGCAGCAACCGGTTTACGTTGCGCTGAGATGGGTCATAAAACTTTGGTGCTCAGCACCGACCCGGCTCACTCCTTAGCCGACAGCTTTGATATGGAACTCGGACATGACCCTCGTCCGGTGCGACCCAACCTGTGGGGGGCTGAACTCGATGCGCTGCGAGAGTTAGAAGGTAACTGGGGCGCGGTAAAACGCTACATCACAGATGTGCTGCAGGCTCGTGGCTTAGACGGCGTGGCCGCTGAAGAACTGGCGATTTTGCCGGGGATGGACGAGATTTTTAGCCTGGTGCGCATGAAGCGGCACTACGACGAGCGCGAATACGACGTGTTGATTATTGACTCGGCACCCACTGGTACTGCCCTGCGCCTGCTGAGCCTACCCGAAGTCGCCGGTTGGTATATGCGCCGCTTTTATAAACCTTTTGAAGCTGTATCGGCGGCGCTGCGCCCCCTGGTAGAACCACTTTTTCGCCCAGTGGCGGGGTTCTCATTGCCCACCAAAGAGGTGATGGATGCCCCCTATGAGTTTTATGAGCAGCTGATCGAGCTGGAAAAAGTATTGACTGACCCGACGACGACCTCAGTGCGGCTGGTGACCAATCCCGAAAAAATGGTCATCAAAGAATCGCTGCGCGCCCACGCCTATCTAAGCCTTTACAACGTGGGTACGGATTTAGTGGTGGCCAATCGCATCATTCCCGACTCGGTCGAAGATCCTTTTTTCCAACGGTGGAAGGATCAGCAGCAGCAATATCGCCAAGAGATTCACGAAGATTTCCACCCGCTGCCGGTGCGCGAGATTCCGCTTTATTCGGAAGAAATGTGTGGCATTGCCGCCTTGGAACGGCTGAAAGACACCCTATATGGTGATGAGGATCCGGCCCAGGTCTACTACGAAGAGAACACGCTACGCGTGGTGCAAGATGGCCGCGACTATAGCCTAGAAGTCTATTTGCCGGGGATTCCGAAGGATCAGGTGGAACTGAGTAAGTCGGCGGATGAACTGAATATTCGCATTGGTAACCATCGCCGCAATTTGGTGTTGCCGCAAGCGCTGGCGGCGCTGAATCCGGCGGGTGCCAAGATGGAAGATGACTACTTGAAAATTCGCTTTGCCGACGTTTCTTAAATCGCGATCGCGGTGGTTGAGATCGCGAACCGAGTATGCCATTTGTTCGAGTTCGCGATCACCCAATCGTGCTTGACCGCGCTGAGGCGATCGTCGAGCCAGAACATGCCGGTATGGTCAGGGCGGATTTAACGAGCAACCTCGATTTCCTTTCCACCCAGCATCGACAAGCCCCGCCACTGCGGGGGGCGTTGATGCTAGAAACCGTTTAAGAAACGCTCAACAACAGGCTAATGCCAAAGATAGCCAGCAGAATCAGCCAGACCCGATAGCGCTGCCAAATAATTTGCGGGGTGAGGGCAACGCTGGGCGATCTCGAGGGGATGGCTTGGGCTCTCGCTAACTCAGCCGTTGTTGATTGATAGAGCGTGCAGGTTTTGGCATGGGGCCGCTGCGGAAACGTGCAAGAATCATCGGCATGATAGGCACAGGTGAGGCATAGCACTTCGCCAGTCGTCGTTTGATGCAGCTCAATGCTGGGATGACCGTGTGCTTTGAGCTGCAGTCCACAATGACTACAGACTAGATCCGTCGGTTTAACCTGATTTTCACAACGGGGACAAAGCGGCATAATCTTTCATTCCGAAACCCGTTTGTATCCTAGCGCGAGGGCTCATTGGTCACGGGAAAGCGCCGCACCTGAAATTCCTGAGATGTTTCAAAGGTGTATTCAAACCCGAGCGCATTGTCGAATCGCGTGTTGATCTCAGCCAGGTCTGCTTCCGGAATCGAAAACCATTCTTCGCGGGTGCGCCAGCGAATGACAAAAATCACTACCTCTGGATCATCCGGTGAAATCCAGGTTTCTTTGGAGATAAAACCGGGATATTGCTGCAGTGCCACAGTCCAAATTTCGTCATCAAGTTGAATGTAGCGCTCTCGCTGGTCAGCCGGCATGCGAAATTTCAGCCATTCAATTACCATTTCGTTCGTCACACTCACAATTCAAAGGCGGGGTTTCCCCTGGGGGGCTGAACTTGGCGAACCGGCAGCCAGCGGCGCGTTGCCCTGAGTTGCTGGTCAGCCGGGTCAGCGTCGGGGTTCGGTTGTTTAGACAGGTGCTTTGACCAATCTTTGTCACAATGTAACGGTAATTTGGGTGCACAAGCACCGGTCTCTGGGAGGCAATATGGAATCCAACAGCCTGCTGCGTCAGTTACTGATGATTGGTATCGGCACGACGTCATTAGTGACCGAACGAATTCGCCAGGTGAGCGACGAATGGGTGCGAGAAGGGAGCATCAACCCCGAACAAGCCAGTCGCTTTGTGGATGATTTTATGTCTCAGTTTTCGGGTGAGTCGGCAGCGTTTGATGAGCAAGTACAACGCCAGCTGAGAAATGTCTTGCAAGATCTAGGGGTGCCCCGCCAGGCTGAAATGGATGAACTGCGCGGCCGCCTTGATCGCCTAGAGCGGCAAGTGCGAGATTTAGAAAACAAGATGTGGCGCTAGCGTGAATATCGCTGGGTGCTTTGGACCGTCATCACATCCCTAAAGCCGCATGTTTGTGAGCAGAGTTCACGCCTGCGACCGCCCGGTGCTTTGCCTGTTATGTGGGCACGACTTTCTACTAAGTCTGTCTCCTCAGTCCCTGCTAATCCCCCAGTTTGACGAGGGGGCACGGCTGCTGAGCAGCCCCCGTGGCATGAAAATCCTCGATGGATAATGATAACCCGGCTATCTTGGCCTCAAATCTCGGTAGGATGTGGATGATCTATGCCAAGCTCGAATGGCAGCATGGCTATTGGTGATTTTAGGAGAGGGCGTCGTGCGAGATATTCTAATCAGCTTTGCGGTGCTGGCAGCGTTTTGCGTGGTGCTGTTGGTGGCTCAGGTGACTGGCGGCCAGACCGAGGCGATCGCGGCCAATCTGACTGCACCTGACGCAACGGTCACGGCTGAGACCCAAATTGCTCAGGCCGCTGAAGATTTGACAGCAGAGGAAGAGACGATGTCGGAGGAGATGTCTGAAGAAATGACTGGTGAAGAAGCCTCTACGGAAGCAACGCTCACAACCACAGAGTCGGGGCTGCAGTACGAAGATATTGTCGAAGGTACAGGAGCAATGCCTCAGTCGGGTCAGCGAGTCACCGTTCACTACACCGGCACGCTAGAAGATGGCACTAAGTTTGACAGCTCACGCGATCGCAACCGCCCCTTTTCATTCACCATTGGCGTTGGCCAGGTGATTAAGGGGTGGGATGAAGGCGTCGCTTCAATGCGGGTCGGTGGACAACGCAATCTGATCATTCCCCCTGAATTAGGCTATGGCTCGCGGGGGGCTGGCGGCGTGATTCCACCTGATGCGACGCTGCTGTTTGACGTTGAGCTGCTCCGCATTGGCTAATCCTAGTGCTTTGTCAGGCTTGATTTGAGGGGTAAATAACAGGATACTAGAGCGGTTCAGTCATCCCCTAGTCCATGCCTGCGAAGAAGGACATCGTCTCTCTGAGTGGCGCAGGACGCCATGAACTGGAACAACTGGTGGTAGTTCTAAAGCTGTAAGGATGCGTTGTAGTGGTGAATAAAATACCAAATTGCGCCAACGTGATTTTCTAGCTTCTTGGAGAAGGACAACGTCTTGCGGACTAATCTCGAAACCCGCTGCCGCAGGGTACAGTTAAACCGTTCAATGTGGTTGGTTTGACCACTGTCTTTGCCGACGGCCCGATGACGTTTGCTCGGCAGCACCGTTTCGGAAGCTTCCCAAAAGTCGCACTCAGCAGACGGCACACTGACGATAAACGGGGGGTAAGGATTGCCAAAGTGCTCTAGCCCCTGCTCGGGAGCGATCGCCGACATGCATCCCCACAATCTCACGGGTATCTCGGTTGATGGCTAGCCAAATCCATTGCTTGTTCCCTTTGTTGCCGACGAACGACCACGCCTCATCACATTCCACTGTTAAGGGCCCTTTTTTTGAGGGCTTACCCTCACTTGACGTTCGACCTGCTGATATTTGATGTTGACGTATGGCTGCAGCCAGACTGCTGAAACCTCGGCCACACGAGCAATCCCAGCTAAGGGAATCTTCTCCAGCAAGAGCCTGTCAATCAAATGCTTGGTGGCTTCATCGATGATCTTGTTTTGTGGGTCTTGCACAAACTGACGTCCGCAGTTTTTACACTTGTGATTCTGCTTGCCGTTGTGGATGCGGCCATTTTTGACCACGTTGGAGGAGTGACAGGCTGGACACGTTGGTAATGGAGAGGACATAGACTCGAATCAAGATCAATCTGATTCCAGATTCACAGAGTTTTGCTATCGGTGCATCGCCTCTTCGTTGGAAATGCAGCTCCGTATCCTTACCCGTTAGGGACTACCCCCTTCTTTACTCACTGCACCCCCGCCAACGTCACCGACGACGCGGGCTTGATAGCGATGTTGACACAAAACCTGGACTATTTTCGCGCCAAGCCTGCATATCAGCCCAAAACCACTCTTTTGCTCGACCATGGTTACCATCCGGAAACGCTGAAGCTTGCACTAGAGAAGGTATATCCGCAGATGATGAGTAAGATTCAATTTGAACTGTCTCCCAAGCCCTCTAAGGCGGAGAAAGCGGCAGCGGGCAAAACCGGATTTGTCCCGGTCAAGGTCCGCTGGGTGGTGGAGCGTTCCAATGCTTGGATGGAACGGTGCAAGAGCTTAGTAAAGAACTTTGAGCGCACCATCGACAATGCGACGGCTCAACTGAATTTGTGTTTCATTAGATTGATGCTCAAGCGGCTGGCTGCCGCTGCTTAGAGATCTCAAATGGGTTCTATAAAGCGTTCGTGCCCGCTGAGGCTAAACGCATCCTCGATAAGTTGGCGTTTCACTACACCCCCACCCATGGCAGTTGGCTCAACATGGCGGAGATTGAGTTGAGTGTGTTGGCCCGCCAATGCCTCAACCAACGCATCCCAGATTTACAGCAGTTGCAACGTGAGGTGACAGCCTGGGAGAAACGTCGCAATCGTTTAGGTCGCACGATTGATTGGCGCTTCACCACCGACGATGCCCGGATTAAGCTCAAGCGTCTCTATCCCTCAATACTTTGTTGACAGAGTATTAGTGCAGCGTCAAATTTGAAATTGTAGGTTGCATTTTTCTGTATTGCTTGCCTAGAGATACTTCCAAGAGTCGCCAACCCACAAATCTCAAACTTGACAGACCACTAGTGGTCTGTCAAGTTTGAGATTTGTGGGTAAGGTCGCTTGAGTCGAATCCGGGCATCTGTGGCCGTAAACTGCCAATCGACCGACTTTTGCAAGTGATTGCGCTCGATATACCAAGCGGTGGTTTCGCGTTCTAAGGTGTCACGGTCAGGTATGCGGCGCGCTAAGCACTGACGGGTTAAGGCCGAGAGCTCATTTTCGGCGATATTGAGCCAACTGCCATGTTTGGGGGTGTGGCAGCCAGTTTGTGAGTGTTGAGTTGATCGCACACCAGGATAACCTTGGCGCAATTCTGATAGTCTTCATCCAGAAGGCGTTGAATTTCCAGTGCCCAATTGATAGCGGTGCGACGCTCCGTGACCACCGCTTTGCGCCGCCCGGCTAAGGGTTCTGTGAACAAGAAGAGATTGGCGGTCCCCTTGCGCTCATACTCGTAGTCGATAGCGGCGGGTTGTCCGGGGCGGGCTGGTAGCGGCTCGCGCGTTTCCTGCACCAACTGCACCGGTTGCTCATCCATACAAATCACCGGCAGTGCCGGATCATAAGGGCGATGATAAAGCTCCAAAACTTCTTCCATATGCATTACAAACTCAGCGCTTTGCTGAGGCGGAATTACATACCGGCGACACAGATGCGGTTTTAATTCATTTTTTTTCAGCACTTGGCGCACCGTTTCGTGACAGATGGTGGAGACAATCTCCTGCTCCACGACTTTGTCCGCCAGCAACCGGAGCGTCCAACGGGCATAACCGTCTGGCGGTTACCCGCAGCGCAGGGCAATCAGTTTTGCCTCGGCGTCGCCATCACAGACCGGTTGACGGGAGGGCCGTTGCTGGGACTTGCGCTGCAATGCGGCCTCTAATCCTTGTTCTACAAGCCGTTGCCGGAGATTGGTAACCGTGTTGCGATGACAACTAAAGGCTAAGGCTGCCTGCTCATCCGTCCATCCGGGGCCATTGATATCGCTCTTCAACAGAATATTGGCGTATTTGATCTGATAAGCCGTACTTTTGCCGACCGAAACCAAGTCTTTGAGAGACTGCTGTTCGGCTTCGCTCAGACGGACAATGTAGCGTTTTGGCATCGTCAACTCACTGCTCCAGCTAGGTAGACAGGTCTATTCTCCTACAACTCACAAAAATAAAGTTGACACTGCACTAGGGTCTCTGAACTCGTGCAGAAGCTAGCATCCCTGCCTGCTCCGTTACATCGTAAGTCCGATCACCACAGCCCTGATGACTGCCGTAGTCTAAGCATTTAAGAGGTGGAAAACAGCATGGGATCACAGCACAATTGACAAGAAATGCACTTTTTACAGATACAAATCAATTGTTTTTTGAATTAGTCGCGATAATCTGAAAGACGTGTCGAGACTGGTGGACTATGAATCCGCGATTTCTGGGTTTCTCTGGCTGCACGGCGATCGCTTCGCTCGGTTTCTGGCCTGCAGTGGTTTGGGCGCTACCGGCCATGCCGTCCGGCACCGACCCCACCCCAGATCACCCGTTGCCCCTGGCCCAAGTTGACCCCAGCCAAGATCGCTTTCCCGAAGAGCCATCGCCACCAGTCCCCTTGCCCACCGACGATGACGAGACTGAACCGTCCCCCGCCATCCCGGAGCAGCCCTTGCCCCCCGGTGCCGACACGCCCTTTAGCGTGACTGAGGTTGAGGTGGTCGGCAGCACCATTTTTGATGAGGCCACGCTAGCCGCGATCGTCTCCCCCTACGAAAATCGTGAGGTCACTCTGGCAGAACTCCAGCAGGCCGCCGATGCCATCACCCAACTCTATCTGGATGGTGGCTACATCACCTCCCGAGCGATCATCAGCACCCAAACTATCGTCGAGGGGGTCGTCCAAATTGATGTGCTGGAGGGCGAGCTCGAAGAAATCATCGTAGAAGGCACCGATACGCTGGCCGACTACGTGCGGGTGCGAGTCGCTCAGGGCGGCACGCGCCCACTCAATCAAGCCAATCTAGAAGATCAGTTACGACTGTTGCGCGTGGACCCCATGTTTGACAGCGTCGAGGCCAGCCTCAGAGCCGGGAGTGCAGTCGGTCAAAGCCAACTCATCGTTCGCGTCGCCGAGGCTCCCACCGTCGGCGGATCGGTTTTCAGCGACAACTATTCGCCGCCCTCGGTGGGCACCGTCCGGCTCGGGGGCAGCCTCCAGTTTCGCAATTTGGCCGGGCTCGGTGACACACTATTCGGCTCCGCCACCTGGACCACTACAGCCGGCTCCAAAGTCTATGAACTCGGCTATCGCGTCCCCATCAGCCCCACTAACGGCACGCTGCTGGTACGACTCACACCGAATGAATTTGAAATCACTGATCCCAACCAGCCCACCTTTGCGTTTGATACAGAGGGGTCCACCGATATTTATGAAATCACTGTGCGTCAGCCCCTCATTCGCACGCCGCGAGATGAATTTGCCCTTTCCCTGGGCTATCGCTATCGCGAAGGCTCAACGCTGATTTCGGGCATCATCACAGATTCCAGCAACACTCAAGTTTTGAGTTTTGGCCAAGACTACGTGCACCGTGACACCAGCGGCGCTTGGGCGTTGCAGTCACAGTTTCGCCTGGGCGAAGAGAGCGTTGGTGATACCGCTACCAGCAATGGCAGCACGAATGGTTTCTTTTCGTGGATCGGTCAAGTGCAGCGAGTGCAGCGACTCGGACCAGATAATCTGCTGTTTGTGCAGGGCAGCCTGCAGCTTTCACCAGATTCCTTACCTGGCTCGGAGAAATTCTTTTCGGGCGGCGGGTTATCGGTGCGGGGCTATGACCAAAATCAACGCTTTGGCGACAATGGTTTCCGATTCTCCATCGAAGATCAAATCGTGATCACGCGCAACGCTGAGGGACTGCCCTTTTTTCAAATTGCGCCTTACCTCGATGGTGCCTATGTTTGGAACGACAGCGACAGCATTGATGCCACAGACAACAATTTTCTGTTGGGTACCGGGCTGGGATTTTTGTTGAATATCACTGAAGACTTCAATGCGCGAGCTGATTTTGCCTACCCACTCATCGACATCGAAGAACTCACTACCGATGATCCGCCAGGCCTGCGGTTTTACTTCAACCTGGGCTTTCAATTTTAAAGGGGCTGAGAAGAGGAAAGCGCGATCGCACTTTCCCCATTCGTGCCTTAGACACCGACTAAGACCTAACTACGCGAAGCCTCTAAAGGACACCCAGGTTAGAAAGGCCTAAAATTGCCCCTGCACCAATTAGGTGACCTAAGCTAGTCGTCCCCAACACCGCCGGCAAGCCAAAGCCACCAAACAGATTCGGCGACGGCATGGCTGGCCCTTCATTAGGATATTTGATTGTAAATTTGCCAATGGCGATCGCGAGGACATTGCACACAATCATGACGATTGCCACCGTGGGACTCCAGGTTAGCGTATTGGGCACTGCTGCTAGTAGAGAGATATAAGCCAATTTCGTTTCCTCAGATCAACTATAAGTTCAGACTCGGGCAGAGGCGCTGCTCTCAGCGGGGCATAATTCGCTTAGGAGGCCACAACCCTAGTCAAGATCTTTGATGACGTGTAAAACCAAATCACAGCCTCGTTGCAAGACTTTACAGAATCACGACGATCAACCGGCTCTGCGCCCCTAAAGATAGGCTCTACACCAGAGTCAGGCCTCTCAGATAATTGCAGCTTATGCGTCTTGTCATGATCAACCCACCGGCAGTGCCGATCTCTGCGATTAGGCAAAACAAAATTGAGGTCAGCTCAAGAAAACCGGTGGCAAGATTTGAGGCGGTCTGCGAACACATCCTTTAATTAAGGTCAGTTCAGGTTAAACAAACCCCGTTTCTTTCCTCTCTGGAGCGGGGCGAATGGGTAGGTCAAACCACTCTCAACGGGAGGATCGACACCCACCCCACCTTTGGCAAACCACCCCAGAGAAGATTGTCGCCTCAACCGGCAGGTCAACGTGCCTGACGCCCTGATCTCGAACTCAGGTTAATAATGCGGCCAAACCACAACTCGGATCAATCTAGCCAGGTTCTACCAGCCCGAGACAATCTGAACGATGGCCAGGGACGAACTACGAGCAATCCGAGCTGACGTCAAAGGCGACACCATCAAACCTTGAGACCACAGCTTAATTGGCTCGTCATCATCGCCGTCGCCTCACAGTTCTCAAGGCTACAATCATTTTCGACCAACCCCACGTTGATCGTTAAGCTAGTAACAGGAGTTATTGATTGCCTTACCATCGTTAAGCCAGTCGCCGATATGACACCTGCCAGCCTTTGCAATCAGCAGACTTGTCCATAGCGGGCTCACTCAAACAATATCTTTGGTGATCGCCCCCCCTTTAATCGCTTTTTAGTTAGACAGTTATGGAACGTGGACTACTTTGGCTCCCCTTATTGGGGGTTTTTATCTGGCTGGCCTGGGCCGGTTGGCATGAATATCGCAAGTTAGAAGCCTACAAAATCTGGGCGACAGACTTTGAACGGGCTAAATACGATATTTATGCCGCCCTCGGACAGGTGGATGCGCGGCTCGTCTGGGGTCGTCCGACTCGCCAAGGCCCTAAGCAACTACAAGCAGTCACCCTCGACGCAGTGACGCAGATTGCCCTCCGCACATCGCCTTCGCTACCCGCCACGGCCAGCCTACCGAAGGGATGTGACGTTTGCCTGGAGCTAACGCTGGAATCCGGCGAGCACCGCTGGATTCCGTTCACGGATGAAGAGCTCGCAGCCGCCTGGCAAAATCGGTTGCAGACCCTGCAAAAGTCGCTACAATCAACGCCACAGCCTTAGTACTCCCCGTCTTTCAGTTTCTGAGATTGGTCTATGGCAGTCTCCTTTTCGGTTTGTGCGATCGCCCATGACTGAACTCGTCACCCCTTCTCCCGAAGAGCTTTCATATCGCCGCCGAACGCTCAAAAAACAGCGCCGGACGCGCAATTTGCAGCACATTTGGCGAGTCTTTGCCATCGGTGGCCTAGCCGTTGGGGCGTTCTGGCTCATGCGCAATCCCTTTTGGTTATTGCTACAGAGTAATGATCAGGTCATCCTCAGCGGCAATGACATGCTCGACGAGGCCGCGATCTATGAACTGCTCGCGCTGGAATATCCTCAACCTTTGTTCGAAATCGAACCCGAGGTGATCGTGCAGCGTCTCAGTACCCAATCACCCATCGCCGCTGCCCAGGTCGATCGGCAACTCTTCCCCCCCCGCTTAGAGATCACCCTGCAAGAACGACAGCCGGTGGCAGTCACCGTGCCGCTCCAACCGTTAGCTGATGCCAATGCTGAGCTGACGCCCACCAATCATGCCGGCTTTCTCGATGCGCAAGGCTATTGGATGCCGCAAAATTTTGTGAGCGTGAACCGCGAATTTGATGCGCCCCAACTGCGGGTTCGTGGCTTTCACTCGAGATATCACTCCCAGTGGCCGCAGCTCTATCAGACTCTACAAACCAGTGAGATTGCCATTACTGAAGTCGATTGGCGATCGCCCAGCAATCTGATTGTGCAGACCGAGCTAGGTCAAGTTCATTTAGGCGTTTTTAGTCCACAACGGCTAAAGACACAATTGGCCACGCTGCCCCGATTCCGTTCCCTGACCGACCAAGCCAATTTACCTGCCGTTGACTATATCGATTTAGTCCGCCCTGAAACCCCAGCCGTCAAGCTGGTCAATCCAGCGGCACCAGCCCCGGACTCACCTTAAGAAATGATGAAGTTGACGAGGTTTCCCTGCAATTTTTCTGTAAATGGGGTACTTTTTTAAGCTAGTTCGAGCAAGTTGCGATCACCGCTATTTTGTCTGCAAGACGCTTCTATATCTGCTGTTTCAGGCAGTCTGCAGTTTGTTTGGTTTTTCCCCCGAAGTACCTTATAGTTGTCTAAATCGTGCGGGGTACTGCTTGCTCGGAATTAAATCTTGCCTAGGTAGAGCTTAATGTCTTCAAATTCAGCACCGACAAGTTTTGATTCCGACGACTTCTCGACGAATGGTTCTCATGTTCCCGTTGAGTATGAGTCTTCGTCAGCTAGGGCAAGCGAAGATAATGCTCCATCCGATTCCCCCAGTGTTCTTAACAATGCTAGTAGTGATCCCAGAGTAGATTCTGGAGAAATGCTCCTAAACGGTGAGACTGTGCCCAGTAATATTGCAAAAATCAAAGTTATCGGTGTTGGCGGGGGTGGCTGCAACGCGGTCAACCGGATGATTCACAGTGGCCTCTCTGGAATCGAGTTCTGGACAGTCAACACAGACGCCCAAGCGTTACTGAATACCGCTACGGAAAATCGCCTACAGATCGGGCAAAAGCTGACTCGCGGGTTAGGCGCGGGTGGCAATCCGGCGATCGGTCAAAAAGCCGCAGAAGAATCTCGCGACGAGGTGGCTGCCTCACTCGAAGAGTCTGATCTCGTGTTTATTACAGCTGGCATGGGCGGCGGTACCGGCACTGGAGCCGCTCCCGTTGTCGCTGAGGTCGCCAAAGAGTCTGGAGCCTTGACTGTCGGCGTGGTCACTCGGCCTTTTACCTTCGAAGGACGACGGCGCACCGGTCAAGCCGATGATGGCATTGAAGCCCTGCAAAGTCGGGTCGATACCCTCATTGTGATTCCCAACGATCGCCTACTGTCGGTCATTTCTGAACAAACTCCCGTACAAGAAGCATTTCAATCGGCCGACGATGTGCTGCGTCAGGGCGTTCAAGGCATTTCCGACATCATCATGATTCCGGGCTTGGTGAATGTTGACTTCGCCGACGTGCGAGCAGTCATGGCAGATGCCGGATCAGCTCTGATGGGCATTGGTATTGGCTCTGGCAAATCACGAGCTCGTGAAGCAGCTGTCGCCGCCATTTCTTCCCCCTTGCTAGAATCCTCGATCGACGGCGCTTCTGGTGCGGTCTTCAACATTACTGGCGGCTCTGATCTCACCCTGCATGAAGTTAATGCTGCGGCCGAAATCATCTATGAAGCCGTTGACCCCAATGCGAATATTATTTTTGGTGCGGTGATTGATGAGCGGATGCAGGGTGAAGTACAGATTACGGTGATTGCCACCGGCTTTAATCTAGAATCCCACGGCGGACAGATTGATGCGACTCGTATTACCCCACTGAAACGCAACAAGCTAAATGTAGCACCCGCTTCTACAGAGACGAATAGCGGTAGTGGCGGTCTGGATATTCCCGAGTTCTTACAACGTCGTCGCCCCAATCACTAACTGCGCCAGATTTCCGCTGAACCAGCCTTTAATGACGATGGGTCTGTTTGGTTTGCGTGCTTCATTGATCAAGGGTTGATTGAGGTAAACTTTGGCGGCTCCCCTTATTCCTTCAGTAGCGCTCACGATCGCCGGTTCTGATAGTGGCGGCGGGGCGGGTATTCAGGCCGATCTTCGCACGTTTGCCTTTCACCAGGTGCATGGTACCAGTGCACTCACCTGTGTGACGGCTCAAAATACCTGTGGTGTAACCCGAGTCGATGCTTTATCCCCCGCCGCTGTAGTGGCTCAAATCGAAACTGTCATCAGTGACATTCAGGTGCAAAGTGCAAAGTTAGGCATGCTCCTCAATACGGATATTATGCTGGCCGTCGCGAACATCATGGCTCAGTCATCCATCCCGTTTTGGGTAGTTGATCCGGTGATGGTTTCGCGCACGGGTGCTCAGCTCGTTGATGATGCCGCGATCGCCACACTGACCACCCACCTCATTCCATTAGCCACTGTCCTCACACCCAACCGCTATGAGGCACAAATTCTCAGCGGTCAAGCGATTGAGACCTTGAGCGATATGCAACTGGCGGCCCAAAAAATTCACACTCTCGGGGCCCAAACGGTTCTGATTAAGGGCGGCGGCATGGCGGGCCAGTTACGGGGAGTTGACGTCTGGTATGACGGTGAACAGGCCACGACGCTCACCACCACTACCGTTGAAACGTCAGATACCCACGGGACTGGCTGCACACTGTCAGCCGCGATCGCGGCCAATCTCGCCCTCGGCAAAGAACAATTTGTCGCCGTTCGTGACGCGAAGGACTACGTCACTCAGGCCCTACAACATGCGCTCCGGATTGGCCGAGGGCAAGGCCCCGTCGGACACTTTTATCCATTATTATCGGGCTGACCCCAGTGAGATTCCCAATCGGGGCAAGTCTCAGCTTCTGGCCCATAGGGATACATCGCACAGACCAGCATATTGCCACCATGGGTCTGTCCACAATAATGCTTGCAGCCAATACAGGTAGTGTGGTCGTTGACCATCGGGTCAACATGACTGAGAATGGGCGCCGTCATCGTTTCGAGCCAAGTTTCGAGCGCCCCCGCCAAGGGCACCACAACCGGAGTAATCAGTTCAGAAAATTCTTCTGAAAAGCGCTCAGCTTCCTGATCCAGCACATCTTCAAAGGGCTCTACAGCCTGATTGATATCCTCTGCCCAGCGCTCTAATGTTGGCCGTAGCTGTTTTTCAATATCATCGGCCAGGCTATCCACAGCTTCTACGGCACCATGCAAAGTCTGCTCGGCCCAAGCTTCAGTCGCCCGTGCCGCCTGATCTAACACGTCGCTCAGCTCTCTTGCCCAGTCCTCAAAATCGCTCATTGATCTCCTTTACGCTTGAGGGCTTCCAGCTGCTGACGCATTGATTCGACCTGCTGTCGTAAAGCATCGGCCTCGCGTGCTTCAGCTGTCGTCTCCTCATCATCCACAATTTCAATGCGTCGAGGCTCATCCTGAGACACTGCAGCGGTAGTTGTCACACTCTCTTGCGCTCGCTGCATCATCTTATTAATCAGCTGCTGGGCTTCTTCCGCGCTCAGCTCTCCCCGTTCAACCAGCTCATTGACAACCGTTTGGGTCTGTTCACGCAGATCTTTCAGCGTACTGCCCGCCCTTTCACCAGCATAAGACGCCGCCCCCATCCCTAAATAAAACGCTTTTTGAACGAGATCGCCAAAGCCCGCCATCGTCATTCCTCAGAAATATCGCTTTGTACAGGATAAAGACTGCAGCCTGGCAACGACCACTAGGGTTAACCGACTGACACGCGCCTAGAGGTTATCACCCTGCAATAGCCGCAATGGAGAGGTACGGCTATCATTTTCTCAAAATACGAAGAGACCCGGAGACCACGCCTGTCACAAGCATCCCGTAATGCTGCTACCTTCCGGTCCTGACATGATTTGGGCGTTGTGACCGCATGGGTCCAGGTCAGCTCCAGGATAACATTAATTTCTCGCGTCCTGTTGGTCTCATGCTCAGTCTTGAGCCAAATCAGACCAAGACTCAGGTTCTAAAAGCCCAACCCCATCGGCCTCAGCCGCTCAAACCAGTGCTCAAGCCAATAATACCAGTTCGACAAATTACAGCTACACATACAAGTCGGCTTCGACTTCGCTCAGCCGACGTTCCTTGAGCGGAGCCGAAAGGAAGATCTATAGTCCAGTTTCAGAGAATTGGTATAAATCATCAACCCTTGTCTAACCACAGCAAAGCGGTGGAAGAAACCTAATGTTCTCACACCGCTTCCAACCATCAATCACTGCGTCGCTAGCGATCTAGCGACCGATTCCCAAGTAGCGGAAGCCCCATTCTTCCATCTGCGCTTGAGGCAAGAAGTTGCGACCATCGATCACAATGGGCGAGTTCATTAGACCCGCCATCTTGGCATAGTCGAGGTCTTTGAACTGCTTCCAATCGGTCACTAAGACCAAAGCATCACAACCATCCGCCAAGCGGTCAGGGTCCGTCTCGACAATAACGCCGGATAAACCGTCGCGCAGACCGCTCTGAGACACAATCGGGTCATAGGCTTTGACCTTGGCACCTAAACGATTAAGCTGCTCGATTAGCGTGAGGGAAGGCGCATCTCTCATGTCATCGGTGTCAGGCTTAAAGGTGAGCCCCAACAGCCCAATAGTCTTGCCCTTCAAAATTTTCAGCTCTTGCTGTAGCTTTTCCAGCGCGATCGTGCGCTGGTGTTGGTTAACGCTCACCGTGGCTTTTAGCAGGTCTGCTTCGTAGCCATAGTCATCGGCAGTGTGCAAGAGAGCCAAGACATCTTTCGGGAAGCAAGACCCCCCCCAACCAATGCCAGCCTGTAGAAACTTGTGTCCAATGCGAGAATCAAGGCCAATGCCCATCGCAACCTGAGTCACATCGGCACCGACGCGATCGCAAATGTTGGCAACCTCGTTGATGAAGCTGATCTTCGTAGCCAGAAAAGCGTTAGAGGCATACTTGACCATCTCAGCAGAACTTAAGTCAGTCACGACTACTGGAACGGGCGGCAAAGACTCATTTTCAGAGAACTTTCGATCCACAAGAGGAGCATACAGCTCTTTCATTTTCTGAATCGCTTTAGGATTGTTGCTGCCTAAGACAATCCGATCCGGGTTGAAGGTGTCATAAACTGCTGACCCTTCCCGTAGAAACTCCGGATTGCTAACAACATCAAAGTCAGCTTGAATTTCTTCACCAGCCGGTGCCGGTGCACCAGCACCCACCAACGACTTCTTGCGCTCAGTAATGCCATCCATCACAATCATGCGCACCCAATCACCAGACCCAATCGGTACGGTAGATTTGTTCACAATGACTTTATAGCCACCATTCAGGTGAGCACCAATCCCGCGAGCCACTGCTTCGACATAGCGGGTATCGCTCTCACCCGTCGGTAAAGGGGGAGTTCCTACGGCAATAAACAGAATCTCACCATGTTCGACACCCGCCGCCAAATCACTCGTAAAATGCAGGTGCCCCGCTTCCATTGAGGACTTCATTAGATCAGACAAGCCCGGCTCATAAATCGGGGATTGCCCAGATTGCATTAATTTAACTTTCTCTTCATTGTTGTCGACACAAATGACGTCATGTCCAATGTGAGACAAACAAACACCGGTCACGAGACCCACATAACCAGTTCCAATGACACAAACACGCATAGTAATTTAATCCTTTCAGCATTAGGTGAGTTACAAAACAGCACCTGTCATAGGAGCTTATCCCAGACAGATATAGTCTTCCCAAGCAGTAAATGGAAATACAGTCAGTACTTTGACAGATTTTGACGACTGCTGTTCCCAGTTCGCATCTAGCATAGGCTTGCCTAGCAGTTAGGAGACCGTCGTTTCCAAAGACAATCGCTTTTCTACCTGCAGACGTGATCTAAAGTCATCAACCGTCTTTTGTAAGCCTGCTTGGAGGTTAATGGTGGGTTCCCAATTGAGATGAGTTTTGGCTCGCGTGATATCTGGCTTACGTCTTTTGGGATCATCCTGTGGCAAAGGCTCGAAGTTAACTTCAGCGTCTGGGTTAACCGTCTTCTGAATAGTCTGTGCTAGTTGCAAAATAGTGTACTCGTCAGGATTGCCTAGATTGACCGGCCCAATAAAGTCACCATTCATGAGTCGCATCAGACCTTCAACAAGGTCAGAAACATAGCAAAAACTGCGCGTTTGTGAGCCATCGCCATAGACCGTCAGCGGAGTGCCCTTCAAAGCCTGACTAACAAAGTTACTGACCACTCGGCCATCGTTTTCTAGCATGCGAGGCCCATAGGTGTTGAAGATCCGGGCAACTCGAATATCGACACCACTTTGGCGATGGTAGTCAAAGGCTAAGGTCTCAGCAACCCGCTTACCTTCGTCATAACAACTGCGAATACCAATGGGATTAACATTGCCCCGGTAGTCTTCTGTTTGGGGATGAACTTCTGGATCGCCATAGACCTCAGAAGTCGAGGCCAACAAAAAGCGAGCGTTGATGCGCTTAGCCAAACCCAGCATATACAGCGTGCCCATCACATTCGTTTTGATGGTTTTGACGGGGTTGTATTGATAATGAACCGGAGAAGCCGGGCAAGCCAAATGATAGATCTGGTCAACTTCTAACTTGAGAGGTTCGGTAATGTCATGGCGGAGCAGTTCGAAATTGGGATTGCCGAACCAGTGCTGAATGTTGCGTTTATGCCCTGTGAAGAAGTTGTCAACGCAGATAACATCGTGGCCAGCCTGCATCAGGCGGTCAATGAGATGAGAACCGATAAATCCAGCGCCGCCGGTCACTAATATTCTCATAAGGATTAATTAACGATAAGAGCTATGTTTGCAGGATGCCCGTGTTCCTACAGAAAATCTCACCTCCCGGCTCGATTAACTGCGGCCTGAGTGAGTGCCTTGTTAATCGCTTTGCACACGATGGTTCACGGTTAGCTCATCAGCTTAAGCATCAGGAGCAGGAATCGTAATATCGACCTGGGTCACTTGCTGATCGGGCGTTAAATTGCTCAGTGGCGGCTGAATATCGTTGACATTCCCCACGACCAAAATAATCAGATCTTCGGGCTTCAGATGGGTTTGAGCAGCTTGCTGCACTGCCGCCGCCGTAGTATTGGCCACGTCTTCGCGAAACTGAAACACAAAATCTTCAGGATAATCGTAGTACTCATAGCGGACTAGACGAGAAAGCGTCTGTTCAGGATTTTGGAAGTTAAAGACAAAACTGTTGAGCACAGAGTCTTTCGCCCGAGAGAGTTCTTCCTCTGAGACGGGGGCCTGACGAATGTCAGCAATCTCTTTTTTCACAGACTCGATAAAGGGCACGGTCGTGTCTGAGCTCGTTTGCCCTCCCCCGATAAAGATGCCGTCGTAATCATACCGGGCGGCCCAAAAGGCATAAACGACGTAGGCTAAACCCTGACGCGATCGCACCTCATTAAACAACCGCCCCCCAAACCCATTCAGCACTTCATTCATGACGGCCATCTCAGCATAGTCAGACGCATCGCGTTGCCCGCCGATATGCCCAATTTGCACATAACTCTGAGATAGCTGAGGCTGGTCAACCAAAAAGACACCCGCTTGGGCCTGTTCTGCTGACGGGGCTGTCGGCAAGTCAGAGCCGTTGTCAGACACTTGCCAATTGCCAAAGGTCTCAGCAATCAAGCGCTGCATCGATTCGAGATCAAAATCGCCTGAGATCGCTAAGATGATGCGCTCAGGGCGCACTGAAGCCTGATAAAACTCGATGATGTCATCTCGCGAAATGTTGTTGAGGGTGCTGTACTCATAGGTACGAGCGTAGGGGCTGTCATCGCCATAGACAAGTTTACGAAACTCACGAGAAGCCACGTCATTAGGGTCATCGTTGCGACGATCAATGGCGCCGCGATATTGATTTTTGAGAAATTCAATGCGATCGGGCGCAAAGGTCGGACGCTGTACGACATCAGCAAATAGACCAAACACATCCTCTAGGTCTTCAGTTAACGTGTTGAAGCTGGCAGAACCAGAATCAACGTCTACCGCAGTTTCTACCGCAGCCGCTCGCTGTTCTAAGGCGAGATTCAAAACTTCAGCCGTATAGGCTTCAGTGCCCCCGAGACGCATGGCATCACCCATGATTTCTCCGAGCCCGGTCTGGCTAGTCGGCACTAAACGCTCACCAGTTCGAAACGTGGCACTGCCGCTGACCAACGGGAGCTCGTGATCTTCCATCAGGTAAACCACCAAGCCGTTAGATAGCTGATAGCGCTCATAGTCAGGAATTTGCACCTCTCCTAGCGGCGGAAATTCCAGCTCAGTGTAATGACGAGCCGTCACAGCTGAAGCAGGCGCTTGCCAGCTCAAGGCGAGAATGCTCACCAATGTGACCACGCCCAGTAGCCAGGGCAACCAGCGAAAGCGACGAACCGGTTTGAATGACAAAGACCCACACATAGCAAAATTACGATAAGGGGTTGGCAGGAGAGAAAACGAGAGTATCAAATGACTTGAGCAATTAACTGAAAGCGATCAAGCTGAGAACATTCTGTACCAGGTGACAGCCGCCTCAAACTCGACTTTGACGATTCACGCCTAGAGGTCTGGTGTAGAAAGGAGCTTACCCGCAGTGCGATTTTCGGGTCGAAACGTGCTCTGAGCGACCCGTTGAATCGCCTCGGGGGTGACGGCTTCAATCTCCTCTAACTCAGTAAAGATATTGCGCCAGGAACCCGTTTTAGCTTCATATTCTGCGAGTAAGGCAGCCATCCCCGAATTGGAATCTAACTGCCTGAGCAGACCTGCTTGAGCTTGGGTTTTGACCCGATCTAGCTCCTCTGCTGATACCGGCTCAGTTTGCAATTGTGCAAGTTGCCGATGAATTTCTGCCGCAATCTGATCTGGTTCAATATCGGGCGCAGTGATGCCATAAAGCACCAGCATATTTGGGTATTTGTCTCCAGGGAAACCACTAAATCCGCCCACGTCCAGCGCAATTTGCTGATCTTCTACCAGCTCTTTATAAAGACGCGCTGTCCGCCCTCTAATCAGAATGCCTTCAATCATGCCGTAAATGGCATGATCAGGGTCGTTGATACTGGGACGATGATAGCCCTCTAAGTACCAAGGCTGAGACGGTAATTCCAGCGTAAATTCTTTAGGGGTTTGTTGTGGCGGCTCTGTGATCGTGACGTCAGCAGGCAAACTCTGAGCAGGAAATCGCCCAAAATAGGTGGTAGCCATTTGCTCAACTGTCTGAGCATCGACATCACCGACAATGACGCCAATTAAATTGCTGGGGCCATAGTAATCATCAAAAAACCCTTTGACTGAATCACGGGTCGCTACATACAAATCTGACTGGTAACCAATCACGGGCCGCCGATAGGGATGTTCATCAAAAGCTTCTTCTAGGAACACCTCGATAAACTGACCAATGGGAGAGTTATCTACCCGCATTCGCCGCTCTTCAAGAATCACCTCTTTTTCTTCGTAAAACTCTCGAAAGACTGGCTCTAGGAAGCGTTCAGATTCTAATGACATCCACAGTTCTAATTTGTTGGACGGGAGACTGTAAAAGTAGCGAGTTGCATCGGCCCCCGTCGTCGCGTTCAACCCAACCCCGCCAGCCTGCTCAATAATTTGACCATATTTGTTTTGCTCAACATATTGAGCAGCTTCTTGACGCAAGGTTTCTAGCTGCGATCGCAACGCCTCAGCTGTAGTCGTATCACCCGCTGCTTCAGCGGCCAAAATCTCAGCAAACACGGCATCCATTTCGTCAATCAGTGCCTGTTCCGCCAGATAATTGGTGGTGCCAATGCGCTGAGTACCCTTAAATGCCAAATGTTCGAGATAGTGGGCTATCCCCGTTTCACCATCGGCCTCATTCACAGCACCGACATCGGCATACAGCATAAACGACACCACAGGCGCTTGGGGTCGCTCTAGCACAACGAACTTCATGCCATTGTCGAGGGTAAATTCGCTAATGTTATCAGCCACTCCATCCAGGTAAGGCTGAATCGAACTAGCCCCCAGCGTGCCTTCGCGAGCTAACGCTGCCGTCGGCCAAGCCAGCAGGGTTGTCAGACTCAAGACCACAGCAGTTAGCAGGCTGAGACCGCTTTTCCACGCTGTGTCACGGTGTAAATAACAGTTAGAAGTCATTGCGATCGCCCGTCTTCATTACCTTAACTAACGAAATTTAATTTAATTCACGAAATTCAATCAGCCCAACTATTCCAAAAGATAGCGCTAGAGCTGGGCAACCCGCAGTCGTCACCCATAAATGACGCTATGTCCCCGTGCAGCCTATTGAGTGCCTGAATGTCTGTTTCCTTATAATTTGAGCACATAGATCTACTAAATGACTATGCTTGGGCGATCTCGCTTGTTTTATCAAACAAATAGCTTCACTAATCGACTATCCCTCGCCTGTTTGATAAAACAAGCGAGGGATAGTCGACCATGGTGAATCGATCAGAGTTTAGATCTAGCGGGAAACCGTCAGACGCATCTCAATCAGCATGGCGAGTGAACGAAGAATTTTCAGACACAAGGAGTTGGTGCAGACAACTCCCGAATACGGTATTTGAGGGACCTGTTTTGTCATCTGGGTGCTTTTCTCTCTCTAACCCCAAAGCATTTCTATATAATGACGTTGAAACTTAAGCCTTGACGCTGGTGCTAACAGCATGATGCTTAAACGATTTCGACCCATGTTAATTTTCGAGAGGTGATCCTTGGCTCAGGCCCTAGAGTTCTCTAGCCTCACACAGTGGAGTCGCCGATTGTTTGCGGCGGTAATGCTGACTGGGCAGGTGGTCATTCATTTGATTTCTCGACCGATTCACCGGCGCAACACGCTCGACCAAATGGTGGCGGTGGGACCAGAGTCGCTGGTCATTGCGCTGCTGACAGCCAGCTTCGTGGGCATGGTGTTTACCATTCAAGTCACGAGAGAATTCATCAATTTTGGTGCGGGCACAGCGGTTGGCGGAGTGCTAGCCTTGACGCTCGTGCGGGAGTTAGCGCCGGTCTTAACGGCGGTGGTGCTAGCCGGTCGCGTCGGCTCTGCCTTTGCCGCTGAGATCGGCACAATGAAGGTAACAGAGCAGATTGATGCGCTACAGATCTTAAAGACCGACCCGATCGATTATCTGGTGATTCCTCGGGTCGTAGCCTGTGCCCTCATGCTGCCGGTGTTAACACTGCTGTCTTT
Source organism: Cyanobacteria bacterium J06626_4 (assembly GCA_038523235.1). Taxonomy (GTDB): domain Bacteria; phylum Cyanobacteriota; class Cyanobacteriia; order Phormidesmidales; family Phormidesmidaceae; genus Halomicronema. The sequence continues at coordinate 38,011 of JBCBJQ010000045.1, forward strand.
TATCACGGGCATGACTGGAGGGTTACTGGTCGCAACCACGCTGTATGGGATCTCGCAAACTGTTTTCATCGACTCAGCCCAAAGCTTTTTGTCAACCTGGGATCTGGTAGCAGCGGTGATCAAAGCTTTTGTTTTCGGTATTTTGATTGCGGTGATTGGTTCTAGTTGGGGTTTGACGACATCAGGAGGAGCCAAAGGCGTCGGTCAATCGACAACAACAGCGGTGGTGACTGCACTGTTGGCAATTTTTATTAGTAACTTTTTCCTATCATGGCTGATGTTTCAGGGCACGGGCAGCGCTGTGGTTGGCGGCGTTTAGGCAGCGATCGCCCTGATGGAGTTACTCACAACCTAATGGAGTGGTGCAAAAATAGCGTCCCCAATTTCAGCGGCTGAGCCATGCCACCCCCCTGCCGAAAGCTGTCTTATGATTTACTTAGCGCCCTCAGCAAACGGGCCATGAGGACTAGGCCATCATGGTGCGCTATTTCGGCGGTCTGACCGCGTCATTAGTTAAGCAAGCAGCATTTGGCGATAGGCCTCCTGTTAGCCTCATGCAGTCAACCCTTTACAATGGGGGGAAACAACGCAGCCTTACCGGCAGGCTCGCAAACTGTAACGTTGTTCATTTACCGAGGCAATTGTGACTGCATCGCCAACGGCCCAATCAACTTCCTTGCAGCCTAGCTACAACATTGCCATTGTGTTGATCATTGGTGGAATCGTCGGCGCCCTCTTAGCACTAGTAACGTGGGGGCCTGTGCCAGCTTGTCTAGCGGGCAGCGTTTTGATATTTGGCTTGTTTTTGCTCTATCAAACGACGACTCTACGACTGATCTTTACGGCAACAGATTTAGATATCTATCGAGGTGACACGCGGATTCGACGTTTCCCTTATGCGGAATGGGAAGTCTGGGACATTTTTTGGTCGCCCGTACCGACCCTGTTCTATTTTCGCGAGATCAACAGTATCCACTTTCTGCCCATTTTGTTTAATCCGCAGGAGTTACGATCGCAACTTGAGCAGCATGTCCCGCTTCAAGCTGAGCAGTGAAGTTGCTCTGTTGCGCTCGGACGTTGGTTTTTGCTCTGAACAAACTGATTTATCCTTGATATCGCCTGTCTGAGATTAACGACCTATGCCTGCTGATGAATCGCCCTATTCCAGTACGCCTGCCGGTGCCGCCAACACCCCTTTAAGTTCAACCACGACCGCCAATGCCAACAGCACCGAGAGCAAAGTACAGGCTGATTTGGCTCGTATGGTGCGGGAGGCCGCTAGCGACTTAGAACGCAAAAAGCGCTCTTTAGAACTAGAAATCGAAAAGTTAGAACGTCGCCGCGATCGCATCAATGCAGAAATGAAAACGTCGTTTGCTGGCGCTTCTCAAGATCTCGCGGTGCGCGTTCAAAGTTTTAAGGAATATTTGGTCGGCAGTTTGCAAGATTTGGCCACCTCTGCCGAACAGCTACAACTCGCTCCCTCAGAAGCTTCCTCAACTCGCCGAAATGCTGCTCAGCCGCCATCACCCGAGCCAGAAGCGCCCGCACCGCCACCGACCACAGTAGCCACTTCCCAGTACCTGCGAGACACGGAACGCATTCAAAGTCTGCTCGATCAGTACCGTCTGCGGCCTGACTACTACGGCCCCGTTTGGCAGTTGAGGCGCACCTTCGAACCGATTCATGCTGATCGGGTCGCCAATTGGTGTTTGGCTCAGGGCGGAAGGGGGGCGGTCAAAACCTTAAACAGCCGCCTGCAGAACGTCCTGGTCGCATCAGCGGCAATCTCGCTTCTGCACACGATGCACGGCGATCGCCTGCGGGTTCTAGTGCTGGCGAATAGTCCTGAACGGTTGGGTGATTGGCGTCGCGGCTTCCAAGATTGCTTAGGCGTTTCGCGAGGCGACTTTGGCACCCGCAGCGGCATTATGCTGTTTGAATCGTCAGAACCGATGGCCCAACGTGCCGAACGCTTACTGGAAAACAACTATCTGCCGTTGATCATCATTGATGAATCAGAAGGCAAAATTGCCTTATCGATTTTGCAATTCCCGCTTTGGCTGGCGATCGCCCCCGACCCAGCCAACCCAACCTCTGAATACTACGAGTTTGCCTGACAAACGGTGTTTCCAGCCCCCACCTGGCCTGAGATTGCTCTAACATTTTTAGATTAGGCGAGCAGTTCACATCCATCAGAGATCGCGGCGGGCTCGCTGGTCTCTGCGATATTGGCGATATTCTCGGTGTTCAACATAGCGTTTTAACTGCCGCGCCATGCGTCGCATGCCTTGCTTCTCATCTTGACGAATAAAGGGCAGAAAAATATTCGACAACGTTCCTCTAAACCTTTCTTGATGGGTGTAAAGAGTACGTGTGGGGCTCAGGTCTTGTATTTCAAAGGAGTGCTCGCTCTTAAACCCCGGCATTCTAGCCACCCAACGCAGACAAACGTGAGGCTGCACTAGCGTGATCAACGGTTCGAAGTCGGTCGACTCATCGTCTTCTAAGCGGCGAATTGACAAAAAAATCTCACGCCCCTGATGAATGGCCAAAGCGGGATCACCATCAAACAAAAAAGTGTTCCAGCGCCGCCACTCGTCTTTGCGCATCAGCGCCTCCCAAATAAGTGAGCGCGGGGCATTAATTTCAATCTCAGTACGCAGTGTGGGCATCGGATTAGCAGACGATCTTCCTTAATAAACCGATAAAAGACAGCTTGGGTTAGAGAGCACTGACTGGTGGGTTAACTCAGATTCCCGACCGGAAATCTTGACACCCATAGCCACAGACCTGATGAAGGAAAGGGGGAAGGCTGAGGCCCAGAAAACCTATCGTCAACGTCAAGCAACAGACTCCCGATGCCGACTTCCCAAGGCCTCATTCAGGTCAGCATTCCTCTACTTTAGTCAGTCTCATCAGTTTCCTCATCCCAAATCGACATACTATTCTCTTACAGTTTGCCTTGCTGTCAGAACGCCCCACCACTTTGTGCCCTCGCCCTATCACGGAAAATTTCATGGTTCAACTCACGCCTAACGCTAGCTACGGTCTGACCCTCCGCCTCAAGTTACCCAACCAGACCGGTATGTTGGCTCAAGTGACCCAAGCGATCGCCACCGCTGGGGGCAACCTCGAAGATATTCAGTTGTTGGAGCGACAGCGTCAATTCGTAATTCGAGACATCACGGTAGATGCGGCCAGCAGTGAACAGGCTGAGAACATCGTAGCTAACGTCAAAAGCCTGGATCAGATGCAGGTACTGCAAGTCAAAGATCGCACATTTGACCTGCATGAAGGCGGCAAAATTGAGGTCACCAGCCGCGTTGCCGTCCGCAATCAAGATGATCTGGCGATGGCCTACACGCCTGGTGTCGGACGCGTCTGCCAGGCGATCGCGGCTGAGCCAGAGCGGGTATATGACCTCACGGTAAAGCAAAACATGGTGGCGATCGTCACGGACGGTAGCGCTGTGCTGGGGCTAGGTAATTTGGGTCCAGAAGGCGCCCTGCCCGTGATGGAAGGCAAAGCACTGTTGTTCAAAGAATTTGCGGGCATTGATGCCTTTCCGGTATGCCTGGCCACACAGAATACTGAGGAAATCATCGAGACCGTCAAGCGGATTGCCCCTGTCTTTGGCGGCATCAATTTGGAAGACATTAGCGCCCCCCGCTGCTTTGAGATTGAGACACAACTCAAACAAGAACTTGATATTCCCGTCTTCCATGATGATCAGCACGGTACCGCGATTGTGGTGCTAGCAGCGTTGACGAACGCTCTCAAACTCGTGGGCAAATCCTTTGCCGAAATTCGGATTGTGATCAATGGCGCGGGGGCCGCCGGCGTCGCGATCGCTCTGCTATTGCAAAGGGCAGGTGCTCAGACCATTCTGATGTGTGACTCCAAGGGCATCATTGCGCGCGATCGCACTGACCTGAATGCACAGAAGCAGCAATTTGCCGTAGCCGAGTCCGGTACGCTGGCTGACGCCATGCAGCAGGCCGATGTCTTTTTAGGCGTTAGCGCACCCGGTGTCGTTTCGGTAGAGATGGTGAAATCCATGGCAGCTGAGCCGATTGTGTTGGCAATGGCGAACCCGATCCCCGAAATTCAGCCGGAGTTAGTCGCCGGTCTCGTTGCCGTCATGGCGACGGGCCGAAGTGACTATCCCAACCAGATCAATAACGTTCTGGCTTTTCCAGGTATCCTACGCGGCGCACTAGACTGTCGTGCGAAAGCGATGACGACCCTCATGTTCTTAGAAGCTGCTAAGGCGATCGCGGCCCTAGTCAGCCCGGATGAACTCAGCACTGAGCACATTATTCCTTCCGTCTTTGATCCTCGCGTGGCGATCGCAGTTTCCACTGCTGTACAGCAAGCCGCTCGCCAAGAAGGCATCGCTCGTATTTGATCTCTCCGAAGTGAGAGTGGTAGCGAATCATTGCCCCGGTAAGATGATGAAGATAGTTAGGAGAAGTCTGTATGTTGGACGAACAAGCTAAAAAAACACTGCTGCGGAAAATTCCCCACGGACTGTATATCTGCGGTGTGCGTAACGGTGACGAGCTGAACGGATTTACGGCGAGCTGGGTCATGCAGGCCTCTTTTCAGCCCCCCCTCGTGGTGAACTGTGTGAAAAATGACTCGACTTCCCACGAGATGGTCAAACAGAGCGGCGTCTTTGCTCTGAGCATTTTAGAAGCGGGTCAAAAGGATATGGCTCAAAATTTCTTCAAGCCCTTACGCCGCGTCGGCAACAAGTTTGAAGATATCGAATTTTACGAAGCGCCTGAAACGAGCTGTCCTGTGATTAAGGACACCCTGGGTTATGTGGAATGCCGAGTTGTCGGCAGCGTGGAGCATGGCGACCATACAGTTTTTGTCGGTGAAGTCGTGGGGGCAGCTGTGCATCACGAGGGTGAGCCGCTGCTGCTAGAAAGTACCGGCTGGAACTACGGTGGCTAAACGGCAGGTTAACTAAAGAGACCTGACACCATTCCAGCCTGATTATTTTTTTAGTTTGGAAGCTTGGCTGCAAAGCGTTAATCTTAGAACTCAAATGCACATACAAAAAGCAGCGCCCTCCCGTTGGGGAGAGCGCTGCTTCAAATGAAGCTCAGCCTAGCTGAACTGCTAAGAACTAGCCGATGATTTCGGGAGCCTCAGCAGATGCTAGGTCGAGCGGGAAGTTGTGTGCATTACGCTCGTGCATCACTTCCATCCCCAGGTTGGCACGGTTGATCACGTCAGCCCAGGTGCCAATCACCCGACCCTGAGAGTCGAGGACCGACTGGTTGAAGTTGAAAC
>JBCBJQ010000046.1:0-43246 GCA_038523235.1 Cyanobacteria bacterium J06626_4
GAGTATCACCAATATAGCCTTACAAAAAACCTTAGATGTGGGAACAATCCCCCAAAGTTTGGAATTTTTCTTATAGGATTTCTGCCAATAGCGTAGCGATTTAAATCCGCTCTTGCGGTCAGTCATTTCTTCTAAAGTTCGGAAACAAAGATACTGATAAATCGTAGCTAGGGTTCTTGGCTTAATAGATTGAAACTCTAAGGGTGCAACTTGAAATGCCTTATGAACAACTTTCAGGCAGCCTTGTTCAATCTTTTCGACATTGGCAGAGCCAGAGCCTTTGACAATACGATAGTAGACTTCATGATGGGGGCTGACGGCGATCGGAGAATTGGTCGCGAGTCGGATGAAGACATCCCAGTCATCGGCGCCATAAATTGTTTCATCAAATCCGCCAATCTCTACTAGCTCTTTGCGACGGATCAGAGGATTGGAAGCGGTATGAAGGAAGTTCTTCATCAAGAGTTTTTCATAGGCATTTTCGGCATGACGAATAGGCGGATATGTCCGAATTAAATCCCCTGATTCATCAATTGTTTTTAACCAGCTGTAAGCAAATGCGGCGTTTGGTTTCGCTTTTAACACTTGCCATTGATTTTCCAGCTTTTTCTCATGCCAGAGATCATCATGATCCAGAAAGGCGACAAACTCGGCCGTCGCATGCTGCAAGCCTCGGTTTCGGCTTGCCGCGATTCCCGCGTTAGCGTATGGAAATATTTTGATTCTAGAATCATTGACAGAAGAAACGAGTGCCAATGAGTGATCCTGTGATCCGTCATCAATGACGATAAGCTCAAAGTCTTGGAAGGTCTGATTTAAAACAGTATCGACTGTTTCTAAGAGGAATTGAGCACTATTATAAGTATTAAGGATAACGGATACGATTGGCATTACAATTTGGAGTTGAGCAGATTTCTTAGCCTATTGTTTCGCAACAAATAAAATCCTTAAAAAGTGTTGTCTTGTCAATTCAAGATGTCATTTAGCTGACACTGAATAACTCAATTATTCTGCAGTCAATAGCTCACTCTAATCTCCATTTTTATAATTAAGTAACAAATTCGAGCAGAAGTAGAAAGGGCTGATAACTGTAGCCAAACGGTAAATTAAGTCGAAATTACCTATAAGCTTTTTTTGAGGGGATGACAGAAAATGGAAGACGGACAACAAGAAAACGAAAACATCATTTGAAATATGGCACGGTGTCAGTATTATCTTTTGCCAGGATTCATAGCGGGCCATCCGAATATGATGGCGACAGAGCCCCGTACCCCAAGCAATGCTCAGCAAATATTTTTTGTCTAGCCGATGTTTGGGGATTTTGTGATGAATAAGCATTTTGGGGTTATACCAGATTTCCCAGCCTGCTTTCTGGATATGGGCTAAAACTTCTAAGTCTTCGCCAGCGACAAAGGAATTATTAACGCGCCCCTTCAATAGAGTTTGCTCTGGCACGTTATCAAGCCAAACTTGTCGTCGAACGACTAATCCTGCACCAGGCGGTAACATCCGTTTTTGAGGTCTGTAGCAATGGGCTTGTTCTCCACGGTCTGTGAGTGCTAAGAACGTAGCAATCTTTTCAAAGTTCTCAGGGGGAGCTGTTTCAAACTGCCCATGAACTTTACCGCCAAAAGCACCTACTTCAGGATGTTGACCAGCAAAATCGACAACCTGCTTTATCCAGCTGGGTGTCGGAATATTATCATCGTCTAAGAAGGCGACAATTCTGCCCTCAGCCTCTGCGATGGCTCGCTGTCGAGCGAAGGCCAGTCCTTTCTTTGGCTCAGATATACAACGTAGAAGATAAGGATAAGCTGTACTTTTTTGATATTGCTGGACAATCTCGCCAGTATTGTCTTGGCTGGCGTTGTCAATCACCAACACATCCCACAAGATTGAGTCGGTATCTGTCTGAGCATCTAGAGCATCGAGCACTTCTGGTACACGATTTTCGCCGTTATAGGTACAAATTGCCACTGTGATATCGATATTAGCCACGATATTGATTGTGCCTACAGGGAAATCTACGAGATGCGTTACTAGGCTTCCCTATTTTTGACGAAAATTGATGAATTAATCGTTCTTTAATTTGAAGTTATCAACAAATAAATCACGGAAATTGTTTTTCTGAATGGCAGAGTAGATGCAGACTCTTTGGGCTAATTAAACCAAAGAGCAAAGAAAAGGAAACGACCGTCAAAGGCGGCCATCAGCTGCCACCAAAAATCAGGATCGGTAAGCGTCCCGGTTTCTAAATACGGTACAGCGGCCGTGCCTTGTGCCCAGCGAACGGCATCGAAGGTTTGGGGCTCAGTGAATATTCGCTGCAAGTTCAAGCCTACTGGCTCGGTACCGCGCCAAAAGGGGAGCAATCGATCGCCCGCTAGAATGGTATCCGCTTCATCCAAAAAGGCCAGCCATTGGTCAATCATCTCTGGCGTTACCGGCACGCCCGGAATCACCCCCGTTTGATTGGGATTGGGAATCCACTCGTGGTCGTCGTCAGTCTCTTGGCGGTAAAGATCCCAGGTTTGGCGACTCAAGGCCGTCACCTGCTGCAAATGACCCAGCGCCGCTGCCGGGCGATCGCGATCTATCACCGGCAGGTTAATCAGATGCACCAGGGCGATCGCATCTAAAAACGCATCCGGAAAGACGTCCTCAGAGGGCCGTTCTTGGAGAAAGGGGTAGGGAATCTCAGGATTTTGGAAAAATAGATGGGCCGTATGGTCGAACAGAATCGAGTCATCGTGGGCCAGATAAAAGTCGAGCAGTGCCGCTAGCAAATGGCAATAGCCCCGCAGCCACTGTACGTCGCCAGCATCCAGCGTGATCCGAAAGTTAGCGGCTTGCGCTTCGGTGATTTGTGTCCAGGTGAGATCGCCATAAATGCGCCACAGCGCTTCAAGGTCTGAGCCTTGACCATCGGCATCAAAGTCAAAATAAGCCCGTCCTAGGTTGATCCCCAGCTTCACAGTGTCATCGGTGATTGGGGCCAGGGTGGCTTCTGCCAGCAGAATGTCGGCCTCAAACTGCTCTAGTACCTGGCGGGCCTGAGCATTATTGATCGGAGTGGGGCTCGGATTTTCGAGCACGGGTAGTCGCAAGATCGGCAAAATGCCCGTCAAAGGACCTTGCGATCGCAGACCATATTGATACCAGGACTGCCCCAGATTTTCGACCGCATTAGCAAATTGCAAAAAGCCGGTGCCAAAGCGCAGTTCATCATCTTCGACCTGAACGCTCAGCGCTTCGGCCAATTGGGTGGCTCCGACCTCAACTTGGGCCTGCGCCAGAGCGATATTGACCCGCTCCTCAACGGTCAGGGAAGTCGTCGAGACTTGCGCGTTGCCGGGGTAAATCGTCGCGCCCAGCGCTATGAACAATAGCGTTAGTGCTAAAAGACCCGCATTTCGGAAACGCTGATACGAAGGCATCTTGAGGAGTCCTGCTAGAGGGAAGTCGGGGTGCTGAATGGCATTGCCTTCTCACTGTGGCGAAAACCATTCTGGAATAGGTGGGTTAGCAAATATCCTTTACACATCACCCTGACCTAGCACCGGACATCTACGGGGCAAGACGAGCTTTCTTGAGACGATTTTCTTCATACCAGGCAGCGATCGCCGGTACCCACGCTTCAAAATGGGGCCAAATCGCTTCACACATTTTCTGGGCTTCGAGCTGAGCGTCGGCCTTCCAACGCAGGTCGAGCAGGTGCATCAGCGATCGCGGGTTAGCCGATACCACCCAATGTTGCCGCACATCAAAGGGGATCAGCCCCCGAGCATGTTCTTCGGCAAAGCCTGCTTCGATTTTTTCTTGATAGCGGTGGCAGGCTTGCAGACACCAATCCAAATCGCGCTGGCGTTCTGCAGCAGTGTATTCATATTTTTTGCCCTGGCGATCGCTGTAAGCGCCGACAGGCCGTAAATAGAAGACTTCGTCCACCTCTCGTTTGCCCGTCACCACATCGAGAATGCGACTGCCCGTATAGCGAAAACTTTGCACATCAAAACTCAGACCAACACGATGGGTGCGGATCTGCTGCATCGTGCTGTGGGGAAACCAGCCCACATTCAACACAATTTGAGGGTGCTCTAAGGGGCCAAAGTGACCCCGCCCGCCCTTGAGCAAATTCTTAATCACGACATCGCCAGCCTGCGCTTCACTGGGCCAGGTATCGCGCTCGTGGGCCACAAAGTCCTCGGCGTAGTCCTGGTGCATGGCAGCGTAAATAGTTTGCTGAGGGTTGGGAGTTTGAGAAATGACCTCAACGGTAAAGCGATCCATGGGGCTTAGGAAATGTAACGACTGGAAACACATCATAAGGCGGCGACGCGATCGCCACCCCCAGTAAATGCTCCGCTAGACTACCCCTAATCTCGCCACAATCTGGGCGGCCCTCAGTTTCTCTTAACACCCCAACTTTCACTCAGGCGCGTGAGCGTGTTGCCCAAGCCAAGTGAACTTAATGTTAAAGGCTTTGTACAGGAGGCTTTAACATTGAGCCCATCTCATGCACCAGGCTGTCGCTATGCCGGTTGAGATTTGAGCTTGACTGGGCGATCGCAGTTTTAATTGGTGCTGCCATGACGGTAGGCGGTCATTTGCCAGCGTTCAACCACTACACAAATAGATTGGGGCTGGTCGATAGATCTGCTCGCTACCATCCTCTGGCTCATTGATGACAGACCCTAGACTTGAGCCCCCTAACCAAATAATTTTTGCACCAGCACACCGCACTGCAGGTCTATTTTTTCTCTCACAAAGTCTGGACTGACATGTGCGTATAGATCAAAATCTTTGCTGGGATTCGTCCCAGACCGAGAAGCAGAGACATCGATCGTCTCAGGGCTGATGTTCAAGAACTCGGCAATCTTGTCAATACTTTCCCGAATATCCTGAGTTCTCAGCACTAGTAGCCGATCTGCAGGTACAGATTTCAGAACGCATTCGTTATGGTCACGCCAGTAGCTCAAATAGCTAGACACTGGCCAGATTTCATCCAAAGTTTTGAGCGCTGTCTCTTCCGGTTCATACTCGAAGTCATAACGACCATAGCGAGCACGCTCTAGAGCTCGCCATTTGAGAGTTGCCGAACGAGTCTTGAGGTTTTGATTGATCTCAGAAGCCAACCACGAAAAGGGTTCGCGGACAGTATGAATAAACTTGGCTTCAGGATAAAGCTCAGCCAGTATAGATACCGTGTGATGTAAGTAGTGAGAAGCTTCCATCTCAAGACCGAGTTGGCGATCGCGCCACCGCAATAACGCTTTCCACTGACCTTCAGAGTAGTCCCCCGCCAGGAAGCGAAGAATGTGGGGAATCGTATCATCATCCATCGGCTCATGCTGAGATGAGTAATGAGCCGCAAACATATACCCGAGGGAGTGTGTACCACTACGAGGCAGACCAACACAATAAGCCTGAAAACGACGACTGTTTTGCATCGGCAGAAACTGCGACCAAGAAGCCCAAAATGCTTGTTTCCGCATCAACTTTGCTTTTTGAGGCTTGGGTGAATAGCCGTACAGATTCATCGCAGGTTTCATATTTGTCATCAGTCTCAACAACCAAGCGCTTTCTGGTCACCATGCAGAGTACCCAAAGCTTGAAGATTTCCCACCCCAAAATCACCGATTGAGTCCATCGGTGATACAACTCCAGCAATAATGTATGGTCACAGAGTGCATTTCACCTGAGATCCGATTATCGGTTTCAAGGATGACTCGGCCTAATTCATGAAATTTGTCCGATCGGGTTCCTTACCCAATCTGTATAGAGTTACCGATTGAGTAAGGAACTGCATTGCCGCTCTAGCGATTGGCTCAGGATCGCGGATTCTGAGCATTTGTTCGATCTTTAGTGGCTCACTACCAACCGATTCAAGATTCTCAAAACCTTTACATTGCTTGCGGATTACGAAAATAGGTCGGAAAATTCACCCACTCTAAGCTCAGAATGCATCTATCAGGAAGGCCTATAACAGCGAAGAGGAAGACCTGATTGACTGCCGAAAATTCCAACATCGGTGGGACTTTCGACAGTCAGCTTTGGCATGCCCGATTCTACGATAGAGTTAGGGGCTGAAGAGTTTTGTCAGTCAAGTAGAACTGAGGCACTTTGTCGAATAACTGTTCAACCAGAGGCCCGCAGTGTAAATCCACCTTTTCTTGGACAAAATCCACATCGACATGGGCGTATAAATCAAACTTTTTGCTAGAATTTTTGCCTGAATGGGAAGCAGACGTGTTGATTGTCTCTGGATGGATGTTCAGGAAATGGGCAATTCGGTCAATACTGTGCTTGATTTCATGGGTTCTCAGCACGAGCAATCGATCTTTAGGAATAATCCTCATGATTAATTCGTTGTGGTCACGCCAGTAGCTTAAGTAGCTCGCAACTGGCCAAACTGCGTCTAGAGCTGCCAGGGCTTTTTCCTCTGGTGCATACTGAAACCCATAACGTCCGTAGCGCGCCCGTTCTATCGCTCTCCACATGGGATTTTCACAGGTTTCGAGGTTCTGATTAATCTCAGAAGCCAGCCAGGAAAGAGGTTCACGGACGGTATGAATGAACTTCGCCTCGGGATACATCTCAGCCAATATTGCCACTGTGTGATGCAAGTAATGGGATGATTCCAGTTCAAGCCCTAGCTTTAGATCGCGGCATCGCAGCAATGCCTTCCACTGACTCTCGGTATACGTTCCACTCAGATAACGGAGAAGGTGGCTGATTGTAGTTGTTTTCGCGGGTTCATGTTTGGACGAATAACGCGAGCCAAACATATACCCCAAGGAATGTGTGCCGCTACGAGGTAAACCCACACAGTAAGCGTGAAAACGACGATTATTTTGAGCTGGCAAAAACTGTAAAAGAGGGGCTAAAAATGTCTGCCTCTGAATTCTTCTGACTGTTTTTAGCTGAGGTGAATAGCCGTACATATTCATCTTAGCTGTCGAATTCATCATCGGGAAACCTCGAAAACTTTTCATAGTCGTCTCAACACGGGATCACAATCCTGAGGACTCGCGCTAGCTGAAGTTGTCCAGCGAAAAAGACGCTGAAATTTGACGATAGGTCAACATCAGCGATCGCCAAAAAAGTTTTTTTTGATCGCCTCGTCTAACTAATTTTTGAAAAATCTGTAGGCTCTCACTAAGCCAAAACCGGAAGAAATCCCGTAGAAATGCGAGTCACTAGCTGAGCAATTCTCAATTCTCTAAGCTAGAGAATTTGCTCGCTGGGTCTTTTAGCTCGTCGGTGTTACCCCATGAGCGATGGCATAACCCAGTTGAGCAACGGTAATGCCCTGCTGTTGTTCAAGATGCTGCTGCGACAGCTTCACAACGTTGGAGATGAGTCCTGGGTAGATACAGGCCAGAGAACGATGTTCGTTCATACAGTTGCTGAGACTTGAGCTAGAAGACAGTGTTTTTGACGCAGCCACCGTTTCGTTGTTCCATAATTTCGAGGCAGAATCAGGAAAAATACTCTGCAGGGAAAATTTAGGATCGATTCATCAAAATCGACACTGAAAACTGTACTCAGATATACAATTATTGGCTTCTTTGATTTCATGCAGCGAAGCTCAACCCTTGATGCCGCTCATAAGATGCCTGCTCAAAAGAATCTCACCCGCTCGTCGCTGGCAGCGTAGAGTCAGTACCGTCTGATTAAGCAACGGAGTTGTTATCTCCATCGCCGCAAGTTGCCACACAAATCGCTGCTAGCTTTCAAGATATGGCAGAATTCGGAATTCAGAAGGCGGAATACCCTGCGGGAAAGGCAAGCCCTACGGAATTCAAACACCTATCGAATGGTGATTTCAGCCATCTGGGGTAACCTAATCAACTGCGGCTAGCTTTTAAGATATGCCCTTGCCAGTTTCGGTCATCGGTTAAAACTGAGCGGCGCGATTCACGCTGAATTGCCCCTCTTCTTCCTAAACGCGGTCATCAGTGGCCTAGGGTTCAACATATTCAACTGATCGCTGCACGGCGGTAGGCATCGGCATCGGCTTAGCTCGTAATGGTGATATCGCGGGCTGGCCAGGCGGTAGCTGAGGTTTAGGATGCAAAGCCCGGAGCCCTTCAATCAGAGCCACGCGCACCAGTGGTTCTGATTCGTGAATCAGCATGAGCCGCAAGCAGTCCACCAGATGCGATCGCACCGTCACCTCAGTGCCGGGCAAATAGGTGGTTGAAGCTGCCGACTCGCTGAGACATTCCTGGAGCAGCGATCGCACGGCCAGCAGGCGCTTAAGGGGATCAGCCGCCGACAAATCTTGCCATCGACTCTCAGGGGAGGCCACCGGGGCAGCGGCCACCGGCGGCACGGCCGCCCCGGAGTCAATCGAGCGGGCGCTCATCTCTCGGAGGAAAAACAGCAAGTTGCCCGCGCCGAGCCCCAGCAGAGTAATGGCGGCCCAACTACCACCCAATTGTGACCACGCCGCCGCAAAGCCATAGGTGGTGGCAAAGGCTAAACTGCTGGCCAACAGCGGCGTCTGCGCTAACCGAGCTAGGCGATGATGCAACTGTTGATAAACCGGCGCGAGCTTTTGCCAGGGGAGCTGCTGACCCGACAGCAGAAAGTGATAGGTGAGGGTGCTGGTGGCGATCGCGAGCAGCAGTTTGCCATCGACGAGAGCCGCCAGCCAAGCGATCAAAAACCAGCGGCCATAGCGATTGATGACGACGGCATTTTGCTGATAGAGCGCGATCGCGGCTGGACTAGCCGACGTTTTCAACGACTTCGCCCCGGAGAGAATCTTGTTTGCTGATGATGCCTGTGCCACGGTTTCCCCAACCCATCGAGTTCTGACATGCTCACACAGTGCTCTGCGAACTGCAACTGATGCAGCCTGTGCTCCGAGAGTATTAAAGCAATCGTCGGCCTGACCCTAGGCAATTTCGAGCGCCATCAATACAAAACGCAAAACAAAAATGGCGGCAATCATCCACACGACCCAGCTAATTTCCTGCGCTTTGCCTTGAAAGGCTTTGATCAGCGGGTAGGCGATGAAGCCCACCGCAAGCCCTTCAGCAATGGAATAGGTCAGCGGCATCAACAAAATGGTTAGGAAGGACGGAATCGACTCAGCCGGATCAGACCAGCGAATACCCGCCACGCTGCCCATCATTAAAACGCCGACAATCACCAGCGCTGAGGCCGTGGCATAGCCAGGAATCGCTGAAAGTAAAGGAATAAAAAAGATCGACAGCAAAAAGCAGCCAGCCGTCACCACGGCGGTGAAGCCCGATCGCCCGCCCTCGGTAATACCAGAGGCCGATTCGATATAGCTGGTGACGGTAGAGGTGCCTAAAAACGCACCGGCGGTCGTGCCCACCGCATCGGCCATCAGGGCTTGATTGGCTCGCGGCAGAGTCCCATCTTCGGCAATGTAGCCCGCTTGAACGCCGATGCCCGACAGGGTGCCAATGGTGTCAAACAGATCGACAAAAAGGAAGACAAACATGATGACCAGAAAGTTGGCTAAACCAGCGGTCGCAATTTGCCCCATGCCGACAAAGGCCTGTCCGATCAAGTCAGCAGGCCAGAGGGGCAAGCCCACAATGCCGCTGGGCCACGGCGAAATGCCGAGTAGCCAACCCAACAGGGCGCTGGCCAAAATGCCCCACAGCAAGGCTCCTTTGACTCTTCTGGCCACAAAGGCCGCCGTGATGAGAATGCCAACGATCGCCATCAGCGTTTCCGGTCGTCCGAGATTGCCCAGGGTAGTCGTGGTGGCTTCTGACGCGACGATAATGCCCGCGCCACCAAAGTCAGGGTTGCCAGACAGGGCAATGTAAGCGATGAACAGCCCGATACCAGCAGCGGTTGCTCGCTTTAAGCATTCGGGCACGGCGGCAATGATGGCAGCCCGCAGGTTTGTCAGCGTCAGAATGATAAAGAGCAGCCCTTCGATAAAAACTGCGGCGAGGGCGACCCGCCAGTCGATGCCCAAGCCCAACACGACCGAAAACGCGAAAAACGCATTGAGTCCCATGCCGGGGGCAAGGGCAATGGGATATTTGGCCACAATACCCATAATCAAGGTGGCGATCGCCGCTGAGATGCCCGTCGCCACCACCAACTCGCCGAACAGATCACCGCTCTCTTGTAAAAAAATTGCGTTCGAAAGAATGTCAGGATTCACCACCAAGATGTAGGCCATGGTGATGAAGGTGGTAGTGCCAGCAATAACTTCAGTTTTTAAGTCAGTTTTCAGGCCCGCGAAGTCAAAAAATCGGGCGATCGCAGTTGGCGCTGGCATTGAATCAGGCGACGAATTATTCATGGCGGGGCACTCGATATCTCAATCAGATAGTTGTTTGATAATCAATCGCCAAAATCTTATTACAGTCGGGGGCACTAGAACTGTTTGGGCACAACACCTACAACGCAATTACTGCAGTATCGTCCGACGCACGATCGCGGCTCCGGGCTGATCGCACTGATGAGGCCGGGCAGATGCGGCCTTAGCAGTGGGTACCGGCAGCTTGATTGGGTACTTTATGGCTGACGAACGCACCGCTAGTCATGGATGAATCCCTCCGAGAGCTGTATCAGAATGGCGCTTTAGCCCTCAAACAGGCTCGTTATGATGACGCGATCACCAACCTCGAAAGATTTTGCAAAGAGGTCATCAATCGTCAGTCCAAAGAATTTTTTCAGGCTCAAATGTGGTTGATTCAGGCCTACCACAAAGACCAGAAAGACCTGCACGCGATCTCGCTCTGTGAGCAGCTGACCAAAAGCGACATTCCTCAAGTCAAGCAGTGGGCCCATCAAGCGCTGAGCAAATTAATGGATGCCGTTCCGCCGGCGCCAGACGATACCGTCGCCGCCCCCAGCGGCTCTTTGGGGGCGGCGCTGAGGGCCGACAGGGCAGCGCCGATGGCTGCACCTGAACCGATCGACAGCATTGTCCCAGCTGCCGCCGCCCCCACTAGCACTTTACCCAGACGGGCTGCTGCCCCCAGCCCTAACCGCCCCCGACTCGCTCAGAAACCTCAGCCCAAAGACTATACCCAGCAAATCATGGTCGCCATCGGGCACGGCTCGATTTCACTGCTTGCGAGTATTTTGCTGTTTCTTTTGTTTGGCGATTCGGTGGTGGCAAATGGTCTAGGCATCCTGAGATTTGCTGTGCCGTTGGCGATTTTTTTGACCACTGATGATGCGACGGTCAAAGCCAACGCCCGTGAAGCGACCAATTATGCTCTAACCTGCCTAATTCTGTTTATCCCGATCTTGATGGCCTTATTCTTTTTGGCTTTGATCTTTGCTGTCGCTTGGCCCATTGGAATTTTGCTGGGTCTGGTTTTAGGGGCTTATCTTTTGATTTTTTCCCTTTATCCCATCTTCGCCACTGGTCTCTGCATCACTCAGGAAGACCATGTTTTTCACTATCCCAATTGGCTGGTTTTGCCGTTCCTGAAAGAATGATCTTCTCAGCCAAGCGATCATTGCCCTCAAAAGTGATTCGTCACTTCAGCCAAGAGAAAACGCTATTAGGCCTGATACTGATCAGATTCGAGCAGTCCCTGATCGAGCTTGATAACGCGATCGGCTAGATGAAAGTAATGGTCGTCATGGCTGATCACCAGTACTGTTTTTCCCCGCTGTTTCAGCTCTGTCAGCAATTGGGTGTAGAAAACGTCGCGGAAAATCGGATCTTGATCGGCAGCCCATTCATCAAACAGGTAAATCGACCGATCTTCTAGATACGCGGCAAGCAAGGCCAATCGTTTGCGCTGCCCCTGTGAAAGCGCCAGAGTAGACAGCTGACCATCTTGTACAGAGACTTTTTGCTCAAGTTCCAATTTCTTGAGATAGGTCAGCGCTTGCTCGTCGACGGTCAGTGCTTCAGCCGCGATCAGCCGCTCAAACAGATAAAAGTCTGAAAAGATCGCGGAAAAATGCTGGCGATACCATTCACGATTGGCATCCACAATGAGTTGATCATCAAGCCGGAGTTCGCCTGCGTCCGGATTGTAGAGTCCGGTAATCAGTTTCGCCAGGGTCGATTTGCCACTACCGTTGCCGCCGACGATAAACACCAGTTCGCCTGCTTTCAGCGTCAGGTTTAAGGGGCCGATGCTAAAGGCATGGTCGGCATCTTCACCCTGGTAAGAATGGGACACGCGATCGAGGGTCAACGTGTGCCAGCTGGAGGGTGACGGTTGGCGGATCACCGAAGCGGTCTCTGCCTGTTCCGTCAAGGTGAGCCCCATCGCCGTGACTTTTTTAATGGCGACGTCAGCACTAGCAAGGAAGGGAAGCTGTCGAATCAGACTTTCAATCGGGCCAAGCAGGTAAGTCAGAGTCAGAATGTAGGCCGGTAGAACGACTTGAGTATTTGGGGCCAGTTGGGGCACGCCAAACAACAGCAATCCCACCAGCATAAAAAACAGCATTTGGCCGCCACCAGTGGCTAGGGCAGCAACTTTATAGGCCGCTTTTTCATGACGCTGTGAGGCCGCTGCGCTGACCGCCAGATCCGCATCAAAGAAGGTTTGTCGTCGAGCTGAATGTAACTTGAGTTCTTTAATGCCGTCAGTCAGACTGCGAAAGTGACGAAACAGGCGATCTACTTCCTGCCGGGCCAGATCCAGGTAGCGATGGGCATAGTTGATCAGGGTTTGGACGAGGGCGATCGCGGCCAACAAAAAGACCAGCACGGCGACCAACACCCAGCCCGATAGCCAGCCCAAGTAAACCAGACAGCCCCCAATCACCGCGATGTCGATGCAGAGAAACGGAATCACAAATACCGTGTTAGAGATGGTCTGCACATCCTCAGTCAGCACTGCCAACAGCTGATTGGGCCCCAACCGCTCTAGCTGCTGCAGCGGGGCAGACAAAATCTGCTGACTCAGGCGTAGCCGCAGTCGATAAATCGAATCTTGTGCCAGATCAATCAGCACAAACTGAGAAAGGCTGCCCGTGATTAGGGCCAACACGGCCAGTCCGACAAAGGAGGCAATGAAGGCCGAGGGAGAATTTTGAGCGATCGCGGTATTGATCAGGGCGATCAGCCGGGCGCTACAGCCGCCGCTAATCACCCCAGCCACGATCGCCACCATGACATTGACCCAAGCGGCTTTGATTAAGAGCCAGATGATCCCCATAATGCACCTTGATCTTGATAAATGAGGAGGGCAGTCAACACTTTCTAGCCTGCTACGCGTCACCCCAGGTGGTGGCTAGCCATAGGTCAGTGTGACAGGTGGCCGATGGCTAGCGCGATTTAACCTTCTCAGCAGTTTCTTAAAACGCTCTCTAGAAGCTTGACTTATAGTGAAGAAAAGGCAATTTACTCCGAAAGAGACATTGAAACCATGGTGTTATTTGGCTTTGGCAAAAAGCTTGAACTTCCGAGTCCTGACCAGGCACTGCCCGGTCGGAGCGAACCGATGCCCGTGCCCGACAAACATTATGTCAACGGCCACCCATTGAAGCCACCGTTCCCCGCTGGCATGGAAACTGCGCTGTTTGGGATGGGGTGCTTTTGGGGCGCTGAGCGCAAATTTTGGGAAACGGCTGGGGTTTACACCACGGCGGTTGGCTACGCGGCAGGCTCAACACCCAACCCGACCTATCGCGAAGTATGCTCCGGCATGACCGGCCACAACGAAGTTGTACTGGTCGTTTACGACCCTAGCGTCATCACCTATGAAGGCATCTTGAAAGTCTTCTGGGAGAACCACAATCCCACTCAGGGCATGCGCCAGGGCAACGATACGGGCACGCAATATCGCTCCGGTGCCTACACCTATTCCGACAAGCAGCACAAACTGGCAGAAGCCTCACGCGACGCTTATCAGGCCCAGCTCAAATCAGCCGGGCTCGGCAAAATCACGACCGAAATCCTCACTGCGCCTGAGTTTTACTACGCTGAAGATTATCACCAGCAGTACCTGGCAAAAAATCCCGGCGGCTACTGTGGCCTCGGCGGTACGGGCGTTGCTTGCCCCACTGGCCTCAGCGTTTAGTTGATGTCACCGCATCACAAACCTTGAACAGTCAAGCGCATTTCCATTCTGTGGGGATGCGCTTTTTCTGTCGACTATTGCAGATGGTCAGAAATACAAGCAGCCTTAGCTGTCTCCATCTCGCTGCATCAGATAGTCCAGCACCCGATCAATTTTTTCCAACGCTGCCTGCGTCGTTTGCTGAAAGGCGGCAAATTCTGCTCGATATCTGGTTTCATCCAGCGCCAATTGAGCCATCGTTTGCTCTAGCTGACTGTGGAGCCGGAAGGTCTGCTCAATTTGCTGAGAGTTCCGCTCAATTTGCTGGGAGTTCCGCTCAATTTGCCGAGAGTTCCGCTCAGTTTGCTGTTCGATGCGGTCAGCCCGTTGCAAATTCTGCCGGGATAACTCAAGCGTTTGCAACATCATGTCCCCAGCGGTTGCCATGAGGTTTTCTAAGCGATCTAGACGAGCTTCGACGGATAAGTCGGTCATAGCAGCAACGGTATCGATTACCGACTATTTTACTGCTTCTCAAAACAGCGTTTCCTGGTGATTCATGTCAGTGGACAAAGAGTGAGGATGAATTTTGTCGCTCACATCAACTGTCCGCACTCACTGCTCGATAATTCCCATCCGATTGATCGCTCAGACAAAGCTCACGACTCCGCACGCACCCAATACAAGTAGTAAGTTTCGTTTTGCGATTGCTCAAACGCCGCTAACGGGGTGATCGCTAACCCAGAGGCAGGCACGGCCAACGGCTCGGTTAATATCAGCAAAATTTCGGGATGGGTGGGCAAAAGTTCGCTGACCTGACGTAGCACTTCAGTTTGCTCAACTGGCTGGCGATCGCCCTTAAAAAAAAGCGTATAGCTGCCCAAATCTTGCCGCTCAGGATAATAAATTTGTCGCCCGAGATGACCACTTAAAGGGGCCAGTTCAGCATCGCGGCTACCCACCATAAAGGCCGTTTGTAGGTCAGCCTGTCGGATATACGCTGCCGCTGCCCGCCCCGCTGAATAGGGCACCACCAGATCTAAACCAAACCAATACAGACCGTTGACCAAGTTGACGATTAAAACCGTCGTGAGGATTAGCCGAAAACTGCGTCGAGACTGAACTGACCATCTTTCCAACAGTGGCCAGTGGCGGGTGATGACGGCGGACTCGGCAAACTGCTGACCCAGCCACAGAGCGGCAAACAGCACGAGATAAAAATTGCCAAAATGCCGAATAAAGCGCGG
Organism: Cyanobacteria bacterium J06626_4; assembly: GCA_038523235.1. Lineage (GTDB taxonomy): Bacteria > Cyanobacteriota > Cyanobacteriia > Phormidesmidales > Phormidesmidaceae > Halomicronema. The sequence continues at coordinate 15,230 of JBCBJQ010000046.1, forward strand.
CATAAACTTGGCATAGGTGAACCCTAAAATCAGACCGTTTGAAACGAGGTAAAACGTCAAGGCATAGGGCTTTTTGATCAGGTGCAAACTCACCAAAACGAACGCTGCGATCGCCACCAGCGTACACACCACCACATCGAGCAGCCGCTTGCGGTTAGGAATCACGGTGTAATATCCGGCAAAAAAGCGCCCTATTGTGCTGAGCAAACGATCTAAATCAAAGTAGAAAAAAGATTCACCCAGGGCCGAGTTTGCTACCTCACTCGGCGGCAAAATAAAGTACAGCGACATCGCACAGCCGACAACAATCAGCAGGCTGCTGCCGACAATATCGAACCAGGGACGCGGACGTTTGGCCTCCAACAACAGCTCTAGCGCTAGGGTCAGCGCGATCGCGATCGCCATCCACAAGGCATACACATTGCTATTAGCCAACAGCGCCAACAGCCCAGCCAGAGGCCAGTAAGCCCGTCGTCGCGTGGGCCACAGCGCACAAATCGCAAACAACAAACACATCGCCACCGCATAGTTGCGAGCAATGATGGAATATTCATAGAAGGGCAAGTAGTCAAAGGTAAACAGCCACTTTTGCCCTTGAGAAAACGCACTGTAGCGCCAAAACAGAGTCAGGCTGACCATTGCCAGCAGCCAGTGAAATATCTGCATGGCGAGGGGATGACCAAAACCGGTGTGTAAGGCGGCGACGATAAGGTGCCATAACCCTGGATGGGCGCGATCGTAGTGAATGTTGTTAATCAGCGCGGCTAGGGTAGGACTGTCTCGCGCAATCAGCCAGACATTCATCTCGTCGCGCCAAGGGCTGTGATTGAGCGTCGCGATCAGACCGAAACTAGCCGCGATCGCGAGGGCAGCCCACCGTGACCGATAAACACGCATGAGCCAGCTCAGCAACTGCTGTTTCATGGGGCGAACCGCATCACATTTGGAGCTATCTCAAGGAAACACACAGCCTGGACCGCCAACTCAGAGAGCACCCTATCACATATCGGCAAACCCGCCTTTAGCGCACCGGTGGCACTGCTGAGTGTCGGTTAGCTCAGCCTATTTTATGTCGGTGTCAGCCGAGGCAACTTTCCGAATGGGTTCCGAATGGGTGTTGAGAATCCTGACAATGCCCACCATTTTGAGCAAAATTGGGCAATCTATTGAGCGGTGGTCAACCGCAAAAGAGCTGTCGGAAAAACCACCAGACTAACAGGGTGCAAATCGTCGTGATCGATGCTGAGAGCATCACTGAGCAAAATCAAGTCTGAGTTTGCTACCGATCAGAGCAATTGCTTAGAGCTACATTTGGGCGATCACGACGCGATCGCAAATCCCCCACCCTTGCCGGAGATAATTGACTATGGTGCAGTCGGTTCCCCCCTCGCTGTCAGACGAGCAACAGCTAGAAGCACTCTTAACGCAGCGTCGCCAAGACACCCATCGCGTTGACGAAATTGATGCTGATATCCGCGATCGCTTCTTAGCAACCCGAGCGATCGTCGTGCTCGATATGGTCGGGTTTTCACGCCAGACTCAAGAACAGGGCATCATTCCCACTCTGCAAAAGATCTACGCGTTAAGAGAGACGGCGACCCCGATCCTGGAAGCTCATCAAGGCAGAGTTTTCAAGCAGGACGCGGACAATCTGTACGCGGCGTTTGCCACGCCTGATGCAGCGCTTGCGGCGACGGAGCATCTGCTGACCAAGCTGAACGCCATCAATATTCACGCCAGCATTGGGATCGGCTATGGTGAAGTGCTCGTGGTAGGCGAACATAATTTATACGGTAACGAAATCAACCTGGCTTCTAAACTCGGTGAAGACATCGCCGGTGATGATGAGATCTTGCTCACGGCTGCCGCCCACGATGCACTGACAACGACTGATTGGCAGTTTACTCGCACGGTACAAAAGGTTTCTGACGTGACTCCAACGGTCTATCAGCTGCAGCGTCATGCCTAAAAGGGGAATCCCTCACCACTCCCAACGATAGGAATGCGGGTTGTGTGGCGGTGGGTCAGACGACTTCTGGTGGGGAATTTAGGACGACCTGTAGGAATCTGACGACCCTACGCGAAGTTCATTTTCAGGGCAATATTTCATGACGCGGGCGCGCCACTCCAAACGATGAAAAGGGGCTTTCAGAACCCCGGTTTCTTGGTTATGACCAGTCCATCACAGGTTTTCTCCGACAGAAACCGGGGTTCTTGGCGCTATTTTCAGAGCAATTTAGGTGGAACGCCTACAAGACTTGCAGTTCGAGCCTCAGAACGGAGCCCATTAACCCCGTAGTTCAGCACATCGAGCCCAAAACCTGTGTCCAGCAATTCGGCGGGTGGGCGTTTTCGCGAGATGATGGAGACGCTGACGTATCAAGATATTAGGAATAGCTGTGGCGCGATCGCTCTCGACTCTCAACGGGGCTACTCAGGTTTGGGGCATCATTGGATACCCCATCGAACACTCCTTGTCGCCGCCCATGCAAAACGCGGCCCTAGGGGAATTGGGGATCAATGGCGTGTATGCGCCGTTTGCGGTGGAGCCAATGGCGCTTGAGTCGGCGATCGCGGGGCTGTGGTCGGTGGGCGTGCAGGGATTCAACGTGACGATTCCCCACAAGCAGGCAGTGATATCGCAGCTCGCCACAGTGACCGAAGTGGGGCAAGCAGTCGGTGCAGTGAATACGGTCTGGCGCACGGATCAGGGCTGGGCAGGCACCAATACTGACGTGACGGGATTTATTGCCCCTTTGAAGTCCAGCGATCACCCTTGGGCAGACGCGCGAGTGGTGATTTTGGGCAATGGCGGGGCCGCGCGAGCCGTCGTTGCGGGCTGCATGACTCTCGGCTGTCGAGATATTTGGGTGATCGGACGCAGCACGGGCAAGCTACAGCAGTTCGTCCAAAGCTGGCAAGACTCGCCCCTGCAGCCAACCTTACAAACCGGCCTCAATTCAGACCTTGACGCCCTGCTGCCAGAAACCATGTTGCTCGTCAATACCACTCCAGTGGGGATGCACCCGGCGATCGGCATGAGTCCCATTACAGCAATTCAGCTGAGTCAGCTGCCCGCCAGCGCGATCGCCTACGACCTGATTTATACGCCCAGCCCCACGCAGTTTCTCCAACTCGCTGCCCAGCGCGGCCTGCAGACCATCGATGGGGTCGAAATGCTGGTGCAACAGGGCGCCGCTGCCCTCAAAATTTGGACCCAACAAACACCGCCCATTGCAACCATGCGTCAGACCCTTGAGGCACAATTGGGACAGCGCTAATCGCGGCTGACGCCGGCATTTCACGGTAGGCTGGATTGAGAGAATCTGATGATTTAGGTAAAAGAAGCTCTATGATGCGCACTGGATTGAAGGCGGCTTTGACCCTAGGGCTGATGGCCTGCTTGTTTGCGCTGACGTTTGTCATCACGCCAGTGGCCCAGGCCATGACCCAGATTGAGCTGAAGGATCTGAGTTATGTCGCTTGCCCCGCTGAATTTTCGGAAGGCATTGTGGCCTCTGGCTCGTTGCAAGCGGCGAAGTGCTATCTCATTCAAGGCACGGCGGTCAACAGCTCTGGCAAGCCCGTCTTAAACGCTGACGTGTTTGGGCGCATCTACGATGCCAACAATAACCCCGCCATGATGAATCGAACGCGGTTGGGTGCCATTGATGAAGTGCCGCCTGGCGAAAGTCCTTTTGAGCTGCGGGTTTCAGTGGCAGCCAATCAGCCCGAACCCTTGCAGTTAGAGCAGTTTAAGGCCTCGGGTTTTACTGGACGAGTCCGTCGTTAGGGCAATTGTTTTGCAAGGATGGCGGTAATGCCAACGCGATGTGGTTGGGTGCATGACGATCCCATCGAGATTGCTTATCACGATCACGAATGGGGAGTACCCCAACACGACGATCAAACGCTGTTCGAATTTCTAGTGCTAGAAGGGTTCCAAGCGGGCCTAAGTTGGATCACGATTCTGCGTAAACGCGATAACTTTCGGGTGGCCTTTGACCAATTTGACCCCGAGTTGGTCGCTCGCTACGACACGGCTAAACATCAAGAACTTCTGAGCAATGCTGGCATCATCCGCAACCGCCTCAAGGTTGAAGCAACCACTAAAAATGCCCGGGCGTTCCTCAAGGTGCAGGATGAGTTTGGCAGCTTCGACCATTATCTTTGGAGCTGGGTAGACGGCAGCCCGATCCAGAATCACTGGGAAAACCAAGAGGCCGTCCCCGCTCGCACGGAGCGGTCAGATGCCCTCAGCAAAGATCTCAAAAAACGCGGGTTCAAATTCGTCGGCTCTGTGATTTGCTACGCCCTCATGCAGGCGATCGGCATGGTCAATGACCACACGGTAGATTGCTTTCGCCACCATGAACTGCTCAACCACTAAGGTGCATCCTCCCCTGACAGCTCAAACCTTCGCAGTTAGCGATGACGGCCCCGCCCCAATCCATTCGCTTGAGTCCCGAGCTCAGTGCCACAAAGCATCGGGCAATTTATGATGACGCCATGGGCAATAGCGCTTGGGTAAAACAGACATAGCAATTGCGCCCCTGGGCTTTGGCCTGATACAACGCCGTATCGGCATGAAAGAGGAGTTGGTCGCCGGTAAGGCCGTCCTGTGGATAAATGGCCACCCCGATACTGACACTGATCTGCATTTGATGCGTTTCTAACTTAAAGGGGGGCGTTAAGGTGTCTAAGATCCGTTGAGCCAGGGCTGCACCATTCTCTTCTTGCATCAAATTGGGTGAAATGAGCACGAATTCGTCGCCGCCCCACCGGGCAATCAAATCGTTTTGGCGACAACAGGCTTGCAGTCGCTGCACGACATACTTAAGCAGGCGATCGCCTACCTGATGCCCGAGCGTATCATTGACTGATTTAAAGTTGTCTAAATCAACAAACAAGAGCGCAAACCGGCTGGCAGAAAGCTGGGCACTCTGCAGTTGCTGATTGAGAGCCTGATCAAACTGCACCCGGTTAGGGAGACCCGTTAAAGCATCATGCTCGGCCTGGTGCTGCATGATCGCTTCCGCTTGTTTGCGAGCCGTGATGTTTCGCAAGCTCCAGACCTGACCGTTGAAAACACCCGCCAGCCATTGTGGTTGGCTATAGCATTCGAAAATTTGGTCTCCCTGAGTAGTTTTGAGCGGCAACTCTTGGCTAGCAGGAGTCGGATAAGAAGTTTGGAGCAACGCCCATAGAGCGGGAATCTGTTGCAATTGCTGCTGGACTAGTGGGATCAGCGGATCGAGAGCGAAGCCAGTTGCGGCTGAGAGTTCAACAGTATGAGCGGGCTCCGGCAAGCGCTCCTCTGGTGTCGACGTGAGTTCTAGGAGCGTGAGCAATTTTTGGTTGAAGTGAACAATGTCGCCCGCCTGATTGAGCACTAAGATACCGTCAGCAGTGGCCTCTAAGGTCGCTTGCAGAGTGGCGAGAGACTGGGCCAGTTGTTGATTGGTTTGCTCCAAATGAACCTGCTGTTCCCGCAGTTGGTAACGCTGCTGATAACTTCGCAGCGCTTCTTTAACCGTTAATAGAAAATCTGTTTCATCCCAGGGCTTAGCAATGTAGCGATAAAGGTTGGCATGGTTCAGGGCATTTTTTACCGCTTCTAAGTGCTGTTCTCCCGTCAGCAAAATCGTCAAGGTTTCGGGTAGTCGCTGATGGGCGGCGACCAAAAAGCGATCGCCCGGCATGGTCGGCATGCGTTGATCAGACAAAATCAGGGGTACGGCAATCTGCTCACTCTGCAGTTCGGCTAATAAAACCAGGGCTTCGGCGCTACTGTCCATCAGCTCAACGTCATAGTCTGCCCCAAACTGTCGCTGTAGCTGTTCCCCTAAGCTGGCTAAAATCATGGGGTCATCATCGACACAGAGGATGACCGGTTTGTGTATGGGTAGCTCATCGCAGGCCATGGGAAATCATCTCCACGAGTTCTGCTTCTTGCCAAGGTTTGCGCAGACAGGCGTGGAGCCCAGCTTGTTGTTTAGAGCGTTCGATCGCCGCTTCGTCGGCCTGGCCCGTCAACAAAATAGTCATAATGTGGGGGAATTTTTGATGAACTTGAATCAAAAACTCATCCCCTTTCATGCCTGGCATGAGCCAATCAGAAACGACCACTAAGAGTCGGATACCAGCCTCATAAAGTTCATCAATAATTTCCCAAGCTTCCGTCGCATTTTCTGCCATCTCATAGATATATTGCTCGCCAAAGCTGCGCTGCAATTGCTCTTTGAGCGTCTCTAAAATCATGATTTCGTCATCAACACAAAGAAAGGCAGAATTACAATCCATGATCATTGGGAGCAAGGTTAACAAAGATGATTTTTCAAGTATTCAATTCAACAGCTTCGTCAGGAACGATATGAGTGCTAATACAATGGTTTAACGAGGAGAGAAGAGCGCAGAAGCAACAGAGAAATCTCTTTAGAGTACTCGCACTCTGTTGTTCAACGGAAGACTAATCAGGGAGTAAAAAACAATTTAAGTAGGAAATGAAATCGGCAGTTTAACGGTGAAGACTGTTTTTCCAGGTTGACTGGCCACTTGAATATCCCCCTGATGTTTCTCGATAATATTTCGGACAATATGCAAGCCTAAACCACTGCCTTCTCCCTGAGGCTTGGTGGTGAAGAAGGGCTCAAAAATGCGATCGCGCACTGCTGGGTCAATACCATGACCAGTATCACTAATCTGGACAATGACCTGATCGGCTGCTGCTTGGGTTGATAGCGTTAAGGTGCCGGTATCAGCCATGGCGTGAATGGCATTGTAAATCAGGTTAGTCCAAACCTGAATCAGCTCGTCAGGATAGCCTTGAATCTCTGGGAGAGAGCCATAATTAGTGACAATTTCAATACCTCGTTTGAGCTGATTATGATAGAGGGAAAGGACGGTTTCAATACCGTCTGAAACATGGACTACGGTGGGTTCTTTATTATGGTCAACCCGAGCATAGTTTTTGAGGGAAAAAACAATTTTACTGGCGCGTTCAACCGCATTTTGAATGGTCTTTCGATTGCCATGTAAACGGTTGAGATTATAGGCCAGCTGTAAGCTCCACTCTCGATTGTCGTCCTGCAAAATTGGTAAAAAACGATCGATGGAATCATAGGCCCCTAGATCGAGCAGGCGATCGGCTAATTGACGCGGCGACGGAATATTGGCCGACTCTAATTGGCTCTGAAGTTGCTTTCGTAACGGTCGTTTTTCGCGAGAGGACAGCAGCGGCTTATGATGCAGCGTATGATCTAACAAGTCAAATAGGTCCTGTTGCTGCGCTAAGGTTAATCGCGAAGATAATTCAGGAAGTTGAGTCATCACCGTGGCTAAGGCTTTTTCGAGATTGCCGGAAGCCGCTTGAATCGCGCCGAGCGGAGTGTTGATCTCATGGGCAATGCCAGCAATCAAGTTGCCTAATGCGGCCATTTTTTCAGCCTGAATCAGCTCTTGCTGGGTTGTCTGCAGTTGAGCTAAGAGATCGATTAAAGTCTTATTTTTTTCCTCTAGTTCTTGCGTGCGCTCTTGAACTCGCTGCTCTAATTGATCGCGTTCATGACGTAGGGCCACTTCTCGTTCCTGAGCAAGCAGTTGCTCTATCGCCGCCAGTTCAGATTTACGCCGCGCCTGCTCTAGCCTTTGCACCACGATACTGACACAGAGGGCGGCTAATACGAGAGACAGCATTGTGCCAATATCGGCCTCTCGATTCGCAATTTTGGCCTGCTGAATCGCGCTGCTGCCCCCCCTTTGAAGCATCTCTGCGATGCGCGCAAATTCGGGGTCAACAATGCCATCGTCAATTTCCTCTGCAGCCTCCAGGTCGCCCGCTTGCAGAAACCTAATTTCTTGCCTGAGTGCTTGGCCATATCGTTCAGAGGAGGCTTGCAGTTGGGCCAATTGCTGGGCGTCAAAGCTGCTTTGCGACAGATTGTCCCAAAGCTGGTTCAGGTTTTGATCGATCGCTTCGATTTCCTGCAGATCTTCAGGCACCGAACCATGGCGTATCGCATTTTCTTCGATACCGTCAAGCTGAGCCATGAGTTGCTCAGCGCGGCTGAGAGTCAGGGTAATTGTGACCGCGTTTTCGGCATGGCGACGGAAGCTGAAAATCACGGCGGCCGCAACAGCAGTGAAGGCAACCGTTGAGACTGGCACTAGCCAACGGCGATCGCGGAAATTGACAGCAGGCATGGCAGGGCAACCGGGGTTTAAGTCCCTTTGCTCAACGGGTATAGACGTTTCAAGAGTTCCCAATTCGGGTATGCGCCACTCACCATCGTCATCAATCATGACGCGGCTCAGAGTTGGCTGAGGTCAGTTTGCCGCGCTCATAACACCGCTCATCAAGTCGACCAAGTGATCAGATCAGCAGGTTTTAGGGTCATTTTGTGGGGAACTGGGTGAACTGTTTGATCTCAACCAGCCCCCCGTTAACACCGCTGATCAAGCTGAGATAGCGGTGTTATGCTTTGTGTGCAATTGCGATCGCCCCTTGCTATGAAACGCCTCTGGACTCTTTCAGTGCTGGCTCCCTTAGGTTTGCTCATTCTCGGTGCCGCTGGCTGCGGTCGAGTGTCACGCTTCCTAAACGGTTCGGCTGATGAGCCCGCACCGGTCGTCGTTGACAGTCAAGCAACCGCAGAGGGTCAAGCAAGCGAGGTTGAAGAGCCTGACGCTCAAGCAGCGGCTGAAGCCCAGGAATTGAGAACGGTGGGCGAGAGTCAGATTTTGTCGAATGCTCTCGCCGATATCGAAATCACCTTGTCGGATAGCTGGGCAAGAGCTGAACTACATGATTCGGCTGAGCTAGAAGCCGCTGATCTCGAACGACAGCTTTATTTGGTGGTCGTTGCTGAGCAAGATGCAACGCTATCAACATTAGCCCTCGAAGAGATCGCCACCAGGTACCGAGCATTATTAAGAGACCAGATGGCCGCTTACGAGAGCGAATCGCCGACCAATATTGACTTTATCGGCGACGACTATGCTGAGCAGTATGAAGTCAGAGGCCGGGTTAATAACGACACCCCTGTGGTGTACCTGCATACAACGGTGCTGTCTCAAGGAACGTACTACCAAGTTGTCGCCTGGACTACCCCCGAGCAGTACGAGGCCTATCGTTCGGAACTGCAGGAAATCACTGCCACGTTTCGGAATCCTGAATCTTGACCCGGCCATTGCGATCGGGGGTCAAGGATATAGCGAGCCGCAGGCAGGTTTGGACACTTTTAATCGCCGGATCGCTGGCGGCAAATCCCTTCCCGACACCTTGAACCCTCCACCTTTCTCCCCTCTGCCATACCTAGCGGCTCGCCCATAGTGCTAGAGAGATCTGGACTCTGCATTCAACGGCTACCCACACCTATTTCTGGCCTCGGATAATTCCTATGCAAATTCGTCCTCGCAATATGGCCTAATAGAAAGGATGAAAACACTCTTTGAAAACGTATCCACAATGGCAAGGCGACTTTTATCAGGGCGACGGTGTTTAGTGATGGGGCTAGTAATAGCACTTTGCTGGCTGGTAAATCCGCTCAGCGCCTGGGCCGGGCTAGAAGACGATCGCTACGATGGCAATATTTTTGCCCTCTATGCCGGCAACGGCTCGCTCGTGCCACCCAAGGTGACTTTGACCCAGTCGCTCAAGCAAGAGAAACCGGCCTTGTTAGTGTTCTACGTTGATGACAGCTCTGACTGCAAACGCTTTACATCTGTTGTTTCGCAACTGCAGGAGCCCTACGGACGAGCGGCTAACTTTATCCCGGTCATGGCCGACTCGATTCCCCTAAAAGACACTTTTGAGCCCACCGAAGCCGGTTATTACTTCGACGGCGCGGTGCCTCAAACTCTGGTGTTTGACCAGGCGGGTGAGGTGCGTCTGAACGAGACCGGTTTTGTCAGCTACGAGGCGATCGATGACGTCATGCGCGAAGTCTTTGACCTGTTGCCCCGTACAGAATCAGTAGAACTCAAACGTCGCCCGATTAATGAGGTGAATAGTGAGTTGGTCGAGGAGTCTTGAGACTGAGTATCCTTCGGGCAGGGCACTAGAAGTACAGCGGCGGCTCGGAGAGTAGCCCTACGGAGTAAGAAGTGCGGAATGCGGAATTCCCAATTCGCGTAGGTTGGGTGAAATGAAATGAAACCCAGCACCAGCAAGGCTCTCGTAGGGTGACGCTAGCGCTCGCCCAGCCGACAAAGCCAAACCTCACAAACTACTAATGCAGCGCCAAGTTTGAACTTGTGCGTCCTCAAAATTGCAGAGCAGGTGTCTTGTTTGGACGGGTATCTTGCCCGTTTGCCCGACAGGAATCAATCCGGATTGCCATCGTTCTGAAAGTCAACAACCCACAAATTGAGAACTGACAGACCGCTAGGACTGATCTTCTCGATCCGCATTCCGGGTGCGAATATCCTTAGCCTTATTTTGCAGGGTTTTAAAGTAGTCGGTTTCGACGATTTCGCTGACGTCTTTAGCTTTGCGGGTCTGGTTGATTTCGATTTTGAGTTCCCGAATTTGCTGCTGCAGGCGCTGCTGGCGAGCGATCACCTCATTCAGCATTTTTTGAAAGACTTGCCCCAGCTGACCTAGCTCATCTCGGCGGTTCACCACGTTGGCGAGCTTTCGCGTTTCGGCAGTGTCGAGATCCTGGGCCGTTTGCAGGTCGTTAGCCGCGAGTTTCTCAGAGAGTTTGGCCAAACTCTGTACAGGCTGCACGACCAAGGGGTTGAGTAGCGTATTGAGGCAGACTAGGGCGATCGCGAAGATGCCAAACAGCAGCCCCATCACGGAAGAGAAAGCCTGCCGTGCGCTGAGAAAAACATCATCAGCCGGAATATATACCACCTGGGTGCCGATCACCTCGTTGAGCGGCCAGTTAAAACCGTTTTCGCGACCGTATTGAGCGAGCATCGCTGGGGGAGCAGCTTCTGGCGTACTGTGACATTCTAGACAAGAGGCATTTTTGATAATGATGGGCAAAGCACTGTAAAAAACTGAACCTTGACCCGGCAGTTCGCGGTAGCCCGATAATTCTTCGACAGTAGAATCCGCGCGAAAATCTGCCACCAAAACCGCTTCAAAGTCATCGACTAAATCATTGGGGTTGGTCGGGTTCAACACCGCTTCTTTATAGCTATAGTCAAATGCCCCCTCGCTGCGAGCCATTTCGGAAAGAAGCTCAAACACACGCCGCGACGAGTAAGCCGGAATGGTCTCTGGCCAAAAGATATCGGCACGTTCATGGGCCTCTAAGATGGGCCGCACCTGCTGGTCGGTATAGCGCCGGACGGCCCGCATTGATTCCATCAGCATGACGCCCTCAGCATTGACCTGCCGTTCCACCTGATACTGCAGGGTCTTAGAGAGCACGAGCCCCCCCACTGAACTGCCAAGAATAAAGACGAATAGCAGAATCAGCGTAAATTTGGGGGCGAGTTTAAGCCGACTTAGCATGGCGAAGGTCTGGGAAATTAAAGAGTTAAGAAGCAGGTAGGTAAATGCGTCTGCTTTTGATCCACAGACTTGCTTAGGGCGATCGCGGATATTGCGGTTTCTGACCACAAATTCACTATTTTGCGTCCTAACCGCTGCGATACCGTAGTGACTGGCCTGACCGAAAATGTGGGTTACTGGGTAGTGTACCCAGGCTCGTAGCTGGGGTTCGCCGCTAGAGACACGCGCCCATCGAGCCCTAAGGGCATGACCAACGCTAGGACGAAACCAGTCTCAACAACAAGCACGCCCCCATATCTAGCCTAAAGGGTTTGATATGGGATTGGCCTGAGTATGGAATAAGAAACTGCGATCAGCGCGAACATAGCTTTACTCTTTTCTCCCGCCCTAACTTTAATCAGGGGCTCTCGTTAATAGTCGCCTGAGCGATCGCGGTATCTAGAGGGCAGAGCCTTGCTTTTGATCATGCTGCAGTTTCCGCATGGCTTGCTTGGCTCGTTTTTCTGGAGTTAGCCCTGCGTAGCAGTGGGGACAAGCGATACCCGGTTCATAATGGGCGTCGGCTTTATCAGCCTCGCTAATGGGGTTACCACAGGCATAACACAGGTCATAGCTGCCGGGCTGCAGCCCTTGCCCCACCGCCACCCGTTCATCAAAGACAAAGCATTCCCCTTGCCAGAGGCTATCGGGTTCGTCAACTTCTGCTAGGTAATTGAGAATGCCCCCCTGCAGGTGGTAGACCGCTTCAAATCCTTGTTTCAACAGATAGGCGGTGGCTTTTTCACAGCGAATGCCACCGGTGCAAAACATCGCTACCTTTTTATGGCGCTGAGGGTTGAGATGGGTCGTCAAATAATCTGGCAGCTGCTTAAACGACTCAGTTTGCGGATTGATTGCCCCCTTAAACGTGCCAATGTTGACCTCGTAATCGTTGCGTGCATCGACCACCACAACGTCAGGGTCAGTAATCACGTGGTTCCAATCGGTGGGGCTGACATAGGTGCCGACTTGCTCACTGGGCTTCGCGTCGGGTTGCCCGAGGGTGACGATCTCGCGTTTAATTTTGACTTTCATACGGCCAAAGGGGGGCGCTTGGGCGATCGCCCATTTGGGTGACAGATTGGTAAAGCGATTGTCGGTGGCTAACCAATCCAACAGCTGTCGCACGTCATCGTGATGACCTGCAACGGTGGCATTGAGCCCCTCTGTCGCCAGCAAAATCGTGCCCTGCAGGTTGAGGGCCTCGCAGAGCGATTGCAGCGATCGCTGCAGGGCCGCACAGTCTTCAACGGTGACAAATTTGTAGAAGGTGGCAACAGCAACAGACATGCAATCAGGGCGGGCCAATACCCAAAACATTTTAATAACGACCGCTTTTATTCTATAAGCGATAGTGGCGATGGACGGCGACCGCCGCGCGATGTAACAGCGAGTGGCGATAGACCAGATCGGCCATGTCTTTGTCATAGCCGCCGCCAATGACGCAGCCCACCGGACAGCCCGCCGCGGCGCAGGTGGCCAGCACGAAGTGATCGCGCTCATACAACCCTGTATTCGTCAGGGCGAGCTTGCCGAGGCGATCGCGCTGGTGAATGTCAGCGCCCGCATCGTATAGCACCAAATCGGGTTTGACCTGACTCAGCAAGTCGGGCAGATAGGCCTGCACCTGCTGTAAATAGGCGGCGTCTCCCATACCCGCCGCCAGGGGAACATCCAGATCGCTAATCTGCTTTTGCCGAGGAAAGTTCACCTCGCAATGCATCGAAAACGTAAAAATTCTGGGCTCGTCCCGAAAGATCCACGCCGTACCGTCGCCCTGGTGCACGTCCAAGTCAAAAATCAACAGTCGCTGTACCCAGCCCTGGGCCAAGAGCAGCCGCGCCGCGATCGCCAAATCATTAAAAATGCAAAATCCTGAGCCATAGGCTGGAAAGGCGTGGTGGGTGCCCCCAGCAGTATTACAGGCAATACCGTGCTGCAGCGCCAGCTTCGCCGTGAGAATGGTACCCCCAACTGCGGTGCAGGTGCGTTTAACTAGGTTGGGGCTCCAGGGTAAGCCGATGCGCCGCTGGGCTTTGGCATCGAGGGTGCCAGTGCAATAGGCCTGCACGTATTCGGGCTGGTGTACCTGCTCAATCCACGACTGCGGCGGCGCACCAGGCTGATAAATCTGGTCGGCAGTCACGACGCCATCTTGCAATAAGCGATCGCGCAACAGGCCAAACTTTGGCATCGGGAAGCGATGTTTCAGCGGCAGCGGCGCGACATAGTCAGGATGGTAAACAATCGGGGGACCAGACAAAGCACAGTACTCGATGGGGCTTGGGACTTTAATCTTTACCCAAGATCTAATCCTTGGCTAGCGGCCAACCGTGCGAGAAGATTGATGGGCACGGCAGGGACAGGCAGGCGATCGCCTCATGAGGCAAGACATTCAACGTTATGGCCAAGGCGATTTCCCGCACGGTTCATCCCGCTAACGCGTCAGTATCGAAATTTATTGGCAATCGTTCTGAAAGTTCGGGAACAATTGGGCGATTGCTTCGTCAAGGCTTGAGGCTGAGTCTATTTGCAGAATCATCTACCTTTCAACTGCTGCAATACCCTGACGCTTTTGCCCCCAAATCGAAGCGCTTCGCGATCCGCGATGGCCCGAAAAAGCTCCCTGGGCTGTTCTCAAAAAGACTCACCCCGAAACGAATAAAGCCCTTGAATGCCCTTGCCGGTGGGCATAACTTTAATCTGTACACATTTGCCAGGTAGGGGATCTCCCTCCGGCCCATCGCCCTTTGGGCCAGCTCCGCTACAGTGTTGATCAGGCGACGCTAAACCGGAGCCCCCCACGCGAGACAGTCTTTTTCTACGAACGCCGATTCGTCTGAACACTATTCTCTACAGGTGACTTGATAGTGCAGGCTACCCAACGGCTTGAGTACCCTCTGCCCCCTTTTTAGGATGAGACGCTGAGCCATTCCCAAGCTTCAGCCTAGGCCCGCTGGTCACCAGTGAGCGTCATCGCCATCGTCTCGATCTGAAAAAGATCGGCTCCGACTAACCGCCGCCCGAGGCTCAGCCCCCAGGCCATATCGGACTGAGATCGCGATGCCGCCGCTTTAACGCCCGTCCCGTCCTAAATCACCATGACGACAATGGCACTGTGATAGTGCCGTCTTGATCGACTCGCGCGCGGCTAGAGAGTACTGCCGACTAGTGACGTATTGACAGCACCTCAAATCACACTATGACGATCAACAATACTTTGACCCAGGCTGTGCTCAATCTGAGCAACCGGCCCAGTGTTGGCGCGGCCCAACTGCCGAGTCTCCATGTGAATGCTTGTAGCTGTTCGGCTTGTTGTACCAATACGCAAGCCAACTTTTCCTCCGACGGTACGGTCGCCGAGTCAGACTTTCAGGCCATTGGCCTGCGCTGGCCTCAACCCAATGGCCAAGGCAGCCCGACGACCATCACCTACAGCTACACCAATCTCTTTGATGGCGGCATTAAAGGCGATATCACCGCTGACGAGATGAAGGCGGCGATCGAAGAAGCCTTCGCTCTGTGGGCACAGTATGCGCCCCTAAAGTTTGTCGAGGTAGAAGATAGTGGGCCCAAGTCCAACAGTAATCTCGACGCAGCAGATATTCGCATTGGCCATGAAAATTTAGGCGGTGCGGGGGGCACCCTCGGACGCGCCAATCTCACCACTGCGCCAGGGGAATTGGCGACAACTGTGGTGTTTGATAACCGGGATACCTGGGGCACCGACCAGTCCGGTTTCACATTCGACTTTCTCGAAGTGGCCGTTCACGAAATCGGCCATGTGTTGGGACTCGCCCACGAATCCGGCACCGACGCGATTATGAACCCCTCCGTCCAAAATCGCTACTCGGGTTTAGGGACAGCTTTTTTATTGACCGATGACATCAACGGCATCCGCTCGCTCTATGGCGAGGGACAAGGCTCCGTAAAATCGCTTGCGGGCAATCCGTCCCCGCCGACGCCCACACCCGAGCCCACACCAACGCCGGAACCGGAGCCCGAACCCACGCCGGAGCCCACACCCGAACCTGAACCCACGCCGGAACCCGAACCCACACCCGAGCCCGAACCGACGCCGGAACCCGAGCCGACACCGGAGGAACCCACACCGGAGCCCACGCCGAATCCAGTGCCAGAGCCTCCTGGTACCTCGCGAGAAGCGCTGACCGATGACACCGATCGCTTTGACCAGCGAGTTTTGGAACTGGTCAACAACGAGCGGCAAAAGCGCGGCTTGAATCCACTGACGCTCAATAACCAGTTAGACCAAGCGGCCGATAACCATGCCGAAAACATGGCGGAGCAAGACTTCTTTAAGCACGTTGACCCCGCCGGCCTCTCCCCCACAGACCGGGTCGCTCAAACTGGCTACGATTCGCAGTTGGTGAAGCAAAACATTGGGGGCGGCCAAACCAACCCTGAATGGCTCGTCCAGGACTTTATGCGAAATGCCACGACCCGCGATCGCCTGTTGACCCCAGAGCTGACCGAAATGGGGCTCGGCTATGCCGAAATGCCCAACGATGGGGGCGACGTTCAATTTGGTCGCTATTGGGCGCAAGTTTTTGCTGCGCCCGAAGCTGTTTCTCCCGATTCAGAAGTGATACCAGCTCCGGTCATGCCGCCGGTATCGCCAACTGTGCCCATGTCACCGTCGATTATGGGCACTGATGGCAACGACGTCATCCGCGCCGGGGCTGACGATGACGTTATCCAGGCAGGTGCCGGTCGGGACAGTATCTTTGGCCGCAAAGGGAACGATATGATCTGGGGCGAAGCTGATGACGACTGGGTGCGAGGTCAGCGAGGCGACGACACCCTTAAAGGCGGCGCTGGCCATGATCGCCTCAATGGTGGCCTCGGCAGCGATCGCCTGTATGGCGACCAAGGCGATGATCGCCTCAATGGTCAAAAGGGCGATGACTACTTAACGGGTGGCCTCGGCAGCGATCGCCTCCGAGGTGGCCAGGGCCGCGATTGGCTGTTGGGGGCCGAGGCCCAAGTGGGCGTACCCGGTCGGCACGAACGCGATGTGTTGATTGGCGGGCAAGATGCCGACATCTTTGTCTTGGGTGATGAGTCTCGGGCCTACTATGACGATGGCCAAGCCAACAAAACCGGCTTTGAGGACTATGCCTGGTTAAAGGATTTTAGTCTGACTCAGGGAGACGAAATCCAACTGCATGGCGCAGCCCAGGACTACTCACTGGGCGCAACGCCCAAGGGTGTCGCCAAGGGGCAAGGCCTGTTCTTGAAAACCGCTGGCGTCGATGAGTTGATTGCGGTGGTGCAAACGGATGCTGCCTTGACGTTGCAAAGCGACGCTTTCACCTTCGTTTAGTCCCCACTGCGAGGGATTGAGGGGGCGGCTTTCAAAATGAGGATTGATGCCTGGTAGCCGCTGCCCCAGCTCATCACCCCCAACCTGAGCGACTTCAATACTGCTCAGGTTGGGGGTGATCTGACTGAGAGGCCACGGCCGCAATGCCCCAACGTTGACTCAAGCCAACAGGCGATCGCCTACTTCAACCACTGGCTTGCACCAGGTAGCCACAGCGATGCTCACCCTCCACGAGCCAATGGGTGCGCTGCACCGTGCAATCAGGCAGCGCCAATTGAAACATCTCTAACTCGTGGCCACAAACGCTGGGAAACGACTCGGCGATATGAGAAATGGCGCAGTTATATTCCGCAATAACGTAGCAGGGACCAGCTGCAGCCGACCCGTCACCCTCTGGCTGCACTTCTTGCCACTCCGCCATGTACCCTTCTCGCTTGCGGAGTTTGACCAAGTGATCGACCCGATCAGAGATCGTCCCATCGCCCATCTGCTTGCGATACTCTTCGGCCTTACGCTGCCACTGCTTTTGCAGGATCGTGCCCACCTGATCTTGGCCCACGGTTTCCGCCAAGGTATCCAACAGCGAAATTGCAAACTCGTCATACTGGGCCGGAAAGCGATCTCGCCCTTTGCGACTCAACCGGTAGAGATAGTTGGGCCGCCCCATGCCAGCCTGCTCGGCGCGATGCTCGATGAGGTCTTCAGAGAGCAAATCTTTGAGATGTCGGCGAATCGCTTGGGGGCTAACGCCGAGGGATTCCGCCAACACCTGAGCACTGGCTTCGCCCTGCTTCAGCAAACTTTGCAGAATGTCTTCCTTAGTGGACGGCGGCTGTAGAGAAGTCATTTTTTGCAACCCAGTCAACACTGACAGACACATCAAGTCAATGGCAACCCCGAGTTCCAAGCACCTCGGCATCGCCCCTGTAGCCGACTGCCGCCACCGAACCGCGACCCAGCCAGACCCACCTTTAAGCCGTTCAACCGCACAGCTCACACCAGCAAATCACCTAGAGGCAAGTCGCCGTAGCTGGCCAATCTGTTATCAAACCCTAATTTAACAACATTGGCGTTGTTTTACTTTGACAACATCTGTGTTGTTAAAGTATTCTAGGCGTACATTGAGCAACCTAGAGGTTGTTTTAATTATAAGATTGAACTGTTCATACGCCACTTCATCCCCAAAAGTCAGATGCAAGACAATACGACAACTCAAGGTACAGAAAAGAATTTAGAGCTGATGCGGAACTTCGCTCAGAGTTACGCCAAGCGCACAGGGACGTATTTCTGCTCTGACTTGGGCGTCACCGCAGTGGTGCTAGAGGGCTTGGCGAAGCATAAAGATGACCTAGGGGCGCCGCTCTGTCCCTGTCGCCATTATGAAGATAAAGAAGCGGAAGCAAAAGCCACCTATTGGAACTGCCCTTGCGTCCCCATGCAAGAGCGGCATGAATGTCACTGCATGTTGTTTTTGACTGAAGACAACCCCTTTGCCGGTGATAAGCAAGATATCTCCTTCGAAGAGATTCGCTCCGAAACCAACCAGTATTAAATTCCCGACCGGTGCTATGCCTGTGGGTTCGGGAATGCCTTGATCGGGCGATCGCCCGGATGCTTTTATTGCTGTCTCTCCCTCTGTGTCTATGACTGCCTCTGTTAAGTCTCTCGTTAGCCAGCCTTACAAGTACGGTTTCACGACGGATATCGAAGCCGACACCATTCCCCGTGGCCTGACTGAAGACACGGTGCGGCTGATTTCGGCCAAAAAGAACGAACCCGAATTCATGCTGGAGTTTCGGCTCAAGGCCTATCGCAAATGGTTGACCATGACGGAGCCCGACTGGCCTAACGTCGGGTATCCGCCCATTAACTATCAAGACATCATCTACTACTCCGCCCCCAAGCAAGAGAAGAAGAAGCTCGAGAGCCTCGATGATGCCGATCCGGCGCTGCTGGAAACCTTTGAAAAGCTGGGTTTACCCCTATCAGAGCAAAAGCGTCTGGCAAACGTCGCGGTTGATGCCGTCTTTGACAGCGTCTCCATTGGCACCACCTATAAAGAAAAGCTGGCCGAAGATGGCGTTATCTTCTGTTCCATTTCGGAAGCGTTGGAAGAGCATCCGGAACTGATCGAAAAGTACTTGGGGACGGTGGTACCGGTTGGCGATAACTACTTTGCAGCGTTGAACTCAGCGGTCTTTAGTGACGGCTCCTTTGTGTTCATTCCTAAGAACACGAAGTGCCCGATGGATTTGTCCACCTATTTCCGCATCAACAACGGCGACTCAGGTCAATTTGAGCGGACGCTGATCATTGCCGAAGAGGGCAGTTCAGTTACCTATTTAGAAGGCTGCACCGCTCCGATGTATGACAGCAACCAGCTGCACGCTGCCGTAGTGGAACTGGTGGCGCTCGACGATGCCGAAATCAAGTATTCCACCGTGCAAAACTGGTTTGCTGGCGACAAAGACGGTAAAGGCGGTATCTACAACTTTGTCACCAAGCGCGGTACTTGCCATAAGAACGCCAAGATTTCTTGGACGCAGGTCGAGACCGGTTCTGCCATTACTTGGAAGTATCCTAGTTGCGTGCTGCTGGGCGACAACGCCGTCGGGGAGTTTTACTCTGTAGCGCTGACCAACAACATGCAGCAGGCCGACACCGGCACCAAAATGGTGCACATCGGCAAAAACACCCGCAGCACCATTGTGTCGAAGGGCATTTCGGCAGGCAAGTCCAAAAACAGCTATCGCGGCTTGGTCAAGATCGGGCCAAAGGCGGCAGGCGCGCGGAATTATTCCCAGTGCG
Source organism: Cyanobacteria bacterium J06626_4 (assembly GCA_038523235.1). Taxonomy (GTDB): domain Bacteria; phylum Cyanobacteriota; class Cyanobacteriia; order Phormidesmidales; family Phormidesmidaceae; genus Halomicronema. The sequence goes on from JBCBJQ010000046.1 coordinate 34,888, forward strand.
ACTCCATGCTGATTGGCGATACCTCCAACGCCAATACCTATCCCTATATCCAAGTCCAAAACAGCACTGCTCAGGTAGAGCACGAAGCCTCAACTTCCAAAATTGGGGAAGACCAGCTGTTTTACTTTGCCCAGCGCGGCATTTCGCCTGAAGATGCCGTATCGATGATCATCAGCGGCTTCTGCCGTCAGGTCTTCAACGAACTGCCGATGGAATTTGCCGCCGAGGCGGATAAGCTGATGGCTCTCAAGCTGGAAAACACCGTGGGTTAGCGCCATGATGGGCATCACCTACGCCGACATTGAACTGATTCGGGCAGCGGATTTGATTCTGGTGCAAGAAGGCTATTTATCAGCAGATCAAATTCACCAGGTTCAGGCGAGTGCCCTTGTCGATAGTGGTCCTTCTATGCTGACGATTCCCCGTTCTCTAGCACGCCTCTTAAATCTTCAGAAGATGGATGAGGTTCAAACAGAATTGGCCAATGGTGAGGTGATGCAGGCAGAGGTGGTTGGCCCGATTGAGGTGCGGTTTGCCAATCGTCGGGCGTCAGTAGATGCCGTTGTGATTGAGGCAGAGACTGAAGTTTTGCTGGGTGCAATTCCCATGCAGGGCATGGACGTGATGATTGATCCTAAACGCGAGCGGTTAATCGTCAACCCAGACAGCCCCAATCAAGCCCGCATGTTATTGAAATGAGCTTTGTTCAGCGTTTGACTGTGTATTGATTTGATTTTGACGTAGTTAGGATTGTTGGCCCCGAAGACCATGATTAACGAGAACAGTGAAATAATTTTGTCCGTGCGTGACCTGCAGGCCACCGTCGACGGCACGACGATCCTGAAGGGGGTCAATCTAGAAGTGAAGGCGGGCGAAGTGCATGCCATCATGGGGCTGAACGGCTCCGGCAAGAGTACCTTCTCCAAGGTACTGGCAGGTCATCCCGATTATGAAGTGACCGGCGGTGAGATTCAGTTTCAAGGCGCCGACATTTCGGAACTAGAGCCCCATGATCGCGCCACCGCTGGGATCTTTCTGGCTTTTCAATATCCGTTAGAAATTCCCGGCGTCAGCAATCGTGACTTTTTGCGGGTGGCCTTTAACGCCCATCGCAAATCTCGCGGTGAAGACGAGATGGATGTTTTTGACTTTGACGACCTGATCGAAGAAAAACTGGCGGTCGTCAAGATGGATGCCGCGTTTCTCGATCGCAGCGTCAACGAAGGCTTCTCGGGCGGCGAGAAAAAGCGCAACGAAATTCTGCAAATGGCGCTGTTAGAGCCGTCTCTGGCGATTCTTGACGAGACGGATTCGGGGCTCGACATTGATGCGCTGAAAACGGTCGCCGGGGGAGTGAACCAGCTCACGAATCCCGACAATGCGGTGGTGATGATTACTCACTACCAGCGGCTGCTCAACTACATCGTGCCGGATTATGTGCATGTGATGGCCGATGGGCGCATCATCACGACGGGTGGCAAAGAACTCGCCGAACGTCTGGAAGCCGAAGGCTACGAAGACATCATGGCGGAGTACACAGCAGAGGTGGCAGTGTAATGGCGATTCAGGTTTCTAGCATCGACCCACCCACGCAGCTAACCAAACGCGAGCAGCGAGCAGCGTATCTCAAAGATCTGCTCGGCACTCTGCAAGCCAACGTTCCCGAGGCTGTAGCCCTAGAGAACTTACGCGCTCAAGCGGCGGCGATCGCCCATGAGCACACCTTCCCCACCACACGGGATGAAGACTGGCGCTTTACCGATCTAAGCGCCATGCTGTCAGTGCCCTTTCAGGCCACGGAAGCTGCCCCTAAGGTGGATGCGGCAGCCTTAGCTGCCCTTGAGATGCCCGAGGCGATCGCCCGCATCGTATTGGTCAATGGTCAGTTCAGTGCCGGGCTCTCCGACCTGGCGCACCTGCCTGCAGGGATCGTCGTGAGCAACCTAACGGCGTTGCAATCGGGAACCATGGCTGACCAACTGATGGCGCGACTGGCGCAATCGAGTTGCGGGCATGAGCTATTTACCGCGCTCAATACCGCGGGGTTTCAAGATGCTGCAGTTGTTTGGGTGCCGCGTCATCAAGTGATTGAGCAGCCGATTCACGTGGTTTACCTGTCGGTGGATGGCGGCACTCCTACTGTCACGAGTCCGCGGTGTTTGGTCGTGGCGGAAGCGGGCAGTGCCCTCACCTTGGTCGAAGACTTTTACGGAGCGCAAGACCACGCTCAGTTCAACAACAGCGTGACGGAAGTGTGGGCTGATGAGAATGCCCAAGTGACTCATGTGCGGCTGCAGCGCGAAGGGCTCGGCACCTTTCACATTGGTAAGACGGCCATCACCCAAGGGCGCGATAGTCGCTACACCATCATTCCGGTAAGCTTGGGAGCACGGGTCTCTCGCCACAACTTAGAGATGCATCAAACGGGGCCACAAACCGATACCAATCTGTACGGGTTGGCGGCGATCGCCCAGTCGCAACTGGCTGACACTCACAGCCTGATCGCCATGAACCATCCGCACGGTACGGCAGAACAGCTGCACAAGTGCATCGTGGATGATGCCGCCCATACGGTGTTTAACGGCAAGGTCTGGGTGCCTCACAACGCCCAGTTGACCAACACGAGCCAGCTCAACCGCAACCTGCTGCTCTCGAACAAGGCGCGGGTCGATACCAAGCCAGAATTGGACATTGTGGCCGACAATGTAAAGTGCGCCCACGGGGCGACGGTCAGTCAACTCGATGCCAATGAGGTGTTTTATCTGCAAAGTCGAGGCATTACTGCTGAGGCGGCGCAGCGACTGTTGATTTATGGCTTTGCGATGGACATTATCGATCGCATTCCGGTTTCCTCCTTACAAAAGACGCTGATGGCAACGGTGACCCAGCGGACGCAGTAGAGAGATTGGCTGTTAGTGTTTACTTACCCCCCCGTTTGAATGCTTCCTATGACTCTGGCTCAAGAACTCACCCTCGCCACTAAGGTTCGTGACGACTTTCCGATTCTTCATCAGGAAGTCAACGGCCATCCGTTGGTGTACTTTGACAACGCCGCCACGTCACAAAAGCCAAAGGCAGTGCTGGAGACCATTCGCCATTATTACGAAGCCGACAACGCCAACGTGCACCGGGGGGTGCATGCGCTGAGTGCGCGAGCGACCGATGCCTACGAGGGGGCACGCGATAAAATTGCGGCCTTCGTTAACGCCGCATCACGGGATGAGATTGTTTTCACCCGTAATGCCAGCGAAGCAATCAATCTGGTGGCCTACACCTGGGGCATGACTACCCTGCAGGCGGGGGATGAAATCATTCTGTCGGTGATGGAGCACCACAGTAATTTAGTACCCTGGCAGTTTGTCGCCCAGCGCACGGGCGCGGTGCTGAAGTTCGTCGGCCTCACGGAGACGCACGAGCTGGATATGGATGAGCTGCGATCGCACCTCTCCGACAAAACCAAGCTGATCACGTTGAACCACGTTTCCAACACGCTGGGCTGCATTAACCCCGTCGAAGACATTGTGGCGCTGGCCCAGCGCTATGGCGCAAAGGTGCTGATCGATGCCTGCCAGAGCACGCCCCACATGCCGCTAGATGTGCAGGCATTAGGCTGTGACTGGCTCGTCGCTTCCGGCCATAAGATGTGTGGCCCGACTGGAGCCGGTTTCCTCTACGGCAAGCTGAACTTGCTGCAAGCCATGCCACCGTTTTTGGGCGGCGGCGAGATGATTGCCGATGTGTTTTTAGACCACTCCACCTATGCATCCCTGCCCCACAAGTTTGAAGCGGGGACGCCAGCCATTTGTGAGGCCATCACGCTGGGGGCAGCGGTGGATTATTTGAACGCGGTGGGCATGGATAAGATTGCCGATTATGAGCATGAGCTGACCCAGTACCTCTATCAGCAAATCAATCAAATTCCCCACATCACGCTGTATGGCCCGCAACCCAAGGCAGACGGCAGCGGTCGGGCCTCGTTGGCCACCTTCACGGTGGATGGCGTCCATGCCCAGGATCTTTCGACGCTGTTAGATCAGTCGGGCATTGCGGTGCGATCGGGCCATCACTGCACACAACCCCTGCACCGAATTTTAGGCGTGACTTCCACAGCGCGGGCGAGCCTGTATTTCTACAACACCCGCGAAGAGATTGATATCTTCATCGCGGCGCTGAAGGACACAATCGACTTTTTCGCCAGCGTGTTTGACGACGATTGATGGCATGGGGCGATCGCTTGCTCTGAATTATTGACTGCAGAGGCTACAGGCTTTACCCGCGCTATCGTTAAGATGGAGTGGGCATTTTGCCGTAACTTTGGCGTCTCAAGCCAGCGTAGTTTGAGTATGAACGAGACATCTGTGCAGGATTTTAGTCTGTATTGATGTGTCGAACCTGATCGAAGCGGTTGAAGATTCGGGCAAAAGTGAACGGCGGGGAAAAGACTTTCTATGACTCAAGCCACCTCAAAAATCACCACGTTTGCCGACTATCTGACCTATGACGATGGCACCGATAGACGCTATGAGCTGACCTACGGAGACTTGATCGAGGTGCCGCCAGAATCTGATGAGAATGTTTTAATCTCTCGTGCTTTAGATCGCGCCCTTTCAGACATTGTCGGATTCCGTCGCGTCAGAACGCATCAACTCGCGGTTGAAATGCTGGGCCAGCCGAAGAATCGCTTTCCTGACCTCACTGTATTGCGACCCGAGCATATCGAGCAGTTGCAGTCCCGAGGCCAGTCTGCCATTACTTTAGACATGGCTCCGCCGCTGCTAGTGGTCGAAGTAGTCAGCCCTGGAGCTGAAAGCCATCGCCGCGATTACTTTGATAAACGCAATCAGTACGAATGGCGGGGCATCTCAGAATATTGGATCGTCGATCCTCAAACCAGTTGCGTGACGGTGTTAGCCATGGTCGAGGGCGTGTATGCAGAAGCCGTTTTCAATCAAGGCGACACGGTTATTTCACCGACCTTTCCCCAATGGCAACTGACCGTTGAAGAAATGCTGCGATCGTAATTGCCTGTCGTTATCTTCATATCGGTTGTCGCAATCGATCTTGCGCCCAATTTTGCGGATTTGCCTGGATATAAATGCGGGCGTTGTCCAGCTCTGGTTGGTTGCGGATGATGTGATCGTGGTAATTGCGTTGCCAGACCGGGTTACCTGGGGAACGCCGCAGGCGGTTGATTTGCCGGGTGGAAACGGATTTGTAATTGCCGATAATTGCGCCAATTGAACCGGGCGGGGTGCCGTGGGGGCGATTGGTTTGTAGTTTGATCGATCGATGACGGAGGGGCGAGGCATTGTCGGAGATTTTTTCTTGCCCAAACCGAGGCGCATCAGGCGACAATGCCTTGCCCCTACCGGGTGTTGGGTGTTCACAAAACGCCTTGCCCCCACCGGATGTTGGCGGTGGCCCATCCGCATCATCGGCAACAGATATGTCGGGCAATTTGACGATTTCGATGATGGCGTGGATGTGGTTAGGCATCACCACAAACGCATCCAACCGGATGTGGTTAAAATGCCGCGCTAACCGTTGCCAATGAGCCTGTGCCGCCTGCCCGGCATCATTCAACATCATGCAGCCGTCATCAATGTGGCCAAACAGAGGCTGTCGCTGGTGGGTGCAAATCGTCACGAAATAATCACCGGGTGACGCGTAATCGTGATAACGGAGACGAGTTGAGCGCCTGCGATGAATGGTGGGATTGTAGGGCACAGCAGACCACCCTAATAGAATTTGTGCTTAAGGTTCCCTGATGGCCATTGCCAGCTGAGGAAACGTGGCGATCGCCGCCGCCCACGCTCCAAAATCTGCCTACCGCAACCCGACTGCCGTGAGGTGACTGGCAAGCCAAGCAGCGTCATCGGTAGATAATGCCGGAATCGGATCAGTGGTGTAGTCAATCACCAGGTCGTAGCCTGACTGGTCGTAAATCTCATCCAGCAGCGATTTCAAATTTATGATGGGTTCAGCATCCCCAGCGGCCAATGGTAATGAAAAAGCTGGCACTGCATCCTGCAGGTTGAAGGCATACACGCTGGCCTGGGGACGAAGCATGCTGGCACTCACCAAAATCCGGTAGTGGGTGGCGAATTCGTCTGAGAGTTTGACACAGGGTTGCCACTGTCGCAGCAGGTCAATCTCAACAAAGTTGGTGGTGCTGGCTAAAATCGTCTGGCGCTTCGCCAGATACGTCAGCCGTCCCTCGCCGGGACGTTTGTTGACGGGAGACAGTACTTCTAAAGCGGTAACGACTTCACTCGTGGCTACATCGCGAATCTCTAGATATCCTTGGCGGATCACCGTTGGCATGGGCAGTTCGACCTCAATGGGTTGAGCAACGGCCACGCCACGGGTCGGGGACAGATCAGCCGGTTGGCTAGCATGCGCAGCTTTTTGTACTGCCACATTGGGAATGCCCACGAGGACAGAATCTTGCTGAGCGGTTTGATATATCGCTTCTTCGACTACAACGCGATATTTGGGGCGCAGTTGGGAGCCGAGGGAGATGGCAATCGCGGTAATTAGCCGATGATGAAAGTTCGGCCAGAAACGGGGATGTTCTAGGTAGGGATCCATTCCGGGTAGCGGCGAGGACATCTAGGTTCCTCAGGGATGGGTTGAGTTTATTCTAAGCAGCGATCACGGTAGTAGTTGCATGGCGATATCGATAGCAGTTACGAGGACATATTTAATCTTGAGCGTCATGCACCTGAGATTCGTAAAGAATATCGAGTTCATAAAGCTCAGCAGAAATATTAGCTAACGCTTTCACCTGTTGCTTTGAAGGTGGCATTCTATTGGCCATTTCTAATGCTTGGTCAAGCCAACCAACACTAAGCAAGATGCCGACATTCCCCTCGTCTCTTTGTGAAAATTCATTGACGTACTTTATGTCTGTAGGTAAGTCAAATTTGTTTTCCCAACGGTCATAGGTATTGATTAGGTCACTTATATCGGATGGTAGACTCTCTAAAAACTCAGCTGCCAAGTCAATCTGATCGGCTTCGTCAAAGGCAACTGCAAGATTAATTCTTGCAACAATGCTTCTAAAAAGTCTTCCCTCATCTATATCCTCAGAAATCTCTAAACACAACAAAAGATCTCCCGGCTCCCTTGCACTACACCAACTTGCTTCTTCATAGCCGAATCTATTAATGAGTAACTGTTTACTTTCCAAAAAGACAACTTGAAATATTCTTTCAGCAGCATCATAATCTCCAGCTTTATTCAGATCATCGCCAACTCTAACCAATAAAAGGAGAACAACTAATCGATCTCCAGAAAAGTCAGGTGCCTCTTGAAGCTTACGTGTCGAATAAACTGCAGCATCTAGTTTTCCTTGTTCTAAAAATAAAGTTGTTAGATGATACCAAACATATTCCACCGCATTCCAGTTCGCATCATGCTGTCTTACGAATTGAATTTTATTTGCGACATTAATCGCTTTATCTACGTCGCCCAACTCGGCTAACCGAATTGCGAATTCAGCTTTTGACGAATTTGTATCGAGAAGATCGTTAGTACCTTCCCAGTGTCCAGGCAAAAATCTTATAACCTCAGATACTGTATTGAGATCATCCAGTATGTCACGAACCAAAACTCCCCTATCACCAGGCACCGAACTAGGAAAACCAACTGCACTAAAGCAGGTGCTGACATAGGCAACTGCTTCACTAGCTTCTTCAAGGGCATCAATTTCGGCAAAACTCCTTGCAATCTGCGCATAAACATCAGCACGAGCATTTGCACAGCTACCATTACTCATATATCCGTAAGGTAATTCTGGAACTAGCGCTAATGCTTCGTTTAAAATTTCGCGCGCACGGTCGCTTTGTCCATTCTTTGCCACTGCCACTGCAATCGCAGCTAGAGCGCTGACTTTACCTGACGAAAAAGGTTCTCCATATCCTGTAATTGTAGATAGAACTACAGGCTGCTGTTCTGCAATACCCAATGCCATTTCAATTTGTCCGCTTTTTGCTAAAGCAATAGCGATAGCCAGCTGTTGTCCTGCCGTAAAGTTTTCATGTTCTAGAAGAGCTAAGGCATCATCAACAAACCCAAAACCTATCAAATATTCAGCAAACACAGCATTTTGCTCAAGGGTCAACTCTTCATTTTTGACAGCTTCAATCAAAGCATGTGGCGTATTGGCTTCATTATTACCTAGTTGAATATAGATCTTGATGAGATTGAGCTGCTGCTCTATATCGAGTGGACTAGAATTTAACTGTATTATTTTAGAGGTGAGCGTATCAGCCAGATCAAATTCTTCAAGTTCAATTGCTCTATCAACTAAAGTGACTAGATATTCAAACTCACCAGAATTCAAAGCTCGAGAAAG
>JBCBJQ010000047.1:0-42620 GCA_038523235.1 Cyanobacteria bacterium J06626_4
CAAAAAAGCTACCTGAATTCTCAAATAATAACCTCTAAGCCTGGTTCTAGATCGATGTCAAAAAAGCTACCTAGGCTTGTAGGTGACAGCTTTCAAAGCCAGCTTTCCCAAGCTCATTGTCTGGGCGAATAGGAACATGAAAATGATCTGGAAGACTTTTCATACAATTTTGACGTCTAAGTATTTTGAGTCAATTTTTGTTCAGTTTTAACCTTGATGGGTGTTTGTAAACACTGAACAGGACTGACAGCTGAAATCAGTGAGGATTGGAGGCTCACCAGGCGAGTAAACCAGCGATTTATTTTGATTTCGCACCCAGATGAATACCGAAGATGCCGGGATCAACCCACGCCGCACTGGTTGCTGTCAGGCTTTGTAATCTTGTCTTGAGCGGCAGTGACGGTTCACTAACCACAGGGTCGCTCTACCGTCTACCGGCTTTGTGATGGAGCGTCAGTTCGCTGGGGCAAGAAGAGCGTAGTCGGAAATCGCCAAGGCTCCGTTAAGGAGGAGGTTTAATTTGGCAGGCATAGCAGAATTCGGAATGTTGAGTGCGGAATACCCTTCGGGAAGGGCAAGCCCTACGGAATTGAAAGATTCGTCAGATGGCGATTACAGCTATCTAGAATGATTTGACCAAACTAGGGATTGCTAGATTCGTGAGAGGGGACGCTTAACAGAGGTTATTTGGCGTCGCCAAGGTTGCCCCAGTTCATTGAGCAAGGGCTGCAACCCAATTTCGTCGTAACCGCCTTTAGGGGACTCAGGTAGTCAAATATTGCACCCTCTGCACTGGTGATGGCCAGTCTCAATCAGTATTCGTTGGTGCCACAGAGAGGAGAAAACCGTTGGCCAACGATGTCAGCTTTTTTCTTCCTTGATATTGCATGCATGTGAAACGGCACTCTTCAGTGAACTGGGCATCCACGAATAAACCCGTTGACGCTGATGATGATTTCTGGCTGTAGAGACGACCGCTACGGACTTCTACAGCAATAACGATCCATCAGGTGGGAAAAGGCGATCACCTGTGCAGTTCACAAGCGGCGTTGCTGAATCGAAGTATGAATCCGGTGTTTTAGACCACGGGCAAGATGCTCACTCTCCGCTATCGATGGTGAGTCAACCTGTGCCGTTCTTCCTGTCAGTGATTCAATTCATATCCAAAATCAGCAGCGCCCGGTTAACAAGCCTGCTCGATGGAGCGGGCTTGCGAGATGCCAAGAGGTCACAGGAGTTAGTTCCGAGCGATCGCTCAGAGCGCGTCCAGCGTTTCTAACGTAGGCACTACAAAGGATTTGACTTGACCGGAGCAGAGGGCCGAATCCGGGGCTTCTCAGAGCTACGAGACGGTCTTGGCTTATCACTCATGCCCGGTCGACGGTCACGACGGGGGCCAAAAGATTTGCCTTTTTTCTTCTTCTTCGGCGGCACCATTCTGATGGCATGGCCGTCAACCATCACCAGCTTTTCACTCTGGCGCTCAACATCCATCTCCCAAAAGTAGCCCACCGTTTTGCCGGTCATTTCACCAAAGACGTTCAGCTTAAAAGCCTTCGGCGGTTTGCCTGAGCGCTTAGACCCTTGAACGATTTTGACCAAAATCTTCTGATCATCTTCGTCATAGCTCAGCACTTCACCGCGAATCGAAAAATAGTTTTCCGAGGGTTCGTCTACTGCGACGTTTTCCGAGGCCGTCTCGTCCAAGGCACTTTCAGACTCAGCCAGGTCAGCTGTCACGACTTCAGGTGCAGTATTCTCGTCGGCATCATCCGTTTCATCAGCGTCAGCAGCATCGGTTTTGGCTGCCGCGCCTTTGGTGTTGGGGTTCTCGCCCGGTAAACCCAACGTCTCAGGCTCCCAGACACCGACAATCTGCAAGTGTAGACCACCCTCTGAGCCGGTTTCGTCAGAGTCTTCCAATGCCTGCCGCGTGCGGGGATAAACCACCCACAGGTGCGAACTCTCTAGATCAATATGTTTTTTGATCAGACTGGTAACGCGCCCTAACAGCACAGAATCAATCACGGCCCCATCATCGGACAAGATATTGCCCCGATTGAGCTGCTCTTCAGACGGCTGATACGTGCCTTTAACCAAGCCGATCGCCCGATACTGCATTGGTTCGCTCGGGGGGGCGATGGGATGATTGGGGTTAGGCAGTGGCGTCGGTGCGGGTTCAGTTGCTGGCGTTTGAGTTTGAGGCGTTGGCGGAGCCGCTGTGATTGCCGATCGTGCTGGCAGCTCGGGCTTAGAAGGAGTGGGTTGAGCAGGTGCCGGCTCTGGCCGCAGCGGGGGCTGTCTTAACGAGGGCCGCTGGGGGGGGGCGTTTAACGATGGGTCGCTAGCTTGCGATGACACGTCTGGGGACTGATGCTCCGCTGCACTCATGGGTCTCCGAATCCTCCTGAACCTGAAACTTCCCACCTCAACAAGACAGAATGTGGGGATTCTCTCAAGGTTAGCACCGCAGTTCGTATCCCGCGAGAGGCATCTCGGTTCAATCTGTGGGGGAAGGGGTGATCTAGTCCTCTTCTCTAAGACTGACTTCATCGATCCGCACTGTTTTGGTAGGTAAGTATGAAGTTCTCAAGAATTTCATCTCCTTAAAGAACAGGGGTTTTATTGACAGAGACGCTAAGATGAGCAGGTTGAATTCGGACCTTTGTGGTGGCTGTAAAGCGCAATCGTTGGCTAGTGATTAGCGTATTGGTAGTGGCAGTAGGAGCCTTCTTGGCGCTCTCGATTCTGCCGTTTCTCAGCGCTCGGAGCAATCACGCTGGCACCCCGACTCCGACCGGACAACCCGGCCCCAGCGCTGATGTGCAAGCTGAGTTGGAGGCCCGTGCCAAAGGCTTTGAGCTGGTGCTGGAGCGAGAACCCAACAACCAAACCGCGATTGAAGGTCTGGTCGAGGCCCGCATTCAACTGAATGATTTAGAGGGCGTGGTCGAACCGCTCGAAAAGCTGGCTGAGCTGAACCCTGACACCCCAGAATATCGGGTGCTGCTGGGCCAGACCAAGCAAAGCATTGGTGATTTAGAAGGAGCGGCCGAGGCCTACCGCACCGTGTTGACTCAGCGCCCTGGCGATATGAATGCGCTACAGGGCTTGACGGCGCTATTGGTGCAGCAGGAACGGCCCCAAGCGGCGATCGGCTTGCTGCAAGATACCCTAGAGTCGGCTCCGCAAAACAATGAAATTGCCCCGGGAACGGTTGATGTGGGCTCAGTGCAGCTGTTGCTGGCTCAGGTCTATGTCGAGGAGGGCTCGCTGGATGAGGCCCTGCGTCTTTATGATGAGGCGATCGCCAGTGCCCCCGACGATTTTCGTCCGGTGCTAGCCAAGGGACTGGTGCTGCGCGATGCGGGTCGCGCGCCCGATGCCGCCGTTCTGTTTAAGCAAGCGGAAGAACTTGCGCCCGATCAATATAAAGATCAGGTGCGTCAGCTAGCCGCCGGGCCAGAAGCCATCGAGGTGCCAGCGACTGAAGAAGACGCAGTTTCCACACCAGACGCAGCCCCAGTCCCAGACACTGCTGACGAAGTCCCGGCTCCTGAAGCGGAAGAAGATGGCGAATTCATCGAATAGGCTTTAGCATGAATTCTTGGCGATCATCCATCTATAAATTCAGTCGCCTTGCGGCTCTGTCAACGGCAGGAGACTGAATCGTGGTTGCCAGCATTTTTAAGCGCCGAGGCCGGAGCCGGAGCCGGTCACTAAACTGGAATGTCTCACAGCCAAAAGAGTGCGGTTTAATAGGTTAGCCCTCACAGTGATGACTATGGCTGCCCCTAAAGCCCGCACCCTTAAAGAAGCCTACCGCTTTTGTGATGTCAAACCCCTGACGCCTGACCAACAAGACTACTATGTGCCGTTTGCAGCCCGACAAGATGCCATCGGTCAGGTGAACTCATTGTTGGCGCTGCAAGAACTGGGTGAGTACACCAGCATTTTGTTTACGGGGCATGTTGGCTGTGGCAAAACGTCTGAGTTGAATCGCATTGCCGAGGCTTGGAAGAACGAATATTTGGTGATTTCGTTACAGGTGGAAGAAGAGACAGATGCCAACGATCTGGACTATACCGACCTGTATCTAGTCATCATCAAACAGGTGGAACTGGCCATGCGCCGCGCGGGTCTGCGGTTTGACTCCGGTTTGCTGACCAGCTTTGAAAATTGGTTTAAAGAGGTGACTGAGGAGACTGAGGAGACCGTCGAGCGATCGGTAAATGTGAATGCCGAAGCCTCGCTGGGGGCCGAAGCGCCCTTTTTGGCTAAGTTTTTGGTCAAAACGATGGCGCAGATCAAGGGCGGCTCTAAAGATAAAGTCACCATTCGCCAAACCCTGGCCCGCGAGGTGTCGCGGCTCAAAACGGACATTAATCTGCTGCTGCGAGATGGGGCACAAAAGGTGCAACAGGCCTTTCCGGGCAAGAAGGGATTTTTGCTGATTTTGGATGGCATTGATAAGTGCCCGCCCGATGTCGCGACCCGCCTGTTTGTCGATTACGCCGCCCAAATGCGAGAGCTGAGCTGCACCATCATTTATACGGTGCCAATCGCCATCTTGTATTCCACTCGGAAACTGGGCAGCATTTTTGAGAATCCGCACATTGTGCCGATGATTAACATCTACCAGTTTGACCGCGACCAAACCGACCTGGCTCACGATCAAGCGGGGCTGCAACAAATGGTGCAGCTGATTGTTAACCGCGTCGAGGTCGATGTCGTGGTGAGTGACCCTGCTTTGCTTCTTGACCTCGCCCAGGCAAGTGGCGGACATATTCGTCGATGATGCGGATGACGCGACAGGCGATGTTAACCGCCATGGGACGCAATCATCGCCAATTGCAGGCAGACGATGTTACTTACGCAATCAAACAAGAGCAGGCCAGCTTTGAGCGCATTATTCCGGCCGATGCCTACGGTGAGCTGGCGCAGGCCGCCCTCAAAAAAGAAGTGACCGACGACGTGATGGGTCAATCATTATTATTCAATACCGCTATTCTGGAGTACAACGGGGGTACCCGCTGGGTATACCCAAATCCGGTGGTGCGACATAGTGAACCCTTCAAACGTGCCCTTACCCAACTCCGAGATGACTCCGGCGAGTGACCCCGATCTGCGCCTGAGCGAGTTTTTGGGGCAAAATTTAGACGCCTTTCGAGAGTTAGTGACCTTTGCTGAGGTGGCTGAGGGCTTTACCTTGGCCATTGTCGAAATCAACTTTGTGGCAGATGGTGACTTGCTAATGCAGGCGCTGCACCAGCACGCGGTCGCTGAGACTGTGCAATTTATCGAGCTAGATTTTAGCGAGCGCGTCTCCTTTTCGCTGCTGGCGGCACTGACTGAGCGCCTGACCACCGTTGAGCGAGACCCGCAGCGCCAGCCGGTGTTGCTCGTGCGCGGGCTGGCGACGGCGATCGGGATTAAAAGCGACTACTCCCGCTTTTTGGCCGATCTCAACTATAGTCGCGACCAGCTGGCCCAACAGGTGCCGTACCCGCTGGTGCTGGTGCTGCCTGACTATGCGGTGACACGGCTCGGGCAATATGCCAAAGACCTGTGGACTTGGCAGTCGGGTCTGTTTCCCTTTCGCACTACGTCACAGACTGTAGATGGGGTGCACACCCAGCTGCGCCACCCCCACCCCACCCTGCCCGCTGACAGCAAACCGGTCAAGCAAGACCGTATTGACCAGCTAGAGCGGCTACTGAGCGAACGGCTCAACCATGGCGCCCCCTCCACCGACTCCGCGCAAGACTGCATTAACTTGGCGCTAGAGCTGGGGAATGCCTATCGGGGACTGTCTGACTACGCCCAAGCTCGTCGCCATTACCACGAAGCCATGGATTGGTCTGTGGTGATACAACAGTCAGTAAAAGAAGCGGACGCACTCTACGGTTTGGGACAGGTGCATCGCCTGCAGATCGATAATGCCAAGGCTATGGAAAGATTTGACCAAGCCCTCGCACTCTACCAAGCCACCGGGGCTCGCCTGGGCGAAGCCAACACGCTACAAGCCATTGGCGATGTCGAACAATTTCTCAAACGCAGTCAGGAGGCGCTGAAGCACTACGACCAAGCCCTCGCACTCTACCAAGCCACCGGGGCTCGCCTGGGCGAAGCCAACGTGTTGCAAGAGTTCGGAAAAATGGCTAAAGACTCTAGAAAATCGCTAGCATTTCTGCAGCAGGCACAATCTTTATATGAGGCAATTGGCGATCGCTACAGTCAATGTCGGAACTTGGTCAATTTTCTAGCTGATGCCCAACTCGCCATGGGCCAGCGGGCAGAAGCGATTTGCTCCTTACACAGAGCGGCTGATCTGGCCCTGGGTTCGGAGTATGCGTTTTTGGCCGAGCGGGCTCAGAACAAACTTAAAAATTGGGATGCAGATACGTTAAACCCAAGCTAAGGCTTGGGTTTGAGTTTTTTATGCTGCATTCCCTGGGCCGTCCCATTAGATTAGAAGACTCAGAGTTCAAGGAGCCAAAAGCACCCCTAAGCCATTGTGTACCTGGCCTACAGTGCTGCCGTGGCGGTTGATGATAGTGCCGCCCAAATACAGGCTAGAAGAGGTGCCCCCATCGAGGTTGAGGGCATTTTGCGCCCCGAGCTGCCGCATGATTTGAGCTGCTTCTGCCAATGTGGGGCCGCGACCTCCCGGACTGTAGTGAATGGCCACGAGGACGATATTGCCGTTGGGCGTCACCCCGATCGCGCTGCGGGGGGCCGCTTGCGCCGCAAAGGCATCGCTAAAGCCTTCGGCTCTGGCATCGGCGATGATCTGGCCCTCTCTGACTAAGATCGGCCCCCCCCCGATCGCTAAGGGAAAGTTGGCAAAGGCTGCCGGACGCAAATCAGGACTCAGCGCCAGGGTCGTGCCCACTGGCATCGCCTGCGCTGCCGAATTAAACGATCGCAGGGCCAGCACATACCCCTGGGGTGGAATTGGGGTGGCTCCGGTGCCAGCACTGCCCCCCGCCACCTGCTGCACGACCTGATTTTGGTTCACAACCAGCAGCGTTTCGCCATCGGTGATGGGCGTGTAAGTGCGGCCCCAAGCGGCGGTATAGAGACCGATGCCTGCCTGCACATAGCCGCTGTTAATGTGGTTCACCGTAAAGGAGCCACCCTGGGACGTCGTCAGGGCATAGGCCAGCGAGAGCGAACTCAGGGCAAATTCTCCCTGTGAATTCCAAGCGATCGCCCCCCGATTCAAAATGGGGCCAGAGATCCACTGGTCATCGCGGCGAATTGCTCCCAGCGGCAGCTGATTATTGCGGTTAAAAAAGCCCGCATTGATGGCCGCAGCGGCCCGAGCGGTCTGAGCCATCGTTTTCAGCGGGGTAATCCCCGGCAGCTGATGGGGACTCGCCCAAATCGGCTGGAGGGTAGTGGCAGTATCGAGATTGAGCCAGAGCTGATGCACTGGAAAGCGGCGATCGCCCACAGTCAGATATTCCTGCCGCCAGCGTAGGTTGGGAGCCCAGCGAATATCGCGGGGCACGACGTCGGCTTCGTTGATATCAATAACGACCCGCGGGGGATTGGTCAAACTCCACACGCGAGGCCGCGCCGTTTCCTCAAAGGTGCCCCGCAACACGATTTGGTTGCCGCCGGGGGTGACCTGCAAAGACTGCAGTACATTGCCATCGCCGCTAGTCAGGACTGCCGGATTAAAGGCCGCACCGCCAGTGGCCTGCAGGGTCAGGGTAAACGCGGTGGCGTCTTCGTCAAAGCTCCACAGCACAGGACGATCAACTTCCAACACCAGGCGATCGCCCTGCGCTTGACGACCGCGCCGAGCGGTGAGCACCGTGGCCGTGGGGGCTTGCAGCGTGAGGCGATCGCCCGTCGGCACCAGCTGCCAGCCCTGCTGGGCGGCCCACGCGGTGACATCGAGATAGCGATAGCCGTTGTCATGCCAGGTCGGTAAGGCTGTCGGCCTGTCGGCAAACCACAGCACCGGCTGCATCTCCGCCGTGGGGGTGTTCTGCAAATCAACGCCCAGGTGGGTCATCAGGGGCAAGTCCGCAATGCCAATGCGATCGCCTCGCTGCTGCCAGGGCACGGGCACGGTGGTGTTGCCCACCGTTACCGTATTGCCTTGAGTCACGCCCAGCTGGGCCATCGGCGTGGTCAAACGGCGAGACTCGGTCTCAGCGGTCGGTAAGGCCGCTAGGGCGATCGCGGGCGGTGGTTGAGACCGGGCAGTGCCCAAGCCGAAGGTCACGAGGCTGAGCCCGATCAAGGGGCCGAGCAGCGGAAATAGACCTGAGGGGATCTTTTTAGTAATATCTGCCGCCATAAAGTCTCCCGTCGAATCTCGCTGAGAAAATAGCTGGATGGCCAAATCGTAATCGTTCACACAGTAAACGGCGATAGCTTAAATTAATACTGGAACTTCAAGCCTTAACTTTTTAGCAATGATTAGGTGTCGTGCGCTCACCGCGATGCTGACCGCCAGAGATGACGTCATTTGCCAATCAGCTAGCCGACTCGGTTGACAAGTTAAGACGGTATAATCAGCAACCCTGGCCCCCGTTTAAGCCGCTCTCAACGGCGGCGGCCTGACTGGATTCCCGCTTGGCCGCCGCCAGTCGCCCCTAATTGATTGCGTAAGGCATGAGCATTGCCGAATCCATTAGGTTATCGGTAGGGTGATTGAGCAATGGCTCAATCATTGGATTTAGTGAGCTTGAGACGCGCTATGGCCCTCCTCGATCGAGGGCGCGCGCTCCCGACAAATCGAGCTAAAACGGGTTCCTGCGATCGCGGGCTAGCGTTGAGTCGCTGCGGCGACTGGTATTCGTCAAACATCACCTTTTAAGAGTCGTCACCATGGAGAACACACCCTTGAATCCCCAGCAGCCTATCAACCTCACCGCTAGCGGCATGACTCAGTGGGGGCCGCGTTCGCTTGTGGAAGAACGCGATGCCTGCGGGGTCGGCTTTGTAGCCGATCAGCAGGGTCGGCCTAGCTTTAAGCTGGTGCAGCAGGCGCTGGGAGCCCTGGGCTGTATGGAACATCGCGGTGGCTGCTGTGCCGACAAAGAGTCAGGGGATGGGGCAGGCATCATGACGGCGATTCCCTGGGCTTTGTTGCAAGCCTGGGCCGTCGGCCAAAAGATTGAGACCGCCCTGGAGCCCGAGCGGACTGGGGTAGCGATGGTGTTTTTGCCCCCCCAGGCCGCGGCGGCCGCGATCGCTCGCGAGTCTTTTACGGCAGCGGCAACGGCAGAAGGCTTTGCCGTCTTGGGCTGGCGAGAGGTGCCAGTTGAGCCCACAGTTTTAGGGCTACTGGCCAAGCAAAATCAACCTCGGATCGAGCAATTCTTCGTGCACTCCGATCAGGCCAGTGGCGATGAGCTAGAGCGCGAACTCTATCGCCTGCGCCGCCGCATTCACCGCTCGCTGATGGGCTGGCAGGGTGACGCGGCGATCGCGCAACCGCTTCAGGAAACCTACATCTGCTCCTTTTCTTCGCGCACCATCGTTTATAAGGGCATGGTGCGATCGGAAGTGCTCAGTCAGTTTTATCGCGATCTGCAAAATGCGGACTATGTCAGTCCGTTCGCGATCTACCACCGGCGCTTTAGCACCAACACGATGCCCAAATGGCCGCTGGCGCATCCGATGCGGCTGGTCGGCCACAATGGCGAAATCAATACCCTGGTCGGCAACATCAACTGGATGAAAGCGCGGGAGGCGGATCTGAGTCACCCCGCCTGGGCTGGCCACATCGAAGAGCTGCTGCCCATTGTCAATATGCACAACAGCGACTCGGCTAACCTCGACGGCGTGATGGAGCTGCTGGTGCGATCAGGCCGCAGTCCGTTAGAAGCGCTGATGATTATGGTGCCTGAGGCCTATCGCAACCAGCCCGATTTAGAACAGCATCCAGAAATTACCGATTTCTATGACTACTACAGCGGCCTCCAAGAGCCGTGGGACGGCCCGGCATTAATCGCTTTTGGCGACGGCAAACAGGTGGCGGCAGCGCTCGATCGCAATGGCCTGCGTCCAGCCCGCTATATCATTACGTCCGACGGGTTAATCATTGTTTCATCCGAAGCGGGTGTGGTCGACGTACCCATTGAAACCATTGTCGAAAAAGGACGGCTGGGGCCAGGTCAGGTGATTGCCGTTGATTTTCAGACCCACGAAATTCTCAAAAATTGGGATATCAAACAGCGGGTCGCTGCCCAGCAGCCCTATGGTGACTGGCTGGCCCAGCATCGGGCCGTGGTAACGCCCCAGCTATTTAGCCCTGAGCGTCAGCTCGCGGCAACGACGTTGATGCAGCAGCAAGCTGCCTTTGGCTACACCGCCGAAGATGTCGAGATGATCATTCAAGACATGGCGGCTCAGGCCAAAGAGCCCACCTACTGTATGGGCGATGACATTCCCCTCGCGGTGCTCTCCACTAAAGCCCATCTGCTCTATGACTATTTCAAGCAGCGCTTTGCCCAGGTGACCAATCCCCCCATCGATCCGCTGCGCGAGCGGTTGGTGATGTCTCTCGAAACGCTGTTGGGTCAGCGGGGCAACCTGCTCGAAGAGCACGCCGACTATGCTCGTTTGTTGAAGCTAGACTCACCGGTGCTCAACGAAGCCGAACTCGCTGCCGTGCGCCAGTCATCCTTTCAAACCGCTACGTTATCAACGTTGTACGGTCTGACGGATGGCCCAACGGGGCTGCAGCAGGCCATTCAAGCGCTGTGCGATCGCGCCACCGAAGCGGTCAAGGCGGGCAGTGAGATTCTGATTTTGAGCGATCGCCCGGCGGCGACTGGTGAATCCGTGGGGCTGACGCCAGAAACCACCTATATTCCCCCCTTGGTGGCCACGGGTGCGGTGCACCACCACCTGATTCGCCAGGGATTGCGCATGCGGACTTCGCTGGTGGTTGACACCGCCCAGTGCTGGAGCACCCATCACTTTGCTTGCCTCATTGGCTACGGCGCGAGTGCCATTTGCCCCTATCTGGCACTGGAGTCGGTGCGTCACTGGTGGCATGATGCCCGCACCCAAAAGCTGATGGAAACTCAAAAGCTGCCGACGGTCACCCTGAACGGGGCGCAGGGCAACTATCGCCAAGCGGTCGAAAACGGCCTGCTAAAGATTCTCTCCAAAATGGGCATCTCCCTCATCACCAGCTATCAGGGCGCCCAAATCTTTGAAGCCGTGGGCATCGGCCCCGATCTGCTGGACATCGCGTTTCGCGGCACCACGTCCCGGCTGGGCGGTCTCTCGTTGGCCGATTTGGCGCAGGAAACAATTCGGTTCCACCAGCGGGCTTTCCCCGAGCTGAACCGGAAGCGGTTAGAAAACATGGGGTTTGTCAAAGCCATGCCCAAGGGCGAATACCACATGAATACGCCCGCCCTGACGAAGGCCCTGCATAAGGCGCTGGAAAGTCAGCAGTACGACCACTATGAAGTCTATAAGTCGCACCTGCAGGGCCGTACGCCCACCGCGCTGCGCGATCTGCTCGACTTGACGGCCGAGCGCACCCCAATTCCCCTAGAGGAGGTCGAATCGGCTGCCGACATCATGACGCGGTTTTGCACTGGCGGCATGTCGCTGGGAGCGCTATCACAAGAAGCCCACGAGGTGTTGGCGATCGCCATGAACCGCATCGGCGGTAAGTCAAACTCCGGGGAAGGCGGCGAAGATCCCCAGCGTTTTAAGGTGTTCGAAAACATTGACGAGCAGGGCAAATCGGCACTGTATCCCAACCTGCAGGGACTGCGGAACGGGGATACCGCCAGCTCGGCGATCAAACAGGTCGCGTCGGGACGCTTTGGCGTGACGCCGGAGTATCTGATGCATGCCCAGCAAATCGAAATCAAAATGGCTCAGGGCGCGAAGCCCGGCGAGGGCGGTCAGCTACCGGGCAAAAAGGTGAGCCCCTACATTGCCATGCTGCGGCGCTCGAAGCCGGGGGTCTCGCTAATTTCGCCGCCGCCCCACCACGACATCTATTCTATCGAAGATTTGGCGCAGCTCATTTTTGACCTGCATCAGATCAACCCCAAAGCGGGCGTTTCGGTCAAGCTGGTGGCGGAAATTGGCATCGGCACGATCGCGGCGGGCGTGGCCAAGGCAAACGCCGACGTGATTCAAATTTCGGGTCACGATGGCGGCACCGGCGCGTCGCCCCTCAGCTCCATCAAACATGCCGGCCTGCCCTGGGAGCTGGGCTTGACCGAAGTGCACCGCGTGCTGATGGCGAATCAGCTGCGCGATCGCGTACTGCTGCGGGTCGATGGCGGCCTCAAGACCGGTTGGGACGTGGTCATGGGAGCGCTGATGGGGGCGGAGGAATATGGCTTTGGCTCCATCGCGATGATTGCCGAAGGCTGCATCATGGCGCGGGTCTGTCACACCAATAACTGCCCCGTCGGCGTTGCCACCCAAAAAGCCGAGCTGCGCAAGCGCTTTACCGGCTTGCCCGAGCATGTGGTCAACTTCTTCTACTTTGTGGCCGAAGAGGTGCGATCGCTGCTGGCTCGACTAGGGTTCCGGTCACTACAAGAGATTGTAGGCCGCACTGATTTGCTGCAGCCCCGCGCCGATGTCGAGCTGGCTAAAACCGATGCACTGACGCTGACGGCGCTGCTGGGCTTACCCGATGTCAGTGCAGATCGCAGCTGGCTTGATCACGGCGGCATCCACAGCAACGGCCCAGTGCTGGATGACAAGATTTTGGCGGATGCGGCGGTGCAGGCGGCGATCGCTGAGCACGGTCAGGTCAGCCAGACCTACGACGTGGTGAATACCGACCGCACTGTCGGGGCTCGTATCTCGGGGGCGATCGCTCAGCAATATGGCAACAGTGGCTTTCAGGGACACCTCGACCTCACCTTCACCGGCAGCGTGGGCCAAAGCTTTGGGGCTTTTAACCTGCCGGGCATGACGCTGACCCTGGTGGGCGAAGCCAACGACTATGTTGGCAAAGGTATGCACGGCGGCGAAATCGTTCTCAAGCCGTTCCCCGGCATCACCTACGACCCATCGCAAAACGTCATTTTGGGCAACACCTGCCTGTATGGCGCCACCGGCGGCACGCTCTATGCTCAAGGCATTGCGGGCGAGCGGTTTGCAGTCCGCAACTCGAAAGGTCAAGCGGTGATTGAAGGGGCCGGTGACCACTGTTGCGAATATATGACCGGTGGCGTCGTCGTCGTGCTCGGGCACGTCGGTCGCAACGTCGGCGCAGGCATGACCGGCGGCTTAGCCTACTTCCTCGATGAGGCGGGCAACTTTCCCACGCGGGTCAACCCTGAAATCGTCAACGTGCAGCGAGTGATTACTGAGGCGGGGGCGCAACAGCTCAAGTCGATGATCGCAGCCCACGTCGAGCACACGGGTAGTGGCAAAGCCGCCAAGATTCTTGCCGATTGGGAGACTTATTTGCCCCAGTTTTGGCAGGTGGTGCCGCCTTCAGAGGCCGACACGCCGCTGACGAGCACCGCCGCCCAAAGTGCTGACAAGGTACTCAGCTCAGTCTAATCAATGCCTGAATTCTTCTGTATCCGATCGCCTTAGTGAAGTTCCTCTGAGAGCAGTGACTGAAGAATGCCATACCGCTCGTCCTGATAGCATCGTGCCATCAAGTGGACGGTAAAGACGGGCTTTAGATGATGATCTATGAGATCTGTTTAAGCAGCTGCTTCGGCTTTAAGGCTGTCTGTGGTCTAAGCCATTTCTTTGACCTTACGAGACCGCAGGAGCTGCACAAAGTCATCGCTGACGGTGTGGTCGCGGGTGTCGGCGGCGTAGTTGATCAGCTCTTCGCGCAATGCCAGGGCATCTTTGATGGGCATCAGCTTTGCCAGCAGAAAATAGACGCCGCGAAAGCGCGGGTCACTCATGTGCTGTTGAGGGCGATCGTTCTCTTTACCTAAAAAGGTTTGCACGATGAAGAACTCCATCACCTTGTCATGGCGGAAGTTCCATTCTTTGGTAGGGTTGCCTTCGTTGTCGATGCCCTGACGACGGGTCACCATCTTATGGCGCTCCATACATTGCAGTTCCTCAAAGAACTCCGCTTCGGGAATGGCGGTTTGATCATGCAGGCGCATATCGTAGACCTGCTGAGCAAAGGCAGGCAGGGGAAACTCACGCAGATGTAGCCGCTCATAGTCAGCCGCCATCAGCTTGTATTGCTGTTGCTGCAACTGAAACAAATCGGGCGGCTCCTTATGGGCAATCATCTGCGCTACGAGGCTGAGATCCATCGGGTTAGAGAGGATGCGCCGCGCTGCCGTCAGCTCTTCAGCAGGTTGATCAGGACTCAGGGCCGCTTCGAGAGCATCTTGACAAGCCGCGATATAGGCTTCCCCTAGAATGGGGGCATCTTCGGGTAGTGTCGGCTCGCGCGAGACGAGAAAAGCTTCAACTTTGTCCCGCTTGAGGGAGTTGAGTGTGTAGGTGGTGGCAGTGGCCGGAGGACGCCATTCTAAGGGCTGGGTGGTCATGATGATGTTGCCCTTAAAGTAGCGCTCGACAAACTCGGTGATTTTGGCGCGGGTGTCGGCGGTGACTTCGTTGAGACCGTCGATGCAGATATCAATGGCCCCGCTGTAGATCAAGTCCCGCAGAAAGTTCGGATCTTTGGCGAGCCCGTGCAGCTTCACCTGAATCGCTTCACTGACCCCGTCAGCACAGCGATCGGCGGGCAAGAACACCATGGTGCGAGGGGGCTGCACCAGATCTTGCAAAAGCTGAAGGCGACTGCGCCCCGCTTGCTGTTGCAAGGTCATTTGAATCAAGTGGCGCAGAAACATTGTCTTGCCCAGACCAGACTCGCCCTCTAAAATGACTTGGCCCTTAATCGCTGGAATCGTCGCCTGGAGAAGCTTTTGTTCCCCTGTAGCCTTTTTTTGCACGGTGGAGTCGGGGAAGTAGGCGGCGGGGGTAAACCCAGCCAACCCAGCATTGGCCAGCAAAGAGTCTTGGAAGGGGGCAAACAGCCGCGCCCGCAAAAAGGGCACCCAGGTAAGGGCAAAGCCCACATAGCCCGCCCCAAAGATCCGCCGCATCCAGGGATTCCAGAAAAAGATGGCCTGAACTTGGGGTGAAATGGGGTAGATGAATACCAGAGCCAGCCAAAAGAGGACATGGGCAATCCAGACATTACGAACAATCCAAATGCCGCGCCACCACTCTAAGGTGGCAATTTCGCTAGCAACCGCTGCGGCCTGAGTTGACCCCATCGCTCGCAGATTTTGATAGTGCTGCCGCAGCAAAGGCAAATCGCCCGGATTCCAGGTTGTGGCGTCAACAATGTTGGCAATCTGGCGGGGCCATTCGTCGTCGAGTTTGGTGAGGCCAGTCAGGTCTTGTGGCCAAGCCTCGGCAAAGACCCGCAGAATATCTTGCGCCTCTCGATGGGATAAATCGGTGGCATCGGGCAGGTAGTCTTCATCACGCACCCCCAGCCAGCGAATTAAGGTCAGCGCATCTGCATCACCATCACTGAGGTAATAAGCTGTAAACCGAAAAAAATCCGCTCGGAAATTGTTGAGACTAACGGCATTGAGCAGGTGCATCAGAACGTTATGCTTCGGAGGCCCCAGAGTAGACGGCTCCAGCTGGCTTAACGCCCTAGCTGCCACTACCGACAGCTCTTCAGAACCGAGACCTTGACTCCATTGATCGGCTAGCAGCTGTTTAAATTTGGGGACCTCATCGGCAACCGCCTGATCCATCTGGCTCAGGGCGAAAGCAGCTTCATATCGTAGGGAATCTGGTTCGTCGGCATTCATCATCAGCGCCCCCAGATTAGGAGCTTGCGCGGCCGCCGCCTCGCCTATCGCGCCTTAGGCGCGATAGGCCGCAGTCCGGACATCGCGATCGGTTTCGGGGTCGGCTAACAACGCCATCAGCTGGGGAGCTTGCGCGGCCGCCGCCTCGCCTATCGCGCCTAAGGCGCGAGCGGCCTCAACCCGGACATTGAAATTGGTTTTGGGGTCGGCTAACAACGCCATCAGCTGGGGAACTTGCGCGGCCGCCGCCTTGCCCATCGCGCCTAAGGCGCTAGCGGCCGCAGTCCGGACATTGAAATTGGTTTTGGGGTCGGCTAACAACGCCATCAGCTGGGGAGCGTGCGCGGCCGCCGCCTCGCCCATCGCGCCTAAGGTGCGAGCGGCCGCGGCCCGAGTTGCTGGCCGATAACCGTTAGCATCTAAAATTTCAGTCATCTGCTGATAAACGTTTTTAGGAATCTCAGTGTCATCTGTGAGCGTTTCTAAATTGAATTCCGCCAATTTATCTAGTGCTTCTCCCCATACCAATGGGTCTGGATCAGTCATGGCGGCCATAATGCCGCGATGCTGCCAGAGTTCAAGCTGGGGTTGCTCGTCTTCTTTCTGAGCTACACTGCTGCTACCGCCTAGCCACAGCATTATCACCACTGTCAGCAATCCTAATAGCAGCCACCCCCACCCACTCCATCGCCGCATGCCAGTTCCTTGTCAATGCTCAGGCCTATCCTATGGGATGTTCTACAGTCCCGGTCTAATTTATTACAAAGACTTTGGCAACTTAGTGGGCTATGGGGCTAGGTAGCTATACTCGTTCCCTTCAAAGCGCTACTGATGTTTGAGGGAAAGGGTGAAATAGGTGATGGCTATCGTTCGCGTAGGTTGGGTGAAACTCATCACCAGAGGGAATCTCGTTGGTTACGCTAGCGCTTACCCAACCGATAAAAGCAAGTCTGACAAACCATTAGGGCTGTAAACAGGTCGCAGTCAAATCTTCGGCCTCTCAGGCGGAACTTCACCGGCAATACCTGCCTTCTCAAGACTTGAGGACGTCATCCAAGAGCGCTCTGGCAGGCTGGGCTCTTTCTAACACCTGTTGATAGTCGCCATACAGCTTCACTAGCTTCGAGAGGCCACTGACGCCGCCCTTAACCTGCTCTAGCTCATCGCCTGAGAGCAATTCACCATCCAGCAATCGCAGCAGCAGCGACTTAATATCTCCTACGTCTTCGCGAGCCTTTTGCAGCTTTTCCACGGTGCTCAGCAACGTCTTAAGTTCTTTAAACAGGTCAT
The DNA here is from genome assembly GCA_038523235.1 of Cyanobacteria bacterium J06626_4. Taxonomy (GTDB): domain Bacteria; phylum Cyanobacteriota; class Cyanobacteriia; order Phormidesmidales; family Phormidesmidaceae; genus Halomicronema. The sequence continues at coordinate 17,076 of JBCBJQ010000047.1, forward strand.
CAACGCGATCGGGCGTTATTTCGCTGACTTCCACCGTTTCTGCGGCCTCTGCGCCTGCAGGGATAGACGCCGCTGGCGGTTCTGACACGGCATGGACAGAGCTGGCAGTTGGGCTGGCCATCGATATCTCCTAAAAACAATAATAAAGACAACACAATTGAACTTTACTGTAGTCGCCTCAAAAGTTCAATTGTACTAATTTGCCGAAAATTTCAAAGAGTCCGTCATCAAAATGAGAATACACTGCCCAATCCCCAATTCTGAGTCATCGGGTTCTCGATGCCAGCTTGTCAATGCGGCGATCGCCGTCATAAAAGCCCAACCTGCAGCGCTAAAAAGTGGCAGACCTGCAGCAAATCGAAACAGAAGACACAAGGCGATCGCTGCTTTCGCCTTAGACTATGGCCATTAATGATGCAGTTCACTCTAAGATTCCGGCGGATCCCGCCGATTTCAGTCGTTTGGGCTGACTCATTTCCATCGCCCCGTTTCCCATTCGCAAAAGGACTTTCAAGATGGCCTTGTTTAGCAGCAACCAGGTTTTGGTGCCAATCGATTTTTCTAAGGAATCTAATCAAGCGCTTGTCGATACGCTAGCGTTTGTCGAAGATCCGACCAAGCTCCACGCGCTTCACGTGCTGAGCCCTTTAGAACCCACTGAACCCGGTATTGTTTGGAACACTGTTGATACCCCAACGCGGGTTGAAAAAGTGGAAGCCGCGTTTCTAGAGGCGTTTTCTGACGATGTCTATCGGCAAGTCAAATTCACCGTCACCACAGGCAACCCCAGCTCTGGAATTATTGACTATGCCGAGCAGAACGCGATCGACTTGATCGTGATTCCATCCAGCGGTCGGACTGGCATATCCCGATTTTTCTTGGGCTCTGTCGCCGAAAGAGTGGTGCGGTTTGCGAAATGCCCGGTATTAGTCGTGCGTGGATAAACTAGCCACCTGACGGTTTCTTCGCCGCCACGTATGGGTTTTTTGGATAGTTGCTATCGACGGAGGCTTTTGTCGCTCTCATTGGGGATTCCTAAGATCAAGACATCGAAAAAATAATTGTTTTGATCTAGGAGAGACCTGATGTTTTGGTTATCCACAGCGAATGTATCTCCTGAGCTAGCGCCTCTGGCCGCTCACACTCGCCCCTGGGCAGTCTTGGTGAAAATGTGGCGTTTTTGCAACTTTTATGGCGAATATCGGGCAACACCCCCGAGTTTGCGGCGCCAGTTTGTGATTGAGCTAGAGCATCGTCAGCAAGAAGTTGGGAGCACCGCCCCGACTTGCTGCCAAGATTAGTGCCCTGACACGGGCGATTGCCCGCTTGTCATCAGCTGCCATCAGCTAGTTTTGGGTGTTTGTCTGCAGGTAGCAGCATCAGAGGGCATAACCACAGGCTTGTAGCTTGCTGATAGAGACCATGGTGAACGTTGGAACTGACGTTTCCATAACAGCCTCTACCAGGCAGGAGCAGGCGGGCGATCGCCCTCAACATCTGGCATCTCTAGGTCTGACTTGGCGGCAGACGCCTGAGCGGCAGTCGAGACCGGTAGCGGCTTACGCGCCGTACTCAGCTGATTGAGCCAAAACACATCCTGGGTACGCACTGCTTCAAATCTGGCGTAGCCCAGCCAGGCATCCAGATTGCCCTGACCATAGGCTCGAATGAAGGGCTCCTCAAAAATGGTGTTGAGCCAATCGACTGATCGCAGTGTGTGTTGATTGCCGTCCAATACTAATAGCTGTCCACCGGGACTCAAGATCCGCCAGCTCTCTTGCAAAATTGTTTTCGCGACGACGGGCGGCGTTTCGTGAAACAGCAGCGTGGCACAGACCACGTCAAAAGACTCTGCTGGCAATCCCGTTGCCATCGCGTTGCCATGACGGAATGTAAGGTCAAGTGACTCGGCCCGCGCCTTATGATCAGCCACGACGAGCATCTGCGGTGACAAATCTAGCCCCACCACCTCAGCCTGCGGAAACTGGCGCTTGAGCAGGCGTGTCGTCGTGCCCGTGCCGCAGCCCAAATCTAAAATGCGTCGGGGTTGGCCCTGAATGGCCTTAACTAAGCTTTCGCGCACCCAGGTTTCGCCCGGTGGCAACACATACTGGGTGATCGGGTCGTAGGTAATGGCGGCATCAATATTGAGATAGCCGTTTTGAATGCCGTGAAAATTGCTGTGCTGGTAGTAGTCGGGGTAGGTCACCTGGGGATTGGCAATCGCGGCGATCGCCGCCTCCCAATCGATGCTGTTGCGAAATTCGAGGAGCGCTTCCCGATCAATTAGCTGCCCAAAGAGAGGCGCTAAAAACTGCTCAAATAGGGTTTTGGACTGAGTTTCCATCGGCATGCTAGTTGGGTACTGGGGGGGATGCGACTTCACTCCTAATCTAACCGTTGGGGAAAAAGATAACTGAAGAGATCGGGCAATCTCATCCCTCTGGGTGAGGAGTCAAGCAAGCAAACCATCAATCCCTGGCAGAACCATTTCAGACAGTTAAGTAGATGGACAGAATTAATCAGTTTCCGAAAACGGCATCTCAAGGCTTCCAGAAGCTCAGGGCTACGTTTAATTACGTCCATGTACTTAGTTTTTCTTGATGGATAGGGGAGTTCGGCAAAAATCAGCGGAAATCACGGTTGGCTGATCGCTGTGTTGATTAGCACACTTTACTCAAGAGCACATGCTGATCTTTTGAAGAAAACCCTGACAAAGGTGAATTTTTCATGAAGTGGTAAGCGTTTGTTCAGATGGAATTGGAGCGCAATCCAGATGCTTCGACAATTAATCGCTGGCACATTGCTGACGACCGCGGCCCTGCTGCTCTCCGCCGAAGGTGGCACCGCCGGGAGCTTGCAGCTCGGAGAATCGATTTTGATCCGGTCTGACAACGGTTCGCGACCGATTAAAGATGACGTCCCCCGAGGCGATGCGGCAGACTCCTTTTTGCTCAGTCCCGGCGAGTCCTTTACCGTGGGGAGTGGCAGCGCTTTTTTCTCGTTCGCCGACTTTCCTGAAGGGCGTGAGCAAGTTGAATTCTTGCTAGAGGTCAATCCGGGCGATAGCTTTCTAAGTTTGAATCTGCCGGGCGGCTTTAACCTCACCACTGACCAAAAGGAAACCGTCGTCGTTTCCGTTAGCGAGGGCGACGCTCTGAGTATTGCTTATGGCTACGACGCTGAAACTGATACTTTTGCGTTTACCCGATTCACTTTGGCAGCCGTTAACGAAGGGCGCATTCCCAGATTTATTGAGTCAGAAACCGCTATCCCAGAGCCCTCAATGCTGATCGCGACCGGCGTCATCACGTTGGCTTTCCTGGCCAAGAAACTAGACTAACCTGAGTTCGGGATAAGCTCCTGATTGCATCAGGCTCGTCCATAACCAGGAAAATTCCCCTCTTGGGAGGGGTTAGGGGTGAGTTATACCAGTTCTGCAAAATAGCGCTACAGATCGGCGATCCCCCGCTGTCGCTGCCCCCTTGTCGAAGGGGGCTACACACTTTTTGGGATGTGTAGTCTAAATTCAGCGAATTGGTATTACACACAGCAGAAAACCCACCCCGTCCTACGGACACCCCTCCGATGGAGGGGAAGATACTGCTCAGTTACTTAACCCGAATTGACGTAGCCTCGGAAGGCTTCCTAGCAAAATATACCGCTAATGTCAGAGCCGGTTTAGCGAGAAATCTTGATGCCATAGTGATCAAGCATCCACAAAAGCCGCCCTACGGGTATCGTTGCAGCTAGCGACATGCCACCTCATCCACGACTCGCAGTCAGTGCCACAGCAGCCGGTTCACCCTCTTGTATATCAATCGATTTGTCACTGCCAAAAGGCATCGAGCATGAGCCGCTAGCCGCCCTTCATTAGGCGCGCCTCGGTTGCCACACAAATTTGCCGTCGCGCCAAAGGGCCGCCAGCAGACCGATCGCAAATTTGGTGACAACTTCGCCAAACAGCAGAGACACCATCTCGGTAGTTGACAGCACGCCTGCAAACGCTACCAGCGTAAACAGCAGCGTATCTAAAGGAATCGAGACCGCATTGCTCCCCGCTACCCGCACCAGCCAGGGAAAGCGCAGCAGCCGCTGATAAATCTCAGTATCGGCCGTCTCGGCCAGCACAATCGCTAAAAAGCTGGCGGCAATGATACGCAGCGGTACTGCCAGGGTCACACTCATCAATACGTTGGCCAGCGCCGCCACCGCGATGGTGCCATAGACCCACCGCCGCCCGGCACTGTGCAAGCGATCGCGCTGGGTAAAGGTGAAGCCAAAGATAAAGGTGCCGACCGCCACCTGCCCAAAAATGGGAAATGGAATAAACCAGGCGGCGGTGTAGTTAGCCCCTAAGGTGGCCAGCACATAAAGGGTGGCGTTGAACAAATAGGGTGAGCGCAGACGCAACAAGATGACATCTCCTGAAAAGCTGTTTTTTATTCTAAGGGGCCACCCTCACCGTTGCCTCCTGGACTGCCGCAGATCTGCAGAGGCTGTTGATATCTCTGAGTCAGCCCTGGGTGCCAATCCGAGTCTGGTTTTTGTGATTGACCAAGGCGATCGCCAATTCAATCGCCGCTTCCATACTGGCTGACCGGGCGATGCCTTGACCCGCAATATCAAAGGCAGTGCCATGATCGGGCGAGGTGCGCACAAAGGGCAGGCCGATGGTCGTATTCACCGCCCGATCAAAGGCGAGCAGCTTAATCGGAATCAAGCCCTGGTCGTGGTATAGGGCCAGATAAGCGTCGTAAGGGCTCGCTGCCGCGTCCTCATACCAAGCCTGACCGGCACTCACCCACACCGTATCGGGTGGCACCGGTCCCGTCAGTTTGACCTGAGGATAGGTCTGCTGGGCCGTTTTTAACCAGGGGATCAGCCAGTCTCGTTCTTCAGTGCCCAGTTTCCCCGCTTCGCCGCTGTGAGGGTTCAGACCGGCTATGGCGATATGGGGTGACGCCACGCCAAAGTCTCGTCGCAGGCTATCGACCAAGAGGGCCAGCTTGCGTGACATCAGAGCGGGGGTCAGTGTCGTTGGAACCTGGTTCAAAGGAATGTGAGTTGTGGCCAGCAGACTGCGTAGTGGCCAGCCGGTGTGGGGCGATCGCGCCGCAAACATCATGCCAAATTGATCAACGCCAGCGCGGCCTGCCAAAACCTCGGTCTGCCCCGGATAGACATGCCCCGCTGCGTGCCAAACCGCTTTGGCAATCGGGGCGGTCACCACCGCGTCAAACTCACCGGCTAATGCCCCAGTGATCGCCCGATTGAGCCAGGCAAAGCTGGCCTGCCCGGTAACGACGCTCGGTTCCCCCAGCACGATGTCAGCGAGTCCGGCGATCGGTGCATCAGTACCCAGCAAGGTGAATGGGTTCAAGTCAAAGCTATCGAGTCCCGCCCGACCCAGTTGCTTGAGACTCGCTTGCAATAACGCTTGATCCCCAACCAGCGTGATCTGAGCGGCGGCTCGAAGGGGTGAATTACCCAGAGCTTTGATCACCACTTCGGGGCCGATGCCAGCCGGGTCGCCCAGGGGGATCGCAAGCCTGGGGAGTGTTTCAGCATCTGGTTGGGATGGGATCAGCGGATCGATATCAAGGGTAGAAAACCTATTCATAAAGAATCTCTGAGGTAGTTTAGAATGTGGTCACTCTGGAATTGTTCGGCAGATCAGACACGGCATGGGAGTGAACAAAAATGTATTTTGTTGCGATCGTGCCCGCTGGCTAAATCAATTGTTACGATAATTTTAAGAATCATTCACAGTTTAGGGTTTCAACCGTCATGGGCCGTGTAGGGGTATTGCTGTTGAACTTAGGTGGGCCAGAGCAGCTAGAGGATGTTCGTCCTTTTCTGTTCAATTTGTTTGCTGATCCTGAGATCATTCGTTTGCCGGTGTCTTGGTTGCAAAAGCCTTTAGCCTGGTTGATTTCTAACAGTCGGGCCAAACAGTCTCAACAAAATTACAGCCAGATTGGTGGCGGCTCTCCCCTCCGGCGCATCACTGAGCAGCAAGCCGATGCCCTGAAGCATAGCCTAGAGGCAGCGGGTCAGCCGACCGAAATGTACATCGGCATGCGTTACTGGTACCCCTTTACCGAAGAGGCGATCGCCCGCATCAAGCGCGATGGCATTGAGGAATTGGTCGTGCTGCCCCTCTATCCGCAATATTCCATCAGCACGAGTGGCTCTAGCTTTCGCTTGTTGCAAAAGCTCTGGAAAGAAGACCCCTCTCTAGAGCGGATTCGCTACACGGTGATTCCGTCTTGGTATGCGCGACCGGGCTATGTCAGAGCCATGGCCGATTTGATTACCCAAGAACTCGATCAGCTGCCCGATCCCAATGCCGGGCACGTTTTCTTTAGCGCCCACGGCGTGCCGGTGAGCTATGTCGAAGAGGTCGGCGACCCCTACCAGCGCGAAATCGAGCACTGCGTTGAGCTAATTATGCAAGCGTTGGGTCGCCCCAATGCTCATACGCTGGCCTACCAAAGCCGCGTTGGCCCGGTGGAATGGCTACAGCCCTATACCGAAGAGGCGATCGCCGAACTCGCAGATCAGGGCGTCGATAATTTAGTCGTGGTGCCTATTAGTTTTGTGTCAGAGCATATCGAAACGCTGCAAGAAATCGATATGGAATATCGAGAAATTGCCGAAGAAGCTGGCATCGAGACGTTTCGCCGCGTGCCCGCCTTGAACACGCACCCTGGTTTCATCGATGATATGGCCGCCATGGTGATGGAAAGCCTGGAAGCCCCACGTCGCCTCTTTTCTGACGTGGTGGAACCCGATAAGAAGGTCAAGATTTATCCCCAAGAGAAATCCGCCTGGGGCCTCACGCCTGTTGCCGAAGTCTGGAACGGCCGCCTCGCCATGGTCGGATTTTTGGCGCTAATTGTGGAATTGATGAGTGGTCATGGACCGCTGCATCTGGTGGGTCTGCTATAGGTTTGTCAATTACTTCTGGTGTCAGTAACCTGCGGGCTGACCGAAAAATAGCCAGGAGCAGTATCTGAAAACGGCTGATCAACGGGAACATAAGACCGAACCGCTATCTGGCTTGTCTATGATCGATCAAATCCGACATAACGCAGAACTGGTTCGATCGGTCGCCCGTGACCAACTGAGCGTCGATGTTGATTTTGATCGGGCAGCGGTTGAATGGCTTGACGGCTTCGTGAATCGCCAACATGAACAAGGCGATCCAAACAACGTCAATAACCTCGTCAACACACTGGGAGCATTCTTTGGTGAATGTATTTTGCACACGTATGGTGGGGAATGGTTCCAAGATGACTCTGGATGGTGCGTCCGATTCGACGAAAAGAACGCAGCGTATCCATTTGCCAAACTTAAAAAGCATCTCCTGAACGGATCAGAAGATTCAGTGTTGAGCATGTTCGACACAATTCCCGTCGTCTTCAAACAGTTGGGCTAGTAACAAACGGGTGAACCTGGGCCGGAAAAGCCAATCTATTCAGACTAATCCTCCTTCGCAAGATGCGATCAGCCGTCATCAAAACCTTATAATGCAAATATTTTAACGGTGTTGATACTCCATCGCATTAGGTGGAATGATTCTTTCTAATAATTTCTTGGTCGCCTAGAAAACAACATGCCGCAAAAATTTTCAGAAACTGGAATCATCGTTCTAGGTGATTACTATGAGTCATGTTCATTTCATCCATGTATATGTATTGAGATAGATGAGACTGGTAGAAATATAGAAGGAATCTCACTCGTCGATGGCGGCCTTCAGTCATGTAGTGTAATTCATTGTGGCCTAAGGAAACTAACTCTTGAAGAAGCTATAACTTGGAAAAAAGATGGCCCTAAAGAAATCGGTGATATTCAAATTGAAGATAAATGGTGGTGACTATGGCCAACAAACTGTTGGAGTCGGCAAGTAAGTAACTGATGCGATCGCCTATTTCAAGAAACTCTTGAGTGGCGACACGCAATATTTAACACTCAAGTTTTAACTCGCCTGTTGTTGCGAAACGACGAACTGCAGGAGTTGGCTTTGGTACGTCACATGATAGACCAAAGCCAAATACGAGAATCAAAGCCGAATTCTGCCTTCGGAATTCCACCCAGGCGACACCTTCTCATTTTGTGAAGCCGATGGATTTTCTGTGGTGATCCGCATGCTAGACTCACCCACAAGCTAGGGGTGTCCGATCGCATCGGACTGAGATCATACCCTCAGAACCTGACCTGGTTAATACCAGCGGAGGGAAGCGTTGATTGCGGTTACGAAACCAAAGCGACGAGCCATCGATGAATTCGGAATTGCGAATTCGGAATGCGGAAACGCCATACCAGGCTCCGCATTCCAAACTTCGGGTTCTACCGATTCTTCAAACGGCTCACTCGCGGCGTAAATTCCATCCCCTTCATCCCCTCATCGGCTGCCTTGGTCAGCACCGCTAGCGGTTTGTTCAAAACTCGCAAGAGGTTTTGTCTATGACTCTTGGTGCAACCGCATTGATCGTGACGCTAGTCACCATCGCCGCGTTTGCGGGGGTGGGGTTACTGCAGGCCAGCCGCCAGCCCACCACCTTAGAAGACTACATGGTGAGCCGTAACCGCATCGGCACGGGGGCAGCACTGGCAACCATTGTGGCGTCGGCGATGGGCGCTTGGATTTTGTTCAGTCCGCCAGAGGTCGGGGCCACGAGCGGCATTGCTGGCATTGCCGGCTACTGCATTGGGCAAGCAACGCCCGCCGTTTTGTTGGCCTTTATGGGCACGCGCATTCGGTTTTTAATGCCGCGCGGTCATTCGCTCAACGAGTACGTGCTGCATCGCTTTGGCAATGCGATGTATGTGCTGACCCTCGGCATCATTGTGTTTTACATGTTTGTGTATTTGACGGCGGAGCTGACGGCGATCGCCAAAGCCGTCGAACTAATGGCCGGGGTCCCGCTCTGGCTCACGGCGGTGCTGGTGATCACAGCGGTTTTTGTTTACACCACAGCGGGCGGGCTCGCAGCCACCATCTTCACCGACACAATTCAGTTTGCAGTGATTGTGCCGCTCTTGTTACTCAGCTTTGCGATCTCGCTGGTGGGGCTCGGCGGCTGGAACACCGCCGTGCAGCCCGTCGCCCAGGCGGCTCCAGAATTACTGACGCTGGCCCATGGCCCTGGCATCAAGTTTGGGGCCACATTGGTGATTGCGGTGATTGCCGCCGAAATGTTTAACCAGGCTAACTGGCAACGCATCTATGCCTGCAAAAACGATGTCGTGATGCGGCGATCGTTCCTCGGCTCTTTTCTGTTGATTGTGCCGCTGTTATTCATCTCGGGCCTGCTCGGCATTCTGGCCATGCACTTTGGCTTTAGCGACGATCGCGCCTTTTTCTCGCTGATTCAAGCTTTGGGGCTACCGGGTTGGGTCAGCATTGCGGTGTTGGTGCTCGTGTTGGCATTGGTGATGAGTAGCTTAGATACCCTGCTCAACGGCATCGCCAGCGTCTTTACCACCGACCTGCTGCGGCTCTTTCCCACCATGCAATCCAGCGGCATTCTGCAGGCTTCTCGTCTGTTGACCGTGGCCGTGGGCATTCCCGTGGTCTTGATTGCGGCTCAGGGCTACAACGTGCTGTACCTGTTTTTGCTCGCCGATTTGGTGTGTGCCGGAGCCTTGTTTCCCGTGCTGTTTGGCCTCTACTCTCGCCGGTTAACAGGCGCGATCGCTTTCTGGAGTTCGCTGCTGGGCATTGGGGCCGGAGCGCTCTTTTTCCCTCGACCGGATTTCAGCCCGTGGAACAGCTTGCCCTATGCCGGTGACCTGCTGGTGAGCTTTGCCCTACCGATTATCGTGTCTTTTTTGGTCTCGATGGTCTGGATTCAACTCAAGGCTCAACAGGGGCAAACCGAGGTGTTTGACTTCCAGCGGCTAGATACCGAAATCCGCGCCTATGGCGCAGCGGAACCGCTAGCGCCCGCCAAACTGTCGCAATAGCGTTGACTTCCCCAGGCAAAAGGTAAAACTCCGAATTCCGTAGGGCTTTGCCCTTCCCGAAGGGGATTCCGAACTCAAAACTCCGAACTCAAAACTCTCTTACTGGAGACACTCTCATGCGTACCGAATGGATTGCTCAGCGCCAAGGCCAAGTCAATGTGTCGCAGATGCATTACGCCCGTCAGGGACTGATTACCGAGGAAATGACTTATGTGGCCCAGCGGGAGAACCTGCCCGCCGAGCTGATTCGTGATGAGGTGGCGCGGGGACGGATGATTATTCCCGCCAACATCAACCACCCCAACCTGGAACCGATGGCGATCGGCATTGCCTCCAAATGCAAAGTGAATGCCAATATCGGCGCGTCGCCGAACTCTTCCGATATTGCCGAAGAAGTTGAGAAGCTGCATCTCGCCGTGAAATACGGCGCAGATACCCTGATGGATCTCTCGACGGGCGGCGGTGACCTAGACAAGATTCGCACGGCAATTATTCAAAATTCGCCGATTCCTATCGGTACGGTGCCGATTTATCAGGCGCTAGAGAGCGTCCACGGCAATATTGAACAGCTCACCCCCGATGACTTTTTACACATCATCGAAAAGCACGCCCAGCAAGGGGTGGACTACATGACCATCCACGCGGGGATTTTGATTGAGCACTTGCCTTTAGTGCGCGATCGCATCACCGGCATCGTCTCTCGCGGCGGCGGTATTCTCGCCCGGTGGATGCTGCATCACCACCAGCAAAACCCTCTCTATACCCATTTCGGCGACATCATCGAAATTTTCAAAAAGTATGACGTGTCTTTTAGCTTAGGTGATTCGCTGCGACCCGGTTGCCTGCATGACGCGACAGACGCCGCCCAGCTGGCGGAACTCAAAACCCTTGGCGAACTGACCCGTAAAGCTTGGGAGCACGACGTGCAGGTGATGGTCGAAGGGCCAGGGCACGTACCGATGGATCAGATCGACGACAATGTCAAAAAGCAGATGGCAGCCTGTTCCGAAGCGCCTTTTTACGTGCTGGGGCCACTGGTCACAGACATTGCCGCTGGGTATGACCACATCAGCTCTGCTATTGGGGCAGCGCTGGCGGGCTGGAGCGGTGCAGCCATGCTCTGCTATGTTACGCCCAAAGAGCATCTGGGCCTACCCAATGCCGAGGACGTGCGACAGGGGCTGATTGCTTACAAAATTGCGGCCCATGCGGCGGATATTGCCCGCCATCGTTCCGGTGCCCGCGATCGCGATGATGCCATGTCCCACGCCCGCTATAACTTTGACTGGAATCGGCAGTTTGAGCTATCCCTCGATCCGGAGCGAGCGAAGGAATACCACGACGAAACCTTGCCTGCTGACATCTACAAAACTGCTGAGTTTTGCTCGATGTGTGGGCCCAAATTTTGCCCCATGCAAACCAAGGTGGATGCCGACGCCCTGACGGAGCTAGAGAAGTTTTTGGCTCAGTCAACACCAGTGAAGGAAACGGCCCCGGTTTAGCCTCGGCCCTGGCAGCAGCAGCGCAGTGAACCAACTTCCCCCTGCTTCCTGGCAACGCGAGGAAGCAGGGGGTGGGTGCGGAGCAATCGCTTTTGTCGCCTTGCACCTGATCCCTGAAACCCTCCTGTGGCTAGATGTTTAAGCCTGGTGAATACCCCCATACCCCCTGCTAGCTCAGCTGCACGACAGGCTGGTTGGTGAGCAGGGTATCGCCAGTGAGGATGTCCTCAACAGTAAGGCGGAGCGTACGATCTCGATCAACCTCAAACAGCACGCGAATGCGATCGCTGCCGGGCACGCCCAGCGGTGCTAGTTGGGCGATCGTGCGGCCGCTGCCAGTGTCGTTTAATGGCTGCACTTGTTGTGCGGCCCGAGCCGACTGGCGGGTGATCAGGCGATCGCCTTCAAAAAAAACTTCTGTAGTGGTGAGATCCGCTTCGTTGCCAAGTTCACCGATCACCAGCTCGATGCTGGGCTGATTGTCGGTCGAAGCACCTAGCACAATTTCCACCGGCTCAGCCGACGGATAGGGTTGCCCCGAGCGGATAATCGGCTGCCAACTGTGGCGGCGATGGCGGCGATCCCAATAGCGAATGCCGTAGCTGTGGTAAAGAAAGTCGGTGAGTTCGATACCCTGCTGCACCTGCAGCGCCCCCTCCGCTACGGCGGTAAAGGGGCGATCGCTACGAATTTTTTCGGTGGCAAAGTGACTAGTGAGCCAGCTCTGCACAGCGGGAATTTGCGCCGTCCCCCCCACCAGCAGCACAGCATCGATATCGACCAGGCTGAGTCCCTGCCGCCGCATCTGCTGAAAAATTTGCTCTAAACAGCCTTCTAATCGATCAAAAAACTGGTTGTTTTTCAAAATGTCTTCAAACGTGGCGCGATCGAGCTTCAGCGTTAAGCTTTCCAGCGTTTCGTCATCAAAAAAGCTCTCAGTCGCCTGCGTTTTGTCCGACAGTTGAATCTTGAGCCGCTCGACCAACCGTTGGGTTAACGGACTGAGGGGAACTTTCTGCTGCCGGTGAAAATAATCGGCCAGCCAGTTATCGATATCGGCCCCGCCCAGATTTTCGCCTGCTTTAGCCAACACCTTGGCCCGCTGCGGTGTTTGTGCCGAAGAGTTAGCCAGGGGCTGATTGCCCCAGCGCAAAATAAAGCCGAGTGGCTTACGATTAGGGGCGATCGCCAGATCCACCAGCGAAAAATCCAGAGTGCCGCCACCAAAGTCAACGACCAGCACCGTTTCAGCTTGACGAATGCCATAACCTAGCGCCGCAGCGGTGGGCTCATCCAACAGGCGCATCTCAGGCAGAGCCAGCGTCGCCCCGGTCTCGCTGAGCCAGTGACGATAAACCTCAAAACTATCCACCGGCACGGTGAACACCACGGAATCCACCGCTTCGCCCGACGCCTTGATCGCCCGCAGCACATCGGCTAAAAACCAGCTGCCAATTTGCTCAAAGGAAAGGGCACAACCATCCAGCTCGGGCAAAAACCCTTGAATCGCTGTGCCAATCCCTCGTTTGAAATTGCGATAGAACCGATTGTCAGTGCTGACGTCAAGGCCGCTGTCACGCACTGGCTGACCGGCTTGAATCATGCCCTTAGCCGCATTTTCGACATAGACCAGCGACGGCACCAAGGGCGGATTTTTGCCGAGCTGCTGTGCCAACGGCGGGAGCGCGATCGCTTCGGGCGCTTGGGTGGCACTGTTCCAGCGGGTGATGACGGTGTTACTGGTACCAAAGTCGATAGCAAGGGTCATAGCGGGCGATCGCTCACAAAATAGCCTGATGAAAGCAAGTTGCTTAAACGTAGCGCCTCGATCACGAGTGCCTGGCGTTGCCAAACCCTGTCCGAAGGTACCGCTGCGAGACCTTCATTAACGCATCTCGACCGGACGGGGATCAAGGGGCCGGAGGCGGCGTGACACTGAGAATGCGATCGCAAAAAAATAGCGTCCCCGCCGCGACACAGAGCGGAATGGCTAGCAGATTCATCAGGGGAATGCTAAAGAGCCCCAGACACACCAGCGCAAAACTGCCACTTGCTGGGAGCGCCCGAAACACGATGCCCAGCTTTTGCCGAAACTTGAGACGTCGTCGTTCTAACGGCGCATCAAACATATCCAGGCAAACTAACAACGATGCCAGGGTAATGCCCCCAATGGTGGCTACCAGCGTGCCCACGCCCGGAATCAAGTTGCCGAGCAGCAGGGGTAACCCAATTGCCGCCAGCAATAGCAACTTCTTGAGTTCAAACATGAGGGCGCGCCAGATATCGATCACCATCGCTCCGGCCCCCATCGACGGCGGCGCGTCGAGCTTGCCCGCCTGCAAAATCTCAATCTTTTCCGACAGCTGACCATAAAACGGTGAGCCCAAAATGCCGCCAAACTGCAGCAGCACCAAGCCTAACACCACCAGCAAGATCACCACCAAGCCGCCCTGAATCACCGGGCTGAGGAGTTCGATTACAGTATCGAGCCAGGCCGGGCCTACCCAGTTGATGAGCTGTTGAGTCCAGCGATCGACGAGCTTGAGGCTGCTCCAAATGCCGAGTGAATACAGCACTCCCCCCAGCAGAATATTGATCACCAGCGGCCCGATGACGTAAGGCCACAGCGACTTGTGCTTTTGAAACAAGCGCAAGGCCCGGAGCGGATAGCTAAAGCCCAGCAAGAGTCCCGGCAGCCCTCCCCCTCGGGGGCTGAGCCGTTTGCTCGCGTCGAGTTTCGTCATAGAAAGCGGTACTGACAACTCTATTCATCTTGCCGCGAGTTGGCGCGTTTGACGGGGTTAATCATCCGGATTTCGGTGGGGTTTCCCGAAGAAGGGACTATGTCGACTTTGGCCAACGACTCTATGAAAGTATTTGTCATGAGCACGCTGACTTGTGCGATCGCCGTTGTCTTGGGCGTTCCTGCCACAGCGGCGATCGCTCCCGATACCGCTGCTGCTGAGCAGCTTGAGCAACCTGAACTGCTCAGCAGCAACTATATCTATCGGCGCTATACCGGGGGCACTGGCCGCCGCGAAATTTTGTCTTAAAGCCCGTCATCAACGTCACCACCCAAGCTTCTAGAAGCTCAGCATAATCTTGCGCCGGTCATAGTCACCTGTGCTCAGGGCTACCCCAAATAGCTCCTGTAGCGGGATTGAGCCGCCTCCAACCCTGATAAAGCGTTCTCACTGCAGGATGTGATTTAAGCACAGGGTCCTGGAGGTCGGTAAATGACCCTCCATTATCGGCCTCAACGCTATTCGCTCTTTTGATTTTGGCCCTGACCACTACTCACTGGGGTACCGGTGCGTGTTCCTGATGGGCGTCACGGCGCAGCGATTACTCAGACTCCTGAACGACCCAAGCAATCCTCGCTAGGAAGATGCGTTTCAACACAGCTTTGGTTGCCTGCAAGCCGCGCAATTTTCCTAATTATCCGGAAAGGTTGTGCTCACTCTTGAATTTAATCGAACGTTAAAACGGGTTATCCTCCACGGCCCTCAGCTTACATCCGTAAAGCCACGCCATCATACGGTGATGTTATCTCTGCAGGTCTTGTGATCTCACAGCGGCTGCTGAAGTCAGATACGTACATCCGGTTATTTACGCAACATGCCCCTAGGGATTTCACGGTAAGTGATCTACCGCGTATTCACGCATAAATTCGTTGAGACGCTCCGGTAATACACGGATGCGCCTGTTTGAGCACATTAACGGCCCTTGAGCTGATGGCGTAGATCTCTGAAACTGCCTTGGCATAAGGCTTTTAATTTATTCTTAGACGATCATAAAAGCTGGTTTACAGCGATGACTTGTCCCAATCACGGGCGCTTTGGGGGCAATCCATCGCAATCGAAGGACAATTTTACGTAACTCTACAGGCAGATTTTGGCAGAATTACGGTGTTTTTCTACGCAATCTCTCCGTTAGGGGGTGTGACCACTACTGATGAGGATATTGACGTTATACCGGCCCGAAGTTGGTTAGCTTTTCCGATTAATTACGTCTTGAACTGTCTATACAATCGAGATGTCAACCGCAAGGAACATCTACACAATGAACATGATTAGCAATCCATCCAATCCTTCTTCTATTAGTTCTGGTGTGGGTAGCAACCACGAGGCACTAACCTCTGTTTGTCAGAATATTCAAGCTGAAGCGCGGCTACAACAATATCGAATCGAACAGCAACAGCAAGAACTCAGAGTACTTAAAGACAAGGTGCAAGCGCTAGAACTTCACAAGGCAACCCAGCTAGGGCAAGATAAAATCGTGGGTTTTATGGTGGGTGCGATCGTGTTATCTCTGCTTAGCTTGGCAACTTCAATCTTTTTCTCCCCGACAGAAAGCACTCAACTCTCTCATCGATCGGAAGTTCCCATCGGCAATATGTCTTAGCAGCTAAAATTCAGCCCACATTTAACAGACACGTTAAACGTAGCAACACTGTTGAATGGAGGATTGAACCGACATATTTAGGGCCAAATTGTAGCGAGTCTACAGTATTAAGAGCAGCATTAAGAGCAGCAGTCGTCAGTTTTAGGTGATTAATTCCCATTGGGAATATTGATTATGTCCTGAGCGAAGACTATTAAAGTCAACCGACAACGTGCGTTCTGGCTGATCGACGATTTGCATTGGCTCATCAGATCTGCCGTTTTGAGACCTTCTGTCGAAACGTGTTTAAGTGTGCTGTAGAGAGCTGGTACTCTACAGAAAGGACGAATCTTAAAATCCATTAAATCCACATTCTGTCAATCATCGTAAAAGGAAAAAATGTGAATGAAAAAATCAAAAAACACTTACCTAAATGGCCACAGATACTCACAACAGTGTAGCGGTTGAGCCCTGCCTATGACTCTTCACATCGCTGTACTTTTTTATCAATTAAACTGTCATGTAACACAAAAAAATATCACATCTCTTTTCGATATCAACAGCCGTAATAAACCCTGTAGAAATTGTCCGATCAAGGTCAATCTACAGGGTTTATTATTGGGTATTTCTCAGCCCATAATGCTAAATCTGCCGCTACTCTCTCCCGATGACCGGTGATGCGTTCGGCCCTGACAGAGCTATACCGCAAAAGTTGGCGCAGCTTAAGGCTTTTCTAAAACCGGAACCTGACGATCAAGATTCAGGGTTGAGAATCGGCTGTAGGAGTCAGTGGCCTTATAGACTGCACCGATTAAATTCCCAGTTTTGTTGGAAAAGGACACTGTTTTGCATATCAACCTCGATACTTGCCATTGCAGCTTGCCGTTGAAATGCTGAACTAGGCTTGATCTAGCGGTTTGCCTACCCCATCCCATGCAGTCACTGCCAAGGCAGAACGATTTGATCGGCAACCCAGATAATTAAGTAAGAACCCCTAATTATCTTTAAGTATGTCATCGCTTAGCGTGATGCACCAAAGCCAACCCTGGCGGTGCGTTGGACTGTCGCCACAACACACTCCACAGCAATGTTTATGACGGCTACCGACTTATTAAGGTAATTGCGAGGAGATCATGACAGCGCCGGGGTGACAGAGGACGCTCCAGCACGATGGCGATCGCCCATCATCTTCGCAATGATTTCGCCGATAGTTTCAATTAAGACGCTCGCTTTAACCGCCTCTCAAACTCCTGTTAGCGTTGGTGAAGCCCTGCCAAAGGCATGAGCGTGACGTACAGTCAGTCAAGATTTTCACTGTGACGAATTGCCTTAGGCATGCACTCGCAACAGGGTTTCGTGGGATTTGAGCGATCGCTAAAGCTGGAGAAGTTGAGAGCAGACAGCCGAGGACATCGGTAACGTTCAGATGGCTCTGAAAAGTCGATCAAGACATTCATTGCAGATATCGCATGACAGCCATGCGATATCTGCAATGAATGTCTCAGTAAAGTTACACAAGCTACAAAAAACCTAGGTGGACTCCTTTAGGTTTGAATTCGTAAGCGTACAAATGTGTGTTTGCGCGTAAGTTCCTATTGCAAGGATTTCCCTGTCTCGCCCTGAGTATTTTCGATTGAGATCATCCATAAGCGCATCGGCATACTTTTTGATAATCTCTGTCGCCTTGTTTTGATTTCTGTTTCCCTAGTTTTCTGACTGGTTTCAGGTTGTTCGACATTTTACTAAAAGGTCAAGAAATCGTGGTTGATGCTGCCCCGAACACAACTAAAAAGCTCAACAAGTTTGAAAGATTCAAGGCCGATAAGGATGGTCTGGCAGTCAAGTCGGAACTCGAAAAATTTGCTGAGATGGGGTGGGAAGCGGTTGATGAAACGGATCTAACTCACCGACTGAAGTGGTTAGGGATCTTTTTTCGCCCCGTTACGCCTGGCAAGTTCATGCTGCGCATGCGGCTGCCCAACGGTATTTTGTCCAGTCAAAAAATGCGAGTATTAGCCGAGGTGGTGCAGCGCTACGGCGATGATGGCAGTGCCGACATCACAACGCGCCAAAATCTACAGCTGCGAGGCATTCGGTTGGAGGATATTCCCGACATCTTTCAGCGATTTGAGGCCGTCGGGCTGACCTCCATTCAGTCGGGGATGGATAACGTTCGCAATATTACGGGCTCTCCGGTGGCAGGCATTGATGCCAGCGAACTGATTGACACTCGCGGCTTAGTGAAAAAGCTGCAGGACATGATCACCAACCGCAGTGCTGGGAACCCAGAATTTACTAACCTGCCGCGCAAATTCAACATTGCGGTAGAAGGGGGGCGCGACAATGCCGTGCACGCCGAAATTAATGACATTGCCTTTGTGCCCGCCTATCGAGACGGCCAGCTCGGATTCAACGTTCTGGTGGGGGGCTTTTTCTCGGCTCGCCGCTGCGAAGCCGCTGTGCCATTGGGTGCTTGGGTCGAGCCGAATGATGATGTGGTGGCGCTGTCGCGAGCCATCTTAGAGGTGTATCGCGACAATGGCCTGCGGGTCAATCGGCAAAAATCACGGCTGATGTGGCTCATTGACGAATGGGGCATGGAGCAATTTCGGGCTGAAGTCGAAAAGGCTTATGGCAAGCCTTTTCTCAGTGCGGCCCCGAAGGATGAAATTGACTGGAATAAGCGCGATCACGTCGGCATTTACCCCCAACAGCAGCCGGGTTTGAACTATGCCGGGCTGCATGTGCCGGTGGGTCGATTAAGTGCCTGTGACATGTTTGATGTGGCGCGCATTGCCGACGTGTATGGCGACGGCGAGATTCGCCTCACCGTCGAGCAAAGCATCATCATTCCTTACATTCCCGATTCGCGACTGGAATTGTTGCAGCAGGAAGATTTGCTGGAGCGCTTTTCGCTCGAGCCGAGTCCGCTGGTGCGATCGCTGGTTTCTTGCACGGGCGCTCAGTTTTGCAACTTTGCCCTGGTAGAGACGAAGCAACGAGCTTTGGCGATCGCCCGGCAGCTAGATGCCACTTTGTCAGTCCCCCAGCCCGTGCGCATTCATTGGACGGGCTGCCCCAACTCCTGCGGTCAGCCGCAGGTGGCTGACATTGGTCTGATGGGCACCAAGGTGCGCAAAGATGGCAAGCCCGCCGAAGGGGTTGACATCTATATGGGCGGCAAGGTGGGCAAAGATGCGCAGCTTGGCACCTGTGTGCAAAAAGGCGTGCCCTGTGATGATCTGCCAGAGGTTTTAGCGGGGCTATTAACGGAGCGCTTTGCAGCGCAGCCCCGCACCAATTTTTCGACACCTAGCAATGGCCATGTGCAAATTGCGGTAGACGAATAAGGCTTTGGGCAGGGCTAACTTTTCGATACCCTGACCCATCGAAGACTCCCATATCACGTGGGGGAGTGTTGTCAACAGAAAAAAACCTTGCGAGCTAGCACTCACAAAGGTTTGAGTCGTTTCTTGGTTCATTAGGAGATTAGCACAGATGCTTGTTGAGTTGTTTACTAGAGCAACTCAGGGTAGGTACAAAGTATTACACCTGACCTGGTTTGCCTTCTTTCTAACGTTTGTTGTTTGGTTCAACTTTGCGCCGTTTGCCACCACGATTGCGCAAGACTTTGGCCTAGAGCCCGCCCAGGTGGGGACGATTGGCCTTTGTAACTTGGCTCTGACGGTACCAGCCCGAGTCATCATTGGCATGATTTTGGACAAGTATGGGCCGCGTCTGACCTACTCTTGCCTATTGATTTATGCCGCCATTCCCTGTCTTATCTTTGCAACCGCTCAGAGCTTCAATCAGCTCGTGCTGGGTCGCTTGCTGATGGGCATTGTGGGTGCGGGCTTTGTGATTGGTATTCGCATGACGGCTGAGTGGTTCCCACCCAAGGAAGTCGGCACTGCAGAAGGCATCTACGGCGGCTGGGGGAACTTTGGTTCGGCCTTCTCCGCCTTCACCATGGTCATTTTTGCGCTGGCCTTGACGGCCCTACCGGGTGCTTTCCAATTCGAAGCGGCAGAGCAGTTTCGCGTCCTCGCATTTCCGCCCTTTCAGACCGATATTTTGAACTGGCGCGCCGCGATCGCGGGCAGCGGTATTCTCGCCGCTTGTTACGGTGTGTTCTACTACTTCAACGTCACCGATACGCCCCCTGGCAAAGTCTATCAGCGCCCCGAGAGCGCTCGCGGCATGGAAGTCACTTCCGTACGCGACTTCTGGTTCCTCATGGCGATGAATTTGCCCCTCACCCTGATTTTGATGGTGTTGGCTTGGCGTTTGCAAAAAGTCAACTTCCTCACGTCGGGCGGCATGTATCTCGCTTGTGTGTTGCTGCTAGGGCTCTATGCTTTCCAAGCCTACAACTGCTGGAGTGTGAATAAAGAGCTACTCGCTGGAACCAAGACTTATTCGCCCGCAGAGCGCTATCGCTTTAAGCAAGTGGCGATGCTAGAGCTGACCTACATTGTCAACTTTGGTTCGGAGATTGCCGTTGTCACGATGCTGCCCGCCTTTTTTGAAGGCACCTTTGGCCTCGACAAAGCGACTGCGGGTTTGGTGGCGGCGAGCTATGCGTTTATGAACTTGGCTTCGCGTCCCGGTGGCGGTCTCATTTCCGACAAAATGGGCAGCCGCAAGTGGACGATGGTCGTTCTGACGGCTGGTATGGGTATCGGCTACATGATGATGGGCACGGTCAACAGTGCTTGGCCCCTACCGCTGGCCGTGTTGCTGACGATGGCCTGCTCCTTCTTTGTGCAGTCTTCTGAGGGCGCGACCTTTGCCATGGTGCCATTGGTGAAGCGTCGCATCACCGGACAAATTGCGGGCAATGTGGGCGCTTACGGTAACGTGGGTGCAGTCGCCTATCTCAGTATTCGTCTGTTATTCGTTGATGGTTCTGCAGCGGCGAACGCGGGTACGCCGGTAATGGCTGCGGTGAACTCTCAATTCTTTCAAGTGTTGGGCATTGCGGGGTTGATCGTCGCTTTCCTCTGTGTCTTCTTCTTGGATGAGCCGCAGGGCTCCTTCGCTGACTTCCATGAGGGCGAAGAGCCTGACTTGGTCACCCATCCAACAGCACTGCCCAATGAGCAGTCGGCTCGTTTGCTATAACGAACCGTTCGATTCGGGGGGAAGCTTTTCTCGAGTTTCCCTTCAACCATCAGACAGTAGTCGGGGGATACATTCCATTGATCTGGAGGTGTCTCCCGACTTTTCTCCAATCAAGACGATCAATTCAATCCTGCTCACCGGATTCAGGTCCTGGAAACTCATGCAACGTCAGTCTGATCTGGACTGGCCATCACACCGAATTTCTCATTTGGATCATCATCCAGATAGCGTTCTTACACCGTCGAAACTCGTCTGATCTTGTCGAGATCGCCCAAAGGTAAGCCATCATGACATCCACCAAAACTCTGTGCCCCTATTGCGGTGTCGGTTGTGGCCTTGAGGTCTCACCCACAAAGTCAAAAAAAGCCCCTGCAGACAGTGAGTGGACGGTGCGCGGCGATCGCGCCCATCCATCAAGTCAGGGCATGGTGTGTGTCAAAGGAGCCACCATTGCCGAGGCGATCGATAAAAACCGACTGCTGTATCCGCTCATGCGGGCGTCATTAGATGAGCCCTTTCGGCGCGTCAGTTGGGATGAGGCCTTGGATGCGATCAGCGATCGCATTCGCCATGTTGTTGCAACTCAGGGCCCTGAAGCCGTCTGTATGTACGGGTCAGGTCAGCTCCAAACCGAAGACTATTACACCGCCCA
The DNA here is from genome assembly GCA_038523235.1 of Cyanobacteria bacterium J06626_4. GTDB lineage: Bacteria > Cyanobacteriota > Cyanobacteriia > Phormidesmidales > Phormidesmidaceae > Halomicronema. Next base: position 38,712 of record JBCBJQ010000047.1, read on the forward strand.
AAAGTTGTTGAAGGGGTGTTTAGGCACCAACAATTTTGATGCCAATTCACGCTTGTGCATGTCTTCCGCTGTTGCCGCCTATATTCAAAGCTTTGGCTCCGATGGGCCACCGCCTTGCTACGACGATTTAGAAAACACCGACTGCGCCTTTTTGATTGGCACCAATACCGCTGAGTGTCATCCCATCGTGTTCAATCGGCTGCGCAAGTATCACCGCAAAAAGCGCGGCAAAGTCAAGCTGATTGTGGTTGATCCGCGCCGGACGGAAACGGCCAAGGATGCGGATTTGCATTTGGCGATTCATCCCGGTACGGACATTACGTTGATGAACGGGATTGCTCATATTCTGCTGCGGCAACGGTGGATTGATGCCATGTTCATTGACGAAGCCACGAAGGATTTCCAAGCCTACGCTGAGGTGATTCGCCACTATCCGCCCGAGCGGGTGGCCGAAGTCTGCGGCATTACGGTCAAAGATTTAGAAGAGGCGGCCCGTTGGTGGGGCTTGTCGAAAAGTGTGTTGTCGCTCTGGTCGATGGGGATTAATCAATCCTCTGAAGGTACGGCCAAAGCCCGAACGCTAATCAACCTGCACCTCATGACCGGACAAATTGGCAAACCCGGTGCTGGCCCCTTTTCGCTCACCGGCCAGCCGAATGCCATGGGAGGCCGAGAAGCGGGGGGCTTAGCCCACATTCTGCCGGGCTACCGCTTGGTCAAAAATCCCGATCACCGCCGGGCCGTGGAGCAGGTCTGGCAATTGCCCGCCGGCAGCATTTCACCCACGCCGGGCTTAGCCGCTTGGGACATGATGGTAGGCCTAGAGCAGGGAGCCGTGGGTCTATTTTGGGTGGCCGCGACCAATCCGGCTGTGAGCATGCCCGATATTAAACGCACTAAAGCCGCCCTCCGGCGATCGCCCTTTACCGTTTATCAAGATGCCTACTATCCCACTGAGACGGCAGAATATGCCCACGTCTTGCTGCCCGCTGCCCAGTGGGGCGAAAAAACTGGCATCATGACGAATTCGGAGCGCACGGTGACCCTGTGCCCGGCGTTTCAACCTCGACCTGGTGAAACTCGCGCCGACTGGGAAATTTTTGCGGCGGTGGGCCAACGGTTGGGATTTAAGCAGCAGTTTGCCTGGCAGTCAGCGGCTGAGGTGTATGACGAGTTTGTGCAGCTAACCGCCGGTCGCGTTTGTGACATGACGGGCCTCAGCCACGATCGCCTGGCTGCTGGTTCGATTCAATGGCCTTGCCCTCAGCAGGAAACCGTACAGACGGCCTGGAACAAGTATGACAAGCGCCTCTACGCTGATCATCACTTTCCGACGCCCAATGGTCGCGCCAACTTTGCCGCCTTTCATGAAGGCGGTTTGGCCGAGCTGCCGGATACCGACTTCCCCTTTGTGCTAACCAATGGCCGGCTGTATGGCCACTGGCACACCCAAACCCGCACGGGCCGCATCGACAAAATTCGCAAGATGCACCCCGAACCGCTGCTAGAGATGAATCCCCTCGACGCGCAGCGGCTGCAGCTGCAGTCGGGTGATTGGGTCGAGGTGCGATCTCGCCGGGGCGCGGCGCGCCTCAAACTCCTCGTCACCCAGTACATTCGCAAAGGCGTGCTGTTTATCCCTATGCACTGGGGAGCATTGTGGGCCGATCAGGCGGAATGCAATGCCCTCACGCACTCTGCCGTTTGCCCCATTTCGCTGCAGCCAGAACTCAAAGCCAGTGCGGTCGCAGTCGTGCCTTTAACCGCAGAGATGAACGTGATGGCGATGTCAGGGGAGCAGCGCGATCTCGGGCTGGTGGGAGTCGCCCGCGATCGGTAAAACGAGTTCAGAATTCGGAGTTCAGAATTCTGAATACCCGGCGGGAAGGGCACAGCCCTACGGAGTTTGAAATTCGGAGTTTTTGCCGATTTTCTGAAATAAGACGACAAATCCTGCCCTTGGCCCCCTTGCGCCCTGGCCCCTTATTGCTCCCTCTACTCTCCACCCGCCACGCCCTCTTCCCCATCAGCCCTCTTTACCCGTATCACCATGCCTACTTCTGATCTCACCTTTTTCCAGTTCGAAGCTGACTTCGTACAGTCGCTCCGGTGCATTCCGATGCAGGTGCGCTATAAGCTTGACACCTGTGGCGTCAAGCTCAAGCTCGACCACTGGCATAAATTTTCTGACAGCGATCGCGAGCGCATCGTCACCCATCCCTGTCAAACCGCAGCAGAAATCATCGCGTATTACGACAGTTTGCAGGCGTTAGTCACTGAATATACGGGGGCTCCCGCCAAAGATTTACCGGTGGAGGCCCAGCCCCCTTGGCAGCAACTGGGTCAAATACCGGCTGAGGTGACGACACAAGCCGCACAGTTTGACACCGCAATCGCTCTCGTTCAGTGGTCTGCTTTGTCACCTTTACAGCGCTTTGCCCTGTGCAAGCTCAGCCGCCCCGGCCACGAAAACCGCAACTTTTTACCCGCGCTCTATGAATTCGGCCTGAAGTCGGCAGAAACCGCTGACGTCTAAATCACGGGCAGTCCGCATCAGCCTTTTTTCTGACCATGAGCTTCTCCATCAGATATCGCTCAAACGAAACGCCGTGACGTTCGACAACTTCTGTCGCGTAGAGGCGAAAGCCAAACTTGATAAACAATCCCACGCTAAATTTGCTGGCTTCGCAGTAAAGGCGTGGTAGGCAATCGCGCTCAGCATGATCTAAGATTTGCGCCATCAAGGCTGAACCAATGCCCTGGCCTAGATACTGGTGATGAATATAGGCGGAGGCGACATATCCGTCTGAGCTAATGCCCGCAAATCCCAGAATATTGGATTCATTGACCGCTAAATAGGTCGTGACGCTGAGGATAAATTGCTGAAAGCGAGCGCGATCGTCTGCCGCCGCCGCCCAGGCTGCCGTCTGCTGTGCGGTGTAATACTGCGAGCCGTGCTGTAATACCGTGGCTTTAAACAGCGTTGCCAACTGCGGCACATCAGTCGGCTCAGCGATACGAATGCTGACTGGTGGAGTCACTTGACTTTACTCCTCGATAGGTCAATGCTGCCGCCGTTCAAAGCCCTTCGTCGAATGTGTGTGGCCTCTCCTGTCAACCCTGGTGAATGAGTTCATTGCGGTATCGGTTACTTGCTTTTGCAGGGTGCCGATTTCAGCCTGGCTTTCAACTTCGACAAATCGCCGATCGCCTCTAAGATATCGTCGCTAATATCTTGAGCCCAAAAATCCATCGAATCTTCCAACACAGCAATAAACTTCTCAAACTTCACTAAGAGTTCAGTCTTTTGATCAGGCAAATTAGTTCTGCCGTTGGTGTAACCGCCGATAGCAGCATCACCGTAAAACAGCGCTGAGTTAGCTGTTGGCCCATCGTCTGGCGGGTCAGATAGCATCGGGTTCCACCCCTGCACTGAGTCATTATCGTATGGCAGCACTGAGTCAGTACCCGCGTCGCCATGGGATTGACCTAAAACTTCATGGTGCCAACGGCTGGGTCGCCCCGGCATTTCCGGGTTGGTAGAACATTGATCAACGCGACGATTCAACCCTTCCTTAAAGTAGCGAGAGGCTAACGCGGTCATCGAAACGTCTTCTTCTGAAGCTTTTGTCTTCAGATCATCGGCAAGGGCATCAGGCAATCGAAAACTTAGCAACCTTTTACTGCTCATTAGACGTACACAACACATCGGACTTTAAGACTAACGCAATAGTACAGATGAATCACACTCAAATCAAGATATTCCTCTCATGCAGACAAATTCTTGAACCGACTCAACTGAACAAACCCAGCCTAGTGGTCTGTCAGTTCTCAATTTGTGGGTTGTTGACTTTCAGAACGATGGCACTCCGGATTGATGTCTGTCGGGCAAACGGTCAAGATGCTCGT